>NZ_BQXQ01000004.1 GCF_030159055.1 Acidovorax sp. SUPP3334
CTTCCAATGTCAATCTGGCATTCTTATGGCTGTTCATCCGGTGGGATCCCTCTGTGACTCTGAAGCGTGTTAACTCCAGTTTCCCAGACCCATTCGGGTGAACAACCTATTGAGACATCACAACTAGTGAAGGTTTTGTATACGTTGGAACAACATAGCTTGCGCCCGCTGGGCGTGAACGATAGCCACACACAGACCCCGAGCACTACGGCAACAAGCAAGGCTGCGAATCGATAGCGCGATACCCTTTGGTGTTCCATGGTTCTTAGCGCTTGAACAAAAACGTATTGTTCGTCGTCTGCTTCAGCACCCGCGTATCAGTTTTAAAGTAGCCCCTCGCAACTCCTAGGGCTTCTAGATGGCATGAGTTTGTATGAAGCCCCTTTGTTCGGTGTGAGCGCGAACGCCTCGCTTCATTTGGCCGCGTTGGCCATGAACTCGACGGCCGCGCGGATTTCCGCGTCGGAGGCTTGCGTGCCGCCGCGCGGGGGCATCGCACCTTTGCCCGCGATGGCGATGCGGGTCATGCCATCGATGCCGTCCTTCAAACGCTCGGCCCAGGCGGCCTTGTCGCCGAACTTCGGGGCCCCGGCCACGCCGGCCGCATGGCACACCTGGCACGCCTGCTTGTACAGGGCTTCGCCGACACCCGCCGCCACCGCCGTTGCGGCAGGAGCAGGCGCGGCTGCTGGAGCGGCCGCGGTGGCCGGTGCCGAGGCGGCTGCGGGGGCTTCGGCCGTGGCGGATGCGCCAGCCGCCGCACCGGAAGCGCCTGCGGCGGCGGGCGCTGCAGGCTCTTCGAACTTGGCTCCGGCCGCGTTGGCCATGTAGGCTACGCCGCGAGCGATTTCGGTGTCGTTGAACTCGCCGCCACCTTGCGGGGCCATCGCGCCTTTGCCGGCGAGGGCCGAGTGCACCAGCGCTTCGAAGCCCGTCTTGATGCGCGGTGCCCAGGCTGCGGCGTCGCCCAGCTTGGGAGCACCGGCCGCGCCGGTGGCATGGCAGGCGGCGCATTGGCCTTTGAAAACTTCCTCACCAGGACGCAGCGGGCGATTGGCGTCGCGCACTTCCACCATGCCCACCTTCTGGATGCGTTCCGCCAGCGCCCGCTCCGGATTGGCCGCGCCATCGGCCGGCTTGGTGCCCGACGTGACATACAACACGAGCCCGATGATGGCGAAGATCGGGACCACAAACGAAAAGAAGACCGTCAACAGCAGTTGCTTGGGGTTCTTGATGGGGCCAGTGTGCGCTTCTTCGTGGGGGGTGTCGCTCATGACGTCCTCTATGTATCGGGGGCTTGATGGGAACCAACCGTGGATTATAGGAAGGGCTTTCAGGGCCGGCCGTTAGGGAAAACGGCCGGCTTTCCGGAGTGGTTGCGCTGCATCAAGGTCTGGTCGGGGGCTTCCATCGCATCGCCCGCATCGTGCACTGGGCATCCAGCGGCGGCGCGGGCCCGCTGCCGGCCTGCGTGCCGCGATGAAACGCCCGAGATCGCCACGCAATGCAGTGGGCCGCGTCAACGCAAACGCCCGGCAAGGAAGGCATCCTTCGCCGGGCGTTCAGGGAGCGGTGGCTTTGCGCCGCTGCTCAGGGGCTGCGGCCCCAGATCAGGAGCCGGCGGCGCGCTCGTCCTGCGGCGTCCAGCCGCCGCCCAGCACCTTGTACAGCGTGATCTGGTTTTGCAGCTGGATCAGGCGCGTCTGCACCACGAGTTGCTCCGACGTGAACAGCGAGCGCTGTGCATCCAGCAGGTCCAGATAGCTGGAGACGCCGTTGCGGTAGCGCAGGTCCGACAGTTGCAGGCGCTTGGCATCCGCATCGGCCTGCGCGCGCTGCGCCGCCAGTTGTTCGCCGAGGGTGGCCTGGCCCGCAAGGGCGTCGGACACTTCGCGGAAGGCGGTCTGGATCGACTTCTCGTATTGCGCCACCGTGATGGAGCGCGCCGCGCGTGCCGACTCCAGCGTGGCCTGATTGCGCCCGGCATCGAAGATCGGCAGGGCCATCTGCGGTGCCAGCGAGAACGCCCAGGAGCCGCTCTTGAACAGGCCCGACAGTTCGTTGCTCGCGGTGCCCACGCTCGCGGTCAGCGAGATGCGCGGGAAGAACGCCGCGCGGGCCGCACCGATGTTGGCGTTGGCGGCGATCAGTTGCTGCTCGGCCTGGCGGATGTCCGGCCGCTGCGTGAGAAGGTCGGACGGCAGGCCCGCCGGCAAGGCTGGCATGGCCGGTGCATCCGCCAGCCGTGCCACCGTGCTGCCCAGGCTGTCGCGGATATCTTGCGGCACAGGCTGGCCTAGCAACAGCGCCAGGGCGTTCTCGTCCTGCATGCGCTGGCGCCGCTGCTGCGCGTAGGTGGCGCGCGCCGCTTGCGCCAGGCCCTCGGCCTGGCTGTTGTCAAGCTCGGAGCTCACGCCGTTTTCCAGGCGCAGGCGCGTCAGCTTGACCGACTCTTCCCGCGTACCCAGCGTGCGGCGGGAAATGTCGAGCAATTCCTCATCCGCCAGCAGGTTGAACCAGGCCGTGGCGACGGACGACACCAGGCTGAGCTGGGTGGACCGGCGGGCCTCTTCGGTGGCGAAATACTGCGCCAGCGCCTGCTCCTTCAGGGCGGCGATGCGCCCGAAGAAGTCGATTTCCCATGCCGAGACGGCCAGGCCGACCTGGTAGTTGTTGGCATACGAGCCCGTAGACGCATCCGGCTGGCGGGTGGCGTTCACGGCGGCGTTCACCGTGGGGAACTGTCCGGCGCGCTGGATCTGGAACTGCGCGCGGGCCTGCTCGATGTTGAGCGCGGCCACCCGCAGGTCGCGGTTGTTTTCCAGCGCGACGGCGATCAGCTTTTGCAGGCGCGCATCGGCGAAGTATTCCTTCCAGTCGATGTCCGCGGCGGCTTTGGCCGTCGCGGCGCCGCCAGCGGCCGTGGCGTTGGGAAACGCTTCCGGGACTGGCGCGGCAGGCCGCTCGTAGGTCGGAATGAAGCTGCAGCCTGCCAGCAGCGCGGCGGCGGCCACTGCGGTCAGCAGGGGGCGTGCCAGGCGCGCGCTAGCGCGCAGGGACGAGGGGAGGGACATGGAGATCTCCAGCAGATCGTTCGTCATTCGAGGTTCTCCGAGGCGTGGTGGTGCTGGACCTGCTTGGCGTCATGCTCCTGCTGGCGCTTGCTGCCCTTGAAGAGGGTGCGCACCAGCACGAAGAAGACAGGCACGAAGATCACGGCCAGCACGGTGCCGGTGATCATGCCGCCGATCACGCCGGTACCGATGGCGCGCTGGCTGGCCGAGCTGGCGCCCGTGGCAATGAACAGCGGCACCACGCCCAGCGTGAACGCCAGCGAGGTCATGATGATCGGCCGGAAACGCAGGTGGGCGGCTTCGAGCGCGGCCTCGAGCGCACTCTTGCCCTCGGCCTGCAGGTCCTTGGCGAACTCGACGATCAAGATCGCGTTCTTCGCGGACAGGCCGATGATGGTCACCAGCCCGATCTGGAAGTACACGTCGTTCGACAGCCCTCGCATCAGCGTGGCCAGCAGCACCCCGAGCACGCCCAGCGGCACCACCAGCATCACGGACACGGGAATCGTCCAGCTCTCGTACAGCGCTGCCAGGCACAGGAACACCGCCAGCAGCGAGAACGCGTACAGGATCATGGCCTGCGAGCCCGCGAGCTTTTCTTCGCGGGACTGGCCCGTCCACTCGAAGCCGAAGCCCGGTGGCAGCTGGCCCGCCAGGCGTTCCATCTCGTTCATCGCATCACCCGTGGTGTAGCCGGGGCCGGCGTCGCCAGCGATCTTGATCGATGGGTAGCCGTTGTAGCGCACCGTCTGCATGGCGCCCGTGATCCAGCGCGTGGTGGCGAAGGTCGACAGCGGCACCGTCTGGCCCTGGTTGTTCACGACCGGCAGGTCCAGCACCGATTCAGGACGCATCCGTGCGGCCGCATCGGCCTGCACCACGACCCGCTGCAAGCGGCCCTTGTTCGGAAAGTCGTTGATGTAGCTCGAACCCAGTGCGGTCGAGAGCGCGGAGCTGATGCTGTCGAACCCGATGCCCAAGGCGTTGGCCTTGTCGCGGTCGATGTCGATCTGCATCTGCGGCGCATCTTCCATGCCGTCCGGGCGCACGCCGGCCAGGATCTTGCTCTGCCCCGCCATGCCGAGCAGCTGGTTGCGTGCCCCCAGCAGTGCGTCGTGCCCCTGGCCCGCGCGGTCCTGCAGGCGGAAGTTGAAGCCCGTGCCCGTCCCCAATTCAGGGATGGGCGGAGGGCTCAGCGCGAAGATGAATGCATCGCGAATGCCCGACAGCGCGCCGAACGCGCGGCCTGCCACGGCCGAAGCCGCGTGCTCCGCACCCGAACGCTCGCCCCAGTCCTTCAGGATCACGAAGGCCAGGCCCGCGTTCTGTCCCTGGCCGGAGAACGAGAAGCCCGCCACGGTCACGATGTTCTCGACCTCGGGCTGCTTGAGCATGTAGCCCTCGACCTGGCGCAGCACTTCGCTGGTGCGCGACTGCGCGGCACCCGGCGGCAACTGCACGTTGGTGATGATGTAACCCTGGTCTTCATTGGGCAGGAAGGACGTCGGCAGGCGCATGAACACCACGGCCACTGCACCGATGAGGGCGAGGTAGACGATCATCATCCGACCACTGCGGCGCAGCATCTTGCCCATGCGGTTTTCGTACCCGTGCGTGGCGTTCTTGAACGAACGGTTGAACCAGCCGAAGAAGCCTTTCTTCTCGGCGTGGTGCTCGGGATCGATCGGCTTGAGCAGGGTGGCGCACAGGGCCGGCGTGAGCGACAGCGCGAGGAAGGCCGAGAAGGCGATCGACGTGGCCATCGTGGCCGCGAACTGGCGGTAGATGTTGCCGGTGGAGCCAGCGAAGAACGCCAGCGGCACGAACACCGAAATCAGCACCACGGTCACGCCGATCACGGCGCCCGAAATCTGGCCCATCGCCTTGCGCGTGGCCTGCAGCGGCGGCAGGCCTTCTTCGGACATGATCCGCTCGACGTTCTCCACCACCACGATGGCATCGTCCACCACGATCCCGATCACCAGCACCATGCCGAACATGGTGAGCACGTTGATCGAAAAGCCCATTGCCATCAGCACCCCGAAGGTGCCCAGCAGCGCCACGGGCACCACGATCGTCGGAATGATGGTGTAGCGGAAGTTCTGCAGGAACAGGAACATCACGATGAACACCAGCACCACGGCTTCGATCAGTGTGTTCACCACTTTTCCGATGGAGACGGACACGAACTTGGAGGTGTCGTAGGGCACCACGTAGTTCACGCCCTGCGGGAAGAACTTCTTGAGCTCTTCCAGCTTGGCCTTCACCGCCTTGGCAGTCGCCAGGGCGTTGGCGGAAGGCGTAGGCTGCACGCCCAGGCCCACGGCGTCCTTGCCGTTCAGCCGCGCACTGGTGTTGTAGCTCTGCGAGCCCAGTTCGATGCGCGCGACGTCTTTCAGGCGAACGGCGGAGCCGTCGGTGTTGGCGCGCAGCACGATGTTGCCGAACTGTTCGGCCGAAGACAGCTGGCCCTGCACCACGATGGTGGCCGCAACGGGCTGGCCCGTTTCGGCAGGCAGATCGCCCAGGTTGCCAGCCGATACCTGCGCGTTCTGCGCGCGGATGGCGGCGTTGACCTGATCGAGCGACAGGCTGAAGCCCTTGAGCTTGGTCGGGTCCACCCAGATCCGCATGGCGCGCTCGGAGCCGAACTGCGTGAGCGTGCCGACGCCGGCCACGCGCTGCAGCTCGGGCACCACGTTGCGTGCCGCATAGTCGTTCAGCGCTTCGATGCTCACATCGGGGTTTTCCGTGGTGAGCATGGCGAACATCAGGAAGTTGGAGCGCGACTGCTCCACGCGCACCCCTTGCTGCGTTACCGCACTCGGCAGCCGCGGTGTGGCGCGAGACAGCCGGTTCTGCACGTCCACCTGGGCCAGATCAGCGTTGGTGCCGGGCTCGAAGCTCAGTACGATGCTGCCGGTGCCGTTGGCCTGGCTGGTCGTTTCGACATAGGCCAGGCCGCTCGCGCCGTTCATTTCGCGCTCGATGACGGCGAGCACGCTGTCCTCCAGCGTCTGGGCGTTCGCGCCAGGGTAGGCCACCGAGACCTGGATGGTCGGTGGCGCCACGGCGGGGTACTGCGCAATCGGCAGCCGCGTGATGGAGATCGCCCCCATCACGATGATGAAAATGGTGATCACCCACGCAAAGATGGGGCGCTCAATGAAGAACTTGGCCATGTGCCGCGCTCCTTCTTAGGACTTGGCCGGAGCGGCAGCGGAAGCGGCGGACGTAGCGGGAGCAGCAGCGGAGGCGGGTGCGCCAGGTGCATCGGACGCCTGGGCGCCGGCCCCGCCAGCTTGCCATGCCACGGGCTGCACGACGATCGGGTCGCCGGGCTTGCCGCGTGGCAGCTGCTGGAAGCCGTCCACCATGACCTTCTCGCCGGTCTGCAGGCCTTCCAGCACCACCCAGTTCGTGCCTTGCGCCGGTCCGAGCTTGACGGGACGGGGCGCGAGATGGTTGTCGGCACCCACCACCATCACGGTGTCGCCCTTGGCGGAGCGCGTGACGGCCTGCTGCGGCAGCAGAACGCCGCCGGCCACCTGTGCCTGTTCCAGGCGCACGCGCACGTACAGGCCCGGGAGCAGTTGGCGGTCGTTGTTGGGAATCTCGGCGCGCAGCGTGACCTGGCCGCTGGTCGGGTCCACCGTCAGGTCGGTGAACAGCAGCTTGCCGTTCTGGGGATAGAGGCTGCCGTCTTCCAGCACCACGCTCACGCTGGCCGAGCCTTTGCCGGCCTGCTTGTACTTGCCGCTGGCCAGGCCGGCCTTCAGCTTGAGCGCTTCGGACGCAGACTGCGTGAAGTTCACATACAGGGGGTCGATCTGCTGGATGACCGCCAGCTCGGTGGCGGTGCCCTGGCCCACCAGCGCGCCTTCGGTCACCAGCGCACGGCCGATGCGGCCGGAGATGGGGGCGGTCACGGCCGCGTAGCCCACATTGATCTGCGCGGTGGTCACGGACGCCCTGGCTGCGGCCAGGTTGGCTTCGGCCGTCTTTTGAGAGGCGACCGCGTTGTCGTATTCCTGCTTGCTGATCGCGTTGACGGCCACGAGGGGCTTGTAGCGCTCGGCCAGCGCGCGAGTCTGGGTGACGTTGGCCTCGGCCTGGGCCACGCTGGCCCGGGCGCTTTCCAGGGATGCGCGGTAAGGCGCGTCGTCGATGGTGAACAGCTTCTGGCCAGCCTTCACATCGCTGCCTTCGGTGAACAGGCGCTTTTGCAGGATGCCGGCAGCCCGTGCACGGACTTCCGCCATGCGAGAGGCTTCCAGCCGGCCTGGCAATTCCGTCACCAGCCCGACATCGCCGGGGGCCACGGTGACCACGCCGACCTGGGGCGGCGGCGGAGCGCCTCCGCCGGCTTGGGCGGGGGCCTCGCTCTTGCCGCAGGCCACCAGGGCGGTCGCGGCGACAAGGCTGAGACAAAACGCTGCAACCCGAAGGGCTGCGTGGGGTGCGGCAGGGAAAACGCCAAGATCGTCACTGAGGCGAGGCATGAAAGTCCTTCCGGAAATTGCGCTGATTGAAAAGGCCATGCAGGCAGGAGATGTCTTTGATCGGCATCAAACCACGCAGATAGCCCTTGAATTCGGTGCGCGATTATACATACAAACATGAATGTATAATTGTGACGAAGCACTGGCGCCGCCCTTTCCAAGGGCTGAATCACGCCATGAACGCTGCTATCGAACACGAAGGAGACACGCCCCCATGGCCCGACGCACCAAAGAAGATGCCGTTGCGACACGCAATAGTTTGCTGGATGCGGCCGAGCGGGTTTTTTACCAGAAGGGTGTGTCGCATGCGTCATTGAATGAGATCGCGCAGGCCGCAGGCGCCACCCGGGGCGCCATCTACTGGCATTTCAAGGACAAGGTGGACTTGTTCAACGCGATGATGGAACGCGTGACCTTGCCTTTGGAGCGCGCCAATGGCGAGTGCGAAAGCAACGAAGACATGGCCCCTCTGCAGCGCATGCGTGGGGTGATCGATCTGGTGCTGCGCAATCTGTCGCAGGACGAGCGCATGCAGCGCGTTTTCGAAATCGCGTTTTTTCGGGTGGAGTACGTGGAAGAACTGGCAGGCGTGCGCGACCGGCACATCGCTGCCTGCAGTGCATTTCGCAATCAGCTTGCCCGCGACCTGCACCTGGCTGCAGAAGGCCAGAAGCTGGTGTTGCCCATGGCGCCGGAAATTGCCGCGATTGCCTTGCAGGCGATCTTCGATGGGCTGGTTCAAGGCTGGATCTTGAACCGCGCGAACTTCGATCTGCCGGCCACCGGCCGGGCGTCCGTGGACGCCTACCTGCGTGGGCTGGGGCTGGATCTTCCACCCCTGCCGGATTGGCTGCAGGATTGCTCGTTGCATAGCATGTGCCCGCATGCCGCAAGGGCCGTGCCATAATCGCCGACTGGGCCGCAACGGCCCTCCCGTGCGGCTGTAGCTCAGTGGATAGAGTATTGGCCTCCGAAGCCAAGGGTCGTGGGTTCGATCCCCGCCAGCCGCACCATCATCGGATTTTCGAGACAGCGCACAGCCTGCTGCGCCCGCTTCTCGTTTCAGTCTTCCCTACCGCCAGACGTTGTTGAACGTCCCAGGTTCCGTTCAGTGGTGAAGCCATGGCTTTTAGCCATTGCCCTTCGCCATTGCCGTAAACGGTGCCTGACTGAGCGCAAAGCCGCCTGCCAACGTTACGTCTCACCGCCGAGCCCGCATCGCGTCGCGCTTTTCGCGCCGCTCCAGCCAGAGCGACAGCGCCACCCGCGCCGCCAGCAGCGCGACCGTGGTGGCCAGGGCACCCGTGGACAACGGTGCGGCGGCTGGCGCGGCATGGACAGGGGCGGGCAATGGTGTCACTGGCGTGAGGGCGGTGTCCGCGCGGGTCGCACCCTTGCGGGGCTCGACGGGATCGAGCAGGTTTTCAGGGGCGGCCGCGTGCGAGCCGTGCTCGGCGGCATAGACCTTGGTGAACTCCGCGCCCAGCAGAAAGATCTGCGCAGCGTAGTACACCCAGATCAGCACCACGGCGATGGCGCCCGCTGCGGCGTACGTCGAACTCAGCCCCGCCTTGCCGACGTACAGGCCGATGAGCACCTTGCCCACCTCGAACAGCACTGCCGTCACCGCAGCGCCCACCCACACGTCGCGCCAGGCGATGGGGACCGAGGGCATGAACTTGAAGATCATCGCGAACAGCACGCAGCTGATGCTCATCGACAGCAGGGTGTTGATGCCCATCAGCATCAGCTCCCACCCCGGCATCAGCGCGCCGAGCCATGTGCCCGCAGCCGCCACCGCAGCGCTGACGGTGAGCGATGCCATGAGCAGAAACGCCAGCCCCAGGATGAGTCCGAACGACAAAAAGCGCGCGCGCAGCAGGCCCCAGATGCCACGCGGCTTGGACGGCTCCGGCACATGCCAGATGCGGTCGAGCGCACTCTGGATTTCGCCGAAGACCGTCGTCGCGCCGACGATCAGCAGCACGATGCTGATGGTGCTGGCGATGATGCCTTCTGTGGGTTCCCGGGCGCTCTTGATGAGGCCCTGGATCGCCAGCGCGCCGTCGCGTCCGACCAGCCCGGAAATCTGTCCTTCGATCGTGCCGCGCACCGCGTCCTGGCCGAAGACCGCGCCCGCGATCGAGATCACGATGACCAGCAGCGGTGCGATCGAGAAGGCGGTGTAGTAGGAGATGGCCGCCCCCATGCTCGGGGCGTAATCGTCGATCCACGCTTGGCAGGATTTTTTGGCGAGGCGAAAAAGTGTGGAGGCGTTCATGGCGTGTCGGGCGGTCAATGCTCTGGTGTAACCAATCGCACCGCCTTGGCCTGTAGGAGGGGGCCGGCAGCACCCCCAATGGGGCCCGGTGCCGCGGCGCGGGCCGCGCGTCCGATGGAGGGCAGGGGCGCTGTCCCACAAGAAGGCCGCAGCGCGCGGTGCGCTAATGCAGGCATCTCTCAGATCTTTTGCGAGGTCCGTGCATGTCCCGATCGCACCGCCAGTGTTCCGATAAGCCCAAGCCCCGTGACATCAAGCGCCAGCGCCAGCGCGAGGCGATGTTCAAGCCGCCGGGCCGTGGCGGCATGATCTTCTACCCCGAACCCGAACCTCCCGTGTGGAAACCGCTCGGGTAACCGCTTCCGGCTGCTGGTTTGAACGGTCGCTGCCGCGCGCTACGGCGCGGCGCAGGTGCCGTCCACGAAGACCCGCAATTCGCCGCTCTGGAACGCGGTCCATTGCTCGTCGCTCGTGAGCGGCGCCGTCACCACCACGGCCACCCGGTCCTGCGGCGTGGTGTAGGCGGAAAAGTCGATGCGCAGATCTTCGTCGCACAGCTTGGCTTGCGAGAAGGGATGCCGCCGCTCGATGTAGTAAAGCTGCGTGGACGCATGCGCCCACAGCGCCTGCCCGTTGGACAGCAGGAAGTTGAACGTGCCGTGCGGCGCGATTTGCGCAGCCAGCTCGCGCAGGGTGATCGTCAACTCCGAAATGCTCGGCACCCCGGCGTGCGACTTGGCCAGCTCTTGCATGATCCAGCAGAAGGCGTGCTCGCTGTCGGTCGTGCCCACGGGGTGGAAGTGCGAATGCAGCCGCGGGCGAAAGTCCTTCAAGTCGCCGTTGTGGGCGAATACCCAGTACCGGCCCCACAGCTCGCGCATGAAAGGATGGCAGTTCTGCAGCGAGACGCTGCCCTGCGTGGCCTTGCGGATGTGGGCGATGACGTTGCGGCTCTGGATCGGGTAGCGGCGGATCAGCTCGGCCACGGGCGAGTCCACGGCACGCTGGTGGTCCACGAAATGGCGAAGGCCCTTGTCTTCGAAGAACGCGATGCCCCAGCCGTCGGAGTGGTCCGCCGTGTTGCCGGCGCGCTGTGCGAACCCCGTGAAGCTGAACGTCACGTCGGTCGGCGTATTCGCATTCATTCCGAGCAACTGGCACATGGTGGGCTTGGCGAAAAAGAGGGAGAAAAAAGGATGGCAACCGTGAGCCGCGTCAGCGGCTCGCCGCTGCGGCCTTGGGCGTACGCAGCTGCCACGCGGCCACCAGGGCCAGCAGGCACAAGCCGGTGAGCAGCAGGAAGGTTTCCCCGAAGGCCGCGATGCGCGCCGGGCTGCTGACGGCGTTCTGCAGCGAATCGCCATGTGCGGCGATGCGCCATTCCAGCACGATGCCGCACAGGCTCACGCCGGCGGCGCCGCCCAGCATGCGCACGAAACTGATGGCGCTGGAGCCTTGCGCGATGAGCGGTTTGGCCAGCGGCCGCATGGCGCCCAGGTTGAGCGAGGGCAGGATGAACCCGAGCCCGATGCGCCCGAGCACGGCGAAGACCACCAGCATCCACAGCCCGCTCGTCAGATCGACGAGCACCATGAGCGCGAAAGAGATCGCGAGCAGCGCCAGCCCCGTGCCGACCAGCAGGTGCGTGGGCTGGCGGTCCGCCAGCCGGCCCACGATGGGAATCGTGATGGCCAGCACGATGCCCGCCGGCAGCATGATGGTGCCGACGTGCGATGCCGATAGCTGCAGGCCCAGCTGCATGAACACCGGCAGCAGGTAAGTGGAGCCGAACAGCGCCGTGCCGTAGATGAACGCCACGATGCTGCCCATGGCGAACTGCCGGTATTCGAACAAACGCAGGTCCATGAGCGGCGTGGCGCCCCGCGCCAGCTGCCGGCGCTGCCATGCGATGAAGACGGCCAGCGCCGCGAAGGCCGCCAGCAGCAATGCGCCGGCCTGCAGTCCCGGCCCGCCGTGCAGTGCCACCAGGCCATTGAGCAGGCACAGCGTGCCGACCCCGCCCAGCAGCAGTCCGCGCCAGTCCAGCGCGGTGCCGGACTGGCCGGCCACTGCGCCGCCGGGGCTGCTGACCGGCACGAACCGGTAGGCCAGCACGATGGAGGCGATGCAGAACGGCACCACCATGAAGAAGATCGAGCGCCAGCCGAACCAGTCCACCAGGAGCCCGCCGATGCTCGGGCCGATGGCCGGCGCCAGCACCACGCCCATGCCGAAGATGCCGCTCGCACGGCCCTGTTCGTGGGGCTGGAAGGCGTAGAGGGTGATCACTGCCGGAATCGGCTGCACCACGCCTGCGGCCAGTCCTTCCAGCACGCGGGCGGCCAGCACGAGGCCGTAGTGGCTCGCGACGCCGCCGCCGATGCCGCCCACCAGCAGCAGCACCATCGCTCCGACGTAGGTCGCGCGGTAGCCGAAGCGGGCCAGCAGCCAGGGCGTGGTGAGCATGGAGACCGTGGTGGCCACCATGAAGCCCGACGACACCCATTGCGCACGCTCCTGGCCGAGCGTGAAGTAGTGGCTCATGTCGGGAATGGCCACGTTCACGATGGTGGACGACATGATCGATGCCATCGTGCCCACCATCACCGACAGCAGGAGCAGCCAGCGGTAGCGCTCGCCGTAGCGTTCGCGCAAAAGGGCGGCGGAGCCGGGGCCGGTCATCGGTGGGTTTCAGGGGCGCAGGGCGAAGCGCGGTGGCGCGTCAGGTGCGTCAGGTGCGTTAGGTGCGTTAGGTGCGCTCGGACCAGAGCTTGCCGCCGGTGGCCCAGTTCTCGCGCTTGACGTCGGTGATGAGGATGTCCACCGATTCGGGAGCGCCGCCGAGAATCTCGACGGAGACGCGGGTGATCTCTTCCACCAGCTTTTTCTTCTGCTCGATGGTGCGGCCTTCCATCATTTCGATGTGGTACGTCGGCATGTCAGTGAGTCCTTCGGGAGGGTTCAAAAAAGGGAGCGGCCATCATATCGGCGCGGCAGGCGCTTCAGCGTCGGACGAAGCGGAAGAAGCCGACGGGCCGGCGGCGCAGGCCGGACACAGGCAGGCAACGCCCCGCTGCGCCGGTGCCAGTCGCGCCAGGGCCTCGGGCGACACGGGGGCCGCCATGCACCAGCAATCCGCAGCAGGTGCGCCGGCCGTGATCGCGCAGGCGTTTCGCTGGCCGCACAAAGGGCAGCGCGACGGATCGGCGGCGAAAGAAGAGGGTGGGGCGGACGGGGCGGGCGCTGCGGCGGTCATGGCGTCGAAAGGCGCCAGTGTAGCCCCGGCCGGACCGCCGAGGTGCCGCACAGGGGAATGCATGAAAATGCCGTGCAGCGCATATTCCTCTAGGGGGTGTTGCTATCAATAAAATAGCAAACGCCACAGGCGCGTTCCGCTGGCCCCGCCGCGGCAGCGGCAGCGGCAGCGCCGGAGCGCTTGGCCGCTCAGCCGGCGATCGCTGGCATGGCGCGGCGCGCTGCCAGGGCCGCGCCATTGCCCCGGGTCTCCTGCGCATTGCCGATGCGGAACACGTCGACCGCACGCACCAGCTGCGCGGTCTGCGATTCCAGCGAGCCCGTGGCGGCAGCGGCTTCTTCGACCAGTGCCGCGTTCTGCTGCGTCACCGTGTCCATCTGCGAGATGGCCTGGTTGACCTGCTCCAGCCCGGTGGTCTGCTCCTGGCTCGCCACGCTGATCTCGCCGACCAGGTCCGTCACGCGGCGCACGCCGTCCACCACCTCGCGCATGGCCTCTCCGGCCTGTTCCACCAGCCGATTGCCCGAGTCCACGCGCTGCACCGAGTCGTCGATCAGGCCTTTGATCTCCTTGGCCGCCGCGGCGCTGCGCTGCGCGAGCATGCGCACTTCGCTGGCCACCACGGCGAAGCCCCGGCCCTGCTCGCCCGCACGGGCGGCTTCCACCGCCGCGTTCAGCGCGAGGATGTTGGTCTGGAAGGCGATGCCGTCGATCACGCCGATGATGTCCACGATCTTGCGCGAGGCCGTGTGGATCTCGCCCATCGTGGCCACCACGTTGCCCACCACTTCGCCGCCGCGCACCGCCTTGTCCGACGTGGCCTGGGCTAGCTGGTTGGCGGTGCGCGCGTTGTCGGCGTTCTGGCGCACCGTGGCGGTCATCTGCTCCATCGACGCTGCGGTCTGCTGCAGCGCGCTGGCCTGTTCTTCCGTGCGGCTGGAGAGGTCCAGGTTGCCGCGTGCGATCTCGCTGGAGGCCACGGCGATGCCTTCGGCGCCATGGCGCACCTGGCCCACCGTGGCGCGCAACTGCTCGCCCATGGCGTTCAGCGTGCGCAGCAACTGGCCGGTTTCGTCCTGGGCCGTGCTTTGGGAGGTCACGGTGAGGTCGCCCGTGGCAACGGTCTTGGCCATCGTCACGGCATCGTGCAGCGGGTGCGTGATGCTGCGGGTGATGGCGACGGCCAGCGCCAGCGCCATCAGCGTGGCCAATGCGCCGAGCGCGATCAGCTGCAGGCGGCCGCTTTTGTAGTTGGCCTGCACGGATTCGGAGGATTCGTTGATCTCTGCGCGTTGGAAGTCCAGCAGCGCCTGGAGCGCCTGCAGGTATTGCTCGCCCACCGGCGTGAAGTCGGCGTTCAGAATGCGCTCGGCGTCCTCCGCGCGGCCTTCGGCCTTGGCTTTGTAGATGGCATCGCGCGCGGTCACGAAGCGCTTGCGTGCTTCGCCCACCGCATCGAAAAGGGCTTGCTCCTGGGGGCTGCTGATGAGCTTGGACAGTTGGCTCTGCTGTTCGGAGGACATCTTGGACGCCGCCGCGTTGTCCGCCGCGAACTGCTGCGCCAGGGTGGAATCGCTGCTGCGTGCCACCACGCTGTGGCGGCGCACGTTGCTGAAGATGGTGCGGTACCAGTCGGAGATCAGCCGTTCCTTGGTGAGCGGCTGGGCCATCATCGAAGCCGTCTCGTCGGCCACGGACTGCAGCTTCCAGGTGCCCACGCCCAGCATGGTGATGATGAACAGGATGAGCACGCCGAAGGCCAGGCCAAGGCGTTTTCCGATGGAAATGTTTTGGAGTGTCATGATGGTGCTAAGGGAAAACCCTTGGTAAGGTGGGAGATTGTCTCCGCATTGCTCAACCGCAACTACATGCCCTTACGCATCGACGGAACATACGTGTTTACCCGCATGACCCTGCTAGGAAAACGGGGCGTGCGCTGAATTGGCGGCTGGCGCAACAATGAAAACGGGGCACCCGCTGGAGCGACCCGTGGTCCGCGCCAGATCGAAGGCCAGCGCGCTGCCTGCGAAAACGACCGCTGGGTGTCAGCGCACGGCCGTACCGGCCTTCACCTTCAGCCGCCAGGCGTGCAGCAGCGGCTCGGTGTAGCCGCTGGGCTGTTCCACCCCCTTGAAGACCAGGTCGCAAGCGGCCCGATAGGCCGCCGATTCGGCAAAGCGTCCCGCCATCTTCTGGTACAGCGGATCGCCGGCGTTCTGCTGGTCCACCACGGCGGCCATGCGCTCGAAGGTTTCCTTGATTTGCGCTTCGGTCACCACGCCGTGCAGGAGCCAGTTGGCCATGTGCTGGCTGCTGATGCGCAACGTGGCGCGGTCTTCCATCAAGCCCACGTTGTGGATGTCGGGCACCTTGGAGCAACCCACGCCCTGGTCGATCCAGCGCACGACGTAGCCCAGGATGCCCTGGGCGTTGTTGTCCAGCTCCTGCTGCTTTTCGGCATCGCTCCACTTTGGGTTGGCGGTGATGGGAAGCATCAACAACCGGGTCAAAATGTCGGCATTCCTTGCGATCAAACCTCTTCATCGCGGTTTGTGCAACCTAGCCGAGTTGCTCACCATAATGCACCATTCGTTTAAGTGAAAGTTGTCATGCCTGCGATTAATACATCTGTAGCCGTTAGGCAAATGCAAGAACCCGAGCTTTTGGCATATCGGCCGGAAGCGCGTGCTTTCAAAATCGAAGATTTAATGCTGGAGATAACGCTAGGGAGACTTCGGATTCCCACATTTCAGCGCCGTTTAGCTTGGGATCGTTCCGACTCACGCAAGTTGGTTGATAGCTTATATCGTGGATATCCGGTGGGTACCTTACTGTTCTGGCAAACCAGTGCTCCTGCAGACCAGTGGCGTTGGGGGGCGCTCGAAATTCGAGCAGATGAGCGGCAGGATGCTTGGTTGGTCGTGGATGGTCAGCAAAGGCTTGTTTCGTTGGCCCGTGTTCTGTTGACTTCGGACACGCAGTCGGAAGACTTTGCGTTGTACTTTGATTTGGACTCATCCGAGTTCGTCTTTCCACCTTCGCAAGGAGCCGTGGAGGAGGATGCATCCCGATGGTTGCCATTGAATCGTGTGTTGGACTCCGAGAAACTGTTTGAGTGGTTGTACGAGAAGGAACCAAGCAAGGAACGCCGAGAGCGTGCGTTGCAGTTGGGAAAGCGGTTAAGGGAATACGACATTCCTGCGTACATTGTTCGCAGTGAAAGCGAAGGTACCTTACGTGAGATTTTTGGTCGTCTCAACTCTATGGGAAAGCGCCTAGAGGCGTCGGAAGTGTTCGATGCGCTCAATGGAGCGCGTAATGGGCAACGACCTTCGACTTTGTCCCAGATGGCCTTGGAGTTAATGCAATCGACCAATTTTGGGCGCCTAGACGATGACATTCTGTATCGTTTACTCCGCGTTTTGCATGGCGTAGATGTGATTCAAAGTGGTCGAGATGATCCGCTTCGCTTGGACGGGGCACTGGCGGAAAGCTTGTATACCCAGACCGAGCACGCTGTGCGACTCGCAATGGACTTCATCTCTAGAGATGCGGGAATCCCACACTATCTGCTCCTGCCTTATAAGCAGCCGCTTGTGACGTTGGGTAAGTTCTTTCATTTCCATCCAGAGCCCAAGCCTCGCTCTCGAGAGTTGTTGGTTCGCTGGATTTGGCGCGGAGCCCTCACAGGCGCACATCGGGGTGATTCTGTTTCTACCCGTACGGCGTTGGATCACGTGGTTGCAGGTGATGAAGAGGGGTCTGTTCAGCGCATGTTGGCAATGGTTGGGCGCACAGAGCCCAGCTTGCCGCAGGTTCAAGACCGGTTTCACTTTCGCTATGCGGCCAGCAAATTGCAGGCTTTGGCCTTGTTGGATTTGGCTCCCCGAGATCTGGAGTCAGGCGAGGTGTTAGATATCGCAAGCCTATTGAACTACCGTGAAGAAAAAAAGGATCCCCCATATCCTACGATCATCAAGTCCACGGCAGATATGCTTCCGCTTCTTTTGACGGGTGCCAATCGCATAGCACATCCAAATCGGCCAGGGTTGCGCAAAGCCGTAGAAGAGGCGGACATGGCGATATTAGCTTCCCATGGCATTCAAGAGCCAGCATTACGAGCGCTTCAGCGCGACGATCTCGCCGAATTCTTGAAGCAGCGTGCCCGCCACTTGCAAACGCGCTTCGCGGAGGTGTTTGCTCGTCAAGCACGTTGGCAGGATTCGGATCGCCCGTCCATCGGTGCGCTGGTCATTACAGACGAAAGCTAGGGCGATGAGCAAGGTCATCAGGCAGCTTCGAGTGTTGCTCAATGAAGTCCCGGTAGGTCGTTTGACGCTTGACGACGCAGAAATTTGCGAGTTCCATCTTTATGAGTCTTATCGCAAATCATCGCCTCGCTTGGTGCTAGGGCAACAGTTTGAGGATGATTTGTTCAAGCATTACCGTGCGCGGTCGCGTTTGCCGCGCTGGTTCTCCAATTTATTGCCCGAGGGGGCGTTGCGGCAGTTGGTGGAGGAGCAAGCAGGTCATCGAGAGTTTGATCTGTTGGTGCGTTTGGGAAAAGATCTTCCAGGGGCTGTACGCATCGAAGTGGAGCCCAACGTGGGGGGCACTGAGGAGAGCGCCGATTGGATGGCGGACAGCGACCCTGCATCACCATTAGATGACGGGACATGGCATTTTTCGCTTGCAGGTGTTCAGCTGAAGTTCTCTGCGAACCGCGTAGACCGGGGAATGACGATTCCAGTTTCTGGGCAAGGAGGCGATTGGATATTGAAGTTGCCAGACCCCCGATTCCCTAATGTGCCTGCTAACGAGTACGCCACTATGCGTTGGGCAGCAGCCAGCGGCATCAACATTCCAGAGATTGATTTACTAGACTTGAGTTCAGTCATTGGATTACCACAAGAAGGCGTTCCTAGGCATGAGACGCAAGCATTTGCTATTCGGAGATTTGATCGCCCGAGCGCGGATGGGCGCGTGCATATGGAAGACCTTGCTCAGGTTTTGAATCTCTACCCCGAGCAGAAGTACAGTCAATTCAACTATGAAACGATCGCCCGCTTGACCTTGGAGTTGGCAGGTCACGCGGCACTCAAGCAACTGGTGACGAGGTTGGTCTTCATGCTGGCTAGTGGCAATGGTGATGCTCACCACAAGAACTGGAGTTTCTTGTACCCCGATGGTGTCCGTGCCGAACTATCCCCTGCCTATGATCAAGTTTCAACAATCCAGTACATGACCAGTGATTCGTTGGCGCTCAATTTGGGAGGAACCAAGTTATGGGCGGACAAGCGCGTAGAAACCTTTGTGCGATTGGCGCGGAAGATTGGATTTGATGAGCGCGAAATGGGCGACTGGGTGGGTGAGGCTGTGACTGCCGTGTGTGGAGCTTGGAGCGCAGCTGCGACCGACTTCGGGTATGACCAAATGACCAGAAAAAAGATCGAAAGCCATATGAATGAAATTCCTGTCTTGAAGGTCGCATGAAAAATAGCTGCTAGCGCTTATCAATAAGTCGCTGGCAGCTTTTTTTGCAAGCAAATACTCAGGCCGCCGCCTTCACCTTCAGCCGCCAGGCGTGCAGCAGCGGCTCGGTGTAGCCGCTGGGCTGTTCCACCCCCTTGAAGACCAGGTCGCAAGCGGCCCGATAAGCCGCCGATTCGGCAAAGCGTCCCGCCATCTTCTGGTACAGCGGATCGCCGGCGTTCTGCTGGTCCACCACGGCGGCCATGCGCTCGAAGGTTTCCTTGATTTGCGCTTCGGTCACCACGCCGTGCAGGAGCCAGTTGGCCATGTGCTGGCTGCTGATGCGCAACGTGGCGCGGTCTTCCATCAAGCCCACGTTGTGGATGTCGGGCACCTTGGAGCAACCCACGCCCTGGTCGATCCAGCGCACGACGTAGCCCAGGATGCCCTGGGCGTTGTTGTCCAGCTCCTGCTGCTTTTCGGCATCGCTCCACTGCGGCGCGGCGGCGACGGGCACCGTGAGCAGGCCGGTCAGCAGGGTGTCGCGCTCGGCATTGGCGTCGGTCTTTTCAAGCTCTTTCTGCACTTCGGCCACGTTGACCTGGTGGTAGTGCAGCGCGTGCAGCGTGGCGCCCGTGGGGCTGGGCACCCAGGCGGTGTTGGCACCGGCCTTGGGGTGGGCGATCTTTTGCTTGAGCATCTCGGCCATCAGGTCGGGCATGGCCCACATGCCCTTGCCGATCTGCGCCTTGCCACGCAGACCGCATGACAGGCCGACCAGCACATTGTTCTTCTCGTACGACTGAATCCAGGCGCTGGCCTTCATGTCGCCCTTGCGCACCATGGGGCCGGCCTGCATGGCGGTGTGCATCTCGTCGCCCGTGCGGTCCAGAAAGCCGGTGTTGATGAACGCCACGCGCGCGCTGGCGGCCGCGATGCAGGCCTTCAGGTTGACGCTGGTGCGGCGCTCCTCGTCCATGATGCCCAGCTTCACGGTGTTTCGGGGCAGGCCCAGCAACTGCTCCACGCGGCCGAACAGGTCGCTGGCGAAGGCCACCTCGGCCGGGCCGTGCATCTTGGGCTTGACGATGTACACGCTGCCCTTGCGCGAGTTGCGGATGCCGCCCTGGCCCTTGCCCTGCAGGTCGTGCAGTGCGATGGTGGTAGTGATGGCCGCGTCCAGGATGCCTTCCGGAATCTCCCGCTGCGTGCCTTGCGCGTCGGTCCACAGCACGGCCGGGTTGGTCATCAGGTGGCCCACGTTGCGCAGGAACATCAACGAGCGTCCGTGCAGCCGCACCTCGCCGCGGCCATCGGGCGCGGTGTAGAGGCGGTCGGGGTTCAGGCCGCGCGTGAAGGTCTTGCCGCCCTTGCTCACTGGCTCGGTGAGGTCGGCTTTCAGAATGCCCAGCCAGTTGGCGTAGCCGTTGACCTTGTCCTGGGCATCGACGGCGGCCACGGAGTCTTCCAGGTCGAGGATGGTGGACAGCGCGGCTTCGACCACCAGGTCGCTCACGCCCGCAGGATCGGTCTTGCCGATGGCCGTGGTGCGGTCGATCTGCAGGTCCAGGTGCAGGCCGTGGTGGCGCAGCAGCACGGACGAAGGCGCCGAAGCTTCGCCCTGGTAGCCCGCGAACTGCCCGGGCTCCTGCAGGCCGGTGGTGCCGCCATCCTCCAGCGCGACGGCGAGCTGGCCGCCTTCCACGCGGTAGCCGGTGGCGTTTTTGTGCGAGCCCTGGGCCAGCGGCGCGGCCTGGTCGAGCACTTCGCGGGCGAAGGCGATCACGCGGGCGCCGCGAATCGGGTTGTAGCCCTGGCCCTTTTCGGCGCCATCGGTCTCCGGGATCGCATCGGTGCCGTAGAGCGCGTCGTACAGCGAGCCCCAGCGTGCGTTGGCGGCGTTCAGAGCGTAGCGCGCATTCAGGATCGGCACCACCAGCTGCGGGCCGGCCTGCGTGGCGAGTTCGTCGTCCACGTTGCACGTGGTGGCCTGCACATCGTCGGGCTGAGGCACCAGATAGCCGATCTGCTCCAGAAAGGCGCGGTACGCCGCCATGTTCTGCACCGGGCCCGGGTTGGCGCGGTGCCAGGTGTCCAGCTCGGCCTGCAATCGGTCGCGCTCGGCCAGCAGGCCGATGTTGCGGGGGGCCAGGTCGGTCACCAGGGCGCTGAAGCCCTTCCAGAACGACTCGCTGTCCACGCCCGTGCCGGGCAGCACCCGGTCCTCGACGAAGCGGTGCAGGGAGGTGGCCACTTGCAGGCCGTGGGCGGGGGTGCGGTCGGTCATGGTGAAGGGTCTCGGTGGAATCAAAGAAGGAAAGAAGGACGGGCAGGAAGCGATGGCGCCATCAAGGCACCGTGAAGCCCACTGTATTTGAATTTTTTAGCCACATAAACCGCCTCGAAATCTCATAACCAATGACTTTTACGCACGAATCGGGCGGCAAAGGGCTTTGTTGCACGTTGATGCTATGTATTTAATAGCTAAATGCCCTAGTAAATATTGTGCTGGATGCCATTTTGACCATGGGTCCTGCGTGCGGAATCGGCGTGAAACCCGTGCCAATCCGTAACTTCCATCTCCATAATCGGCGCCCATGGACAAGCTCAAGGCCTTCGAGTCATTCGTGTCGGTATCGACGCGCGGCAGCCTCACCGCCGCCGCCAAGGCCGAGGGCGTGGCGCCGGCCATCATGGGCCGCCGGCTGGATGCGCTGGAAGAGCACCTGGGCGTCAAGCTCATGGTGCGCACCACGCGGCGCATCCACCTCACGCACGAAGGCAGCGCGTTCCTGGAGGATTGCCAGCGCCTTCTGTCCGACGTGGCGAATGCCGAAGCCAGCGTGTCCGCAGGCGGCGTGAAGGCCACCGGGCATCTGCGCATCACCGCGCCGGCAGGCTTCGGCCGGCGCCACGTGGCGCCCCTGGTGCCGCGTTTTCGCGATCTGCATTCCGAAGTGACCATCTCGCTCAATCTGAGCGACCGCGTGGTCGATCTGGCGGGCGGGGGGTTCGATTGCGCGGTGCGCGTGGGCGACCTGCCCGATTCCTCGCTGGTGAGCGTGCGCATCGCCGACAACCGCCGCCTGTGCGTGGCGACGCCGGCCTACCTGGAGCGCCACGGCACGCCGCGCCATCCCGGCGATCTGGCGCAGCACGCGTGCCTGACGCTGTCCAGCGACGCCTCTCAGACGCGCGGCTGGGCCTTTCGCATGCCTGCGCCCGAGGGCGGCGCCGCCGAGGTCGTGCATTTCAAGCCCGGCGGCCCGCTGGATTGTTCGGACGGCCAGGTGCTGCACGACTGGTGCCTGGGCGGCTGGGGCATCGCCTGGCGCAGCACCTGGGAGGTCGAGGCCGAGATCGCCGCGGGGCGCCTGGTGGCCGTGCTGGAAGAGTTCGCCGCGCCACCCAACGGCATCTACGTGGTGTTCCCGCAGCGCAAGCACATGCCGCTGCGGGTGCGCCTGTGGATCGATTACCTCAAGCACCATTACGGCCAGCCGGAGTTCTGGCGCCGCGCGGCAGGCGCCCCTGCCGCCCCTGCCGCACCACCCATCCAAGAAGGAGCCCTGCCATGACGACCCACCCAATGAAGCCGAGCCGGCTCGGAGCCGCCCGGGCCGCCCGCACGGCGTGGCCGCGCCGGGGCCATGGCCGCGGTGCGTTGGCAGCGCTGGCCGCCGTGGTCGCCGCGGCTGCATTGGCGGGCTGCGCGGGCGGCCCGACGGCGGCTCCGCAATCCTCGCCGGTGCCCGTGTCCACGCAGGGGCCGGCGGCGGAATCCACCCGGCCTGCCGCTGCGCCGGCCGCGCCCGCAGCCCGTGGCGCGCAAGCCATCCCGCCCGGCATCGTCAGCGTGGTCTATGACGACCCGTCCCGTTTCAGCGACACCCGCATGGCCCCCCACGAATCCGATCGCGCGCGCCGGGCCTGGGTGGATGCCCTGTGCCAGTACCTGTCCGAGCGCGCGGCTGCGGCGCTGCCGGACGGGCAGCGGCTGGAGGTTCGCCTCACCGACGTGCAGCGCGCGGGCGGCTTCGAGCCCGCGCGCGGCCCCCAGCTGTCGCAGGTGCGCATCGTGCGCGACATCTATCCGCCTAGCATCGACCTGGAGTTCAAGCGCCTGGCGGCCGATGGCAGCGTGCTGCAGTCGGGCCGCCGGGAGCTGCGCGACCCCTCTTTCCTGCCACGGGCGGGGCGCGGGTCCGGCGATGCGCTGCGCTATGAAAAGGCCTTGATCGACGACTGGGTGCGCACCGAAATCGGAGCGCCTTTGCCGCAGTGACGGGGTGGGCGGCAGCCCGGCCATCGCGCTACCATGCCGCCGCCATCCACTTCAAGGAGCCCTGCATGACCACCGAAGCCTTGCTGGCCTGCGTCCATTTCCTGGCCATTCTCACCATGGTCACCTTCCTGGCCAGCGAAGCCGCGCTGTGCCGCCCTGCCTGGCTGAACGCTGCGGTGGTGGAGCGGCTGGCGCAGGTGGACCGGTTCTACGGCATCGCGGCCCTGGCCGTGATGGCCACGGGGCTGGCGCGCATCGGCTGGGGCATCAAGGGCGCGCCATGGTATGGAATGCAGCCGCTGCTGCATGTGAAGGTGGGGCTGTTCGTGGTGGTCGGGCTGATCTCCATCGCGCCCACCCTGCGGTTCCTGCGCTGGCGCAAAGCCCTGCGCGCCACGGGCGCCTTGCCGGACGAAGCGGCGATCCGCAGCACGCGGCGGCTGGTGATGATCGAGGCGCACCTGCTGGTGCTGATCCCGCTGGCGGCCACTTTCCTGGCGCGTGGCGTGGGCAACCGCTGAACGGCGCGGCCCCAGCGAAAAAGCCCCGCGTGCGGGGCTTTGGGGCGAAAGGGCGGGCCGGGTGCCGGATCAGGCGGCGGGCTTGTTGCTCAGGCACTGCTTCATGAAGGCCTTGCGTTCGTCGCCCTTGAGCGCCTTGGTCTTGGCGTCGGCGTTGCAGGTCGTCATCTTGCTTTGCTGGGCCGCCTGCTTGTCGGCACTGAGGCAGTCCTTCATGAAGGCCTTGCGTTCATCGCCCTTGAGCGCCTTGGTCTTGGCATCGGCATTGCAGGTGGCCATCTTGCCCTGTTGGGCGGTGGGCGCCTTGGCCGGTGCGGAAGCGGCGGCTGCGGGCGCGTCGGCCGCGTGGGCCGTGACGAGGGAGAGGGCGAGGCCGGCGGCGGCCACCACGGAGAGCAGATTCTTCATGTCGTATTTCCTGCAAAGTGGATAGAAAGCCCCCCGTCGACGCACACACCGCGAGGCTGTTCAGCATAACGTCATGGCCGAAAGTTTGGATGACGGACGGCCCGTAGAATCGCCGCATGCTCTCCGTCAAACAGGAATTGCTCGCGGCGCTCGCCGACGAGCTGGAAAAATTGTCGCCCGGCAGTGCCGGGCGCGCTGCTTTTGAATCCCCCAAGGTGGCCGCGCACGGCGATTTCGCCTGCACCGCGGCCATGCAGCTGGCCAAGGCCGCCAAGCAGAACCCGCGGCAACTGGCCGAAACGCTGCGCGAGGCCCTGCTGGCCACGCCGGCCTTCGGCCGCTGGGTCGAGGCGCTGGAGATCGCCGGCCCCGGCTTCATCAACATCCGGCTGAAACCCGCCGCCAAGCAGGAAGTGGTGCGCGAAGTGCTGGCCGCCGGTGAGCGCTTCGGGCAGCAGCCGAGCAACGGGCAGAAGGTGCTGGTGGAATTCGTCTCCGCCAACCCGACCGGCCCGCTGCACGTGGGCCATGGCCGCCAGGCCGCGCTGGGCGACGCCATCTGCAACCTCTTCGCCACGCAGGGCTGGAGCGTGCACCGCGAGTACTACTACAACGACGCGGGCGTGCAGATCCACACGCTCACGCACAGCACGCAGCTGCGCGCCAAGGGCTTCAAGCCCGGTGACGAATGCTGGCCCACCGATCCCGAGAACCCGGCCAGCAAGGGGTTCTACAACGGCGACTACATCCAGGACATCGCCAACGACTTCCTGGCGAAGAAGACGGTGCAGGCCACCGACCGCGCTTTCACGGCCAGCGGCGACGTGGACGATGTGGAGTCCATCCGCAACTTCGCGGTGGCCTATCTGCGCCATGAGCAGGACAAGGACCTGCAGGCCTTCAACCTGAGGTTCGACGAGTACTACCTGGAGTCGAGCCTGTACAGCAGCGGTCGCGTCGAGGCCACCGTGAACCGGCTGGTCGCCAACGGCAAGACCTACGAGCAGGGCGGCGCGCTCTGGCTCAAGAGCACCGACTACGGCGACGACAAGGACCGCGTCATGCGCAAGCAGGACGGCAGCTACACCTACTTCGTGCCCGACGTGGCCTATCACATCTCCAAATGGGAGCGGGGCTACACCAAGGTCGTCAACATCCAGGGGACGGACCACCACGGCACCATCGCCCGCGTGCGCGCCGGCCTGCAGGCCGCCGACGTGGGCATTCCGCAGGGCTACCCCGACTACGTGCTGCACACCATGGTGCGCGTGGTCAAGGGCGGCGAAGAGGTCAAGATCAGCAAGCGCGCCGGCAGCTACGTGACGCTGCGCGACCTGATCGAGTGGACCAGCAAGGACGCCGTGCGCTTTTTCCTGCTGAGCCGCAAGTCCGATACCGAATACACCTTCGACGTCGATCTGGCCGTGGCGCAGAACAACGACAACCCGGTGTACTACGTGCAGTACGCGCATGCGCGCATTCAATCGGTGCTGCGCAGCTGGGCCGAGCAGGGCGGCGGCGATGTGGCGTCCCTCCAGGGCGTGGACCTTTCCGCGCTCGAAGGCCCGCAGGCCCAGGCGCTGATGCTGCAACTGGCCAAGTATCCCGAGATGCTCACCGCCGCGGCCGACGGCGAGGCGCCGCACGACGTCACCTTCTACCTGCGCGACCTGGCCGCGAGCTACCACAGCTACTACGATGCCGAGCGCATCCTGGTGGACGACGAGGCCGTCAAGCGCGCCCGCCTGGCGCTCGTCGCCGCCACCGCACAGGTATTGCACAATGGCCTGGCCGTGCTGGGCGTATCGGCGCCAGCCAGAATGTGAGTGTTTACGGATATGACTAAAAAGCAGCGTGGTGGCACCGCCATCGGCTTCATCCTCGGGGTGGTCGTCGGCCTGGGGGCGGCGTTGGGCGTGGCCGTGTATGTGACCAAGGTGCCGGTCCCGTTCCTCAACAAGGGCGGTGCGCGCAGCGCCGATCAGGATGCCGCCGAATCCCAGAAGAACAAGAACTGGGACCCGAATTCGCCGCTGTACGGCAAGAATCCGGCCCACCCACCCGTGGCCGCCAGCTCGACGCCGGCCGTGGCCGGTGTGGCGCCGGCACCCGCCAGCGGCGCCTCGTCGCCTGCGGCCGTCGCTGCGGCGTCGGTGCCGCGCGGCGCGGCCAGCAAGCCTGCCGCTTCGGCCGATCCGCTGGGTGATCTGGCCAAGGCCAGGGCTGCCAGCGCTCCCGCGGGCGAACCGTTCGATTACTTCGTGCAGGCCGGGGCGTTTCGCACCCAGGGCGATGCGGACGCACAGCGCGCCAAGCTGGCCATGCTGGGCTGGGAAGCCCGCGTGAGCGAGCGCGAACAGAGCGGCCGCACGGTGTTCCGGGTGCGCGTGGGCCCCTTCACCAAGCGAGACGATGCCGAAATGCTCAAGGACAAGCTCGATGGCGCGGGCGTCGAATCCGCGCTGGTGCGCGTACAGCGCTGAACTTTTCCCGCGGGCTGCCGCTCACAACCCTCTGACCGAACAAGGAGTGTCTTTTTCATGAAACGCCGCGAGTTTTCCCTGTCCACCGCCACGGCCGTGGCCGCTTCCGCCCTGACGCTGCCCCTGGCGACGCCCGCCATGGCCCAGGCCCGCCAATTCAAGGAAGGCAAGGACTACGTCAAGCTCGCCAAGCCCGTGGCCAGCGATGTGCCGGCCGGCAAGATCGAGGTCATCGAGTTCTTCTGGTACAGCTGCCCGCACTGCAATGCGTTCGAGCCCACGCTGGAAGCCTGGATCAAGTCGGCGCCCAAGGATCTGGCGATTCGCCGCATGCCCGTCGCCTTCAACTCCAGCTTCGCCCCGCAGCAAAAGCTGTACTTCGCGCTGGAGAGCATGGGCAAGGTGGGCGATCTGCACGCCAAGGTGTTCCGTGCCGTGCACGTGGAAAAGCAGGCCCTCAACAAGGACGACCTGATCTTCGAATGGATCGGCAAGCAGGGCGTGGACGTGGCCAAGTTCAAGGAAGCCTACAACTCGTTCTCGGTCTCCAACCAGTTGCGCAAGGCCGCCCAGCTGCAGGAAGCCTACGGCGTGGAAGGCGTGCCTTCCATGGGCGTGGCGGGCCGCTACTACACCGACGGCACCATGGCCGGCAACATGCAAGGCGTGCTGCAAGTGGTGGAATACCTCGCCACGACGGCTGCCAAGGGCGGTTGAGCCCCGCGGTTTGCGTTTGGCCGAAAGCCCGCTTTTGCGGGCTTTTTCTTTGCCGCTCCCGGATCGCGCCAAGGGGTGGCTACAATCTTTGCAAGATTCGTGCCCTATGAGAAAACGCCTCCTACCGATCCTCCTGCTTGCCGCCCTGGCTTTCGCCATGGGGGGCGCCCGTGCCGAAAAGGCTGACCGCAACAAACCCATGAACATCGAGGCCGACGCATTGCGGCACGATGAGCTCAAGCAAACCAGCGTGTTCACCGGGCGCGTGGTGGTCACCAAGGGCACGATCGTGCTGCGCGGTGCGCGGCTGGACGTGCGGCAGGACCCCGACGGCTTCCAGTACGGCACCATGACGGCCGAGTCCGGCAAGCGGGCCTTCTTCCGGCAAAAACGCGATACGGTGCCCGGTTTGCCCGATGAGTTCGTCGAAGGCGAGGGCGAGGTCATCGAGTACGACGGCCGTGCCGATCTCGTGCGCCTGATCCGCCGCTCGGAGTTGCGCCGCTACCGCGAAACCACCCTGACCGACGAGATGGCCGGCGCGCTCATCATCTACAACAACCTGACCGACGTCTTCACCGTCGATGGCCAGAAGTCGGCTCCGGCCGGCAGCAACACGGCGGCCACCCCTGGCGGCCGCGTGCGCGCCGTGCTGTCGCCCAAGGAAACGCCCGGCAAGCCCGCTCCCGCGCCCACCTCTCCCGCCCCGGCGCTTCGGCCCAGCGGTGAACTGGGCAGCGGCGCCAAGTGATGGAATCGGCCACCCCCACCACAGGAGCCCCGGCCGAGTCCGGCCCGGTCAGCCGCCTGGAGGTCGAGCACCTCGAGAAATCCTACGGCAGCCGCAAGGTCGTCAAGGACGTGTCGATGGTCGTGCAAAAGGGCGAAGTCGTCGGCCTGCTCGGTCCCAACGGCGCGGGCAAGACCACGTCGTTCTACATGATCGTGGGCCTGGTGCGCAGCGATGGCGGCGACATCCGCATCGACGGCCATTCGGTGGCAGACATGCCCATCCACCGCCGCTCGCGGCTGGGGCTGTCGTACCTGCCGCAGGAAGCGTCGATCTTCCGCAAGCTCACCGTGGAAGAAAACGTGCGCGCCGTGCTGGAGCTGCAGCGCGACGAGAACGGCAAGGCGCTCAACCGCGACGAAATCGAGGCACGCCTCACGGCGCTGCTGCAGGAGCTGCGCGTGGAGCACCTGCGGGCCTCTCCCGCATTGGCCCTGTCCGGCGGCGAGCGCCGCCGCGTGGAAATCGCGCGGGCCCTGGCCACGCAGCCGCGGTTCATCCTGCTCGATGAGCCGTTCGCCGGCATCGACCCCATCGCCGTGATCGAGATCCAGCGCATCATCGGTTTCCTGAAGGCGCGCGGCATCGGCGTGCTGATCACCGACCACAACGTGCGCGAGACGCTGGGCATCTGCGACCACGCGTTCATCATCAGCGATGGACGCGTTCTGGCGCGGGGCACGCCCTCGGAGATCGTGGACAACGCCGAGGTGCGGCGCGTGTACCTCGGCGAGCATTTCAGGATGTGAGCATGGCCCGCATGCTTTTCACCGTGTGGACAGCGCTGGCCCGAGCGCGGGGCGGCGTGCCCCGGGGCGGCCTGGCGGCACTGGCGTGATGAAGCCTGGGTTGTCGCTGCGCGTTTCGCAGCATCTGGCACTGACGCCGCAGTTGCAGCAGTCCATTCGGCTGCTGCAGTTGTCCACGCTGGAACTGTCGCAGGAAGTCGAGCAGATGCTCGACGAAAACCCTTTCCTGGAGCGCACCGCAGACGAAGCCGCGCGCGAGGAATTCGGCCTGCCGCAGGCCGATGCGCCGGTGAGCGAGGACGACCGCCACACCGAAGATGCTATTTATTCAGGAGCGTCCGGCGACGCCACGACGGCGGTAGCGGCCTCTTCCGAAGGCGAGCCGTCCGGTGCTGCCGAGGCGCCCGGCAGTTCCGACGGCCCGGACACCCCCGACACGCCCGACTGGGAAGGCGACGGCACCGTCGAGATGACGCCCGACGATGGCGAGTGGGGCGGCGATGCGCCGGCCCGCACGCGAACGGCCGGCGAGGGCGACGAGACCGATGCCACCGAACTGGCGCGCAGCCACGAATCGCTCACCGCCTACCTGCACCGGCAGGCGCTGGGCCTGCGCCTGTCCGAGGTCGATACCGCCGCGCTGCGCTTTCTCATCGAATCGCTCAACGACGACGGCTACCTGCACGAGTCGCTGCAGTCGCTGGCCGTGAGCCTGGCGGGCGAGGAAGACACCGAGCAGGTCGAAGAACTCGTGCACCGCTTCACCATGGCGCTGGGCCTGCTGCAGAGCCTGGACCCGGTCGGCGTGGGCGCGCGCGGCCTGGCCGAATGCCTGACCCTGCAACTGAAGGCGCTGCGCGAGGATGGCGAGGGCGACCCCGAGGTCGTGCAGACCGCGCTGCGCATCTGCCAGCAGCCGCTGGAGATGCTCGCGCGCCGCGATGTGCGGCGCCTGGCGCAGGCCTGCGGCGGCGGCGAGGAGCGCACCCGCGCGGCCATGGCGCTGATCGCGCGGCTGGAGCCCCGGCCCGGCCGCGCCTTCGTGGAGGTGGAGCGCAACATCATCGTTCCCGACGTGATCGTGAAGAAGATCGGGCGCGGCACGCAGCAGAACTTCAGCGTGCAGCTCAACCCGGATGTGATGCCGCGCCTGCGCGTGCACGACATCTACGCCGGCGCGCTGCGCGGCAACCGCGGCGGCGAGGGCCACCAGGGGCTGCAGCAGCGGCTGCAGGAGGCCCGCTGGTTCATCAAGAACATCCAGCAGCGCTTCGACACCATCCTGCGCGTCTCGCGCGCCATCGTGGACCGGCAGAAGAACTTCTTCGTGCACGGCGAGCTGGCCATGCGGCCGCTGGTGCTGCGCGACATCGCCGACGAACTGGGCCTGCACGAATCCACCATCAGCCGGGTGACCACGGCCAAGTACATGGCCACGCCGCAGGGCACGTACGAGCTCAAGTATTTCTTCGGCTCCGGCCTGGGCACCGAAACCGGGGGCAATGCCTCCAGCACGGCGGTGCGCGCGCTCATCAAGCAGTTCGTCTCGGCCGAAAGCGCGGCCAAGCCGCTGTCGGACAGCCAGATCGCCGAAATGCTGAAAGAGCAGGGCATCGAGTGCGCCCGCCGCACCGTGGCCAAGTACCGCGAGGCGCTCAAGATCGCGCCGGCCAACCTGCGCAAGGCGCTGTAGGCGCTCCCACACCCACACCCACACCCACACCCACACCCACACCCACACCCACACCCACACCCACACCCACACCCACACCGCCACCGCCACCGGCCGCTGGCATTCAGCCCAGCAGTTGCGGATTCAACCGCCAGACCGTGAAGTTCAGGGCTGCGGCGAACGTGATCCAGGCCAGGTAAGGCGCCAGCAGCGCGCCCGCCACGGGTCGCAGCCGCCAGAACGCCGCCAGCGTGGCGGCCACGCAGAACCACAGCAGGGCGATGTCCGCCAGGGCCCAGGCGCCCTGGTGCCACTGAAAGAACAGCCAGCTCCACAGCGCATTCAGCGCCAATTGCACGCAAAACAGCCCAAGGGCGCGCCGCCGCACGGGCCCTGCCGGCTCGCGCCAGACGAGCCACGCCGCGATGCCCATCATGGCGTACAGCGTGCTCCACACCGGGCCGAACAGCCAGGCGGGCGGTGCCCAGGCCGGCTGGGTCAGCTGCCCGTAGAACTGCGGCGCCTGCACCGATGCGACGCTGCCCACCGCGGCGGCCACGAAAGCGAGGGCCAGCCAGCCGGCCAGGGCCAGCCAGGTGCGTGGCGAGAGCGGAGCGCGGGCGGTGCGGCGCAGCGCTCCCGTGTTTTTGGGGGTGGGAGGCGGGGGCGGGTGGTTTGGGGTCATCGCGCCATCATGGCAGCAGGCAGGGCGCCGGGGCTGGCGGAAAAGGGCTGCCGCGGTGTCGGAAAAGCACGCAGCGATCAGCGGCAGCCTTCGTCCTGAGCGCTACGCGCGGGCGCGCTCCTATATTGATAGCTATATGCCCTAGATTTTATTGCGCTGGAAGCCTTTTTGGCCATAAACGCTCAACGCGCGCTGGAAGCAATCAACCAGCAACCAGCACCCAAGCCCGTGGTTCACCGCGATGCCAACGCCCGCATCGATCCACCGCCTGCGTGCGACGGTGCCGGGGCCGCCCGCCTGTGCCGCCTGCTGGTACCAGGGGCGCGACGTGCCGTCATACCCGTCCGGTACCTTCGTGAGCGCCATGTGGCGCTTGTCGGCATGGGTGAAATACACCAGGTCGAACGCACCGGCCTGCTTGATGGCGCGCAGCATGGGCAGCGGGTCCGGCTGCTCGGTGGCGACCTTGAGGGATGAGGTGATCCGTTGCTTCTCGCGCACCCATTCGGACACTTCGTCGGCGTGCAGGCGGGTCAGGCCGCCGACATGCTCGTCCAGTTGCGCCAGCGTGTCGTTGCGCACCGCGAAGAAGGTCACCAGCGCCAGGGCCAGCAGCGAGAGCACGGTGATGGCGACGCAGATGCCGATGGGGCGCGCACGCAGGCTTTTGAACATGGAGTGCCTTTGCAAATGGATGCACAAAAAGGTTCATTCTGACAATTGGTTGACCCCCAACAAATGGCAAGCCGGCGGTTGTGCCAGGTGGAAACCCTGATGTTGCTGCAGCTCGAAGTCCTGCATGGTCAACCGGGGTCGGCTTGTCCATGGCGTGGATCGGGACGATCGGGTGCTCGCCAGGACGCCGCCAGCGCGTATCCTCGGGGCCGTCTATGAATCAACTGCAACTTTTCCTGCCCTGCGCCGCCGGCGTCGAGGGCTTTCTGGCCGACGAGGTGCACCGCATCACCGGCCTGACCGGCCAGGACCTGCTCACCGGCCGCGGTGGCGTGCTGCTGCGGGCCTCCTGGCGCGATGCGCTGCTGCTCAACCTGCACAGCCGGCTCGCCCAGCGCGTGCTGGTGCAGCTGGGCCATCGGCCCTACCGCTCCGAAAACGATCTGTACGCCGCCGCGAGCGAGGTGGCCTGGGAGATCTGGTTCACGCCGCGCCAGAGCTTCAAGATCGACGTCACGGCCCAGCACAGCCCGCTCACCAGCCTGAATTTCGCCGCGCTGCGCGTGAAGGACGCGGTGGCCGACCGCTTTCGCGCCAAGACCGGCGTGCGGCCCGACGTGGACACCCAGTGGCCCGACGTTCGCATCCACCTGCACCTGACCACCGAAGAGGCCACGGTGTACATCGACACCTCGGGCGAGCCGCTGTTCAAGCGCGGCTGGCGCGAGGACAAGGGCGATGCGCCCCTCAAGGAAACGCTGGCCGCCGCCATGATCGCGGCCACCGGCTGGGACCCGCAGGGCGATGTGCCGCTGTACGACCCCTGCTGCGGCAGCGGCACCGTGCTGATCGAGGCCGCGCAGATGGCCTGCAACATCCCGGCCGGGATGCAGCGGCGGTTCGCGTTCGAGAAACTGCTGCCGTTTCAGGCCCATGTCTGGTCTGCTATCAAAAATGAAGCAGAAAAGGCAATCAAACCGGCGGCGGTGGGCATTTTCGGCTCGGACGTGTCGCACCGCATGGTGGACTTCACCCAGCGCAATGCCGAGCGCGCGGGCGTGGCCCAGGCGATCGAGCTGCGCGGCGGCGACGCCCTGCAGCGCATGCCGCCCACCGAGCAGCCCGGCGTGATGCTGTTGAACCCGCCGTATGGCGAGCGCATCGCCGCTGCGGGCACTGCCGGGCGCAGTGCGTCCGAGCGCGCGGGGCATGTGGAGCGCGCGGGCCGCGAGACGGCCCAGACCGAGGACGGCGGCGAGTTCTTCAGCCAGCTCGCCACGCACTGGAAGAAGAACTTTTCCGGCTGGCAGGGCTGGATGCTGACGCCCGACCTCAAGCTGCCCGGCAAGATGCGCCTGAAGGAGTCGCGCCGCGTGCCGATGTGGAACGGCCCCATCGAATGCCGCCTGTTCCGCTTCGACATGGTGCGCGGCTCGGCGCGCGAGCGCCCGCCCCGGCCTGCCGAAAGCCCGCCCGATGCGGGTTGAGCTGCGCCTGCCGGCGCAGGCGGCGGGCGGCGAGGCTGCGCGCGCGGTGGTGGTGGACACCAACATCGTGCTGGACCTGCTGGTGTTCGCCGACCCCGCCGTGGCGCCGCTGCGAGACCTGCTCGCCCAGGGGCGGCTGCAGTGGGTGGCCACGCAGGCCATGCGCGACGAACTGGAGCGCGTGCTGGCCTACCCGAAGATCGTGCCGCGCCTGGCGTTCCATGGCCTGAACGCGGCTGTGGTGCTCGCGGCCTTCGACGCCCGCACGCGCCAGGTTCCCGAGGCATCGCGCGTGGCCTCGGTCTGCAAGGACGCCGACGATCAGAAGTTCATCGACCTGGCGGTGGCGCACCGCGCCATCCTGCTGTCCAAGGACAAGGCCGTCATCTGCATGCGAAAGCGCCTGCTGGCGCAACAAGCGCACGTGGCGACCTTGCTGGTGCTGGAGCCCGCCGAGCGCGCTGCCTGAGCCGCACACGGTTGCCGCCGTTGGCTCGGCGGCCGGCCGGCTGGCACGCACCGCCTTCAGGCGTCGAACTGAAAGCCCTCGGTCGGCAGCAGTTCCCAGCGGCCTTCGCCCAGCAGATTGAGCACGTGCGTGTGGTGCGCGAGCACCGCCGGCCGGCGGACACGGCCTCGGGCTCGGCGGGCTCTTTCCGCCGCGCGGGCGCGCCCAGCAGGGCCTGGGCCAGCGTGTCCAGCCGGCCGAGGCCGGCCACGAACCGGCTCAGGCTCTCGAAGTTGTCCACGATCAGCGAGACGGCGGCCAGCACCGCGGCGAACGCTCCGGCGGCCTGGATGGCGCGGCCCACCTCCATGTCGCCCGACGGCACCGCGTCGGCCAGGATGACGGCGGGAATCACCACCGTGAGCTGGCTGAAGGCACGCTGGAACAGGTGGAGCGAACGCGGGCGCTTGATGAGCCGCGCGCAGTTGTTGAACACGGCCTGAAAGCTATGGTCGAGCTGCGCGCGCTCCTGCGACTCGCCGCGGTAGAACGCGATCGATTCGGCGTTCTCGCGCAGCCGCATCAACCCGAACCGGAAGTCCGCCTCGCGCCGAACACATACAGCGCCACCACCGTGGCCAGCAGGGCGTACACCGCCAGAAAGCCGACGAGCACCCTGGAGATGGACCACGGCACGGTGCTGAACGCGACCAGCTGCATGCCCGCGCCGACGAAGATCAGCAGGAAGTGCGTGGAGCGGCCGGTGAAGGTGCTGATGTCTTCGCTGATGCGCTGATGCGCTGGTCGGGGTTGTCGATGCCGCCCTGCGTGTTCAGCTCGTAGTAGCGCCGCCCGCCCAGGTAGCCGTCCAGGAACCGGTGCGTGAGCCAGCGGCGCCAGTGGTTGGAAAACGCATCGCGCATGTCGTAGTAGAGGGCGTACACCGGCACCGCGAAGCCCAGCCGCCCTGCCAGTAGGGCTTGGCCACGCTCATGAATTGCTTCCACGCGGCGATGGAAAAAGTGGGAGCGCGCCGGGAAGCCTGGGGGGCGGGTGCCGGGGTGGCTGCCGTGGAAGGCGCTGCAGCAGAAGCGGAGGAAGACATGCAGTGGGCAAAAAAGAAAGGCGGGAGCGCTGCAGGACGATAGTGCGCGGGAGTGGGCGGCCCTGTCGGACGCGGCCCACGCCCGGCCAAGGAATCGCCCGCGACCCGTGGGCCGGCGATCGGTGAATGCGGAGATGGCCGCTCGAATGCGCGGGGGACCGGCCGTGTGCCGCCTCGGTACGCCGCGGGGGTATACAGTGCCGGCTGTTTTCTTTTCGGGCGTCCCCCGCATCCCGCCATGTCCAATCTCATCGTGCATGGAGGCACGCCGCTGCGTGGCCGCATCACTCCCTCCGCCAACAAGAACGCCGTGCTGCCGGTGCTGTGCGCCACGCTGCTCACCCAGGCCCCGCTCAAGCTGCACGGCGTGCCCGACATCACCGACGTGCGCAAGATCCTGGACATCTTCCGCACGCTGGGCAGCGACGTGCGCATGGACCACGCCAGCGGCACGCTGGATCTGCACCACCGGGACACCGCCTTCGATGCCGCCGCCCACCGCCTGCCGGAGGAGATGCGTTCGTCCATCATGCTGGTGCCGCCGCTGCTGGCGCGCTTCGGCGTGGCGCGGCTCGAAGACAACGTGAAGGGCTGCACGCTCGGCGTGCGCGAGATCGATCCGCACGTGGAGGTGTTCCGCAGCTTCGGCGGCGCGGTGGAGCGTGCGCAGGGCTCGCTGCTCGTGCGCTGCGCGGGGCCTTTGCACGCCACGCACCACTGGCTCGACTACGCCTCGGTCACCACCACCGAGAACTTCGTGCTGTGCGCGGCCTCGGCCAGCGGCGTGTCCACGCTCAACAACGCCGCGTCGGAGCCGCACGTGCAGGAGTTCTGCCGCTTCATGGCCATGCTGGGCGTGCGCATCGACGGCATCGGCACCTCGCGCCTCACCGTGCACGGCGGCGCGGTGCTGGGCGGCGGCGAGTTCCGCTTCGATGAAGACTTCCATGAGATCACCACCTTTCTCGCCCTGGGCGCCATCACCGGCGGCGACGTGGTGGTGCGCAACAGCGCGCCGGAGAACTTTCCGCTGATCGACCGCACCTTCGCCAAGTTCGGCGTGCGCATCGAGCATGCGAACGGCTGGTCGCGCGCGCACCGCGAGGGGCCGCTCACGGTGCAGACGCCCTTCACCAGCAACGTGCTCACCAAGGTGGAGGCGGCGCCGTGGCCGTACTTTCCGGTGGACCTGCTGCCCATCTTCATCGCCCTGGGCGTGCGGGCGCAGGGCAACGCCATGTTCTGGAACAAGGTGTACGACGGCGCGCTGGGCTGGACGGGCGAGCTGTCGAAGTTCGGCGCGCACGTGTTCTCGTCGGACCCGCACCGCATCGTGACCTTCGGCGGCAATGCGCTCACGCCCGCGGTGGTGGAAAGCCCCTACATCATCCGCGTGGCCATCGCCCTCTTCATGGTGGCGGCCAGCATCGACGGGCGCTCGGAGATCCGCAACGCCACGCCCATCCGGCGCGCGCACCCGCGCTTCGTGGAAAACCTGCGCAGCCTGGGCGTGCAGGTGGAGTGGACGAGCGAGGAATGAAGAAGTAAAAGCCCCCGGCTCACGCTGCGCAACGGCATTGCGGCGCTGCGCGGCACGCGCGGCACTGGCGGCTCAGTGCCACAGGGCGGTTCAGGGCGCCAGCAGGTCGTAGGCGGCGCGCACGCGCTGCAGGTCGCGGCCCAGGCGGCGGCTTTGCGGCAGGTGGCGCAGCCAGGCCAGTCGGCGCACCGTGGTCGCCAGCACCGCGCGCACTTCCGGGCCCTGGGCGGCGAGCCACGCGGCCCACAGCGTGCGTGCCCATTCCAGCGCGCCGGCCTGGCGCAGGTACAGCGCGGTGGACTGCACATAGCACAGCGCGTCGCGCGCATGGCACACGGGCAGCGGCAGCGCGGTGATGGGGTCGTCCTCGAAATCGACGTAGCCCACCACGCCGTCGGGGCAGCGCACCAGGTTGCGCGCGAACGCCTGGCTCAGGCAGGTGCCGCTGGCATGCACCAGCCCAATGGCGTCCAGGCCCTGGCGCCACAGCGCCAGCACGGCCTTTGGGCCTTCGGCCACGGCATGGTCGATCTCGTTGCCCAGGGAATGGGTTTCCTCGTCGGGGGCTCCTAAGTGCCGCATCAGGAAGGCGTCGTGCTGCACCGCCAGCACTTCGGGCGCGCGCAGGCCGCGCGCGGCGAAGTCCTGCAGGCGCCGCACCTCGATGGCGATGGCGGCGGGCCCGCCCGGCGTGGGCACCGGGCGCAATACCGCCAGGCCCAGCAGGCGCGCCAGCACGGCCATGGCGCGGTAGCGCCCGGCGCCGTGGCTGGCGCCCGCGCGCTTGAGCCACCACTGCTGGCCCGGCAGGCGGTAGCTCTGCACGTTGGGCGCCTGGGTGGCCGCGTGCTCGCGCAGGAAAGCCGCCGGGTCGGTCGGGGCCGCGGGGGAAGGCGAAGGGTCGGCGTGGTGCGGCATGTCGTTGGGTGGAGCGCGATGGTGTTTCGTCGGGCTTTGGCGGCAGGGGCGGGGCGGCGATCCGGGGCGGGCGGATAAAATCGCCGCCTGCGGCCGGGCCGTGGCCTGGCGGAACGACCCTGCCCAGCGCCGCGCCTGCGCCAGCCCCGGTTCGCGGCCCTTGCGCGGGCTGCGGCATCATAACGAAGCCTTTTTCTCCCCCCTCCGCGCCCTTGGAGCCGCCCGCAATGACCGATTCCTCCCACGACAACGCCACCGAATCCGCCGGCATCGATCCCGCCCTCGACAACGACGCGCTCGACGAGCTGGACACGCTGCTGGACGACCTTCGCTCGCGCGCCGAAGAGATCCCGCAGTGGGAGTTCTGCGACGGCTTCCTGACCGCGCTGGCCTGCACGCGCCGCGCCATTCCCCCCGCCGAATACCTGCCCATGCTGCTGGACGACGGCGGCCCCATCGATGTGACCGAAGGCGCGGGCGTCCCGCTGCCGCTGCTGCCCGCCTTCAAGGACGAGGCCCAGCAGGCGCGCTTCATGGAGCTGTGGACGCTGCGGTTCGACGAGGTCAGCCGCCAGCTCGCCACCGAGGTGGAATCGCTGGAAGACGACCGGGTGTTCCAGCCCGAGGTGATGGACATGCGCGGCGCCGTCGCCTGCCTGCCCGAGGCGGAGCGGGCCGAGATGGCCGGCCAGGACATTCCCTCGTTCGGCCAGGTCTGGGCGCTCGGCTTCATGTTCGCCGTGGAGAACTGGCCCGAGGAATGGGCCGCCCCGCGCGACAAGGACGCCGCCCAGTGGCTCGATGGCGCGCTGGAAAACATCGTGGTGCTGACCGAGGACGACACCGGCAAGCCCGAGCACAACCTGTATGCCGAAGACGGCCCAGCCAGCGTGAGCGAAAGCCGCCTGGAATCGTTCAGCGAAGCCACCTGGGCCGTGTACGACCTGCGCCAGCTCTGGAAGAGCATCGGCCCGCGCGTGGAAGCCGTGCGCCGCGCCGACACGCCCGGCCGCAACGATCCGTGCAGCTGCGGCAGCGGCAAGAAGTACAAGAAGTGCTGCGGCGCCTGACGGGCGACGCCGCGGCCTGACCGGGCGCTACTGCTCCTTGCTTTTTTCTTTTCTCTTCCCACGCGCGCTTCGGCGCGCGTTTCCGTTCATGACCCCTGCTTTCCTGGCGCGCCTGCGCGCCGAATGGGCGCCCAGCATTCCGCGCGAACTGCTCGCGGGTGCCGTGGCCACGTTCGCGCTGATTCCCGAGGTGATCGCGTTTTCGTTCGTGGCCGGTGTCGATCCCTCCGTGGGGCTGTTCGCCTCGTTCGTCATCAGCATCGTGATCGCCTTCGCGGGCGGGCGCCCGGCCATGGTGTCTGCCGCGGCGGGCTCTGTGGCGCTGGTGGCGGCGCCGCTCGTGCAGTCGCACGGGCTGGGCTATCTGCTGGCGGCGGGGCTGCTGGCGGGGGCGGTGCAGGTGGCGTTCGGGCTGCTGCGCATGGGCGTGCTGGTGCGCTTCGTCTCCAGCTCGGTGCGCACGGGCTTCGTCAACGCGCTGGCCGTGCTCATCTTCTCCGCGCAGCTGCCGCACCTGCGCGGCGCCAGCGCGGCCACCTGGGGCATGCTGGCGCTGGGGCTGGCCGTCATCTACGGGCTGCCGTGGCTGGGCCAGCGGCTGAAAGTGCGGGCGCTCACCGCCATTCCGTCGCCGCTGATCTGCGTGGTGACGCTCACGCTCATCGCCTCCGGCATGGGGCTGCACCTGCCCACCGTGGCGGACCTGGGCCGGTTGCCCGATGCGCTGCCGCTGTTCGGCCTGCCCGCGGTGCCGGTGTCGCTGGAGACGCTGCGCATCATCGCTCTGCCGGCGCTGGCGATCGCCATGGTGGGGCTGCTCGAATCCGTGCTCACCGCCGCCGTGGTGGACGAGATGACCGACACGCCCAGCGACAAGAACCGCGAGTGCGCGGGCCTGGGCCTGGCCAACATCGCGGCCAGCTGCTTCGGCGGCATCGCCGGCTGCGGAATGATCGGCCAGGCCGTGGGCAACGTGAAGTACGGCGGGCGCGGGCGCCTGTCCACGCTGTTCGCCGGCGTGTTCCTGCTCATCCTGATGGTGGCCCTGAAGGACTGGGTGTCGCGCGTGCCGGTGATCGCGCTGGTGGCCATCATGGTGATGGTGTCGGCCTCGACGTTCGACTGGAAGTCGCTGGGCGCCGTCGTGCGCCACCCGCGCCTGTCCAGCGCCGTGATGCTGGCCACCGTGGCCGTGACGCTCGCCACGCACAACCTGGCCGCAGGCGTGGGGGCGGGCGTGGTGCTGAGCGGCGTGTTCTTCGCGTTCAAGGTGGCGCGCCTGCTCGACGTGCGGGCCGAGGACGATGCCGCCACCGGCCTGCGCACCTGGCGCGTGTCGGGCCAGGTGTTCTTCGCCTCGGCCGATGCCTTCATCGACGCGTTCGACATCCTCGCGGCCGAGGGGCGCCCGGTGCGCATCGACGTGTCCCGCGCGCACTTCTGGGACGTGACGGCCGTGGCCGCGCTGGAGAAGGTGGTGCAGCGGCTGCGGCACCACGGGGCGGTGGTGGAGGTGGTGGGGTTGAATGAGGCCAGCGCGGGGCTGGTGGACCGGCTGGGGCCGGGCGCGGCTTAAGGCGCAAGGCGTTTCGGGACCGTGATGCCTTGATCGGTTAATGCAGCTTTTGCAAAAGCGCCCATTTTTTCTAGAAATTAACCTGGCTGGGGTGTACGTAGCACCCGATTGCGCAATCCTTCGCGGCCACGCAGTTCGGTGCTGCGGCCGACAGTGATAGACGTCTCTCAGCGACGTCGCCAGCGGCTTTGCGGTGCGTGAGTCGCGATGGATGAAGCGTTCAACTGCAGGCTGCCTGCAGGCGTATATCCTGACGGCATGCTCTTGTCACACGCGCTCCGGACGAGCGCATGCATACAAGGCGTGGACTCACTCTGCCAGGAACTGCGTGGCGTGCTGAAGGAACCGTTGCGGATACTGGAACTGTGCGCCGTGTCCGGCGTCCGGATAGATCAACAACTGGGCGTTCGGAATGTTCTGCACCATGTGCCACGAGTTGATCGACGGAATCATCACGTCGTCGTTGCCATTGAGGATCAAAGTCGGCTGCTTGATGTCTTTAAGGTGCGCAAACGGGCTGTTTGGGTCTACCGAGGTGTAGGCCGCCTGCATTGCTTCAGCCTGGGTCATCATCAGTTCGGGCGAGCTAGGGGTGTCTTGGTCTGCGCGCTCGTGCCGGCGCGCCCAGAACTCCTTGCCCGCTTGCACGGCGGCTTCAGACCGACCGAAGAACAGGAAGAGAAAGTCTTCCTGGGTCGGGACGGGGTTGATGGCCACTTTCAAAACGCTCTCGGGGTTCTCGGCGGGCACCGAACCGCGTGGCCCTGTGCCCAGCAGCAGGGCCTTGCGGACGACCTGCGGGTACAGGCGCGCCAGATCCTGGGCGACAGCGCCCCCCAGCGAGAAGCCCAGCACGTCGACTTGGGCCAGCTTCAGCGCACCGATGAACTTGAAAGCATCTTCCGCCATATCTTCCAGGCGATTGCGGGGTGTGCCGGTCGAGGATGCACAGCCGCGGTAGTTGTAGAGGATCACTTCGCGGCTCGCCGCCAGACCGTCGGTGAGCAGAGGATCCCAGTTATCCATGCCACCACGGAAGTGCTGCAGGAGCAGCACGGGCGGCTGCGCTGTGTCAGTTGTGCCCCAGCGGCGGTATGCGAAGCGGCTGCCCTCGATATCGACGAAGCGGGTTGGTGCGGTGACGTGCGTGTCGGACATGGCAATGTTTCGAAAAAGTTGATGAGTCATTATGATGACGATCGTCATTTTAAAAGTCAATGACTTTGATGACGATGAACATCAATGTATAGTTGGACTCGTCAAAACCCTCCTGTAACCGCATATATATGAGAGTCACCAAGGCGCAGGCTCAGGCAAACCGAGGCTCCATCGTTGAACATGCTTCAGCGCTGTTTCGAGAGCGGGGCTTCGATGGCGTCGGAGTGGCAGACCTGATGGTGGCTGCGGGTTTTACCCATGGCGGCTTCTACAACCATTTCCGGTCTAAAGCCGACCTGATCAAAGAGGCGCTGGCCTGTGGTCTGGAGCAGACGGCGGCAGCGGTGGGCGGTGCAGACGCTGCCCAGTTCGTGCAGCACTACGTGTCCCGTGCAGAGCGCGATGCGCTCAAGACCGGCTGCTCTTTGTCGCGTCTGGGCAGTGACACGGCTCGCCAGTCTGAGGCCGTCAAAACCGTCTTCGCAGAGGGCATCGAATCGATCTTGGCAGCGGTGCGGCTCCCAGCCACGCCTCAGAAGGTTGCTCGGGTATCGCCGCGTGACGATGAAGACACCGTCAGTGACGCGGAGCGAGGCGAGTTGATCAATCTGCTGGCGCACTCAGTCGGCGCGCTGGTGCTGTCACGCGGCTGCCCCGATAACTCCGCACTGGCCGACGAGATACTCCATGCGTGCCGTGAGAAACTGCTGGCGCAGCTGGAGCGCGGGGATTTTTCGGTATCGACAAAGGCGCTGGCTGCGTAGGTAGGTAGATAGCGTCGTCGCAAGCCAGCGCCTGCAAGGTGAGGTACCTCATTCCACCGCTCAACCTGAAGTTCGTTCCCCCACTTCGGCGAGAGACGGTAGCCGTTGGGAGTTCATGCGCCTCACGATAGATCGTGTCAAGTAATCGCCCGAGTCTGGCATTTGCCGGGCCGCGATCTCGATGAGACGACCACGATCGAGGATGACCTCGGCATCACGGGCGACGACGCTGCCGAGTTCATGGAGAAATTCTTCGAGGCGTTCGGCATGGATCCAGCGGCTTCGACTTTGGACGGTATGTCCACGACGAAGGGCTCAACCCCTTTCTCGTGTTGCTGATGCCTTTCCGCCGTTTTCGGGATCGGCACAAGAAGGTCCCGCTCACGCTGGGAATGCTCGCGAAGGCCGTCGAGTTCAAGCGATGGGATGCTGCGCGCATCGAGTCAGGCGAGGCCGGTCCCTGACCCGAGCCAACCGGCCAGCCGCACCAGCGCATGCTTCACCGTGGCGCCGCGCACGGCGGCCCGGTCGCCGGCAAAGCGCATCGCCTCGCTGTGCACCACGCCCTCCACCGACCAGCCGAACCACACCGTCCCCACGGGCTTGTCCACGCTGCCGCCCCCGGGCCCGGCCACGCCGGTCACCGCCACGCTCACCTGCGCCGGCGAGCGGGCGACGGCGCCTTCGGCCATGGCGCGCGCCACGGGCTCGCTCACGGCGCCATGCGCTTCGATGAGGGTGGCGGGCACGCCCAGCAGTTCGGTCTTGGCGGCGTTGGAGTAGGTGACGAAGCCGCGCTCGAACCAGCGGCTCGACCCGGCGAGATCGGTGCAGGCGCCGGCGATGAGCCCGCCGGTGCAGCTTTCGGCGGTGGCCAGCATCCAGCCGCGTTCGACGAGCGTTTGTGCGATGTGGGCCAAACAGGCCTCCAGCGCAATATCTTCTAGGGGGCATTGCTCTGATTTTGATAGCAAATCTCCATGTGCCGTGCCGGGGTTCACCACAGGTGCCTCCAGAGCGCGATCACGACGAGGGTGCAGAAGGCCGCCACCAGGTCGTCGAACACGATGCCCCAGCCGCCGCGCCAGCCGAAGCCTTTGAACTGGCGGTCGGCCCAGGCCACGGGGCCGGGCTTGGCGGCGTCGAAGAAGCGAAACAGCGCGAATGCCGCGCACTGTCCCCAAAAGCCCATGGGCATGGCCAGCCACAGCACGAGCCAGAAGGCGATGACCTCGTCCCACACGATGCTGCCCGGGTCGGCCACGCCCAGGTGCCGCGCGGTGGTGGTGCAGGCCCACCAGCCGACGAGCGTGCCGGCCCCGATCAGCACCCCGAAATGCAGGGGGGTAAGCCATTGCTGCAGCACCAGGTAGGCGAGCCACGCCCACAGCGTGCCCACGGTGCCGGGCGCCTTGGGCGACAGGCCCGCGCCGAAGCCCAGGGCGATCCAGTGCGCGGGGTGCGACCGCATGAACGCGGCCGTGGCACGGCGCGGTGCGCTGACGGACGGGGCCGCGCCGGAAGGGGCGGCGTTCATTGGTGCTCCCGCAGTTCGATCTCTTTCGGGTAGCGCACGGTGTGCGTGGCGGTGAAGCGCGCCGTGGCGCCGGCGGCCAGGGGCTGCTGCCAGGCGATGGTGCCGGGCGTGCGGTTCCAAGCGGTGTCCTGCGGCGTGGGCGTGTAGCGGGATTCGACCTCGATCTTTTCGTTGCGCGAGACCGGGGCCACGTCCAGCACCTGCAGCGTCACGGGCTGGGCGTGGCGGTTTTCAAGGCGGTAGGCGCGGGTGGTGCGGCGCTCCGTGCGGGCGCCCGTGAAGCCGGCGCTGCCGGTGTTTTCCTGCTCGGGCTCGGCCTGCACGATCACCTGGTCATCCGCCCCGAACCACAGGGTGGCCTTGCCGCCGGCCGTGGAGGCCTGCCCGAAATCCAGCGTGTCGTTGCCCACGAAGGCGCCGTCGCGGTACAGGCCCACGGGGCCGGCCGGCCAGGCGCCCGGCGGCGGCGCGATCTCGGCCACGAGATAGGCCGTTTCCTGGCGGGCGGGCACGGCGCGCGTGAGCAGCGTGGCCGAGGCGTTGTGCGTGCCCAGCGCCAGCGTGGTGCGCTGGCCGTTGGAGGGCACCGTGATGCGCTGGGGCACGGCGAATTGCATGGCGTAGTTGCCGGAGAAAGCGGTCACGTCGAAGCTGGGTACGTCGGCGGCTTCGGCCGCCTCGGCCATCGGGGCGGGCGCAGCCGGTGCGGGGGGCGCGGCAAGGCGGGCCATGGACCTTTGCGGCTCCGGCTGGGGCGGCGGGGCCACGTCGAGCGTCCAGCTGCCCGGCGCGGGGCCGCGGGTGACGCGCGCGGCGGCTTGCGTGGAGAGGGTCAGGCGCACGTCGGTCCAGTCCTCGCCGCTGTTTTGCGCGACGAGCGCCAGCCGCTCCAGCACCACGGCGCCGGTGTCGCTGTTCAGCACGGCGCGGTAGCTGGGCTGCCAGCCGGGGCCGCGCACCTGGTAGGACAGGCGCAGCTCGCCCTCGCGTTCGGCCGCCAGGTTGACGGCGACCGACACGGCGCGCGCCCGGGGGCCGCCCGCATTGCGGTTGCGCTCGGCCACCAGGGGCTTGAGCGCCAGTTCCAGCGCCTCTTGCCGGCGCTTGAGCGCGTGGGACCGGTTAAGGGCATCGAGCGAGGTTTTGCGCAGGGCATCGGCCGTGGCGCCGATCTGCGCGGGGCTCACGGCCACCGGTGCGGTGCCGGCCGGGGCGCGGCGTTCGGTGGGAGTCGTATCGGCCGAGCCCCCGGCGTTGCCGGCCACGCCCTGCAAATAGCGGTTCACCAATTGCAGCGAAGACGTTTCGGCGCGCACGGCGGCCAATTGGTCTTCCAGGTCCTGGATGCGCCCGTCCAGCGGGCTGGCGCAGCCGGCGGCCACGTCGCGGTCCTCGGTGGTGATCTTGAACTCGCCCACACGCACCCCCGCGCCGGCCGCGATCTGCAGGCTGGCGGTGTCGATGGAGGCGGGCAGGCAGCGGAACACGGCGCTGCGCGCGCCGGCCGCCACGCGCGCTGTCCGCTCCACGGTGGCGCTGCCGGGGGAGACGGTGACCTGGGTGATGCGCGAGGCAACACCGTCTTGCGCCATGGCGCTACCGGCAACGAGCAGCGCCAGGGTGCCGGGCAACGTGGTCAGCAGCGTGGCCAGCAAAGGCCTCAAGGGGGGCATGGAGTGGATCAAAGGCGGCTCCTCAGGGGCGGGCGGGGTGAATCCGGGGCAGGCGGCAGGCCTGCCGCGTCCCGGCGATTATTCACCCGTGCCAGTCCCCGGAGCGCCGGCCGTCTTCAGCCGGCCGGCGGGGCCCATCACGCCTGGGGCGCTACGTAGGCGATGAGCCGGCCCATGCGGCGAATCCATTCCGAGGTCACGATGAACTGCGGCTTGTCCCGCTTCACGTAGGGCGCGACTTCGGGCGGGGCATCGGCCGGGTAGGGCGAGGTGTCATAGGCATCGCCCACGTGTTTGCTGCGGTAGGCCGTGCCGGTGTAGGCCGCGGCGGGGCCGTCGCCCTGGTAGGGGTTGACGATCTCGGGAACGGGCGAGGTCCAGTAACCCTTGCTGCCCAGCTCGTCCACCAGCGTGCGGGCCTCGGCGTCGGGCACGTTCGGCGTGGGCATGGCGGCGCCAGTGAAGAGATCGGGAAAGTCCACCTCGCGGATCGAAAAATAGCGGGGCAGCGCGCGCCCCGCCGTGCCGGATTTGAGCGGCGAGCGCGAGGCCATGTCGGCCACGGCCGCGTCGGTCATCGCGGAGAGCTTCTGGTAGGTGGACTCCAGGCCCGCGATGTCGATGGCACGGCCCGCCGAATAATGGCTCACGGTGTTGTTCCAGTCCTTGTCGGCGTAGTAGCCGCCGTTGTGGATGTTGGAGCCGTAGCGGTGTACGTACAGCGGCGCGTTGGTGCCGAGTTCGACGAACGTGGGGTGCGTGCGACCGCCGCCCAGCAGCGCATTGCCGGCAACGGCGGCCGCCGGCAGGCGGCAGGTCTTGAGCCAGTCGATGGCCTGCGGAATGCGGGCGAGATAGCGGCGATCGCCCGTGAGCTGGAAGTAGTTGAACAACTGGCGGATGTTGGTCTGCGTGGTGTGCGTGGCCAGCGAGCGGGGCTCGTAGCTGCGTGCGCCCGCTGGCGCGCCTGCGGGGCGCCCGTCCTTGGGCCGCGACAGGTGCTGCAGGCTCCAGCCCGCCTGCGGGCCGCTTTGCTGCATCAGCCGCATGCATTCCATGGCGCGCGCGACGGGGCCCAGAAGGCGTGTCTCGCCCAGTGCCATCACGCACATCGTGAGGAACTTGATGTTCTCGCCCATCACGTCGTCGTTGAAGGTGACGTGCAGCGTGTAGTCGCCGTCTTCCATGTCCGAATGCGCGCCTGCCGGCACTTGCTCGGGATGGGGCGAAGGCATGCTGGCGACCGAGCCCGGAAAGTGCGGAAACCGCTGCGGCCAGCCGCCGTCGGCCACGCCGTACTCGGGGCCGAACTGCGCGTTCAGCACGAAGTCGATGGCCTTTTGCAGGGGCGCGAGAAAGCGCACGTCACGTTTTTCGACATACATGCGCAACAGCAGTTGCGAGGCCACGGCCGTGCCCGCATCGTCGAACGTGGCATTGCCGTAGTAGTGCTGGAACTCCTCCAGCCGCCAGCCGTTCCTGCCGATGGTGTCGTACCATTTTTTCAGCGACGCCTCACCCGCGAAGTCGTGGATGTAGTTCCATCCGCCCGAAGCATGCTGCGCCGCGATGATGGCCAGCGTGGTGCGCTCGGCCGCCTGGTAGAAGCGGTCGTCGCCGGTCGCGTGGTAGGCGTCCAGGTACACGTGGCCGACCGACGGCGTGCCGGGCGGCTGGATCCAGCACATGGTGCGATAGGCCTCCATCTCGCCGAAGGTCTGCTTCAGGTCGGGCGAATACGACCACACGTAGCCGCCGCGGTAGGACACCACTTCGTCCATGTAGTCGGCGGCGCGCCGCAGCGCGGTGGCCGCTTCGCCCTTGGGGCCGGACGCGCCGTCCGAACCGCCTCCGCAAGCGGCGAGCCATAGCGGTGCCAGCGCGGTGAGCGCGAAATCTCTGCGTTTCATGAATGTTTCCTCTTGTCTCTGGTGCAAGGAATGTACGCGCCGTCGGCGCGGCGATCGCAGCCTGGGGTTCCCGGCTGTCTTTTAGTGCAGATTAAATTAAATGACATCGTACAACTTGGTGGGGATTTTGAAAGGGGCGCGAAATCGCACGATCAGCGTTTACCCCGAGGAAGGTCTCCTGAGGCACGAGTCAGCGTCGAGTAAGGCGCTTCGAGTTAGTGTTTACTTCGGCGCAAACGATTGCGCGAGTGCTGATTCGTCTCGGCGATTGACAGGCGGAAACGGGTTTTTGGTGGTATTTCGTCATAAAGTCATCTGACATCAAATGACTTTTTGTCATTTCACTGTCGCTGAGGTGATTGCGGAGGAGGCTGTCAGCGGAAGTGGTCGTATGACAGGTCGTCGGCCACTATCGGTTCGCCTTTCGAGCCCACCAACCGCAAGCCTGGCTCGGCTTCGATGCTGCCGATGCGGGTCACGGGGGTGGCGGTGGCTCGGCCGGCCGCTTCCACCGCGCTGCGCTGGCCGGGCTGGGCCGTGAAAAGCAGTTCGTAGTCGTCGCCTCCGGACAGCGTGCAGCGCAGCAGGGTGTCGGTATCGAAAATGGCCTCCACCGCAGTATTCATTGCCTGTAATGCTATTAATTTAGTAGCAATCGAGGTGTCGATGCAGGCTCCGACCCCCGAGGCTTGGAGGACATGGCCCAGATCGCCCACCAGGCCATCGCTCACGTCGATGGCGCTGCTGGCCATTCCCCGGAGGGCTTGGCCCAGGGCGACACGCGGCGTGGGGCGTTCCAGCCGCTCGCGGGCCTGCGCCAGAAGCGGCGAGGGCAGGGACCGCTCGCCGCGCAGCGCTTCCAGCGCAAGCCGCGCGTCCCCCAGGGTGCCGCTCACCCACAGGTCGTCGCCCGCCCGAGCACCGCTGCGCAGCAAGGCCTGACCGGCAGGGACTTCGCCGAACACGGTGATGCAGAGATTGAGCGGCCCGCCCGTGGTGTCGCCACCCACCAGTTCGCAACCATGCGCATCGGCCAGCGCCAACAGCCCGCGCGAGAAACGCTCCAGCCACGCGCTGTCGGCGCGGGGCAGCGACAAAGCCAGCGTGAACGCCAGCGGGCGCGCGCCGCAGGCCGCCAGATCGCTCAGGTTGACCGCCAGGGCCTTGTGGCCGAGCGCCTCGGGATCGACATCGGCGAAGAAATGGCGGCCTTCCACCAGCATGTCGCTGGAAACGGCCAGATGCATGCCGGGCGCAGGTGCCAGGAGCGCGCAGTCATCGCCGACGCCCAGCACGGCGCGGCGAACGGGGCGCTGGAAGAAGCGCCGGATCAGATCGAATTCACCCATGGCAGGAGCATAAGGTGCAGGCGCAGGCAGGCCACGCGCACGGACGTGATGCCAAGCTTGTTTAGAACCGGCAAGAATATTAAGTTGACTCCAAATGAATACGGGAAATATAATCCGGGCTGTTGCAGTGACAGCGCCTGACCCGTGCCGGCACCGCAATACCGGCAAGAAGGGGCACCCCATCCCAGTCGGCCGCCTTTTGCGACCTTGTCGCCCGTTTGGTCTGTCGAGCTGCAGCCAACCGAGTCTTTAGATGCTCACGCAGGCTTCCCGAGCCCGCGACCCTGAATGAACTAGATTTCCATCACCGCTATCCCCATGGGCAAGTACGTCGTCTCGCCCTCGACACACCCGACCGACTGTGGCCGCTTTCGCGCTTCCTTCTCGGTCCATCGCTCCCAGGGTAACGGCAGCTACTGCCGCGTATTCCGTTTCGACAAAGCCTTCGCATCGCGCGAAGCCGCCCGGCTCTTCGCCATCACCCAGGGCTGGCTGCAAACGTGCATGCTGCACCCTCCTGCGTGCTGATGCTCTGCTGCCGCAGATCGCATCCACCTGTGCCCGTTGCCGCGGACTCCCGGTCCGCGCATCCTGTCTTCCAACGCGCCGTCCGTTGCGCACCTTCCTTCAGAAAGGCTCTTCCATGAGCAGCAAAATCTACGTGGGCAACCTGCCCTATTCCGTGACCGACGCCATCTTGCAAAGCAACTTCGCCGAGTTCGGCAGCGTCTCTTCCGCCAAGGTCATGATGGACCGTGAAACCGGTCGCTCCAAGGGCTTTGGATTCGTCGAAATGGCCTCAGCCGACGCCGCCCAGGCCGCCATCACCGCCCTGCACGGAATGTCCGTCGATGGCCGCTCCATCGTCGTGAACATGGCCCGCCCTCGCGAAGAAGGCGGCGGCTCGGGTGGCTACAGCCCCGCGGGCTACACCGCCAACAAGCGCTCGGATGTCGGCTACGGCACCGGTGGCTATGGCGGCGGCCGTTACTGAACGACCGAGCCCATCGGCTCCATGAAAAGCCGACCCTTCGAGGTCGGTTTTTTTTCGCCCCCCCAGCCTGCTGGCTGCTGCCGGGGGCTAGCGTTCTCGCTCCGCGAGAATCCGCTGGTAGATGGATAAATCGTCTTCGGAAAAGCAGCAGAAAGTCACCGCTTCGATACCGGGCGCTTGCGCCAACGCGGCGCGCACCGTGTCGATCGCGACCTGGGCCGCTGCCTCGACGGGGTAGCCGTAGATGCCGGTGCTGATGCAGGGGAATGCCACCGTCTTCGCACCCAGCTCGCTCGCCAGCAGCAACGACTTGCGGTAGCAGGATGCCAGCAGCTCCGCCTCGCCGTGCACTCCACCGCGCCACACGGGGCCGACGGTGTGCACGATGTGCGAGGCGGGCAGTCGATGGCCTTTGGTGGCCTTCGCGTCGCCCACCTTGCATCCACCCAGCAGTCGGCATTCATGCAGCAGTCCGGGGCCCGCCGCGCGATGGATCGCGCCATCCACACCGCCGCCCCCGAGCAACGATGAATTCGCCGCGTTCACGACGGCGTCCACCGTCAGCCGGGTGATGTCGGCACGAATGGCGTGGAGCATCGGGAGCCTGCCGTCCGCTGCGTTGCCGCTTTCGGGGCTCAGGACACCGCGCCCCGAAAGCGCTGCGCCGCCTGCCGGCTCACTTCGCCGAGCAGTTGTTCATTGCGCTGCCGCTCGCGCAGCCAGCGCGCGTCGTTCTGGCCCGCATCGGCCTCGCTGCGCAGCATGTGCAGCGCGCCGGAAGCGCCGGTGACGCCGGCATGGCGCGCGATGTGATCGATCGTCTGCAGGATGTGGTCGCGCAGCGGCATGTGGTTGCCGGTGGCCGGGTCCACATAGACCGCATCCATTCCGAAGCGGCACGCCTGGAAGCGGTTGTACGTGTACACGAGGTAGTCGTCCTCGGTCGGCATGAAGGGCTGCTCGGCCAGGAACCACGCGCCCAGCGACTGCACGAAGCCCGCCAGTGCGGCAGCGCGCTCCACGGTGAGCGGCGTGTCGAAAACACGGATCTCGATGGTGCCGAACTCGGGTTTGGGGCGAATGTCCCAATAGAAGTCCTTCATGCTCTTGACCACGCCGGTGCGCGTCATCTTGTCGAAGTAGTGCTCGAAATCGGTCCAGGTGAGCGCCATGGGCGCGCGGCCCGACAGCGGGAACGCGAACACGGAATTGAGCCGTGCCGAGTCGAACGCGGTGTCCTGCCCCTGCACGTAGGGGCTGGAGGCCGACAGCGCGATGAAGTGCGGGATGTAGCGCGACATGCGGTGCAGCATCAGCAACGCGGCATCGGCATCGGGGCAGCCGATGTGCACGTGCTGCCCGAAGATCGTGAATTGCTTGGACAGGTAGCCGTACAGCTCCGACAGCTCGCGAAAGCGCGGCTTGTCGTAGATGCGCCGCTCGTGCCATTGCTGGAACGGGTGGGTGCCGCCGCCGGCCACGGCGATGTTGAGCTTGTCCGCGCTCTTGACCAGCGCATCGCGGATCTGCGTGAGCTGGCCCAGCACCTCGCTGCTGCTGTGGCATACGCCCGTGGAGATCTCGATCATGCTGTTCGTCATCTCGGGCACGACGCTGCCGGGCAGCGGCGTCTTGTGCATGAGGCGAAGCATGTCTTCGGCGTAGGGTGCCAGGTCGTAATCGTGCGTGTTGACGAGCTGCAGCTCCAGCTCGACCCCCAGCGTCAGTGGCTCGGAATGGTGGAAGGCTTCAAGACTCACGGCTGTTGTCTCCGTTGCCGGCGCGCGAAAGCGGCGCCCAGGGTTTCGAACTTTCGCCCGCGCGGTAGATGGCCACGGTGGCGATCACGGCCCCCAGCACTTCCATGAGCAGGATGGCCGGCAGCGCCACGCGGGCGATCAGCTGGCCGGTGGAGGCCGAGGCCACCACGAATTGCGAAGCGATGAGCAGCGCGATCGACGACATGGGAGTCATCGCGCAACCCACCCACAGGGCCTGGCGCCAGCTGGCGCCGCTGCCCACGTTGCCGACCGCCACGCCGACGGCCTTGGCCGCCAGCCGCACCACGATCAGTGCCAGCACCACGCCGGCCACCGGACCGCTCCAGTCGGCCTGGGCCGCCACGGTGGAGACGAGCACGAACATCAGCATGGTCAGCAGCGAGGACGCCGTGCCCATCTGGCGCGGCCAGGCCCAGGGGCGTGGGTTGAGCTGCTTGAGCAGCATGCCTGCCAAGAGCGCCGCCAGCGGTGCGGAGCCGCCCATGTGCGCCGCCACGGCCGTGCCGGCGGCGATGAGCGTGAGCAGCAGGAAGGAGGTGTTCTCGCTCGTGGGGCTCATGAAGCGCAGCGCCATGCGCAGCACGAGAGCCAGGACCGCGCCCACGATGATCGAAACGCCCAGCACCACCATCACGGGGTACATGGTGTCCATGATGCGCGCGGCAGGGCGGTTGATGAGTTCCGCCGTGGCGCTGCCCAGCGTAAGGGCATACAGCGTGGACAGCGTGGCCAGCACCATGGCGCGGTCGGTCACGGGGCCGGCGGCGCGCGTGTCGGCGATCACGCGGCTGAGCACCGCGGGCGATGCTGCCAGGGAGACCAGCGCCAGCGGGCCGGCGGCGCGCTGGGGCACGTCCAGCCAGATCAGCACGTAATAGACGGCGAAATAGGCCAGCGCCGATTCGGCGATGCTCTGCACCAGCACCATGGGGTTGTGCCGGAACCAGCGCAGCGGAATGCGCCCGCCCGCTTCGAACAGCACCAATGCGATGCCCAGTTCCAGCAGGAACAGACTGATGCCCTGCAGCGGCCAGACGGCGCCGGTAAAACCGAGCAGGCCGGCGATGGTGCCGACCAATGTGTAGCCCACCACTTTGGGCAGACCGATGTGACGTTGGAAAAGGTAGCCCGAAACCGCGGCCACGGCGAGCAGCAGTGACCATTGAACCGTGGGCAACCCGGCCGAAGGGCGCAACCATTGCGCCCAGAAGCTCAGGATTTCATCCATTCTTTATTAATCCTCTTCGCGCAGGCGCAGAGCCTGCAGGGTTGGGTCGGCCTTCGCGAAGCCCCCTCGGCGCGCAGCGGCCCGACCCTGGGGTCGCCCGAATTTACCCGTTGAGCCATGCCCCTACTGTAGGACGGAGGCCCCCCTTCGGACGGCTGGAAAATGCCGTCGCGGCAGGGTCAGGCCGTGCGCCGGGCAGGCATGAAAAACTCGAGCGGCGCCCCGCGCATGCGTGCGCGCAGCGCTGCGTAGATGCGTGCGCGTTCCACGCCGGTCACGCTGTGCGCGCGCAGCGCGAGGCGGAATGCCAGGTAGAAACTCACCGACACGTTCAGTGCCCCCAGCAGCGGAATCGTGGCCACGGCCCACCAGAACTGCGGCAGGTGCAGCACCTGAAGGCCCAGTGCCGTGCTGGCCGCGCCCAGCTGGCCCGACGACAGCGTCACGTGGCGCACATCCAGCCCCAGCCCGAAGAACGAGGCGATCGGCGGCACCAGTCCGAGCATGAAGCCCAGCGATGTGTTGGCGGCGAAGCCGGACAGGTTCTCGCGCAGAAAGTGCGCCCAGCGTGCGGCGCGCACCGTGCCCAGCAGCCGGGTGATGCGTGGGTTGTATTGCACGGCCGAATCCAGCCGGTGCAGCACGAACCAGTTCTCCGCCCAGCCCGCGATGATGCTGGAGGCGAACAGCAGCACGCCGGTGAAGGCCGCGAACAACAGCGAGGGCCCCAGCAGGTGCAACGACTCCAGCACATGGCGGGCCTGCGCCGTGCTGATGGCGGGCTCGCCCGATGCCTTGGCGATCATCAGGGTGATGCCGATCACCATGGGGAACACCACGAGCACGTTGCCCAGCACCGCGGCCACCTGAGAGCGCACCAGGTGCGTGACCTCGTCCACGAACGACACCACCGCTTCGTCGGAGCGCAGGTCCTTGAGCTTCGCCGCCATGGCCGGCGCGGTCATGGCGGGCTGCTTGGTGGCCACCGTGAAATGCAGCAACAAGATCAGCACGAAGCTCACCGAGTAGTTCACGCCGGCCCAGAAGCCGCCCCAGAAGGCGGACAGCGCCAGCGCCGCGATGCCGAACTTCATCAGGGTGGTGAAGGCCATCACCAGGCCACCGCCTGCCGCCTTGCCGACCATGGCGCGGTACTCGGCGCCGGTGCGTGTGATGTAGTGCTCACCCGTCTCGGCGCTGCGCTCGGCCACCTTGGCGGCCAGCAGCGATGAGTTGGATGCCAGCAGCGCGCGCAGGCTGCGGCGCTCGCGGCCCACCGTCACCAGCCGCGCCATCAGGCGAGCCGCAGTGGGGGCGGGTGTGGGCGAGAGAAGGCAGTCCAGCAATTCGCGCACCCTCAGGATGCGTTCGCGCAGTTGGCGCAGCCGGAACACGAGGCCGACGGAAATGCCGTTGTCCTCGAAATGCGAATACACGGTGGCCGCTGCCGCGCGGCAGGCATCGAGCCGCTCGCGCAGGCGCTGCACCGATTCGTCGAGCCGGTCGGTGGTGCGCAACTGGTGCGTCACCTCCACCCGCACGCTTTCCACATCGCGAATCAGCGCGTGGAATGGCTGCGCGTCGCGCGCTGCCTCGCTCATGCGCAGGCGCAATTCCGGCGCGAAGCCGGTGGACAGGATCTGCCCCGCGCAGTAGGTGATCGCGTCCAGCAGGGCGCGCTGCCAGCGGGTGGCGCCAGGCGCCTCGGCCGGCGCCATGGCCGACAGCAGCCGCACGAGCAGGGCTTCGTCCAAGGCTTGTAGCCACAGCGCGTCGAAGTCGTAGGGCAGCGCCAGCATGAACAGCTCGGACGCATCGATGGTCTCCGGGCTGCCCGGCAGCAGCTTGTAGCGCAGGCGTTCCGCCACCTCGCTCGCCAGCGCGGTGCGCGGGGCGAAGCCGAAGTCGGCCAGCAAGGTGGTGATGTCCACGGTGCCGACCAGCGCGCTCCACCAGGCCTGCAGGCGTTGCCGTGCGGCCTCGTCCTTTTCGATGGCCTCGACGAACAACTGCATGCGGCCGAGGGCCGCTTCGACCGAGCGGCGGTTGCCCCGCACCCAGTCCAGCAACGCGATCAGCCAAAGGTGGCGCTGTGCCAGCGGTGCGCTGGCGTCCATCTGGGCCAGCAAGTGGCCCAGGTCGTTGGCTTGGCGCTTCAATGGAGCACTCGGCCGCTCAAGGGCGCGCCGGACGGCCCCCCCGAGACGGCTTCCAGCACGAAGAGCGCGATGGGGCACTCGAAGGCCTCGCCGTCCTCTGCCACGCAAAAATAGCGGCCATGCATGCTGCCGCTGGCGGTGCGCAGGCGGCATCCACTCGTGTACTGGAAGGACTCGCCGGGCTTGAGCAGCGGTTGCTGCCCCACGACGCCCTCGCCTTTCACCTCTTCGGTGTGGCCGCGTGCGTCGCTGATGACCCAATGGCGGGAAATGAGCTGGGCGGGAATATCGCCCGTATTCGTGATGGTGATCGTGTAAGCGAAGCCATAAAAGCCCTCATCGGGCGCGGATTGCTCGGGCAGGTACTGGGGGCGCACCTCGGCCTGGAACTGGTACTTCGGCATGGGCGCAATGGTACCTGTGCCCGCGCCCCTGGTGGCGGCCGGGCGACGGCCTGCTGCGACAATCGGGGGATGAGCCGCACTTACCGCATTGCCCCCTCGATCCTGTCCGCCGATTTCGCCCGCCTGGGCGACGAAGTGAAAAACGTCATCGCCGCTGGCGCAGACTGGATTCACTTCGATGTGATGGACAACCACTATGTGCCCAACCTGACCTTCGGGCCCATGATCTGCCAGGCGTTGAAGCCGCACGCCAAGACGCCCGACGGCCAGCCCGTGCCGATCGACGTGCACCTGATGGTCCAGCCCGTGGACGCGCTGGCCGCCGCCTTCGCCGATGCCGGCGCCGACTACATCAGCTTTCACCCTGACGCCTCGGCCCACGTGCACCGCAGCGTGCAGGCCATCCGCGCCAAGGGGGCCAAGCCCGGCCTGGTCTTCAATCCCGCCCAGCCACTGGATGTGCTGGACTGGGTGATCGACGACATCGACCTCATCCTCATCATGAGCGTGAACCCCGGCTTCGGCGGCCAGAGCTTCATCGACTCGGCGCTGCGCAAGATCGAAGCCGTGCGCCGCCGCATCGACGCGTGCGGCAAGGACATTCGCCTGGAAGTGGACGGCGGCATCAAGACCGACAACATCCGCCGCGTGGCGGATGCGGGTGCCGATACGTTCGTGGCGGGCAGCGCCATCTTCGGCAAGCCCGACTACGCTGGCGTGATCGGCGCCATGCGCACGCAGCTGGCCTGACGGCCCGGCCGCGGGCGCGGTGGCCATGGCCCGCTGGATCAGCGGGTCGCCGGTGCCGGCGTGATGGTGGTCGTGGTGCTTTCACGCAGCACGCCGCCCGCTGCGGGCGAGCCCGATACCGCGCCCTGGCCCTTCACGCGGTCCAGGCAGGCGGCCCGGTCATCCGGCGTCTTGAAGACATCGCACCGTTCCACGGCATTGTTCTGCTGGGTGGGCGCTGCGGCATCGGTCAATTGGCCCGCGCGTGAGGATTCCAGCGCAGCGCCGGCCTCCTGCAGGCACACGGCCTGCGATTGCTGCGTGTTGCCGCTCAGGCAGGCCTGGCGGTCGCGCTCGTATCGCGCCCTCGCTGACTCGTCCGGTGCCGCATGGGCGGCGCCTGCGGCGGCAGCGAGCAAAGCGGAGGTGGCCGCGAGGGAAAATCTGCGAAAAGAGAACGGCATGGTGAAACCCTTTTGATCGATACAGCCCTGTAATCGCCAGCAAAGTTCTGGCGAGAGCGAGGGTTGCAGCGTAGGGGTTGCACGGGGCAAGCGTCTGTCGGACGGAGCGCAGCGCCGGTGCGGGCAGGCCGCCCGCCGCTGAGCCCCTTCCCTTCGTTCAGTCCACGATGAAGAGCTTGGCCCCGGTGTCCGTGGACGAGCGGTGGGCTGCATCTCCGAAGTCGGACACCTGATAGCTCATGCCGGCAGACAGCGTGAAACGGCGCCCATCCTTCAGTTCGGTATCCAGCGTGCCTTCCAGCACGAACAGGATGTGCCCACGGTCGCGCCAATGGTCGGCCAGATAGCCCGCGGAATAGTCGACCCTGCGAATGCGGATGTCGCCCACGGTGAGCGTGCGCCAATGGGCCGTGCCGGTTTCTCCAGGGTGTTCGGTCGGTTCGATGAGCGACCAGTCCGTCGCGGTAAAAGGCAGGGCTGGAATCTTCATGGGTGCCGCTTCGGGTCGATGGCGCGAATGAAAATGATCGGGTAGCGGTCGGGAAGCTGCCGTTCAGCGAAACCCCTGGGCCAGCGCATGGGTCACCGCTGCAGCGGGTTCTTCCCGGCAGCCGCTGGCGTTCTGTCCTGACCAGAGCGGTGAAAAATCGCCCGAGCCTTGCGCTTCCGCCTTGGCGCGCAACGGGGCCAGCGCAGCGGTTGCCAGTGGGAACTCCGGCGCCGCCGGGTCCATGGCGCCGACCTCGCGCATCAGCCGGTTCACAATGCCGCGCGCCGGGCGGCCGGTGAACAGGTGGGTCAGCGCGGTATGGCGCGCCGCTTCGCTTTTCAGGGCGGCACGGTGTACGGCACTCGTGGTGGCTTCTTTCGCCAGCATGTAAGCCGTCCCCACTTGCACGCCCGAAGCCCCGAGCGCCATCGCTGCGGCAACGCCTTTGGCGTCCGCGATGCCCCCGGCAGCGATCACGGGGCACCGGACGGCGCCGACGATCTGCGGAAGCAGGGCGAACGTGCCCGACTGCTTCGTGAGGTCATGCGACAAGAAATGCCCACGGTGCCCGCCTGCCTCCAGGCCTTGTGCGATGACGGCGTCCACACCGCGCTCTTCGAGCCAGACCGCTTCGTCCACCGTGGTGGCCGAGGCGAGGATTTTCGAGCCCCAACCCCGCACCTGCTTGAGCAGGTCCTGCGGCGGCAGGCCGAAGTGGAAACTGACCACGGGCGGGCGAAACTCCTCCAGCAGTCCGGCCACTTCGGCATTGAACGGATGGCGCCCGGCCCCCGGGGGAAAGTCTTCCGAGCGAAGGCCGAACTCTGCGTAGTAAGGGGCGAGCGCCTGGCGCCAGACGGCTTCGCGCTGCTTGTCCGGCTCCGGCGGCGCATGGCAGAAAAAATTGACGTTGTAAGGGCGACGCGTGGCGGCTCGGATCGCCGCGATTTCCCGGCACATGGCGTCGGGCGTCAGCCCCGCCCCCGGCAGAGACCCCAGGCCGCCCGCTTCGCTCACGGCGATCACCATGGCGCTTCCGGAGATGGCGACCATCGGCGCCTGGATGAGAGGAAAGTCGGTTCCGAGGATTTTTGAAAGCGTTGTCATCGATGGGCCTTCGGTTCAAGGTGGTGGGCATTCTGCATCACCGGGCTTGCCGAATCCCGGGTGCTTTACGGCTTCACAGCGGCTCGGTGAGGTAGCGCTGCACCGTGCGCCCCACCGCCCGGATCCAGGTCAGTCGATCCAGCGATGCGGAGGGCAGTTCGAGCACATACCGCACCAAAGCGACCCCCAGCATTTGCGACGCAATGAGCGCGGCGCGCTTCTTCGCTTCTGCGGGCGCACACCCCAGGCCGCGCACCGCCGCCAGCAACTGAGACGCGGCGCATGTCCACAGTCCCGCAGGCGGTCAGGGGATGAACACCGGCGTTCAGGACGCGGCCGCATTGGCGGAGCCCCTTTTGCAGGCGCTGCGGCAGGGGGACCATGAGGGCCTGAAGGCGTGGGCCGCGCGCCGGCACACGATTGCGAAGAGCATCGTGGGCACCACCGATGCCATGACCAGAGTGGCCACCGCGTCTTCACCGCTTGCGCGCGCGGCGCGCAACGCGGCGCTGGGATGGCTGGGGCATGTGCCGTTCGTGCAGAGGAAGATCGCGATGCGATTGGCCGAGCTGGACCTTTGACTGGAAGCACTGCGGCTCAGCGCGCCGACCCGAAGCCGAACAGGGTGGGCCTGGCAGTGCGCGGCTGCGCTTCCTCGGCGTCATCCGCCGATGCAGCGTCGTCGGATCGGTGATGGTTCGCAGGGATATCTTTCTGCGCGGTGAGCCGGGGGCCGACGTCCAGGTCTTCGATCATGGATTGCAAGGCAAGAAGGCCATCGGCCATGGCCTGCCGGTAGGTGTCGGTGGCAGCCCCGGATTTTTGGATGGGCGCCCAGGTACCGCTGCCATCGTCGCGCTCGATCAACACCCAGCGGAAGGTCCCGGCGGCGGGCTCTTCCACATGGATGGCAATGGGGCGCAGAACGGAGGTCATTTCAGAGGATGGGCGCTTGATGGCGAAGATACCGCCGAACAAGGCAGATCGCCACCCCCCGAGCGGCACAGACGAACAAGAAGTCCCGGGCAAGCTGGGCCGGGCCTTCGATTTGGAGACAAGGCCTACCGTTCAGATAAGCAGCCGCCTACAAAAAGCACCCAAAGGGCGCGTGACACTCTGGCCAAACGGGTTTCCCCGATCAAAAAGAGAAGACAACATGGCAACTGCGAGCCGCACCCTCTGGAAAGGCGCCATTACCTTCGGCCTTGTCCACATCCCTGTCGGACTCCACACCGCCGCGACCGAGCAAGGCGTGGATTTCGACTGGCGGGACAAGCGGTCCATGGACCCGGTGGGCTACAAGCGCATCAATAAAAGAACCGGCAAGGAAATCGACAAGGACAACATCGTCAAGGGCGTGGAATACGAAGACGGCAAATATGTCGTCATCAGCCCCGAAGAAATCGAAGCGGTCTTCCCCAAAACGACCCAGACCATCGAGATCGAGCGCTTCATCGATGCCAACGAAATGCCCTTCATCTTTCTGGAGCGGCCTTATTACGTCGCGCCCATCGACAAGAGCGACAAAGTCTATGCGCTGCTCCGCGAAACGCTGATCGCCACGGGCAAGATCGGACTGGCGAAAGTCGTCATCGCAACGAAGCAGCACTTGGCTGCGCTGGGGTGATGAGGTGAAAACGCTGGACACCCTCGATTTGCCCGACGCAGGCAAGAAAAATGTCAGCGCAGCTGAGCTCAAGATGGCCAAGCAGTTGGTCTCGGAAATGTCGGGCAGATGGAACCCCGCCGACTTCAAGGACGAGTTCCGCATCCAGGTCATGAAACTGGTGGAGAAAAAGGCGAAGGCCGGGGAGGGCAAGACCGTGCTGGACCCGGAGGAATACGCGCCGAAAACCGGCGAAGTCATCGACCTGACCGCGCTGCTCATGCGAAGCCTGAAAGGTGGCTCCAAGTCTTCCCGGAAGGCCCCCGCCAAAGCGCCGGCCAAGAAAGCAGGCGCCAAGACCACCGCAGCGAAGAAGAATGCCGCCGAAAAGAAGGCTGCCTGAGCGCTCAGGCCCTCTGCGCCCACCAGGCGCACTGACGCCTATCGTTTTCGCCGTTTGAATCACGGCAAGTACGGGGCAAGCGATCACTGCCAGAATCCGCAGTGCATTGACCCTTCAGAAAGAACGACTCCATGGACGACCACAACGGCTTTTCCGATCTCGAATACGTCGGTTTCTGGGCGCGTGTCGGCGCGACGCTGATCGACACCGTGCTGCTGGTCGCCGTGACGGTGCCGCTGCTGGTGTGGTTCTATGGGTGGCAATATTTCGAATCCGAGCAGTTGGTCCTGGGGCCTGCGGATTTCGTCATTTCGTGGGTGCTGCCGGCCATTGCGGTCGTGCTGTTCTGGATGGGCCGGCAGGCCACGCCGGGGAAGATGGCCATCGGCGCCCGCGTGGTGGACGCCGTGACCGGCAAGCCGATGACGACCGGGCAGTCCGTCGGCCGCTACCTGGCGTATTTCGCTGCCGCGATTCCGCTCTTCCTGGGACTGCTGTGGGTGGCGTTCGATGGCCGCAAGCAGGGCTGGCACGACAAGCTGGCGGGAACGGTGGTCGTGCGGCCGAAGCGGCGCGGAACACAGGCCGTGAGTTTCACGGAAGGTTGACCGCATCCGCGCCGCTGGGCGGGCCACGGCCATGACCCGTGCCTGGCAACCGGAGGCCCGGAAAAGGCCTGCGATGAGCCTTTGCTGGGGCCCCTCTCATGCTTCATGCCGGCGGGCATGGCAAGAGCCGCCGGCAATCTGGCAAGGACCGTGAGGGCACTCCCGATGCATGCTGCCGAATCGGCGCAGGCCGATAAGATGGGGCGCATGACGACTGCCTTGATGTGTTCCCACGCCGCTGCGGCGCTGCCTTTTGCAGCGCCGTTCGCGCTGGTGGTCACAAAGAAGGCCCGGCGGCAGCTGACGCCCGCACATTCCTGAGCCCGGCGGTCGCACTCACCCTTCAGCGCAACCCTTCACCGCCGGGCACCAGCCTCGCGCGGCAGCGGACGCCTTTCTCTCCCCGGCGCCGCATTGATGGAGTGCTGTCATGCATGCAGTGGTTCACGGCGAGCGCACGCTCACCGACCTCGATTTCGCTCGTCTCACGAAGCTCCTTCGCGAGCAGGCCCCGTCCGCTTTTTCCGAAATGCTGGAAGGCGTGGACGTGACCGGCCCACGCGACATACCCGCTGACGTGGTGACGATGTATTCCCGCCTCGAATGCGTCGATGTGCACACGTCCCGGCGCCAAGTGCTCACGCTCTGCTATCCGGGCGATGCCGAGCCGGCCGCGGGCTACATCTCCGTGCTCTCCCCGGTGGGCGGCAGCTTGCTGGGCCTGAAGGTCGGGGACATCGCCCGATGGCTCACGCCCGGCGGGGAGCATTGCGCCGCGCAAATCGTGGCGATCCACTACCAGCCGGAGAGCAGCGGCGACTACACGCGTTAGCCCATCGTGTGAAGGCGGGCCGGTCTCCTTTCGCAGCAGAATGCGTCACCCCTCGCTTTTTCCAACGTCACGCTTCGGGCCTGCGAAATTCGTGGCTCGGCGTTGCAAACTCCCATTTCATGGCCTCTCACTTCATTCCGTTGTCCTCTGCCCAAGCCGATGCGGCGATCGTGGACCTGGACGGCACCATGGTGAACACGCTCGGTGATTTCTCCGAGGCGATCAACCGCATGCTGCGCGAACTGGAACTGCCCGGCATTGCAGCCGAACCCATCGAACGCATGGTCGGCAAGGGATCGCAGCACCTGATTCGATCGGTGCTGAATCACGTGCTAGCGCAATATCCACTAGGGGATATTGCTATAAAAATAGAAGCAACCTACCCTTTGGCCTGGGAGAGCTACCAACGCCACTATCTGACCGTCAACGGGCAGTTCGCCACGCTGTACCCCGGCGTGGTTGCCGGATTGCAGGCGCTGCGCCGGAGCGGCTTGCGCCTGGCATGCCTTACCAACAAGCCGACTGCCTTCGCGGTGTCGCTGCTGCAGGCCAAGGGGCTGGACGGCTTCTTTGAAACCGTGTTCGGCGGCGACGCCTTCGAGCGCATGAAGCCCGACCCGTTGCCGCTGCTCAAGACGTGCGAGGCGTTGGGCACGGCGCCCGCGCGCACGGTGATGATCGGCGACTCCAGCAACGATGCCCAGGCGGCCCGTGCAGCCGGTTGCCCGGTGGTGCTGGTGACGTACGGCTATAACCACGGCCAGCCCGTGCAAACGGTGGATGCCGATGGCTATGTCGACTCGCTGGAGGCGCTGGGACCCGTCCTTTGACATTCCCCCGCGAAGGGAAAAGGCGGGCTACCAGCGCAGCAGCCGAGGGCCCAACGCGGCACCTGCCGCCACAGGCAGCGACATGCCCAGGACGTACCAGATGGCGATGAACGGTGCGGCAAGCTCTGGGCAGTGCAACGCGTAGACCGTGGCGCCGATCGCCCCTGCCAGGGCGCCGGCCCCTGCGCCGGCCCATGCAGGGCGCACGGGCGCCATGCCCCGCAGCACCCAGATCGCGGCCAGGAACACCGGTAGCGACAACATCGCGATGTTTTCAGCGCACACGCGCCAGGTGCGGCTGAGCGCCAGGGTCGGCAGTTCCGCAGCAGGGGCCTGCCACGCCGCCGTCACTCCCAGAGCCCACACCGCGCCGATCGGCGCGGCCCAGGCCAGCCATGCATGGCGAGTGTCGGAGCCCGGCTTTCCGAGCCGGGCGACCAGCGGCAGCGCGGCCAGCGCCATCAGCAGCGGAGCCCCCAGTTTCACCCAGAACATGGGAAGCGTGGCGTACTGGCCGAGTGCTGGATTGAGCCCCAGGGCATACAGCATCAGCAGGCCCGAAGCCGGCACGGAGACGAGCAAGGCGAGCGCGAGCCGACTGGCCGCGACATGGCGCGGGACCGGCATGGTGTCGGTTGCCAATAGATGGATCAGGTCGTCGGTTTTCATGGGGAGGCCTTTGGCTTCGCCGTGGATGGGGAGGCGGATGCAATGCGGCGCGCCAGCGCTTTCAGGCCCCGGTGGATGCCGATTTTCACGGCGGATTCCGTCATGCCGGTTTCCAGCGCCACGTCGGATACCGAGCGTCCGTGCAGCTTGACGTGTTCGATGGGCAGGCGCTGGCGGTCGGGCAATGTGGCAAGCAGGCGTGCGAGATCGCGCCGAGCCTCGGCGGCCGTGTCTGCGGCATTGTCGAAGAGGCTGGGCTCATCGTCGTCCAGAGGGTCGTGCAGTGCTTCGCGCGATTGGCGCGCACGCAGCAGATCGATGGTCTTGTAGCGCGCGATGGCGTGTACCCATGCCGTCAGCGGCTGGGTGCGCTCGTAGGTGTGGCGTTGGTTGTGAAGGGCCAGGAGGGTGTCTTGCACCAAGTCCTCCACATCGTCGGGCCAACCGGACAGCCGCCGGCGGTAGAAGGACCGCAGGCGGGTGGCCACTTGCTGCAGGAATTGCCGGTACGCCGCCGCATCTCCCTCCAATCCGGCAAGCATCAGGCTTCGCAGGCGCAGTTCGGTCTGCAGGTGCGGGGAGTCTTGCGGCGGTGGTGGTGCCATGGCAGCCGCAGGGTACACGGGCTTCGGTGCCGCGGCGAGCATTACAAGCTGGTGCTTACTTCTTCATCTCGTCCTTTTTCATCTCGTCCTTCTTCATCGCGTCTTTCCCCATGGAATCCTTGGCCATGGAGTCATGCTTCATGCCGTCTTTCTTCATCGCATCTTTCTTCATGCCTTCATTCTTCATGGCGTCTTTCGACATCGCGTCCTTGGCCATGGAATCCTTGGCCATGGGGTCTTTTTTCATCATGTCGTCCGCAGCCATGGCGGAGACGGAGGCTGCGGCCAGGCAGGCTGCGAGCAGGGCGGTATTGAGCTTGTTCATGTCGAAAGTCCTTCAAGAGTGGTGATGAAAATCAGGCCGCACCCGTGGTCGGGTACGGCCGCGCCGTCTGCGGCGCCGAGCCAGATCGCTCAGCTGCCGCCGAACCAGTTGTAGCCCTGGTCTTCCCAGTAGCCTCCGGGATAGGTATTGGTCACGAACATCGCCATGATGTGTTTCGGGTTCTTGTAGCCCAGCTTGGTGGGCATGCGCAGCTTCATGGGAAAGCCGTATTTCGGAGGCAGCGGCTCTCCGTCGTAAGTGAGCGCAAGCAACGTCTGCGGGTGCAAGGCGGTCGCCATGTCGATGCTGGTGTGGTAGTCGTCCGCACACTTGAAGCCGACGTACTTCGCGCCCAGGTCGGCACCGATGCGCCGCAGGAAGTCGCCGAAAGGCACCCCTCCCCACTTTCCGATGGCGCTCCAGCCCTCCACGCAGATGTGGCGAGTGACCTGGTCCTGCTGCGCGAGGGCACGCAGTTCCGGGAGAGTCCAGCCGTGCCTGTCGGCCACGAGGCCGGCCACTTCCAGTCGATAGCCTTCTTCCTTCACGATCCGTACCTCGTCCTCGCCGTAATAGGCATTGAAGGGAAAGGGCCGGGTGATCATGGATTCGGGATAGGTGGGCGCCAGCCGGTTCGGGTCGAACAGCCAGCCCTGGGCCTGGTCGTTGAGGCGTGATATGCGGTGGAGCACGGCCTCCACATCCTCGTTGTCGCTGATGCTGCAGCCGGTGAGCAGAGACAGTCCGCCCAGCGTCAGGCCGCCGCGCAGAAAGTTGCGGCGCGCGGCCGGTGCCATGCGGCGCTCCAGGAGCTTGCGTGCATCGGCGATGGCCAGGTCGGCATCCACCTTGGGCGCATCCCGGCGTTTGAAGAGGTTCATGCGGCGCTCCCTTTGCGCCCGGCGCTCAGCATGGTGAGCAGCGTGCGCGGCACCAGGGCCACCATCACCGCGTGCAGGGCGATGAATCCGACCAGCAGGCCCATGGCCACGAAATGGATGCGGCGCGCGAATTCGTAGCCTCCCAGCCATTCCCGCAAAACGGGAAACTGGACGGATTTGAACAGCACCAACCCGGACAGCACCAACACGAGAAGGTCCAGCATGGCGAACAGGTAGGCCAGCCGCTGCACGCTGTTGTACCGGCGCGGGTCGGCATGAGAGAGCTTGCCCTGCAAAGCCGCCTTGGCATCGCGCAGCACCGCGCGCGGCGACACGGGAAAGAACCTGCTCGCCAGCCGGCCGCTGCCGAGGTTCATCGCCAGATAGAACAGGCCGTTGGCTGCCAGCAGCCACATGGCAGCGAAATGCCATTGCAAGGCACCGCCGAGCCAGCCTCCCAGGGTCAGCGCCTTGGGCAGCGTGAAGGGAAAGAACGGCGCGGCGTTGTAGATGCGCCAACCGCTGGCGATCAGTATCAGCACCGCGAAGGCATTCAGCCAATGGCTGGCGCGAATCCACCAGGGATGGATGGGCTGTGATGTGTCGGTTGCCGCCATGAATGCTCCTGAAAGAGGGCCCGGCGTTCGGGCCTCGTCAGTAGTTCGGGCGCAAGGCGCCCCGGGTTACAGGCGGCTGAAAAGATTTTCAGAAATCAGGGCTGCTGCCCGGCATGGCGGTTTTTGTGAATTGGGCCAAATCACGGCTTGGCACAATATTCTCTAGGGGGTATTGCTATTAAATTTATAGCAAATCATCGCTTTTCATCAAAGGGCCGTTCAACGGCATCATCCGGCCGTCTTGCCCAGCAACGCGTCCTTGAGCTTCCAGTCTGCCGGGCGCTCGCCGAGCCAGATGCCCAGCAGTGCATTGAAGAATTCAGGCGCGCGAAAGGGCTCGCCTTGCACCACGCCTTTGACGCTGATCACGGTGCCGGTGCCCGGCAGCCAGTCCACGGTGAAGGTATCGCCGGCGGAGAGCTTCTTGTGCTCGGAAAAGATCTGGCTCATGCGCAGCACCCCCGGCACGAGGCGCGAGAACGAGGCCTTGTCGATGTTGTCTTCCATGCCGCGGGAAAAAAGCTTGCCCAGTTCGGCGGAATCGATGTCGCGCAGCATGGTGATGGACAACCGCTTCGGGCCGCGCAAGGCGGCGACTTCCTGCGGCGAGCCGGCCTTTCTTTCCAGGTACAGGCCTGCGGCATACACCTTGAACACGGCCTTGTAGCGGATGCCCGCGCCGTTCAGCACCAGCGGCGTGCCTTGCAACGGCATGGCCGCGTCGTACCTCACGCCGGCCACGGTGACGACCTGGGCCGAAGCCGTGCCCCAAAGGGCGGCGAAGGAGACGAGGGTGGCCGCCAGCCAACGCTGCGAAGAAATCATGGCAACTCCAAAAAAGAACGGTCGTTCTTTTTATGGTCGATGCCGGCCGGGGCCTGCACAACAGGGTTTTCGAGCAAAGCGGCGTGACAGCGCTGTCGCAAGGCGAGCACGCCAGACTGCTTTGCTACACTTTCGCCCCATGTTCATTCACCACGTGTTCATCACAGGTTGCAGCGACCGGGGAGCCTGGCCCTGGCGCAGGCCTTCCGCATCGAACACCTGAGGCACCTGGGGCAATCCCAGCTGCACCCGTGGCCCCCCGCAGGGCCGATCGCAATGAACCGCGGCGCCGATCTCTTCCCTGGCGCCGCTCGAATGGGAATTCCCCGTGATCACAGAACTTGAATTCAAGAGCCTCGCCAGCGAAGGCTACAACCGCATTCCGCTCATCGCGGAGGCTTTCGCCGATCTGGAAACCCCGCTGTCGCTGTACCTGAAGCTGGCCTACAGCAAGGATGGCGGCAAATACAGCTTTCTGCTGGAGTCGGTGGTCGGCGGCGAGCGCTTTGGCCGCTACAGCTTCATCGGCCTGCCGGCGCGGACGTTGCTGCGTGCGACGGGTTTCGGCGCAGCGGCGAAGACCGAGGTGGTCACCGATGGCGAGGTGGTCGAAACGGCCGGCGGCAACCCGCTCGACTTCATCGAGGCGTACCAGAAGCGTTTCAAGGTGGCGTTGCGGCCAGGGCTGCCGAGGTTCTGCGGCGGGCTGGCCGGGTATTTCGGCTATGACGCGGTGCGCTACGTCGAAAAGAAGCTCGAGGCCACGTGCCCGCCCGACACGATGGGCATGCCCGACATCTTGCTGCTGCAGTGCGAAGAGCTGGCCGTCATCGACAACCTGTCGGGCAAGCTGTACCTCATCGTCTATGCAGACCCGTCGCAGCCCGAGGCGTATTCCAAAGGCAAGCAGCGTTTGCGCGGCTTGAAAGACCAGCTCAAGTATTCGGTGGCGGCACCGGTCGTGAAGCCCACGGAAAGCCACCCGCCCCAGCGCGACTTCGCCAAGGCCGACTATCTGGCTGCGGTGGACGCTGCCAAGGAGCTGATTGCCGCGGGCGACTTCATGCAGGTGCAGGTGGGCCAGCGCATCCACAAGCGCTACACCGAGTCGCCGCTGTCGCTGTACCGCGCGCTGCGATCACTGAACCCGTCGCCGTACATGTTTTATTACCACATGGGCGACTTTCACATCGTGTCGGCATCGCCGGAAATCCTGGTGCGCCAGGAAAGCACGCCGGAGGGCCAGAAGGTCACCATCCGCCCCCTTGCCGGCACGCGGCCACGCGGCGCGACGCCCGAGCGCGACAAGGCGACGGAAATCGAACTGGTCAACGATCCCAAGGAACGGGCCGAGCACGTGATGCTGATCGACCTGGCCCGCAACGACATCGGGCGCATCGCCAAGACGGGCTCCGTGAAGGTGACGGAGGCGTTTGCCGTGGAGCGTTACAGCCACGTGATGCACATCGTGAGCAACGTCGAGGGGCTGCTCAACGACGGCATGACCAACATGGATGTGTTGAAGGCGACCTTTCCGGCCGGCACGCTCACGGGCGCGCCGAAGGTCCACGCGATGGAACTGATCGACCGCCTGGAGCCCGTCAAGCGCGGTCTCTATGGCGGTGCCTGCGGCTATCTGAGCTATGCCGGGGACATGGATGTGGCGATCGCCATCCGCACCGGCATCGTGAAGGACGGCATGCTTTATGTGCAGGCGGCTGCGGGGGTGGTGGCCGACTCGGTGCCCGAGCTGGAATGGAAAGAAACGGAACACAAGGCGCGCGCCCTGCTGCGTGCCGCTGAATTGGTAGAGGAAGGACTGGAATGACCCGGGCGATCGACAAAGTGGAGCCCTGCAGCAGCATGGAGCAAGTGCGCGCGCGCATCGACGCGCTCGACGACATCCTCGTGCCGCTGCTGGTGGAGCGCGGCGGCTACATGACGCAGGCCGCGTTGAACAAGCAGCGTGAATCCCAGGTGCGGGACGAGGGCCGCATCGAGTTCATCGTGAAAAGGGTGCGGGAGCGCGCCGAGGCGGAAGGTGGGGTGCCCGAGGTGATCGAGGCCATCTACCGCAGCATGATGGAAACCTACATCGCCTACGAGCACCGGGAGTTTGCACGGCTTCTCGAACAGGGCGCCAAGAAGGCGGCCTCCGAATAGGGGAGCGGCGGCGGACCGCGTCGGCGCTCCGTGGGGCGTCGCCTCAGTGCGCATCGACCGGCCGGGCAGCCGACAGCTTGAAGGCATTGGCCAGCGTCGATCGGTTGCAGATGCCCCAGCGCGAAGCCACATCCAGCATGTGCGCGCGCCCGCCGGTGTCGCTCATCTCGCGCAGTTCGTCTTCGATGCGTTTCACGCGTTCGGTCCGGATCAGCTCGGCAGGCGTCATGCCCAGGTGGTTGCGGAACGCCAGTTGCAGCGCGCGTTCGGTCACGCCCAGGCGGCCTGCGATTTCCCGTACCGACAGGTTGGCGTCGTGCAGGTGCTCCACGATGTAGCGGTAGGCCGCACGGTAGCGGGGCGGAAGGCGCAATCCGGTGGTGTCTTGCGCCTGGGACGGCAAGCTGGAAGCCGCGTTGTTCATGCGGGCAAGAACCGTGTTGTGCACCACCCGCATCGCCTGGGCCACATGCCGCTTGTATTGGCGCAGTGATTCGCCGAGCCGTCCCTCTTCCATGTGGATCTTGGACAGGCAGTATTGAATGTCGGAGGCATAGGGGTGCCGATCGACCTCGCGCTCGATGCTGGCCAGCGTCTGAATGACATCGCGGGCCGACGTGGCCGCTTTATCGGTCAGCAGCGCCAGGCAGGCTTCCACCCTGACCTGCGATTCGAGCCCCGCCAATTCGTGTTCACGCAGCCAGCGGACGAAGCCAGAGATCGCCTCTTGCCGGCCAGCCGGTTGCAATCCCAGCAAACCGCTGCGCAGGTAGGCCAGGCGGGCCCGCAGGAGTTGAGACACGCTGGTGGACGACTCGAGCGCCGTCAGCTCCGCCACCATCTCGGACTGGGTGGGCAGATCGCGAGCCAGCGCGACCGCGGACTCCGACAGCGCATGGTCCGCCAGTTCTTCATGGCGCAGCAGGTGGACCCGGGCCAGCACTTCCAGGCGGATGGCGCGGGCATGGGGCTCCAGCATCTCGGCATTGCCGGATTGGCAGAGCACCTCGGCCTGGCGTGCCGTGGCCAGGGCTTCCGCATGTTGGCCCAGGGCTTGCAGCGACATGGCTTTGCCGCAGTGGCCTTCCACGCGCAGTTCGACCGGAGCGTCGTGGTCCCCGGCGACGATCGCCCAGCAGGCCACGGCACGCGCCGGCTTGTTCAGATGGTGAAAGAGCCATGCCTGGTCCAGGGCCGATTGCCAGCGCACATTGCTGCGCGACACCTGGTCATAAGCCTTCAACTGCTGATGAAAGACTTCGCTCGCTGCTTCTTCCATGCCGACCAGCAGAAGGCTGCGGCCCAAAAGCGCTCCTTCGTGGGCCGAGCCGGTATCGCGGCCGCTGCGCTCCAGGCGGCGGCGGCCAATGCCTGCAGCGTCCTTGATGCGCGTGGCTTGAATGAGGTTTGAAAGTTCTGGCGCCTGGGCCTGGGCGCGCTGGCAAGACAACGACAGCAGTGAGAGCAGCATGGTGGTTCGCGGAGGGCGCCGCGCCTTTGGTTGATGACCACTCGATGCTAGGAAAGCCGCCCAAAGCAAAGCTCAACTTGTTTACGTTGAATCCTCAACTTTTGCCATTTGGCACGTTTGGCGGTGATTGGCTTCGGATACCGTTGGACGCATGTCTGCTCAAGCGCTGGAAAGATGTTCATCCCCTATTCATCTCATGGTCATCCGTTTTTCATCCAGGCATTGCACCCACGTTCACCCAGGCTACCTAGAGTGATGTAGCGCCTTCCTCGGTGACTGAGCGGTGATACGCAGCTCTCCCAGCGGTGGATTCAGAAAGAAAGCCTTTTGTTGAAATTGATGGGAAAGGGTTGTCTAGGGGCGCGTGAAGCCACAGGTTTTGGACAGTGAATTGAGAGAAGAAAACCACATGCCAGAACTGATAAGTGGCAGCTATGACGTTGAATAGTTATTGTCTATAAGTAATTGGCCTGCCAAAAGTGCATACTGCGGAGAACATTTCGCCGATTCTGTTCCGCAGAAATTAAGAGATAAGTTGCAAAATATGTGACCACATGTTGCAACCAAATGATCTTCAGCCGGCACCAACGACCAGCTCATCAAGCCAGGGGGCCGCGTTCGAAGCGCCGCCATTTGTCGATATCAATTTTGCGTTGAGGGATTCCATGAACGTTGCTCTGCTTTCGCGTCGATCGACGGTGAATCAGTTCCTGGTGGAGCTGCTCTCCCGGGGGGGGATTCAAGCCATGCTGCACGTCAGCATCACTGCGTTTCGCATGCAAGTGAGGCAACAGGCGTTCGATGCCGTGATCCTTGAAGACTGCGGAGGAACGTTGGCAGAAGATCTGGGCCTCATCAAAACCTGTGTGTCCGATCAGATTCCGGTCGTGGTCGTCGGCGCGGAACTGCACGCTGGCTTCGGCGTCGCGTTGGCTTGCGGTGCGGTCGACTACATCAGCCTTTCGCGTGTCGGGCACGATGAGCTCAAGACCCGGCTGCGCGGACACATGGAAGCGCAGGCCTTCCAGGCGGCCCACCCGATCGATGTGGATGGCTGCCGGCTCGATCCGGCCAGGCTCTGCATCGTGCACGGCGACAAGACCGTGGGGTTGACGCACCGGGAATGCGAATTGGCGTGCCTGCTTTTCTCCAAGCCGAACCAGGTGGTGTCTTTGCCGACCATCATTGCCAAAGTCTGGGGGCGCTCGGTCGAATCCAACAAGCGCACGCTGGAGCAGCACGTCTACAAACTCCGCACGAAGCTGCGGGAGGCCGGCTGCAAGCTGCGCGTTCAGGCCGCTTATGGACGGGGTTACCGGCTGTTGTCGCATGAGGGCACGGAGGCGGTGGGCAACGAATACACCGCGCTCTACTGGTAGCGCGCTCCGTGGGGCGTGAGGGACGCGGCCATTGCGCGCGGTACCCTCACACCTTCAACCAGATGTAGTCACCAGCGCAGATGCCATTGAAGGCTTCGTCGGTGGAGCTCAGCACGTTGTCTTTCCAGTAGCGTCCGTGCTCGGTGTAGTGCGTGAGCGTTTCCGCCAGCCAGGTACCGTTGATTTCCGGCGTCATCGGCACGCGCACGATCAGGATGATGCCTCCGTTGTCGGGATTGATGCCCGCTTGTGCCTGATCCTGGGCATACACGGTGAGGTTGGCCTCCAGCAGCAACCGGAAGATGGTCAGCGTGCGGCCCGCTGTGACGATGCCGAAGTGAAAATTCAGGTACATGGCCGCCGGATCGTTCTCGTAGTGGGACATCAGGATTTCAAATCCTTCCACTTCGATCCAGCCTTGCGCGAGCACCGCTTCGGCGTCCGGCAGGTCGATGGCCTCGCACAGTTCGGTGACTAGTTGGTTGTATTGATCAAGGCTCATGGGCGTACCCGTCTCGAAAGGTTTTGGCTGATCTGCAAACTTCGGTCCGCGGCAGTCTTTGCCTGGGATTCCGTTCTTGGAGTGTCGGTGCTCAACAACTTCAGCGGCACCAGCGCTTTTTGATCTTTCATCCGCGTGGTGTCGCTGGCAGCGTCTGCTGTCGGCCCCCCGCACTGCAACAGTTTGATCTTCACCCGCTGCAGGTTGCTCAATGCTCCCCGGCTGCTGTGGTTCTGAAGATAAACGGCGACTTCTGCCATGCCACGGGCAGCGCTGGCTTCGAAATGGGGCGCCCTGCTGTACTGCCACAGTTGCTGGGTCAGCACCGCAGCCCGATCCTGTGCCGTACCGGTGTACCGTTGCCGCACCACGTCCAGGGCCGCCGCGATGGTGCCTGACAGCGAAGATCGGCCGGATCGCCCTGACCGGTTGTCGCGTGAATTTCCCTGGTCGCCTTTGCCCGATCCCGATCCCGATCCCGATCCCGATCCCGATCCCGATCCCGATCCCGATCCCGATCCCGATCCCGATCCAGAGCCAGAGCCAGAGCCAGAGCCAGAGCCAGAGCCAGAGCCAGATTGGTTTCCGCCCGAGCTGTCCCGGGAGTCGCCTTCGTTGTCCTGGGCCTTTTTTTCGCCACGAAGAAAGCTGTCCTGGGACGCTGGCTCGCTGACCGCTTCCTTGAGTGATTCCCGGGATCTCGGGTTGCGTTCTCCTCGATCGTCATCGCTCACCGCCTTCAACCGATCCGCATTGCCCAGCCGATCGTCGGCTTCTTCCGAGTCGGTCTGCAAGATCTCAGCCATGGTTTCCTGCATCGGCAGCGGCGCATCGGGCTGACCGGGAAGGCTGTTCTGTTTCGGCGGCAAGGGCAGCGGCGGGCGAGGCACGGTTCTGAAGACATAGTCGCCGAAGCGGCCTTGCGCCACGGACATATTGCGTGCCGACTGCTCACGCTGCGCCAATGCCGCTTGCGCCTGCAAATGGTTGTGTTCCCGCAGTCGCTGTTGCTTGAGCCGCAGCGCCTGCTGCATGCTGCGGAATTGAGGGCCGCCCGGGGTCATGGCGTGAACGTGGCTGCCAGCAGCCTTTGAGAAAATTGCAGCACGGTGGTGCCGACCCAGGGCGCAGTGACCGCCACGGTGACCGTGACACAGATCAGTTTGATGCCTTGCGAAATGGCGGCATCCTGCAGCGACGTCACGGCCTGCACCAGCGCCACGAGCAACCCGACGACGGCCGCTACAGCGACGGCGGGCATGGAAAGAATGAGGCACAGCATCAGCGCCTCAGAGGTCAATTGGACAATATTGTCGTGTGTCATGGCAGCCTCCTTTCAGTTATCGGTAGGTCAGTACCAGGCCGTGCATGACCTGGGACCATCCGTCGAGCACCACGAACAGCAAGAGCTTGAACGGAATGGCGACGTTGGTGGGTGAAACCTGGGACAAGCCCATGGCGAGCAGCACGTTGGCGATGACCAGCTCCACGATCACGAAAGCCAGGTACAGCAAAAAGCCGATGCGAAAAGCGGCCGTCAATTCCGTGAGCAGGAACGCCGGAGCCACCACGATCAAGTCGTCGGCCAGCAAGGCCTTCGCGCGCTCCTGGGGCCATATCGCCTGTGCGGACTTCAAGAAAAACGCTTTTTCAGTAGGCTGGGCATGCTTGACCAGGAATTGGCGGAACGGCTCCTTGGCGGCGGATGCCGCCATCAGCATCTGCTGGGTGTTCGAGCTTTGCGAGCTGGGCGGGGCTGCCTGGATCTTGTCGGCGGCCTCCATGGCCACCGGTGCCATGACATAGATGGAAATGATGATGGCAATGCCGTTGAGCACCATGTTCGGCGGAACCTGCTGAATGCCCAGCGCGTTGCGCAGCAATCCCAGCACGACCACGACCTTGGTATAGGACGTCACCACCATGGCCGCGAATGGAAGCAAGGCCAACGCCATGAGGGCGATGAAAAGCGAGGTGGGGTCCAGCCCCTGTACGGGCGACAGCGGGCTCATGGCAGCGCTTGCGTGGCGTCAGGGGTCTGGCCGATGCCCATGCGTTCGATGCGCACGCCGAGCTGTTCGCCAATGACGATCAGGCGACCGATGCCCACCACCTGGTCGTGGCACACGAGCCGCACGGTGGCGTCCCGCACTGGGGTGTCCAGCGTGATGACCGAGCCGGGGCCGAAGGCGGCCAGGTCGTCCAGCCGCACGCGGGCGCTATCGATTTCAAAAGCCACAGGGATGGACAGCTGGCCGACGGTGCCGATGTCGCTGTCCTCCGGCAGCGCACTCTCCGGTATGGGGGCACTGCCGGCCTGCGGTGCAGCGTCCAGCGTGGCTTGGTGGGAGTCGATATCGAGTTGTGCGGTGGTTTCCATGGAGGCGCCCATTCCAAAAGACAAGTGGCAATGAAGGGATGCCGACGCGGCGGCAGACAAACCGGTGAGCAGCACGTCGCCCGAACCGATCGACTGTAGGTCGGCGGAACGAAACGCCTTGCGAACGAGGCGAATGCGGCAGGCGACACGCAACGCGAAAAGGTGGTTGGCGCTCGCTGGTATCGACGCACTGAGCAGTGCCTGGATCTGCCCCGCCATCGCTTCGTCCATGGCCTGCAGGCCGACGCGCCGGTTCCGCGCCACGACCTCGAAGGGAGCCGACCCTTTGCCGAGGTCCATGCCATGAAGAACGAGCCCTGGCAGCCCGGCCTGAAAAGGTGCCAGCGTCTTGACCATCAACGATTGGGCGACGTCACGCGCCAGCGCGGCTTCCGGCAGGCGCGCAGCCATCTCCAGGGCGGGCCAGTCTGCCGTGGGCACGCAAAGGCTCAGAGAGCCCTGCGCGCATTGGAATGCCATGTCAATGCGTTTGGCGGGAACATCGGGTGCCCGGCTGACCACGGCTCCGGGATTGCCCGTCAGTGCCTGAACCCAGCGTATGAACCGTCGATCAAAGACTACCCGTGCCAGCCGCGCCTCGCCCTGATCCACGGACGGCAGATACCTGGCAAGGTCATTGGTGGGGGAAGCCGGCGGCTTGACTGTGTTCAAGGGTCATTCCAGGTCGATGTCGATGCTGCGTTGCGGGTTCGTGCTCAGGCGGGACAACAACCCATGCAGTTGATCGCGATGTAATGAGATTAGGCGGCGCGACTCGGATGAGACTGTGTGGAAGCGAAGCGTCATGGCATACGACGAAAGCCCCAGAGCCAGTTCGCAATCCGGGAGCACTTGCGGGTCCATGGGCACCGTGACGGACAGCGATTGAAAGGCCGGATCCGCGCGCCGGCACAGATCGGTAATGATCTGCGCCGTGTCGATCAACCATTTCGGCGGCTGCGCGTCGGTGGCGGTCCCCATCGCTCCTGCGCCTTGGACCGGCGGACGATCGCCTGGCAGGTCTTCCCCCGGCTCCGCTGCGGATGGGGCATGTGCCAACGGGGGCGGCAAGGTATCGCCCTGGATGAAAAAGTAGCGTGGCGGCGGCTGAGGCTGCGCCTCAGGCGCTGCGGCCGGCGCACCGGACTGTGCCGGTGCACCGTCCCGCTCGTCTTCCTGAGGCGGCTCGTCTTGCGAACCTTGCCGTTCACCGCGCTCTTCGTCGTCCGAGTCGGGCGGATCGGCCTGTAGCCCCTCCAGGGAGGGGAAAAATGCGTCGGCGAACTCGGCCGCATCCGCTTCGCCAGGGCTTGGCTGGGGCACGGCGGGTGGAAACAGTTCACGTCGAAATCGCTCTTGTGCGTTCGGGCGTGGCAGTACCGCGGCGGTGGCGGCGGCTGGATGCGCGACCTTGCGCAAGACATGGTCGGGACGCTGGAGGGATGCCATTGCCGCGTGCCTCAGGAAACCCGGCCGATGGGCCGCAATTCCACCTGGGTCCCCAGTTCCTGGAACGAGTAGACGCGCAGCCAGTCCAGGCGGCTTTCAATCATCTTCTTCACGTAGCGGCGAATGTCCATGGAGGTCACCAGCGCCACGCCGGGCTGCCTGGCGTTGTCGGCAACCGCTGCAATGCGTTCGGTCAGATCGCGTGCATCGTCGGGCGACATGGCGAGGTAGTTGCCGGCCGGCGTCGGCTTGATGCAGCCGCGGATGGCCTGCTCGATGTCCGGATCCAGCAGGATGGCCGACAGGTGCCGCTGGCCGCTCGTGGCTTCGTGGGCGAGATAGCGGCCCAGGTCGGATCGCACGTATTCGGTGAGCAGCAACAGGTCTTTCTCTTTCGGACCCCAGACGATCAGGCTCTCGAAGATGCTGCGGATGTTGCGGATCGGAACCTGCTCTTCCAGCAGCCTTCGCAGCACTTCGGCCATGCGCTGCAGGGGCATGATCTTCTGTACTTCCGCCACGAGACCCGGATACTCCGGCGTGCTGCGCTCCATGACCCACTGCACTTCCTGCACCCCCATGAAGAGGTGGGCATGCCGCTGCAGCATGCCCATGACCTCACGGGCGATCACCTGTTCCACATCGATGCACACGCCCTCTCGCTGGGCAGCGGGCACGGCTTCGGGCGCGATCCAGAGTGAAGCCGCGTTTCCCAGCGCGGGACCATGGCTCTGCGCCGAGGCGGCCAGCGGCGATTGCGGGTCCAGAAGCAGCAGCATGCGGCCCGGCAACTCCGGTTGCGCGACAGGCACGTCGTTGATCAGCACCTCGTAGCGCAGGCCGGACAGATCGGAGGTCACCCACATCGCGGCACCCGGAAACGGCAGGCCCAGCCGTGATTGCAAGCCTTCTCGCTCCTTGTTCAATGCCGCGTTGAGCCGCTCGGCGTCGATCAGCTTTCCCAGCGCTTCCGACATGCGGATAGACAGCGGCTTGGCAAACTCCGGCGCCTTTTGCTGGATGGAAGGTGCGTCGCCTTTCGCACCTTCGCGCATCAGCGCTGCAATCGGTTTGGACAGCGAATTGCCTGCGAGCCGCAGGCGCTTCTTGGTCAGGAAATGGCCCCCGAACACCAGCCCCGCCGCCAGCAGCGCGAACGGAATCAAGGGAAAGCCTGGAATGAAGCCGAAGCCCACGGTGAGGGCGGCCGCCAGGTACATCGAGCGTGGATTGCGGGTCAGCTGCTCCGTCATGTCCTCGCCGAGGGAGGTCGGCTTGGTCTTGTGCTCGTCCGTCACGCGGGTGGTCAGGACACCGGCTGCCATACAGATGAAAAGCGCAGGAATCTGCGACACCATCGCGTCGCCGATGGACAGCACCGCGAAGCGGTTAGCGGCTTCACCGGCGGTCATGTTGTGGTACATGATCCCCACGACGACCCCGGCGAGAATGTTCACCATCGTGATGATCAGCCCGGCGATGGCGTCGCCTTTCACGAACTTCATGGCTCCGTCCATGCCGCCGTGCAACATGCTTTCCATGCCCAGATGCGCCCGTTTTCGCTTGGCCTCGTCCGGTGTCAGCAGGCCGGCACGCAGGTCTGCATCGATGCTCATCTGCTTGCCGGGCAGGGCGTCCAGCGTGAAGCGGGCTCCGACTTCCGCGACGCGCTCCGACCCTTTGGCGATCACGATGAATTGCACGATGGTGATCACCAGGAACACCACGATCCCCACCACCAGATTGCCCCCCACCACGAGTTGCCCGAAGCTTTCGATCAGATGGCCGGCGTCTGCGTGCAGCAAGATGGCTTTGGTGGAAGCGATGTTCAATGCCAGCCGAAACAGCGTGGTGAACAGCAGCAGAGAAGGAAAGGTCGAGAGAGACAGCGCATCCGGAATGAACAGAACCGTCATCAGCAGCAGGATGCTCACCGTGAGATTGATGGCCAGCAATGCGTCGATCAGCATCGTGGGCAGCGGCAGGATCATCAGTGCGATCACGCCGACGAGAAAGCCCGCCATCGTGACGTCGTTGACCAGGGTGGAGTCGAAGCGTTTGGTCATGGAATGTTCCTGGAGGTGAGAGTCTGGTCAGGCGGAAGGGGGAGACCAAGCCGCGTTGCTGCTGAGCTGATCGAGGTCCGCCACCCAGCGCAGCACCACGGCAACGGCTTCGAGCAAGTCCTCGGAGACAGGCTGGTTGAGCGGCAGGCGGTGAAGTGCCCGTGCCAAAGGCGGGTTGGCGATGATCGGCACGCGGTTGGCGGTCGCCAGGCCGCGGATCATCGCAGCCTGATCGTCCATGCCTTTGGCCACGATGATGGGCAGTGGCGTCACGCCTTCTTCGTAGAACAGCGCCACCGCGTAGTGCGTGGGATTCGTGACCACCACCGTTGCACCCGGAACGCGTTCTTGTGGCGGACTGTTGGCCAGCTCGTCGCGCAATGCTCTCTGCTGGCCCTTGACGTGGGGGTCGCCATCGCTGTCCTTGCGCTCGCGCTTGATGTCGTCCTTGCTCATTCGCTGATCGCGCATGAACAGCCACCGCTGCATGCCGAAGTCCACCGGGCCGATGATCAGGAACACGAGGCAGGAAAAGCCCACCAGCCGCAGCATGGAGCTCCATGCCACCTGCCCCGCGCCATCGACCGACAGATAGGCCGAGCCCACGATCAGGGGCACGAGGCTGAGAACGATCTGCCAGATCACGGCACCCAGCGCCACCGCCTTGATGATCGATTTGGCAAGCTCGACGAGCGAGCGCAAGTTGATCAGTTTCTTGAGACCCTCGGCAGGATTCAGTTTCTCGAATTTCGGCTGGATGGCTTCGAACGAGATGATGACGCCGACCTGGGCCATCATCGCGATGACGGCGACCAGCACCGACACGGCCACCAGGGAAAAAGCCGCAATCGCTCCGTCCAGCACCATGGATGAAATCAGGGCCATCACCTGCTGGGTGTCTTTTGCCTGAATGCCCTGGTGCACGGCGGTCTTCACCACCTTCGCGACGTGGTCGTAGAGCATGGGTCCGGCGCCCATCAAGACGAGGAGCGAAGCGATCAGAATGGCTGCGGCCACCAAGTCCTGGCTCTTGGGAACCTCGCCCTTCTTGCGGGCGTCCATGAGCTTCTTGTCGGTGGCTTCTTCCGTTTTTTCTGACATGGTGGGCTCGGTGGTCGCGGGATGCGATAGGGTCCACGCAATCTAGTTCTGTACAAGCGCTGCCGTGCGGGCAATGCGAAGTGCTTGCCCTTGCAGGCGAATGCGGCGGCGGTCGAACCTTCTGTTGCGTGCCAACGTTCGCTTGGCCGTGATTGCCTTCGGCCATGGACTGTGGCGAAGGGCCGAGCACTTCTAGTCTTGCCTCCAGATAGCCGTTCGATGTCGTTCGGCCACTGGAGAGGATCCATGAGCACTATCAAGGGGTTGCGCATCCTCGTGCGCCTGAAGAAGCGGCGTGTCGAGCAGGGCGAGGCAGCATTGCAGGAAAGTGCCCGGCAGCGCGACAGCGACCAGGCTGCGCACGAAGCTGCCGTGTCCGAGGAGCAGCAAGTGCAGCAGGCCGAGCAGGCTGTGCGCGACCGGCTGGGCGCGACCACCACGCGACCACAGGGCTTTCATGCGCAGGAGGTGGTCACGCTGCAAATGCTGGTGAAGGAGGCCGAAGGGCAAACCACCGACGCCGCGAAAAAAACCCGGCGTGCCGCAGAGCAGGTGGAGGCCGCCCTCCAGCGCGTGGCCGAACGCGAGTTCGCGCTGCGGCGGGCGACCCAGCAACTGGAAGGCACTGAACTCCGTCTTGAAAAAGCCATCCAGGATGCCGAGCGCGCCCAGGAAGATGCCCAAGACGAAGAGGCAGAAGAAACAGCCGTCGCCCGAATGCTGGCCGGCACCCGCGCAGCGGCGCGCAGCCGTTTGCAACTCGCTGGCGGCGCAAAGGCCTGAGATGGATTCCTCATTTCAGCAGGGGCTGAACCTTTTCCAGTTCGCCCTGGACATCAAGGGCCTCATCGCGGTGCTGGCCATGTCCACGGCGCGCATCTATGTCGCCATGCTCGTGATGCCCGCCACCAACGACACGCTGCTTTATGGGCGCACCCGCAGTGGACTGGTGATCGTGCTGGGTGCATTCGTGGCCTGGGGCCAGCCCGCTGAAATGCTGAAGTCCGTGACGATCCTGGAGATGGTGGTGCTGGTGGTGAAGGAGGGGCTGATCGGAATGCTGATCGGCTTTGCGGTCGGCACCGTGTTCTGGGTGGCCGAGAGCGTCGGGATGCTGATCGACAACCAGGCCGGCTACAACAACATCCAGCAGACCAATCCGCTCAGCGGTCAGCAAAGTACGCCGGTAGGCAATCTGCTGTCCCAACTGGCCATCGTCGGCTTTTACATGCTGGGGGGCATGCTGGTCTTCGTCGGACTGCTTTTCGATTCCTACGAATGGTGGCCTTTGACCGGCCTCATGCCCAACTGGCCCGTCCTGATGGAGCGCTTCCTGCCGACGGAGGTCACCAACTACGCCGAAACCGTGCTCAAGATCGCCGGCCCGGTGATCGTGATCCTGATGCTGATCGACCTGGGCATCGGCCTGCTGGGAAAGGCTGCTGAAAAGCTGGAGCCCAACAGCCTGGCGCAGCCCATCAAGGGCGCAACGACCATGCTGCTCCTCGTGCTACTGGTGGGCGTGTTTTTCCAGCAGGTCCGGCCGCAGCTGACATTGCGCCCGGTGGCCGAGCGCATCAAGCGCCTGTTGTCTCCCTCGCTTGCCCCTCCTTCGCTGGCGCCGTCACTGGCGGTGCCCCATGGCTGAATGCTTGGCGTTTTCCTTGCCCCTGCGCCGGCGCTCTCCCGGTCTGGCGCTGGCCGCCAGCCTGGGGCAGGCGCTGGCCCAGCGACGGCATGCCGAGCCGCCGCCACGCACGCCGCCCCCGGTGGCGCCCCGCGCGCAGTGCCTGATCTGCGCTCGCCGCGGCGCAGGGGTTTCCCACTATGTGTCCATTCGGTCGCCACCACATTGGATCGTGGGTTTCTTCATTTCTTTCCCAGCCATTTCCTTCAATCCGGTGGAGCCGTCCGCCGCTTTTCCCGTGTCTGAGCCACCGTGCGGTGGGTAGTCACTTTTCATCACCCTGTGCCTTAAGGAGTCAGCATGTCAGTCAATTTTCAAACCAGCGCTACCCGGATCCAACCCCAGGACTTGCAGTCCGGTCAGTCTCAAAACTCGTCCCAGCAACTGCAGGACAGCCTGCTTCAGTTGGTGGTCCTGATGATGCTGCAGCAGGTCATGAAGGCCACGGACAAGGAAGGCGATAACAAGCCCGGCGGCACGGAAGGCGCGTCGGGCAAAGGCGGTGCAGGCGGTGCGGAAGGTGCGGAAGGTGCAGGCAAAGGCTCCGGTACCCGCAACAGCCAGGGAATCGCCGGGCTCATCCAACAGTTTGGTGAGTTGCTTCAGCAAATGGCCAAGGCCATGGAGCAGAGCTCGAACAAGAATTCGGCCAACGGTTTGGCCAGCGGCATCGCCGACAAGCTCGGCGGTGGCGGCAACAGCACGCTCGATCAGATGGGCAAGGAAGGTGGTAGCGGTGGCAATCTGATGGAGCAACTGGGCGAGGCCTATCTGCGCCAGTTGCTGGAAAAAATGTCGTCCGACGCCTCTGGCGGCACGGGCAAGACCGGTGGTGGCTGCGGCAATTCGGGCGCCACCGGCGTCGGCGATCTGGCCAAGCAATTCATCGAAGCCTTGTTGCAGGGCGGATCGGGTGCGGTCGAAGATCTGGGCAAAAAAAATGGAGCAGGCGGAGCAGGCGAGACGGGCGGTGCGAACGGCGCACAAGGCGGCGATGCCCAGTCTCCGATTCAACAACTGCTTCAAGTGTTCACGCAGATCCTGGAAATGCTGCAAGGTGGCAAGACGGGCGGTTCCGGCAATACCGGTGGCTCCGGCGGCAGCGAAGGCGCTGGCGGTTCGACGGAAGCTGGCGGTGCCGAAGGCAGTGGCGAGACGGGCGAAACCGGAGAAACCGGTGAAGCAGGCGGGGCCAATGGCTCGGCACAAGGCCAGGGTTCGATCGGTGACCTGCTCAAGCAACTGGTCGAATCCCTCATGAATGGCGACAGCAGCGCGCTGGAAAAGCTCACCAAGGGAGGGCAGAAAAATGAGGGCCCACAAGACGTGACCCAGCAGTTGATGGAACTGCTGCAAAAACTGATCGAACTCCTGACCGGCAAGAAGCCCGAAGAGTCCGAAGGTGGTTCTGGAAGTGGCGGCGGTGGAACGCAGCCTTCCACGGGTGGCGGTGGCGGTGGCGGTGGAACGCAGCCTTCCACGGGTGGCGGTGGCGGTGGAACGCAGCCTTCCACGGGTGGGGGTGGCGGTGGAACCCAGCCTTCCACGGGTGGCGGTGGCGGTGGAACCCAGCCTTCCACGGGCGGCGGCGGCGGTGGAACCCAGCCTTCCACGGGCGGCGGCGGCGGTGGAACCCAGCCTTCCACGGGCGGCGGCGGCACGAAGCCGTCTGGCGATGGTGGTGCCGGAAAGCCTCCGACCGAAAAGCCTTCCACGACGGAACCTTCCACTGGCTCAAAGCCTCCGGAAACCACGCCAACGACCGGATCGGGCTCTGGCGGCAAGGTCACCTGCATTCCGCCTGCCAGCGGAGAGAAGACCGTCAATGAACCCATCGTCGTCAAGGCGGGCGAAGTGTTCGACGGCAAGAACGTGCATTACAAGGCCGGCCCTGCGTTGGGAGACGGCGGCCAGAGCGAGAACCAGAAGCCCGTGTTCATCCTGGAGCCGGGTGCAACGCTCAAGAACGTGCAGATCTCCGGTGCCGATGGCATTCACACCAAGGGCGATGCCACGCTCGACGGGGTGTTCGGCCGCGACGTGGGCGAAGACTTCATGACCATGAAGGGCGAAGGCAACGTGGTGTTCAAGAACGGCGGCGCGGCGAATGCTACCGACAAGACGTTCCAGCTCAACCATGGCGGCTCTTTCTCCATCGACAACTCCTTCTTCGATGGCACCAGCAAGCTGGTTCGCACCAACGGTGGAAAGGACTTCCCGATCGACATTTCGATCTCCAACTCGACGATCAACAACGTCAAGGAAGCCGTGGTGCGCACCGACGCGACGCAGGCGAACATCAAGCTGTCCAACAACATCATTCCTGATGCTCCGAACGATGTGCTGGCGCCCGCCTCCGTGCAAGTGGAAGGTGCCAAGAGCCGTGGCACGAAGGAGTTCACGGGCTGATGCATAGCGGCTGGAAAGCCCGCCGCGCTTTTTGCCGGCGGCTTTCCTTGGCTTTCATGGCTGCGTGCCGCCGATGCAATGCAGCGACCACCGCAGTCAGGCGCATGCCTGTTCCGCCGGTCGCTCATGCGATGGCTGCCGCAGCCATTTTTTTGCGTCGAAGCACCGGCTTCCTCCCGTACGGGTGCCTTGCGATACATGTGTTTCGTAGCGGCCGCCCCAGCCGGTTTCCGCTTCTCAACCCTTCTTGGAGCTTTCCATGAACGCCATCCCCTCGAATCCGCTGCCCGAGACGGCCACGCGCGCTCAAGTCGATTTTCTTTCGCAGTTGGCGGTGCACATCGGCGTGCCCGTGGTTGACCGGTTTTCTATGGTGGCGCCTCAGGTCGTCAAAGGACCTGCCGGCCTGGCCTGCCGGTTCCATCTTCATGCCGAGCATGCGGGAGTCCTTCCTGAAGTGCTTTTGCCGATCGCTGCGCAGGAGCTTGCCGGTGCTGAGGTGCTGAAACTGCTCACCTTGCAGGCCGCCATCCTGAAAGAGTTCGGCGGGTACCTTGGCGCTTCCGCCGAAGGGTTGCTGCAGCTCAGCTCGCTGTCGTGGATCGAATCCCCGCAAGACGCGGCGACCTCGATGGACATGCTCAACCGCCTGGCCGTCAGCGTGCTGCAGGCACTGCTGGAAGAAGCCGCACCGGCTTCTGGGACGGCCTAGCATGGGTCCTCCCTGTCTCTGTATTCCCCATTCACGAACTCCGGAACCCAAGGATATTTCCCATGGACCCACTGAATGCCAGCGCCCGAAGCGTCCGGACGGCCCCTGTCCAGTCCGGCGCCGACGAGGCTTCGTCCCAGCGCTCGATCAACGTCTCCCGATCCCATCGGACCGACCACGATCGCCTGACTCCACGCAACTCGCCTGCCTCTTCCGAACCCTATGGCCCGTTGCGCCGCACGCCTTTGCCCAACCGTGGCATGGGGTTTGAGGCGACAGGTTCGGCCAGCCACGCGGTTGCATCGTCGGCAGGCGACGTGGCCATCGACATGCCTTTCACCGAAGGCACCAGCGTGGGACACGACACCGTAGCGCCGCAAGGCTGGTTGACCGCCATCGCTCAGACCGTGCAATCGGGCGGGCGCCTCGTGGCGCAGGGGGTCGGGACGGTCGTGGGCATTGCCCTGGATGCCGCCTCCGATCACCAGACTGCGCGGCCGCTGCCGACACCGCAGACGGGGCCGACGGAAACTGTCGAGACGGTAGTGCGCATGCAGGAGGTCATCATCGATACGGCAGCCTCTGAAGCTGCCGTATCCAACGACGCCCTCGCTCTCGATCAGCCCGTGCCGCCGACCGCGGGAGGGAGGGTCATGGCGGCATTGGATGACATGCCTTTACTGGACGATACCGCCGAGCAGCGAGACATGGCGGCGCAATACCGCCAATGGGCCGCCGACAGGGCCGACGCCCAGGAAGCTGCGGGCGTCGGGGGCTACTCGATCAAGATCGGTGACGCAGCGTTGCCCGCAGGGTACGACTTTGCCCGTCAACTGCTGAGTTCGATGGCTCGCTCGCCCGCGACCAACGCCATGGCCACCGCCATCGGGCCCCGCTCCGGCCTCAATGCGGCAGGGCAGTCGGTCAATATCGGGGAACTGAGCAATCAATACGACCCCGCGCTCGCCGGCGGCGGAATCGGCGGGCTGACCGCGCACATGATCGACACCACCTTGCTGTCGGCGATGGACCGGCGTGCGGCGCTGGCCAATTTCCCGCAGTTCAAGGCCATCGATCCCAAGGTGCTGGTTCCAGATCCCTGTCCTGTGCAATTGCGTGTGGTCAATGGAGAAAAGCAGTTCTGGAAGCCGGCTACGGCCGGCGCGCTCGGTGGCAGGCTCGACCTGCCGACGATGAACGAGCTCAAGGCCCAGGTGGAACTGCGCCGCAAATCCGTGGCATCGCTGCAGTCGGCGCTGGATGGCAAGCAGTGGGGCGTCTTGGCCCAGCCGCTCATGACCGCAGGCTTCAACGTACTGCGCCGTCACGTGATGCCCATCCATGCGTTCACCAACCCCGCCCTGGTGTTTTCCCATTCGCTCTGGGCGTCCGGGTTGGGAGGGGGTGTAACCAAACTGGCACTGGGATTGGGCAAGTCTGCGGCCTACACCCATCTGGACGATCTGGTGGGCGGAGCGCACAAGGCGAATGTGTTCGCGACCAGCCTCCCGCATCCCGAAATGCCCGCAGCCGGGCTCTCCGACATTTCTGGTTTGGGCAACTACGGGTTGGAGGTCGCCAAGGAAACATTGGATCTGACGCAGCACTTCTGGATCGGGCCCTGGCGCACCAGCGGATCGCTGTTGCCCAGCGGGGACGACGTGAGAGCCCGGCTGAGCGATGTGGGTCGCTCGGTTGCCTCCAATGTGATGGCAAGCGTTGCCTCGACGGGCATCGGATCCTTGGTCGGGCAGCTGGGGCGGGGTGGCTCCAATTCCGCGCTATCGGGCGAATCCTTGCGGTCGCAGGGCTACATGCTTCAGCAGGCGGGACAGAGTTCTTCCAATGATTTCGTCTGGCAGGCCTGCAAGGAGTATCTCGGCGGCACGTCTCACAATCTGAGCGATTCGCTGGACGCCTGGCGCGACAACAAGCGGGTGCGTTTGCAAAACCAGGCCCTCAGTCTGCAAACGCAGCTGGCCATCGACGCCGCCCGGCTGAGGGATGGAATTCCGATGGCAGGCAATGATGAGGCGCTCTATCTGAGCACGGCTTTTGATGTATTGGCTGGGCTTGGTTCCCGAGCGGAGCCTTCTGCGCATGATTTGAAGATCGCGCAGACGCTGCTCCGAGAGGGGGCGGCCAGCGCTGGCAGCGAGCAACCCGATGTCGCGGAAATTCAGGCGCGGGTCGATCAGGCCATACGGGCCCTGAACCACGATGCCCATCTGGAAAGCTGGACGAAACTGAAGGCTGAATGAGTGCTGGGAGCGAGATCGAGGCTGCCTCAGCAGAGTGCCTCGGTCTGCATCGATGACCGAAGCAGTTGGTCTTTCCTGCCCCCTCCGCGCCACTGCAGCAGTGCGGGAGGGTGTCGGGTGGTCTTCTCAGCCCAGTGCGGCTTGCAAGGCCCGATGGGTTTGTGCGTAGGCACGATTTCCCCGCTCGGAGAACGGATTGCTCCACAGGTCCAAGGATGCGAGCGTGCGGTTGCCCGCCAATGCATGCGCACCGGACTCGCCGATCCGGTTGCGCGCCAGATTGAGTTTTTGCAGACGAAGGTTGGCAGCCAGTGCTCGTGCGCCGCCCGAGCCGATCTGGTGGCCTTCGAGGTCGATTTCCGTCAGGGCCGGGCTGGCTGCCAGCGCCCGCGCTCCTGCTTCCGTGATCTGCACGTTGCCCGCCATGTCGTTGCGCAACACCAGGCGGCTGAGCGTGCGCGAGCGGGCCAGCGCGCAAGCGCCCGCGTTGCCGACCTGGCAACTGCCCAGGTCCAGGCTGGCCAGCGCTGGCGCTTCGGCCAGAGCCTGTGCGCCGGCATCGCCGATCGGGTTGTGGCGAAGGTCTAGCGAGGCCAGCGTGCCATGTTGGGCCAACGCCTGCGCCCCTGCCGTACCGATGCCGTTGCCCGAGGCGATCAGGGTGTGCAGCCGGGGCATGCGCGCTAAAGCCCCTGCCCCTTTGTCGCCCAGCCGGTTGCGTTGCAGGTTCAGTGACTCCAGCCGCGCATGGGCGGCAAGGCTGCGGGCGCCATCCTCTCCGATGAGGTTTCCGCCCAGGGACAGCTGCGTCAGGCTGCGGTTGCCGCCCAATGGAGCAACCGCCTCGTCTCGCAGGCGGTTGTCGCTCAAGTCCAACGCTTGCAAGGAACTGTTGTGGGCCAATGCGCGGATGCCTGTCACCCCCAGCGCAGGGTTGCTGCGCAACTCCAGCGCCTGCAGATGCTGGCTGGCTGCCAAAGCCGCCGCGCCGGCGTCGCCGATGCTGCAGTCATTCAGGCTGAGTGATCGCAGGCCGGGGTGCCAGGCCAGCGCCCGGGCGCCTTCGTTGCCGATCGGGTTGTGGCTGAGGTCCAGGCGCTTCAGGGTCGGGTGCCCCGCAAGGATCGCAGCTCCCGCTGCGTCGATGTGCAGATGGCGCGCCGTGAGCGATATCAGGTCCAGCTGGCATAGCTGGGCCAGTCCGTTGGACGTGATGCCTTTGCAATGCAGCAGTTCCAATTCCTGCAGCGAGCCGGGCAGGTGCTGCAGATCGGCATCGCTGAACTCGCCGCGCAGCACGATCTTGCGCAATCCAGGGAAAAGGCCGTCTTCGCAGATGTTCAGCAAGCCCTGCGTGTCACGCACCACAGGCGCCCCATCCATGCCTTCGGACAGATCGCGCACTGGCTGCTCCGCATGGCGGGCTGCTGCCTGGCGTGCAGGGTGCGTGGGCGCTTTGGTACCTGGGTGGAGGTCCGGTGCCCGTCGCAGGCGGTACGTGTTCGAGGCCATGGCGCCGAGCCAGGCGAATAGGCCGCCCGCTACCGGGCGCAGTGCTGTCGAGGGGCTTTTCAGGGTGAGGCTGTTCATGGCGTTCTCGCGGTTGACGGGATGCCCCAGGGTAGGCAACGGCCTTGCGCTGACACGGTCCCCATGCGAAGCGATCGCTTGCCAAGCGAGGGGCGCAGCGCTGAAGCCCCGCGCGGTTGTCATCAGCGTTTCACACAGCCTGCACATCATCGGCCCTCATGTCTTTCGATCTGCAGATTCGGCGCAGCGCGCTGGTGGGTTCCTGGACGGCGCGGCGCAATAACGCCGGGGCCGCGGCTCTTGGCGCAGCGCGTGGTGCCTCACTGCCGCAAGCGCGCTTCCTTGGCCTTGAGGACATCCCGCAATTGATGCAACTGGAAGCGCGGCAGTGGACCGCCGAGCAGGCTGCCGATGAAAGCGCGCTGCGGGATCGAATCCTCGCCCATCCTGACCTGTGCGTCGGCGCTTTCTGCCCGCAGACCGGACAAGCGCTCGCTTCGCTCTTCATGAAGCCCGTGTGCCGCGATGCCGTGGCGGCTTCGCGATCCTGGCAGGACTGTGCCGCGCAGTCCTTGCGCGCGCCGCACACCCGCAGCCTTTTCGGCATCAGCCTCACCAGTGTCGATCCCCAGGCCGCCTGCCAATTGATCCGTTTCTTCTGGCCGCATGCACTTCGTCAAGGGTGGCAGGACATCTACCTGGGGTCCCCCGTGCCCGGTTTGCGCCGAGCATTGCAGGAGGGCCGCGCGCCCGATGCGCATGCCTATGTGCATTCGCGCCGCAGCGGATTGCCCGTGGATGCACAGCTGCGCTATTACCACCGCAAGGGTTTTCGTGAAATCGTGGGGGTGCGGCCTGATTACTTTCCGCATTTCGACTCGCTGGACCATGGGGTGCTGCTGCGCGGGCGCATCCCGCTGGCCGGCGCCTGGCCCCTGTGGCGGGTGGTGCCGTTCACGCTGCTGCGCCGGGCCGCGAACTGGGCCGGGGCCTTGTTATGACGGTGCAATCAGTCGGCACCGCACCGTGGAACGGTGACTTGTTCCGTACGCGATTCTTCGATGCCTTGTCGCTGCTGCTGCCTTCCGGCGAAGCGTTCGTGATCGATGCCGTCACCGATGCGATCCAGGCCGGCGATTGGTCCGGCGCATCGGCGCAGTCCTTGCGCGATGAGGCGTTGCGCTTTGTCCGGGAAGAAACCTCGCATCAGCGCGCGCACCGGCGCTACAACGAACGCTTGGCGCAATCGGGGGTGCCTGTGGCCGCGCTGGAGGGCCGGGTGGCGTCGGCCGTTCAGGAGCTGGCCAGCTTGCCGCTGTGTACCCGCCTTGCGCTGGCCGAGGCTTTCGAGCACCTGACGGCGCTGCTGTCGGCGCAGGTGCTGAAGGGCGCGGCCTGGCTGCAGGGCGATGGGCGCGAAGCGCGGCTTTGGCGCTGGCACTGCCAGGAAGAGATCGGGCACCGCCATGTCGCGGGCGATGTGGGGCGTGCGCTGGGTGTGGGGTACGGGCAGCGCGCGGCATGCCTGGTCCTTGCCGCGCTGTATCTGGGCATGGATCTTTCCCGCCTGATGGCACAGCTATTGTGGCGGGACATCCGAAGCGGCCGGCTCAGCGGACTGGGATTGCTCGGCCAGTGCGCACGCTTCGCGTTGCGCACGGCGCCTGGGTTCGGCCGCATCGCGCTGGGCTCGGTGGCGAGCCTGTGGCCGCGCCGCAGTGCCTGAGGGCCCACAGGTTTCCCTGCAGTCGTCTGGCACCGCGCGCATGCCGCACGTGGCGGCAACCGGGTGTCAGCCGCTGGCGATCTGCGCCAAGCCGTCGACCGAGCGATCGAACTCCCATAGATCCGACGTGGCCTGATTCAGAAACTCGAGAATCTGCGGCATCTTCTGCATGGCCTCGTCGGCCAGGGCGTCGTTGCCGGGCTTGTATTCGCCCATTTGCACCAGGGGCTCGATTTCGTCGTATTTCGCCATCAGGCGGCGGAAGTGGCCTCCGGCCTGCTGGTGGTCCTTGGGCACGATCTGCGACATCACGCGGCTCAGGCTGCCGAGCACATCGATGGCCGGGTACTGATTGCGTGCCGCGATCTTGCGCGAAAGAATCATGTGTCCGTCCAGAATGCCTCGCACCTCTTCGGAGATGGGATCGCCCCCGCTCTCGTCTTCATAAAGGATGGTGTAGAGCGCGGTGATCGAGCCCACCGCACCCATGCCGGCTCGTTCGAGCAGCCGCGGAATTTCCGCGAACACCGAGGGCGGGAAGCCGCGCCGGGCGGGCGGCTCGCCTGCCGCCAGACCGATTTCACGCTGTGCGCGGGCAAACCGGGTGAGCGAATCCATCATCAGCAAGACCTTCAGGCCCTGGTCGCGGTAGTACTCGGCCACGGCCGTTGCGACATGGGCAGCCTTGGCACGCTCGCTGGATGACCGGTCGGAGGTGGCACACACCACCACGGAGCGCGCCATGCCTTCCTCGCCCAGAATGAATTCGACGAACTCCCGCACCTCGCGGCCACGCTCACCGATCAGCGCGATCACGCTGATGTCGCACTCCGTCCCCCGCGCTAGCATGCCCATGAGCGTACTTTTACCCACGCCTGCGGGGGCGAAGATGCCCATCCGCTGGCCTTCGCCCAGGGTGAGGAGGGAATCGATCGCCTTCACCCCCGTGGGCAACGGATGCTCGATCATCTCCCGCTCCATGGGCGTCGGCGGCAAGGCGAAAACCGGACGCCGCTCCAGGCAGTCGAGCGGGCCCTTGCCATCGATGGGCTGGCCGAGGCTGTCGATCACGCGGCCCAGCAGCTTGGGGCCCACGGGCACCGAGAGCACTTCGCCCAGGCCGACCACGGCAGAGCCTCCGCGCACGCCCAGGATCGAGCCGAAGGGCGACAGGATGCTCTGGCCGTTGGCAAAGCCGATCACCTCGGCCGCCTGCAGCAAGCCGCCGCTTTCGTCGAGCACATGGCACAGCTCACCGAGCTTGGCATCCAGCCCGGTGACGCGCATGAGCGTTCCGATCACTTCGACGACCTTGCCGCTGCGGCGAACGATCGTCGCCGTGGCGATTTCGCGTTCCATCCACTGAGGGAGTCCGGAAACTTCAAGCATGGTGCATTTCCTCGTCGTCGTGGACGGTTGAGTTCATCGGGTCCAGGGACTCGAACCATTGCGTGGTGTCCCCATCCATGGGGACGACCGACGAGAACCATGCGGATGGAGCCGCATCGGCCTCTGGCTCTGGCTCTGACTCTGACTCTGACTCTGACTCTGACTCTGACTCTGACTCTGACTCTGACTCTGACTCTGACTCTGACTCTGTTTCGGTTTCCGGTTCAGCCTGCGGCAGATCGTCCTGGGCTTCATCCAGCCAGGGCGCTTCGGCGTCCAGCAGGGGCTCGGACTCCTGGGGATCGTCCAGTTCCAGCGATTCGTCGTGATCCGCGGCCGGGAGTGGCTCATCCTGCCCGTCTTGCAAGGCAAAGTCGAAATCGAGCTCTTCCGGGTCGGGCGCAATGCTCGCCTCCGGCGATGCATTGGCCATGGCCAACCGGGTCGCTCGCTCCAGGGCCGATCGAACGCCCGCGAGCTGGATGTGCAGGCTGGTGTCCAGCCGGCCGATGTCGGATTCGAAGATGCAGGTGCCAAGCTCCAGCGAGGCATCGGTTTCGATGCGTATCTGGGGATCTTTCAGGCCGGTGGCGGTTGCGGCGATGGCGGTGTGCGCGGCCCGAGCCTCGTCGGGGTGGACGCGAAGAACGGCGGTGCCAGCTTGCCGCAGGGCATCTTTCACCGTCAACAAGGCCCGTTGGAACAGGGCTTCGCGCGATTCCGAGTGCACGATGCGTTCGACCGCCAGCGCCACGACGCCAGCCAGCTTGGTGTCCATCGCCTGCCAGGCCTCTTCGTGCGAGGCCTTGAGTTGCTCAAAGCGCCCGTGCCAGCGCGCAGCCGCTTTGCGCTCGCCGTGGTCATAGCCCCGCTCGCGTTCAGCCGCCGCCTCTTCGCGGGCCTGCTCCACCATGGCTTGGGCTGCGTCCTGCGTCTCCTGCAAGATGGCTGCGGTCGATCGCTGCACGGCATCGACCGCATTCCGTGCGTCATCCAATGCTTTTTGCCGGATCGCGTCGCACTCTTTGTGCACGTTCTCCAGCAATCCGAGAACACCGGTCACGGTAGGAATTTCATGCGAGCGGACGATGCCATCGTTCGTGCGCAGATGGGCACCGTTGGGAGTGGACCAGATCAGCATGGTTTCGCCTCGAAAAGGGATTCCAGCCGCTCCAGCCGGGCATGCACCGGCGTCAGCGGGGCGGGAACCTGCTTTGCCCGTGGCTCGTCTTCGCGCGAAAGGGGAAGGGACAGACGGGCCAGCCGGCGAAGGCCCCGGTCCGGCCAAGCGCCTTCCCGCACCAATTCGCGGTAGCCCACCCAGGCCCAGGTCAGGGGCGACCATGAGGCCACGTCGCTGGCGACCGGCGTACCTTCCTGAAGGCCGCGCAGCGCGGTGTAGGCAGGGCCCAGGCATTGCTGCAGCGCTGCCCGCGAGTTGCGCTCGACGCAGCAGCGCAGGACGCCGGGCCGTCCCAGCAGAGCGAGCGCGCACAGGCGCGACAGCATCTGGGTTCTGTCGAGGAGCGCCAAGCGGCTGGCTGGATGCTCCAGCGACGACAAGGGCGGCAAAGGACCGCAATTGCGTTCATACAGCGCAATCGACATGCGCTGTCCCACAGGGCCCTGGTCCCATTCGAGAGGAGATTGCGCCAAGCCGAGCGGTGCGCGCCAACTCGGGTCCACACCGTCGTGCAATGCCTCCAGCCGCATCTGGAGCGCTTGCGCCAGCGATGCCAGCTGCAGGGCGCGGCTCATGGCAGCCACCGTGCGGGTGGTGTTGATGCGTGTTGGGTGGTCATGCGGGTGCTCCTGCCGCCGCACCGGACACCTTGGTGACGGGTGCGGTCACTGCCGTGTCCGTGGGCTGCGCCGCGGCGGGCGCTTTGCGGCGCAGCGCGGCTGGCAGCCAGGCCGGGCGCTTCCAGGCCAGCCAACCCCCTGCTGCGGCCAGCAACGCCAACACTGCGGCCAGTGCGATCCAGAGCATGTTGTTGTCGGCTTCCGCCTTCGCCACGGCAGGGCTGAGGGGCATGCCCGGCACGAGCGTGACGGTCACGTTGTCGTACGACAGGCCCTCGACGCTGCGTGCCACCATGTTCTTGATACCCGCGACCAGGCCCGCCAGGTTGGCGCTCTCGCGGTACTTGATGAAGACCGATGCGCTCGCCGGCTTCACGGCGGACGCCAGCGGGTCGTTGTTGGGCAGGACGATGTGAACGCGTGCCGTGACGACGCCGTCGATTTGCGACAGCGTGGCCTCCAGCTGCTGCGCCACGCCGTAGATGAAGCGCACGCGCTCTTCGGTGGGCGTGGAGATGAGTCCTTCTTTCTTGAACATCTCTCCGAGCGTCACGTGGCGCTCGCGGGGCAGGCCATAGGAGCGAAGCACCGTCAGCGAGCGCACCACGTCCCCTTGCTCGACCTGGATGTTCCAGGTCTTGCCGGCATCGGTCGTTGCCTTGTTGACCTGAACACCGCTTTCCAGCAGGGCCGCCACCATGTCGTTGGCATCGCCTTCCGTCTGCTTGGTGTACAGGTCGGTCTTGCAGCCGGTGAGGGCCAGCAGCAGCAGCAGCGGAACGAGTGCGCGGCGCGCGAACTGGCGGTATGTCGCTGCGCGAAAGCAGAGGGATGGCGCCATGATGGTGTCTTCGCTAGAGGGGGTTATTGGTTGCGCATGAGTGTCTGCAGACCGTTCTTGGTGGTTTGCGCAAGGCTGCTCATCGCCTGGATCTGGAAGTGGGTGCCGGCGAACTGGTACATCAGCGCGACTTGGTACTGTGTAAGGTCCGCCCCAAGGGGCTGTTCGATGGTCGCCTGCACGAGTGCTGCGGTGTCCTGCATTCCCTTGCGCATGGACTCGTCCTGATTAATCAACATCTTGCCCAGTGTGGACGGACCTTCGATCTCTACGGAAGACAGTGGCGGCGCGTCTTTCATCATGCCGGCGAATTTTTCCGCGAGGGCGTTCATGCTCATCGTTGGAGCGGATGACTGTTCGACGATCAAGGCACTGGATGCCTCGCCAATGCTGCCGATGGGGGCCATGGTGAATTCTCCAAGAATGAATGGGCTCAGGCACGCATAAACATGAAAGGCATCTGGAAGATAGGCGCACTCGCGGTTTCGGCCGTGCCCTGTGCTTCGGCGGTGTCCTGGAAGTTTCCAGCAACTCTGTCTCTGTGTTTGATCAGTGCACTTACCAACTGGAGTGCGAAGGGGCTGGCATTTCCTTGCTCCAACTCGTTCAGGGTAATCATCCATCCCTTGTCGCGGAGCAGGAATTGGCAGTTGGCAATCATGCCTTTCGCTGAATCCCATTCCGTGGGATGGTTTTCGAAGCGGCGCACCAGTTGGAGGCATTCACTATAAGCGCCGCGGCGAAAGGCGATCCAGCCGGCGGTGATATCGAGTTCCGCAAGTTTTGGCCGCAGTATGCGAATTCCGGCTAAAAGGTCCGACGCTTCGTCCGGCATGTCTTTTTCGATGACCTGATAGACCAGTCTGATTAACGCGGCGACAAATTCCTTGCGCTCAAATTGCGGGTTCATGAAGTACTCCTTCTATAAGGTGTGTGGCATGGAGCCGCTTGCATCCTTGCGCCAACTTCGGTGCATGGTCCGCCTCGGCGGTTGTCAATATAAAGCACGAAACGCACGCCAAAACGACCACGATCGTGGTGGTGAATGGGCCATCGCCTGCGGTCTTGATTAGAGGATGTTCGAAGTCCATGGAAGTTGGATTTTTTATCCGTAAGGCCTGATGCTATTAGTTTGCGCTTTGTGCCAGCTTTTCGGTAATGCTTTTAGAGTGTTTTTGGAAGGTTTCGGCAACAGAAGATATCAATGTGCTCCTGGCCTTTTTCAAAGTCTCTTTGATTTGCACGTTGGTCAAATCATCTGAAATTTTCTGCTGTCGATCCATATCGTTTATCAGCCCTTGCGTCTTTCCATTTGGTGCTGCAATCATTTTCCACTCCGCAAATTAAATCGACACGAGTTGTACGCCGTTTCATGGTGACCTCAAAGCACTAATTGAATCGAGTTTGAGGTATTGAGCCTGCTCGCAAATTAGGTCAAGGGCGGAGGCGCCGCCGCGCCGTCGGCAGATTGCCGATGTACGGCGCGGCAAGGCGCGGCACGGCGCGTTTATGCTTGTGATGCCATTTTGTCGGCATTGCCCTTCGCGCTCTTTCCGTACATTTCCGCCATGGACGAGCGTACGTTGTTCTCTGCTTGTTTCTCTTGGTTCTTGATTTGCGCCTTTGTAATGGCAGTTGAATTGTCTTGCTGTTTATTCATTGCATCAATCAGGTCATTTGTCTTGCTGTCAGCGCCGTTACTGCCGTTGGTACGATTCGACATATCTAAGCTCCTAAAAATGCGGAAAATTCCGCGTTGCTGAAGGTCACACCGTGTGACTTTCGTTCGTTGAGGCATGTCGGCGGGATGCCGGCATGCCAATTCTGTTAATGAAGGGCCACCCTTCGGTCCTGCCGGCTTACGTACTTGAGCACTCCGAGGGCTGCTTCGCGCGCCTCTTGGTCTGTGTGGGTTGCCAGCACGTTATCGATCCAGTAGCGCCAACCTCGATCGCCGCCAAAGAGCATTGCTACGGCCATAGCGATCTTGTTCTCACCGTTCTGAGGCTCTTCCTCGATGCGTGATGCCAAGGCCTCCCGCGCTTCGTCCAAATGGCCGGCCATCGCCATGGCAACGGTTCGATACAGCGAGTAGCCGTGTGCATCTTCGAGCGTCATCTCGACAGTGGCGTGGATGGTTTGCGCGTCTTCGCCCACCCTGTACATCGTGCCCAGCAAGCCCACGGTCATAAGGTTGCGGTAGATCACCGGGTATGCGCTCTTGGTCGCGGTTGGTGCTTCGAGGATCAGCATGGAGAGGCTCCTTTTGTCTCAGACCGCCAGGGCGGTGCCGTGCAGGGTTTCCCAGATCCGCTGGATCACACGCTGCGAAGCGTAGAACGCCTGGATCAGTTGCGAGACGAGCTGGCGCTCCTCATCCATCTGAGTCGCTTTCAGCATCGCGCTGCTTTCATCCGCGATCTCGGCGAAGTAGCGGATCATTGCCCGCGCACGGTCGCCGCTCTTGTCCTCGGTGAGCGCCTGGTCCAGGTTGGCGAGGTCGCTGAAGATGATGGTTTCGTTGGAAGCAGTCATGGTGTTGGCGTTCGTTGGGTGAGGGTTAACGGGAAATCGACCAGTCGTTGGCAGCCAGTGCCTCGGCATTCGGTGGCGACAGGTGCTTCACACCGTCGCGCGTCTGCACGTACTGCAGATCTCCGGTGTTCATCAGCGCACTCATGCGTTTGACGCCTGCAGGCGGCAACTCCGATGCGCTCACGTCGATGCGCTTGACCAGCGGCGCCAGATCGGCGGCGATGCGGGTGGCGCTGTCCTTGAGGGCCGAAAGGTTCTGTGTGTCGCCCGTGACGTTGAAGCGGCCTTCGCCCAGGTGGTGGATGCGAACGCCGGGCCGGGCGATGGCGTCGGCGATGCTCTGCTCCACTTCCGTGGCGGTGACATAGGCGTGCACGACGCGCTCTCGCTTGAAGGGGGCCAGCAACTGGCGCACCGTGTCCGCGTCCGAAGACTCGGCCAGCAGGCCGCGCACCGTCACGCCATCCGCCTGCGGAATCACTTCCAGGCCCGAGATCGGGGTGGTGGCCAGCGCGCGCTGCACCCGCACCAGGAGGGGTTCTTGCGGTGGCTGTTCCCGGTTCGGGGCTTCGGTAGTGGCGCGGTCGCGGCTTGGTGGGCTCAGCGGTGCGACCGCAGCGCTCAGCGCTGCCGTCATCAGGGCGGTGCCAACGACGGCGGACAGCACCACTGGGGAAACCTTGCGGCCCTTTGGCGCGGCAGCAACGGTGATCTGGCCGAGGCGCGCGATCAGATCGACGCTGGCGGGCCAGGCCGCGTCGGCGGGGCCGGTACACAGCACGATGTCGCCCATGCGATGGGGAACGAAGTCGTTCATGGGCAGGGAGGCCTTGGCCGTGCCTTGTGGTGACAGCGCGAACTGAATCATTCCGTCTTCTCCCGCTTCGATCAACATCGCTTCTGAAGTCCAGTCGGTGAGCTGGATATCTGCTGCGTCCTCCGCGCTGACCAAGTAGCGCGTTGAGGTCAAATTTATCTGGGCTCCGGCATGTTGGCCGGTCAATATGCGAAGCTGCTTCATGGCTTACGAACCTCGTTCAAAAAAGCGACAGGAGCTGGCGAGCCGTGATTGAGAAGGCGTGGCGTGATCAGAAAAAGCCGCTCGGTGCGTTGCGTCTGGCGCTCGTTGTTGCGAAATGCTCCACCTACCAGCGGCAGCTTGGAAAGTCCGGGAACAGCGTTGTTCTGGGACTGCTCCGACTCCACGGTGATACCCCCGATGAGCAGGCTCTCGCCTTCGCGCACATGGGCTTCGGTGCGGATCTCGGTTTTCTTCACGATGGGGACCTGGTCCACCACGTTCGTCTCGAACGCTCCGTCTTCGATATAGAGCGTGAGTTTGATGTTGTTGCTGCCGTCCATGCGGGTGACCTGCGGTGTCATCTCCAGCAGCGTGCCGGCCTCGATCTGGAACAGGTTGGCTTCCAGGTTACCGGCCACGCGAACCGTGACCACGCGTTTTTCGCGCATGACGGCGGTTCGGTTGGCGACGCCCATGACGGACGGTTTGGACAGGATGCGGGCCTTGCCCTCGCCCTGCAGGGCGTTCACGCGGGCCAGCAGATGGCGGCCCGCGTCGGCGACGATCGTACCCAGCGCGGCGGCAGGCATGAGGCTGTTGGACAGGTTCATGCTGATGTTGGTGTCGCTGCCTCGCAAAGTCCAGTTCACGCCAAGCGCATCCACGCTGTCGGAGTTGACCTCGATGATGGTGGCCTCCAGTTCGACCAACTGGGGCTTTTGGTCGAGCCTGCGGATCAGGGTCTCGAACTCCGCCATGCGATCGGCGCGTCCGTAAACCACGACCGAGTTAGTGCCCTCGTCGGCCTCGAAGCGCGGCTGATTGTCTTCTTCGGGGTTCTTCGCAGGGGGCGTCAGCGGCCTTAGTTCGGAGGCCGGCGTGCTGGCGTCCTGGTTGGTAGCGCGCGGCAGCGGTGGCAGAAATTGGTTGGCCGAAGGCAGGGGAATGTAAGCGCCGAGTTTTTTGCGCGTGCTGTCACCGTCCTTGTCCATGAGGCGTACCAGCGGGGTGGTATTGGGGGTGTCTTTGTCGTGTTCACCATAAAGCTTGCGCAGCATGGTTGCTACGCCTGGCACGGTGGAATTGCCAACTGCCCGGTCGCTTGCAGAGGCGAACTGCAGCCCAAACACCCTGACCGTGCGGGCATTGTTGTCGGTCACGCCTGCATCGAGCGCCTCTAGAGCAGAACTCACGAGTTCGAGGTGGCGTGGCGGGCCAGACGCATAAAGTGTGCTGTTGGCTTCGTTGAAGCGGATGGGGTAGCGCTTGTCGCCCAGGTCGAATGACTGGAGCAGTTCGGCCACTTGTTCGCGGTTGAAGCCCTTGAGCCGGAACATCCGGCTTTGCAAGGAGCGGCCCGGATAGAAGTACAGCGCCGAGCCGTCGTGGTACCACAGCAGGTTGTAGGCGCGTGAGACGCTGTCCAGGAATTCCCGTGGCTTGAGATCGAAGTTGGCGTTGACCACGCCTTCCACGCCGTCAGCCACGATGGCGGGGGTTCCCCGGCTGGCAGCGAAGTCCTGCAGCACGTCCGAGATCCGCTTGTTCTCCGCTCTATAGACGAAGCGGCCTTTCTCCCAGGGTGCCATTTCCGAGGCGCTGGGCGGCATGGGCAGACTGGGCGCTGACGACAGCGACGTCGCCCTTGCGGATGGTATGGCCACGGGCCGGGTGGACACGGAGGCATCGCTTTGTGGGCGTGCCGGGGCCAAGGCGGTGAACGGGCTTGCGGCGTTAGGGAGGCCAGACAGGCTACCTAGTTGCTGAGACATCTTCATGTAACTCGGCGAGGGCTGTGCAAAGGCACTCCCGGTGATAGACAGCGCGAGCAGCACAGCGGCGAAGGTGTCGCAGTGAACGGCTCCCATGCCGCAGGCCGATAAGGCGGGTGGCTTGCGTGGGATGGGGGCGGTGGACTTCAACGCGTACTCCGGTTTGTTGGGCTGGCAAACGAAGAGTAGGAGGGGCAAGCCACCGGTACGCTCGTGCAGGCGAACAGACGGACGGGGGTGCGAAGGCTGCATGCCAAGGGCTCTGGAGCCTCTCCCAATTTCTTTCCGAGGCGATCGATCGGCATAGCGCTTACAGGGGTTGTGAGTCGTGTGCTTCGCCTTTCCGGCCATCGTTTCGACTATTGGATCAGCGTTGCTGCCCGATGCAGTTGCAATAGGCGCAGCCGTTCGTGCCCTCACGAAAGCGGATTTGCACGCTCCCCGTCACCGCCTCAATTTCCAAGGAGAAGACCGATGAAATCATCTCAGCCTGCCGTGCTTGACTTGCGCAGCGAACCCTATACGCGGGGCTATTACCGCGTCCTTTCTCCTGCACAGATGAGCGTGGCTCTGGAGTCGCGCGGTGTGTGTGGGCCCGATCTTTCGGCCCCTCTCAATTGCTTTGAATTGGGGATGGGTTTTGGCTTGCCGTTGGTCGCACATGCTGCGTGCTTCCCACACATGCGCTTTTACGGCAACGACTTCAATCGTGAACATGTCACCTATGCGAGCCAATTGGCCAAGGACGCAGGCTTGACGAACGTAGAGGTATTCGAAGATTCCTTCGAAAAACTACTGGATCGTGATCTGCCCCCGATGGACATCATCTCCATGCACGGCGTGTATTCCTGGATATCGCCGAAGGTACGCAAAATGGTGTTGCGGTTCATCGCAGAACGCTTGCGCCCGGGAGGGACGTTTTATGTCAGCTACAACGCGCTTCCCGGCTGGGCTGCCCAGATGCCATTGCGGGAACTGGTCAACTTGCACGGTTTGCGTCAAGTTTCTGTCGGCGCAACGCCGGTCGAGCGCCTGTCCCAGACCCTCGATTTTCTGGATGACTTCGCGCGCGTGAATCCGATGTACTTCGAGCAGGATATCTCGGTGCGGGCGCGCTTGGGCGGCTTGCGAAGCCTCGATCCACACTACGCCGCGCATGAGTATTTCAACCCGGATTGGCACCCCATGCATTTTCACCAAGTTGCCAGCGAGATGGCGGATGTGGGCCTTGAATTCGCTGCTCCTGCCTTGTTGTCTGAACAGGTGGACAACGCGATCCTTTCCCAACCAACACGAGACCTGCTGAGTTCAGTTGGCGATCCGATACTGCGCGAGACGATGCGCGACTTCGTTCTGAACAAGTCTTTCCGTTGGGACCTCTACACCCGCGGTGCGTCGCGCGCGAGTGCGGCACAAACCGCGCAATTTCGGAAAGACAGGGGCTGGCTATTGGCAACTGCGCGAAGTGAGGGAATAACGGGCCCTCTGGTCGCAGGGACCACGACCTACATGGATGCGCCCACTACGTGTCGTCTGTTGGATGCGTTGTCCGAAGGTCCTGCGACTGCCCGAGAACTGTCGCTCCGGCCTGGGCTCGAACAACTGGATGCGGACTACATCGTGGATGCACTGTTGCTGCTGGAGGACGAAGGCCAGGTGCATCCGGCGCTGCCTGTGGCATTGCGAGACAGTGCACGGGATTCTGTGCGCCGTTTCAACACGGCTGTCATGCAACGCCCTGCCGAGGATGGCCTGCATTACCTTTCCTGCAGTGCCAGTGGCCGGGCCATGGGCTGGTCAACGATTGCCTTGGCACAGATTCGCGCTGCCTATCAGGGCGCGCTGACTGTGGACGACATGGTTCACGCCATGCGGCCTCAGTTCGAAGGCGATGGCGATGGCCAGGTGCCGGCCAAGCAGTTGGCGCACAGCGCAGGCCGCTTCTTTGCCAGTCGTGCCCCGGTGCTGCGCCACCTGGGCCTGTTGTGATGGTGCGCTGGCAGCGCCATGCGCTGGTGGCAGCGACGGCGCTGCAGGCGTGCGGCGCCAACGCGCTCATCGCCTACGACTGCTGGGTGAAGGGCACCGACTCCGACCCGGTGCGCGTGGCGTTCGACATCGCCAAGCGCTATCCGGCCATCGTCGGGCAGTGCCGGGCCGTGGAACTGCCCGATCCCCCTGCCGATCCGGTGGATCCGGACGACTCGGCGGCCGACCCGGCCGCAGTCGCGAGCGTGCGGGTGATCCGCGCGCCGCGCGCTGCTTCGGCGTCAGCCGTTGCTTCACGCGCGCCAGGCGCGCTGTGGCCCACGGCCATGGTGACGCCGCGGTGGCGCCATGAAGCGCTGTGGCCGGTGATCGAGTCGGCTGCCACCCGCCATGCCATCGACCCGCACCTGGTGCAGGCCGTGATCGAGGTGGAGTCGGCTTATTCGCCGAATGCGCGGTCTCCCAAGGGGGCGCTGGGCCTCATGCAGTTGATGCCCGCCACGGCGGCCCGTTTCGGCGCCCCCTCGAGTGCGGACCTGTACACGCCCGCCGTGAATGTCGAAACCGGTGTGCGCTACCTGCGGTTCCTGGCCGACAAGTTCAGCGGCCAGACCGACCTGGTGCTGGCCGCCTACAACGCGGGCGAGGGCGCGGTCGTTCGGCATGGGTACAAGATTCCTCCCTATCGTGAAACGCAGGACTACGTGCGCAAGGTGCTCGACCGCTATCCCGCTGTGCGCTGATCCGCCGTGCTTCCCTCAAGGGCCGTGCAATGCCTGCCGGCCCTTTTTCATTGCCCTGGCGCGGCGAACGCCTGGCAGAAGCGAAAAATAGAAAAGGGCATGGAATCAATGATTTCCATGCCCTTTTTTGCTTGCCTGCGCGTTGCGCAAGGCTTGGCAGATGGCTTTCAGGTCGGCAGTGCCTTGTCGCGAAATGGCAGCGCCGCGTCCGTGAGCAGCCACTGGATCAGGTGGACCGGGCTCAACTGGTCCGCCAGGGCGAGGGCTTGTGCTGAAAGCTGCACTTTCGTATCGCCCAGCCCTTGCTGCGCGAATGCGCGTGCCGCTTCGAGCACCAGCGGCTTGGCGGACTCGATGTTTCCTGCCGGGTCACCCGCGTCCACCAGTTTGCGGCGGGCGTGCGCAGGCACTTCGGCCAGCCTCACCAGCGAGGCGATCAAGGCCGGCGACGGGGAGACGCTGCCGGGCTGAAAGCCTTGCTGCGCGTCCACCAGCAGCCACTCGCGTTCCTCGTCGATGCAGGCGATCGCCGCGCTGCCGTGGGCGGTGTCGCCCGCTGCAGCGGCAGGCAGGCGCAGGCGTTCGAAGTCGGCGCTGTTGGCATGCACCTGCGACAGCTGGTTGTCCGAGAGCAGCCGCAGCGCGCGGTTCAGCGAGCGGCCTTCCTCGCCCGCCAGCGTTTCCAGCCGCACCAGCAGACCCTGCAAGGCCATGTGGCGCTGGGTCAATGCGCTTTCGCAGCCGGGCAGCAACAGGTTGCTGGACACCCAGAGCCCGGAAGATCGAGGAAACCCGTCGTCCAGGAAGATGGGTGGCTGCACCATGGACACCAGACGAAGGCGAACGCCCACGCCGCCGTTGGGCACGATTCGGTGGGCGCCGGCGCCCCATGCCTGCGGCGGTGGCGTGGCGGCTCTCAATGAGGGTGAAGGCATGGCGATGCTCCGGTGAGAAAGGGGGCCGGCAGCCCCGCAGCCAGCGCGCTGCGGTTGGCCGCAATTGGGTATTCGGTCTTGCGCAGGCCGCCCTGCGCCGTGATCCGGTAAATGATGTCGTCGCCCTGCGCTTCGACGCGCTGCCAGCCGTGCCGCTCCATGAAGCGCAGGCAACGGTGGTTGTCGCTTTCGACGGCGACCAGAATTTCGGCCTTGAGCGAAAACAGCCACTGCAGCGCTGGCTTGAGCAGCAGCGCCCAGAGGCCGTGGTAGCGCGGCAGCACAGCGATGTGGGCCTGTTCGCCATCGAACAGGATGCCGCCGATCGGCGCGCCATCGGCTTCGAAGCCGATGGAGGGGCAGTCGGCATAGAACGCGGTAAAGGCGTCGCGGGTCACCGTTTGCGTGTAATCCTTGGCGGATCCGGCCCGGTAGCGGTCCGAATCCGCGTCGTAGAAGACGCCCAGGTCGGCTTTTGGGGAGAGTCTCAGCATGGCCTGGCTCTCAGGCGTGCTCGCCAGCCATCTCGGGCTCCAGCTGCAGCAGCTCCCGCATGGATTTGCGCACGTGCTCGTCTTCGCTTTCCAGGCAGCTTTGCGCATGGTAGTGCCAGGTCGGGTCGCCCATGATGTTCAGGCACAGGGCCTTCAGTTCCGGCGCGGTGTCCTCGCCCAGCGAGTTGAGGTACTGCAGAGCTTCCTGCGTGTAGCCGCGCTGGATCGCGATGAGCACCGGAAAAATCAGGTGCTCCTCGGTGTCCGGGCTCAGCGCATTCAGCTCTTCGAGCATCGTTTCCGCCTCGTCCAGCTGGTTCTCGCGAATGGCGTTGACCAGGGAGACGGCCAAGGCTGCGATGGGATCTTCGTGAACATTGGAGTCGTCCATGGTCATTGCCTTTTCAAAAGAGTGAGGGGTTGTGAAGCGCGTCAGGCGCGGATGTGCATGTGCAGGTCGATCGACACGCTGCCCCCACCCATCGGCAGCTTGCCCGCGACCTTGTCCAGGCCGAGGCCCGAGGCATCGATCGGCAGGCTGTTTTGCATCGAAGGCAGCTTGAGCGCACCCTTTTCCGGGAACAGGCCCGCCGCAGCGCCCTTGGTGGCGGTGTCCACGACCGATTGGATCACCCCGCCGATCACGTCGTTGACGACGGATTGCATGGTGCTCTGGATGCCTTCGCGCAAGCTACTCAGCGGGTTGCCGGAGCCTGCGCCCAGGCTGCCCAGCGGGTTGCCGGAGCCTGCACCCAGGCTGCCCAGCGGGTTGCCGGAGCCTGCGCCCAGGCTGCCCAGCGGGTTGCTGGAGCCTGCACCCAGGCTGCCCAGCGGGTTGCCGGAGCCTGCGCCCAGGCTGCCCAGCGGGTTGCCGGAGCCTGCGCCCAGGCTGCCCAGCGGGTTGCCGGAGCCTGCCCCAAAACCGCTGCCACCTTGGCCTTGGGTCAAAGGCGAGTTGCCCAGGGGCTGCAGCGCATTGGAGAGCGCTTGACCCACGATGTTCTGGATGGCCTGATCCGCCACGCCCATCAGCTTGTCCTGGATCGAGCTTTGCAGGCCTTGCTTGAGGTCCATGGCCATCTGCTTGCCGCCGGAACGCGCGCCCGTGGCGTTGCGCGGGCTGCTCACGTTGGACAGCGTGTCTTCCAGCACGCCTTGGCCGAGTGCTGCCAGCGCGTTGTTCTGGTTCAGGCCCAGCTTGGGGATCAGCGTGAACAGGGCGGCCTGTACCGCTGCCTGGATTGCCATGTCGATGGCGTTGTACGCCGAGTTCTGCACCGACTCCTTGATGGCTTCGCGGCGGGTTTGCTGCGGCTGTACGCCTTGCGGGCCGTTGCTGCCGTTCGGGCCCTGGCTGGTCGGTCCCGGCGTGTCGGAACTGCGGCGTCCGCGGGTCTGCACGCCGGTGCTCGCGGCGTCGCGCGCCGCGTCACCCAGCAGGTTCGTGCCGGTGCCCACCACGGCCGAGTTGCCGTTGGGGTCGAGCGCCTGCTGGATGCTGAGGATCAGCTTGTCGATGGCGCTCTGGATGACCGTGTCCACGGCATCGCGGGCGGCGGATTCTGCCGCATCCCGTGCGCCCTGGCGGAAGCCGGTCGGCCGGCTTTCGATCAGCTCGTCCGCATCCCGGCGGGTGCTGGTCAGGCTGGTGTCGGAGATGCCGTCAGTGCCTTGGCGCGTGGCCGGCGATTGCGGCCCGCCCATGTCGTCGCCGTTCTGGCGCGTGGCGCCGCGCGGGGCGTCGGGCATGTCGCCGGGCACCTTGCGAAAGCTCTCGCCGTCTGCGAAACGGCCTGCGCGCGAAGCGCCGAGCCCGCCGCTGGTCGCCGCGCCGATGGTGTCCACCGCCAGTCCGCCCAGCATGGACGTGCCATTGGGGTCCAGGGCCTTGGCGGCCACTTTGGTGACCTCTTGCGTGGCCAGATCGATGGTGGCGTCCACCGCCAGCCGCGCCACGTTCTTGGCGATGCCGCCAGGCCCGAAGTTGGAGGCGGTTTCCATCGCGCCAAGGGCCAGGTCTTTGATGCCGTTCATGGCCTGTGCCAGGTTGCCCTTGGCGATGCCTTTGGCAAAGCCGATGGCGCCTTTCTTGATATTGGACAGGCCGCCCTCCACGCTGTCCACGGCGGTGTCCACCACGTTCTTAACGACGCTTTGCGCTTTCTTGAGCACTTTGTCGAGGGCCCCGTCCAGTAACGTGTTGGCCGCCATGGCCGCTGGCGTGAGGTTGATGACCCCACGTGCCAGATCCCCGCCGGCCTCCCCGATTTTCTTGAGGCCCGCTGCGGCCCCTTTCAGATCGAGCGTGGCAAGGCCCTTGGCCAGTTGCCCTACGCCCTGGACCGCCTTTTCGATGCCCTTCACGATTGACTTGAAGGCATTTTTGATCGCACCCATGGATTGACCCCTTTGCAGTTGATGAAAAAAGCACTGGACGGCAAACGGCCTTCTCAGGAAAAAGGGGCGGTTGCAGGACCCAACGCGGAGGTTCCGACTTTCCGCGTGTGAACCCCGTGTAAAGGTTTGTCATGCGATGCGGATTGCGGCTATGCGAAGCGGCGCCGGCCGCTGAGACCGATGTGCCCTTGATGCGGCATCTGCCGCCGCCATGGCCGGGCGTGCCAGCGCGGCCATGCGGAGCCAGCGCCGACGGCCCGCTGAACACGGGCGGGGAGGGCATGCGGTCAGGTGATAATCGCCGCCATGCCTCATCCGCGTCCCTGCCTGGCGGCACTCCTTGACCTTCGTTGGCGCAAGCCTGCGAACTGACTCCCTGCTGCGCCCAGGCGGCGCGCATCCCACCCAGTTTCTCCTCGCTGCCCCGGGCAGCCACGAGCCTGCCCGGACAGGCGGCCCGTGCACCGGGGCGGACATTCCCAACGGGGGCCGGGCAGGCACCCCATGCATTCAAGAGGTTCAAGCCATGCTGCTGATGGTCGACAACTACGACAGCTTCACCTACAACATCGTCCAGTACTTCGGAGAGCTGGGCGCCGAAGTCGAGGTGTTCAGAAACGATGAGATCACGCTGGAGGGCATTGCCGAGCGCGCCCCCGACCGGCTCGTGATCTCCCCCGGCCCGTGCTCTCCGGCCGAAGCCGGCATCTCGGTGGCCGCCATCCGCCACTTCGCCGGCAAGCTGCCCATCCTGGGCGTGTGCCTGGGCCACCAGGCCATCGGCGCGGCGTTCGGCGGTACCATCGTGCGGGCGCAGGAACTGATGCACGGCAAGACCAGTGTCATCACCACTACCCGCAAGGGCGTGTTCGCCGGCCTGCCCGAGCAGTTCACCGTGAACCGCTACCACTCTCTGTCGATCGAGCGGGCCACTTGCCCCGACGAGCTGGAGGTGACGGCCTGGACCGACGACGGCGAGATCATGGGGGTGCGCCACAAGACGCTGGACATCGAAGGCGTGCAGTTCCACCCCGAAAGCATCCTGACCGAGCACGGCCACGCCATGCTGCGCAACTTCCTGCAGGCACGGCCATGATCGATACGCACCAGCTCCTCGTGTTCATCGCCGCTGGCTGGCTGCTCAACCTCACTCCCGGGCCGGACGTGCTCTACATCGTCACCAACGCCCTGAAGTCCGGCGTGCGCGCCGGCATCGTGGCGGGCTTAGGGATCACGGCGGGGTGCTTCGTGCACATCGCCGCGGCGGCCGTGGGCGTGGGCGCTTTGCTCGCCGCATCCGCCACGGCATTCACCGCGCTCAAGTGGCTGGGCGCGGCCTACCTGGTGTGGATGGGCGTGCGCATGCTGTTTGCCAAGGCGTCCGGCGACACCGGCAGCGGCGCCGCACTGGCGGCCGCGCGGGCCGCGCCTGCGGTGCATGCGCCGTTGAAGAGGGTCTTTCTCGGCGGGTTCTGGACCAATGTGCTCAACCCCAAGGCCGCGATCTTCTTTCTGGCGTTCGTGCCCCAGTTCATCGCGCCGGACATGCAGAACAAGGCGCTCGCCTTCGTGCTGCTGGGCGTGCTGTTCAATGTGAACGCCATTCCCGTCAACGCCGGCTGGGCGCTCGCTGCGGGCTGGATGGCGCGCCGTGGCGGCATGGTCCAAAAGAGCATGCAATGGCTCGACCGCGTGGCGGGTGCCATGTTCATCGGCTTCGGCATCCGGCTCGCGCTCTCCGAACGGCCCGGTGCCTGAGGCGGCGCCAAAGAGCACGCACCGCCTTTTCGCCTACTCCCTTTTCGAGCCCTTCATTCGAGACCACGGCATGACCATCACCCCCCAGCAAGCGCTGCAGCGCACCATCGAGCACCGCGAAATCTTCCACGACGAGATGCTGCACCTGATGCGCCTCATCATGCGCGGCGAGCTCTCGCCCTTGATGACCGCCGCCATCGTGACCGGCCTGCGCGTCAAGAAGGAAACCATCGGCGAGATCGCCGCCGCCGCGCAGGTCATGCGCGAGTTCTCCAACAAGGTCCACGTGCCGGACACCACGCACATGGTGGACATCGTGGGCACTGGCGGTGACGGCGCCAACACCTTCAACATCTCCACCTGCGCCATGTTCGTGGCCGCCGCGGCGGGCGCCAAGACGGCCAAGCATGGCGGACGGGGCGTCTCCAGCAAGAGCGGCAGCGCCGACGTGATGGAGTCGCTGGGCGTACACATCAACCTGCCGCCCGAGGCCATCGCGCGCTGCATCGCCGAGGTGGGCATCGGCTTCATGTTCGCACCCAACCACCACCCCGCCATGAAGAACGTGGCGCCCGTGCGCAAGGAGATGGGCGTGCGCACGATCTTCAACATCCTCGGCCCCCTCACCAACCCGGCCGGCGCACCCAACATCCTGATGGGCGTGTTCCATCCCGACCTGGTGGGCATTCAGGTGCGCGCGCTGCAGCGCCTGGGCGCCGAGCATGCCGTGGTCGTCTATGGCCGCGACGGCATGGACGAGGTCAGCCTGGGCGCCGCCACGCTGGTGGGCGAGTTGAAGAAGGGCGAGATCACCGAATACGAGATCCACCCCGAGGATTTCGGCCTGGCCATGGCCAGCAATCGCACCCTGAAGGTCGAAACCCCCGAGCAGTCGCGCGATGTCCTGCTGGGCGTGCTGCGCGGCCAGCCCGGCCCCGCGCAGGACATCGTCTGCCTGAACGCCGGCGCCGCCCTCTATGCGGCCAACGTGGCCGACTCCATCGCCGATGGCATCGTCCTTGCCCGGACCGCGATCGCCAGCGGCGCGGCACTGGCCAAGCTGGATCAGCTGGTTGCGCGCACACACGCGCTGGCAGCCGGTTGAAGGCCCCCACGCCGTCGGGCACTGCCATGCCAAGTGCGGCACCTGTCCCCATTCGTTGAGTTAACGTCAGAAAACGGGGCTCCGAAGAGCCCGGAAAAGGCACCAGACCATGTCCGACATCCTGAACAAGATCATTGCCGTCAAGCGCGAGGAAATCGCCGCGGCGCAAAAGAAAACGCCGCTGGCCGCCATGCGCACGGACGCGGAAAGCCGTGTGCTCACGCGCGATTTCGCAGGGGCCCTGCGCGCGAAAATAGCCAAGGGCCAGGCGGCGGTGATCGCCGAGGTCAAGAAGGCCAGCCCGTCCAAGGGCGTGCTGCGCGCGGACTTCATTCCCGCCGACATCGCCCAGAGCTACGCCGAGGGCGACGGCAAGGTGAGCGCCGCGTGCCTGTCGGTGCTGACCGACCGGCAGTTCTTCCAGGGCGAGCCGGACTACCTCAAGCAGGCGCGGGCCAGCTGCCCGCTGCCCGTGCTGCGCAAGGATTTCATGGTGGACGCCTACCAGATCTACGAATCGCGGGCCATGGGCGCCGATGCCATCTTGCTGATCGCCGCCTGCCTGGACGACGCCCAGATGGCCGAGTTCGAAGCCATCGCCCGCAGCCTGGACATGGCGGTGCTGGTGGAGGTGCACGACGGGGCCGAACTGGACCGCGCATTGCGCCTGAAGACGCCGCTGGTGGGCATCAACAACCGCGACCTGCGCACCTTCGAGGTGTTGCTGTCCACCACGCTGGCGCTGCAAAAGAACGTGCCGGCCGATCGCTTGCTGGTCACCGAATCGGGTATTTCGTCGCCCGCCGACGTGCGGCAGATGCGTGACGCGGGCGTGAATGCCTTTCTCGTCGGCGAAGCCTTCATGCGGGCGCCGGAGCCGGGCGAGGCGTTGGCCAAGCTGTTTGCCTGACAGGTTCGATTGCTATTAATTTAATAGCTATATGCCCTAGATGATATTGCTCTGGAGGCCGTTTTGACCATGAATGATTCCGCAACGCAACCCACCCAGCTGCAGAGCGCAGACCCCGCCGACTGGCCCGTGGCCGGCGGTTGGCAGCCGCTGGTGGATGCTTTTTTCGCCGGCCCGCGCGGGCAGGCGCTGCTGGCTTTTCTGCAGGCACAGCTGGCAGCGGGCGCTGCCATCTTCCCGCCCCGGCCGCTGCGCGCGCTGGAGCTGACCCCGCCCGACCAAGTGCGCGTGGTCATTCTCGGGCAGGACCCCTACCACGGCCGGGGGCAGGCCGAGGGGCTGGCGTTTTCCGTGGCGCCCGGCGTGCAGCTGCCTCCTTCGCTGCGCAACATCTTCAAGGAGATGCAGCGCGACCTGGACACGCCCTTTCCCGCCTGGCCCGAGCCGGGCGGCAGCCTGGTCAAGTGGGCCAAGAGCGGTGTGCTGCTGCTCAACACATGCCTGACCGTCGAAGAGGGCCAGGCCGCCAGCCACTCCGGCAAGGGCTGGGAAGAGCTCACCGACGCGGTGATCCGCCACGTGGCCGAGGGCGACCGGCCGGTCGTCTTCATGCTGTGGGGCTCGCACGCCCAGTCCAAGCGCGCGTGGATTCCGGGCGACCGGGGCCATCTGGTGCTCACGGCGAACCACCCGTCGCCACTGTCCGCCCTGCGGCCACCGGTGCCGTTCATCGGTTGCGGGCACTTCGGGAAGGCTCGGGAGTTTCGCCAGCAGCACGCCGGGAAATAGCCGCAGCGAAGACGGCTGCGGCTTGTCCGCAGCCCAGCACGAAGAGCGTGTGAGGTTCGTGCCGATGGGTGGAGGGTGGTCCACTTTGCACTTTGCACTTTGCACTTTGCACTTTGCACTTTGCACTTTCGACATTGCGCTTCGCCAGGCCCCGAGCCGGTTCGGATTTTGAAAGCCTTTCCGCAGTGCTGCAGCCATCCTTCAGACTGTAGATTTACTTCGTCAAGGTTTTCCATGCCCTCCGGAAATGTGAACCATCGCGGCCGAGCCGCAGGGGCACCGTCCCATCCTGCCACGACACCGCCCTCGCGGGGGGCGGCAGGCCCGGACGGCACATCGGCCGCGCGGCAGCGCGGTTCCGCCGTCCATCAGGGCGGGCCTTCGGACACCTTGCGCCCGCGTGGCGGGGCAGAGGCGGGTGGCTCTTCCTGTGCTGCTGCACAGCGCCCCCGTGCCAACGCGCCCGAGCGGCGCAGTGGCGTGGAAACGGCTTTGTCGCGCCCGTCACCCGCAGCCCAGGCGGCGGCTGAGACCATCGACCAGGCGGTTCAATATCTTCAGAACTACAACGACCTCTCAGATCGCATGTCGCTGGAGACGCATGCTCCGGCGATGCGCAGGACGTCATCCATCGCTTTCGGCAAAGCCGAGCCGGCCATGGAGGCGCTGGGGAAACTGACGATGGCCCAACTGCACAAAGCGGGGCCACGCATCCCGATGTTCATCCAGCAGCAACGGGCGCTGTCTGCCTACCGGATGGTCATGACCACGCCGAAATCCGACGTCGAACAATTGGTGCAGGAGCTTGTGTTCCACCCCGACGCAGCGCGTCTCCAGGCGGCATTCGGCGGCTATGTCGAGCAATCGAGGGCACAACTCGAAGAGTTGGAGCCCTGTGCCAAAGCCCTGGCGGAAACCATGGAATCCCTCGGCAAGCGAGAGGCGTTCGATTCGACGCTCGACGCTGCGACGACGCTCAAGGTCGCGGTGATGGGCACGGCCAAGGCCCGGCTCATCGCCATCGACTCGCACGTGGATCGGGTGATGCTGAGCGTCATCGTGTTGACGCAGGCCGACGATGCCGGAAGCATGAGCGAACAGACGCTGAAAATGCAGAAGGGGTTCGTCGGCGATGTCTTGCGCATGCGCCGCGTGGTGGACTTGTTGCAGGATGCTCGCGTCGGCCCCCTTCCCCGCCAGGAGGCATGGCTGCAAAACTACGTGAAGGTGCTGGAGCGCCACACGCATGATCACCTCACGCAGATGACCCGGCATTTGCCGCCTGACCAGGATCTGGCGGCATCGCCAGTCGGCAGGGCGGCGCTGGAATTGGCCGCCAGCATCCGAATGCTGGCCGACGAACTCGGCGAGGTGATGAAGGCGAAAAAGCTTTCACCGCAGATGGCGGAGCGCATCCATGGCCTGACGGTGGAAGGCCAGGAAACGACATTGCAGGAGGAGCCGATCGAGCAGGACGAGCCAGCCGTTCAGGCGCAGGAAGCATCGGCTTCCGAACCGGCTGCTCAGACGGCGGGCCCCAGGCCCCCCCGCAAATCCCGCAGAAATGCAAGAGCCTCGCAATCGGCGCCAGCAGCCTTGTCCGCGCCGACGGGGAAAGTGGCTTTGTCGCTGGAGCAGCAGGTGCGCATCGAGCTGGCGGAAACACGCGTCAAACAATTTCGCAAGCCGCCATCGGCGCAGCCCGCAGCGAAGTTCGACTTCTTCGCCTTGGGGGCCCAAGTCAACCGGGACACCTCGGAAATTCGCGCGGCGCTGGACGACGGCACCGATCCCGTCAACGCCGCCCAGATGATGCGGCGCGCTTTGGCGGGCTGGTTTGGCCAACCCGGCGGCTGGGCGCTGCGAAGCGCGCAGCTCAACGCGCTGAATGGCGCGGGGCTGGACCCGAAGACGGTCGAGCTGCGAAACGAGGTGGCCCAGCGCGCTGAGCAGGTGCAGGCCCTGCACGATCAGGTCCAGGCGTTGGAGATCGATCTCGTGAAGCAATACGCCCTTCCGGGGGCGAGCCATGTGTCGATGCTGCTGAACTCGGGCGAGGCCATGCCGGAGGGGGCGGTCAGGAAGCTGCAGTCCAAAGGCGATCCGGACGACGATCACGGTACGGTGTTCGAAGTGCGCCTTGCCGTGAAGCCTTTGGCGAACGGGCAGCCCGCAGCGCCGCTGTATGTGCACTTCCATACCAAGAACGTGGTCGGCACCGATGCCATCGCCAACATTGCCCCCGGCGATTTGGCCGCGGTGCATGTCAAGACCGCCCAACAGCGTGCGTTGGGCCCCAAATGGGAAGCCCTCAATGCCGCCCTGCTGGGACCGGTCCACCGTGGCGCTTTGACGGATCAGGTGCTGATGGATCTGCAAAAGAGCATGAAGGGCTGAGCCGTGCAGCCTGGTCACACCGAATTCGAAGGGTAGGCCATGTCCGGCGAATGCGTGCCATCCGCAAGAACACATCGGGCGCCAGGGGCGCACCGTGCGGCAGGGCATCAGAGCCCTGCTGCCGAGCCGTCTGCCGCCGCCTCGCGGCACGGCGGCATTTCGGCGGGCGCATCCAGCGGATGGATGGAGCACCTCGCTCCCCGGGCCAGCAACGCTGCCGCGAGTTCGGGATCGCCTGCGCCCCGTGCGCCGTTGCCCGTGCAGCGGACACCGACGCCGGTGCAGCAACAGCGGATCGACAAGTGGGAAAAAAAGCAGGCCGCCATCGCCGCCGGAAAAATCGTCGACGACGCAATGGCTTATTTCGAGGCCTTCGATGCGCTGTGCGCGCGGGGCCTCATCACGGCCGATAACCGGCAGCGGACGCTGTTGACGGCTTTTCAATGGGCGGATCGCGGCATTGCCGCGTTCGGTGATCTGACCGAACTTCAGCGGACCAGCGAAGACGGACGAAAGTCTTTCGTGAACCTTTACCAAAAGCGCGCGGCGCTGGCCATCGGATGGGTGGACGGTCTTCCCCCATTGCCGGTCCAGGAGGGTAAAGCGCTTTCGCAGCGCATGTTACAGGCGCAATCGGAGCCGGTGGACCTGCCGGCCCTGGACCGGGACCTGCATGCCTACCTCGGCCAGGTCGAGCTCGCCATCCAGGCAATACAGCCTTGCCTCCGAGCCACTTCCGAAGTGGTCGAAAAACTGGGCAACCCAGCGCATCTCAAAGCCTGGCCGGGTCTGATCGGGGTCTTGAAAGACTCCGTGCTCATGCTCACGAAGCTGCGGATGAAGGCGTTCGATCTGCACAAGGAGCAGATCTGGACACTGGGCAATCGCATGGTGGTTGCAGAAGGCATGAACGGCACGGAGATCCTGCGAGAGATCGTCGCGCTGCTGACCTGTGGGGCGAACCTGTCGGACGGCACGGCGATTGATCTGCTGCAGGACGCTCGCGTTCCCCGGCAGGAAGTACTGGCAAGCCGCCTGGAAAACGGTGCTTTGCTGTTGCGCGAACACGCCGACGCCTTCATCGTGCTCGCGAGCCGCCATTTCGATGGCGCAACCGGTTCGTCGCAGCCCGAAGTTCTCGAATTCGCCAGGCAGTTGGTGGTGGCCATCGGTGCGCTGGCCCAGCAGTGCGATGCGGTGCTGCAGGCGCCCAAGGTCTCCCACGCCACCGGAAAGCTATTGGAAGGCACCACGTTCCTGGGGCAGTCGACGGGGCGCGATGCCGCCGCGCTGCCCCTCGACGATTCGCGGGATCCACCCGTGCCGGATGAGTCCGTGGCCTTGGCCTCTGCGCCGCAGCCCAAGCGCTCCGGGGCGGGCAAGGCCCGCAAGTCCTCCGGGCGCAGCAAGGCGGCACAGGGGGCACGCCCGGTCCCTGCTGGCCCGGCGCTGTCCTCGCGCCAGACCGCCGTGCTGGAACTGGCGCAAGAGCGTTTGAAGGCATTCCCCGCGCCAAAGCCGGGCAGACTGCAGGCGCCTGGCGATCTGCTGGCACTGGGCGAGTCGCTGCACAAGGACATTTCGGTGCTCGGCGCCGCGATGGAGCAGCGCAGCGAACCGCTGAGCGCCGCGCGGCAGATGCGGCAGGTGCTCGATGGATGGTTCGGCGAACGGGGCCAGTGGCGGGCGCGGCGCGAGCAGCTGGCGGCGGCGGGCGTTGCGGAGGCGGCATCGGTGGCACAGACGCTCCAGGCGCTGGATGAGCGCATCGCAGCGATCGATGGCCTGCACCGGTCCATCGACGCCATCGGGGTGGATCTGATCAAGACTTTCCCGTACCCGGATCTGAAGCATGTCTCGCACTTGTTGAACATGGCGATGGACGCGAAAGGGCCGGGGCAAGAACCCGGCGTGCTGGTCGGCGCTCCTCGGAAACTGCCTTCGCTGGGCGATCCCGACGACCGGCATGGCACCCTGTTCGAAGTGAAGCTCGACACGGGCAAGCTTGCGGATGGCCGGCCTGCGCCTGCGCTGTACGCGCATTTGCATGCCAGGGCACCGATCACGGCAAAGGCTTGCCGCTCCGTGTCCTTCGACGCTTTGGACGCCTTCCATGTGAAGACCGCCGATCAGCGCGGCAAGGGGCCGACCTGGGAGCTGCTGAACAACGCCCTGCACAGCGTGCACCGGGGCGTGCTGGACGCCGAGGTGCTGAAAGCGATGCAGCTTCGCATGGCCGGCCTTTGATCCCTCCGCCCGCCCCTCCGCCCGCCATGAGCAGCCGTTACGACTGCGGCAGCTGCTCCTTCGGCCTTTCCAGAAAGGCCTGCGCAGCCACGGGCAGGGCTCGGCCGGCGAGGGTCTGCACTTCGATGTCGCGCAGGTCCATGCCCGGGTCGCTCAGAGGCCGCGCCACGATGGCGCCCGCCGCGGCGCCGTCGCGCGTGGCGATCTCGCTGGACACCGACACGCCGCCACCGTGCGCCACGAACACGCCACGCACAGCCGGGGAACGAGCTCGTTGGCGAAGGCGTCCGAGGTGGCGAGCCGCACCTGTCCGGCGCGCAGCCCCAGCAACGAGCCGATCTCGCCCAGCGCGCGCTCGGCGTCCAGCCCGGTGCGCCGCGCATGCGTGGCGAGGATCTCGCCCGCCGCCGTCGGCACCATGCCGCGCGGGTGGCGCTCGAACAGCGGCGTGCCCAGTTGCGCTTCCAGCCCGGCGATCTGCCGGCTCAGGGCCGAGGCGGCCACGTGCAGGCGCGCCGAGGCTTCGGTCAGCGAACCGCACTGCGCCACTTCGAGAAAGTAGCGCAGCGCGGTGTCTTGCAGAAAGTGGGCGCGCATGGGGAAAAACAGGAAAAAGGGAAAGAAACCAGGAGGCGTTCGGGGCGAGCCGGGTTTGCCGGGCAAGCTGCAAAGTATGGTCTGCTTTGCCGTCCTGGCAAGGGGGTTTGCCGATTTGCTGGTGGTCAGCCAGAGCGTGGATTCCTAAGATGACCCTTTTGTGGCGGTGTGCGCCACTGAACCGGAGGATTTCCATGCGATGGGTGAATGTCGGCCGCTGTTTGTTCGTAGGCTTGTCGTTGGCGGCCCTGGCTGCGGGTGCGCGGGCGCAGGCCTGGCCCAATCACCCGGTTCGCGTGATCGTGCCCTTTCCGGCCAGCGGGGCCACCGACCTGGTGGCCCGGGTGGTCACCCAGCGGGTGTCGCAGGACCTCGGCCAGCAGATGGTGGTGGACAACCGCCCGGGCGCCGGCGGCACCATCGGCGCGGCCGAAGCCGCCAAGGCCCCTGCCGACGGCTACACGCTGCTGCTGACCACCAGCAGCACCCACGCGATCTCGCCCCACCTCATGCCGCGCCTGGCCTACGACGCGCGCAAGGACTTCACGCCCGTGGCCCATGTGGCGGACGCCGCCAGCGTGCTGCTGGTCACGCCCTCGCTGCCGGTGAAGTCGGTCGCGCAGCTGATCGCCTACGCCAAGGCCCACCCGGGCCAGCTCAACTACGCCAGCAGCGGCAACGGCACCATCGTGCATTTGAACGCGGCAGCCTTCAGCTCGCAGGCCGGCATCGAGATGACGCACGTGCCCTACAAGGGCACGGCCCAGTCGATTGCCGACCTGGCGACGGGGCAGGTGCACGTGCTGTTCGACTCCATTCCCACCGGCATGCCCCATGTGAAGAGCGGCCGCCTGCGGGCCCTGGCCGTGACCAGCGAGCAGCGCAGCGCCCTCGCGCCCGAACTGCCCACGCTGGCCGAATCCGGCCTGCCGGGCTATTCGTCGGTGACCTGGTTCGGTGTGTACGCGCCCGCCGGCGCGCCGCCCGCACTGGTGGATCGCATCCACCAGGCGTTCGCGAAAGCCATGCAGGCCCCGGACGTGATCGCCAGCCTGGCCAAGCTGGGCGTGGAGCCTGCAGCGCCCAGCACGCCGGCGCAGTTCTCCGCGATGGTGCAGGCCGACAGCGCCCGCTGGGCCGCCGTGATCCGCCAGCGCAAGATCACCCTGGAACAATGAGCGGCCTTCGCTTTCAAGCCTTTTGAACGATCAAGCCACAAGGAGACACACCATGACCGGCCCAAGCACCACCGCCACCCCACCGAACGCCCGCTCCCTCGACTGGGGCCAGCCGTATGCCTCCCAGCGCAGCCCGGTCATGGGCCGCAACATGGTCTCCGCCTCGCAGCCGCTGGCCGCCCAGGCCGGCCTGTGCATGCTGATGGCGGGCGGCAACGCGGTCGATGCCGCCATCGCCACGGCCATGGCGCTGACGGTGGTCGAGCCCACCGGCTGCGGCATCGGCAGCGACGGCTTCGCCATCGTGTGGGACGGCAAGGAGCTGCATGGCCTCAATGCATCGGGCCGCTCGCCGGCCGCGTGGACGCCCGACTATTTCGCGCAGCGCGGCGGCATTCCCGAAATGGGCTGGAACGCCGTGACCGTGCCCGGCGCGGTGTCGGCCTGGGTCGCGCTGTCGCGGCGTCTGGGCAAGCTGCCGTTCGCGCAGCTGGCGCAGCCCGCCATCGAGTACGCGCGGGGCGGCTTTCCCGTCTCGCCCATCATCGCGACGCTGTGGGGCCTGGGCGCGGCCAAGCTGGGGGCGCAGCCGGGCTTTGCCGAATGCTTCATGCCCGGCGGCCGCGCGCCGCAGGCCGGCGAGATCTTCCGAAGCGATGCGCATGCCAACACGCTGGAGCTGATCGCCGAGACCGAGGGCGAAGCCTTCTACCGCGGCACCCTCGCGCAGCAGATGGCCGCCCATTCGAAGGCCCACGGCGGCGCCATGACCGAAGACGACCTGGCCGCCCACCGGGCCGACTGGGTGGGCACGGTGAGCCAGCCCTTCGGCGATGCGGTCATCCATGAAATTCCGCCCAACGGCCAGGGCATCGCCGCGCTCATCGCGCTCGGCATGCTCGATGCCGTGAACATCGGCGCGCGGCCCGTGGACGACGTGGAGACGGTGCACGCCAGCATCGAGGCCATGAAGCTCGCGCTGGCCGACCTGTACGAACACAACGCCGACATCGACGCCATGCGCATTGCGCCCCAGGATCTGCTGGACCCGGCCTACCTGCTGGAACGCGCCCGCAGCATCGACCCCGCGCGTGCGGGCGACCCCGGCCATGGCGCGCCGCGCCGCGGGGGCACGGTGTACCTGGCCGCGGCCGATGCGTCGGGGATGATGGTCTCGTTCATCCAGTCCAACTACATGGGCTTCGGTTCGGGCGTGGTGGTGCCGGGCACCGGCATCAGCCTGCAGAACCGGGGGCATGGCTTCAGCACCGTGCCGGGCCACGCCAACGAAGTGGCGCCGCGCAAGCGCCCGTCGCACACCATCATTCCGGCCTTCGCCATGCATGCCGACGGTACGCCGCGCATGGCCTTCGGGGTGATGGGCGGCCCTATGCAGTCGCAGGGCCATGTGCAGATGGCCCTGCGCGTGCTGCGTTATGGCCAGAACCCGCAGGCCGCCGCCGATGCGCCGCGCTGGCGCGTCACGGGCGGCAAGGGCGTGGCCGTGGAGCCGGGGTTCGATCCCGCCGTGCTGGCCGAGCTGCGCGCGCGCGGGCACGAGGTCACCGTGGAAACGGGCCAGGGCGTGTTCGCGTTCGGCGGCGCGCAGCTCGTGCTGCGCGAAGGCGGCATCTACATCGCAGGCTCGGACTCGCGCAAGGACGGGCACGCGGTCGCCTTTTGATTTGCTATTGAATCAATAGCACTGAAGGCAATGGATACGGCGGCAGTGGCACGAAAGGCTTGAAGCCGCCGATTCAATGCGCTTTGACCCGGTTCAGCGGGTTTCGCGAACGGTGAGCCAAGCGCTCGCGGCCCCGCTCAGCGCGATGGCCGCGATGCCCGCCAGCGACCACAGGTCCGGCACGTGCCGGTACGCCAGCCATCCGGCCAGCATGGCGAAGCCGATCTGGCTGTAGAGAAACGGCGCGATGGTGACGGGCGTGGTGCGCGCATACGCCTGCAGCAACAGCATGTGCCCCACCGCGCTGGACAGGCCCATGGCGAACATCCCGGCCCACAGCCACGGGTCCGCGATGGAGGTCCACACGAACGGCACGCCCGCGGACACCAGCGCAGCGGCCAGCCAGCCGGTGTAGAGCTGCGTGGTGGCGGGGCTTTCCTGGCCGGCCATCTTGCTGCTGATGACCTGGTAGCCCGTGCCGGTGGCCAGCAGGCACAGCGGCCACAGCATGGCCCAGGTGAAGGCCTCGCCCCCGGGGCGGATGATGGCCAGCGTGCCCGCCAGCCCCATCGCCACCAGCACCCAGCGCGGTGCGCTCACGCGCTGCTGCAGCCACAGCGCCGCCACCAGGGTGACGCACAGCGGCGTGGTCGCCACGATGGCCGTGAACTCCGCCAGCGGAAAGTGCTGGATGCTGATGAAGCCGAACAGGCTCGTGGCCGCGAACAACACCGCGCGCAGCGCCTGGAAGCGCGGCTGCCGCGTGCGCAGCACCGCCACGCCTTCGCGCTGCAGCACGAACGCCGTTGTCAGCACGGCCTGGAACAGGTAGCGCAGCCACAGCGCCATGAAAAGCGGCACCGCCGTGCTGACCCACTTGGTCGTGGCGTCGAGCACCGCGAAGCACGCGCAGGCCGCCACCGTCAAGCCGATGCCCGCCAGGGCTGCATTGCGGCTTCGCAAGGAATGAAGGGACGGTGTGTGCGTGTCCGGCGGCGGTTCCATGGGACGGGGCGCGCGGTGGGCGCTCGGCTGGCGCTCGGTCGGCTGGATGTTTTGCGGGGTTACCGAGGCGGCTGGGGCCGCTGCAGCAGCATGGCGTCGCCGTAGCTGAAGAAGCGGTAGCCCTGCGCGATGGCATGGCGGTACAGGCCCATCACGTGCTCGTAGCCCGCGAAGGCGCTCACCAGCATCATCAGCGTGCTCTTGGGCAGGTGGAAGTTGGTGACCAGCACGTCCACCACCCGAAAGCCGAAACCGGGGGTGATGAAGATCCGCGTGTCGCCCGTGGCCTGGCCGCTCAGCGCCCACGATTCCAGCGTGCGCACGGTCGTCGTGCCCACGGCCACCACGCGGCCGCCGCGCTGGCGGCAGCGCTCCAGCGCAGCCAGCGTGGCCAGGGGCACCTCGTACCACTCGCTGTGCATCTGGTGCTCGGCCAGGTTCTCGGTCTTGACGGGCTGGAAGGTGCCGGCGCCCACGTGCAGCGTGACGCTGGCGCGCTCCACGCCCCGGGCCTCCAGGTCGGCCAGCACGCCCGCATCGAAGTGCAGCGCCGCCGTGGGCGCGGCCACGGCGCCGGGGGTTCGGGCGAAGACGGTCTGGTAGCGCTGCGCATCCTCGGCCGCATCGGGGTCGTCGCCGCCTTCCTGCTGGCGCTCGATGTAGGGCGGCAGCGGCAGGTGGCCGTGCCGCTCCATCAGGTCGTAGGGCGTCTCGCCGGCGGGGCCGCGCAGCGCGAAGCGAAACAGCGGGCCATCGTCCTCGGGCCAGCGCGACAGCAGCGTGGCGTCGAAGCCGCCACCGGCCAGCCCGCCCGCCAGGTGCACCACGGCGCCGGGCAGGGGCTTCTTGCTCACCTTCATGTGCGCCACCACCTCGTTGCCCGTCAGCACGCGCTCGATCAGCAGCTCCAGCTTGCCGCCGCTGGCCTTTTCGCCGAACACGCGGGCCTTGACCACGCGCGTGTCGTTGAACACCAGCAGGTCGCCCGCGCGCAGCAGGCCGGGCAGGTCGCGAAAGACCCGGTCGGCCGGCTCGGTGCTGCGGCCGTCGAGCAGGCGCGAGGCGCTGCGTTCGGGGGCGGGGTGTTGGGCGATGAGCTGCGGGGGCAGCGTGAAGTCGAAATCGCTGAGCGTGAAAACGCGAGGGCTGGGGGACATGGTGCTTGAGGGCCGGACGAGCCCGTTCCAAGAAAAGAACGATCAAAAACAGCCCGCGATTGTCCCATGGCCCCTGGGGCGGGGTGCGCCCGCGACCGCCCTGGCGGGCCGAAGCGCCGATCGCTGCGGCTGGTACCAACTGTGCAGCCGCAGGAACGCGATCACCTCGCGTTCTCGCGCTGCAGGTTGTCCAGCAGCGCCTTGACGGCCTCGAAGCCGCTTTCGTCGAAGGTGAAGTCCAGGTGTTCCTGGAACTGAAAGGGCGCCAGCGCCAGTGGCACGTCTTCCAGGTCGAGCGGGTCCACGGCCAGCGCGGGCCACAGGAAGCGCTGGCTGAAGTTCACCACCACAGCCAGCGCGTGCCCGGCGGGTGCGGCACCCAGTGCATGCGGTGCGGCAGCACGAAGCTCAGGGTTCGCGCGGTGAAGGGCCGCGTCACGCCGCCGATCTGGTGCTGCGTGCTGCCCGCCAGGTTGACCTGGATCTGGAAATACTCGTGTTTGTGCGGCTGCGTGAGCGGGGCGCGGCCGCTCTGGTCGCGGATGTCGAAATCGAGGTGGCTGGAGCGCTCCACCATCGCGTAGGTGCGCACGGCGCGGGCGCAATCGTTGCTGGCCCCGGGCATCTTCGGCATGGGCGGTACAGGCGGGGTTGCAGGCGGAGTTATGGGCGACGGATGGGCGACCGTACGAGCGGCAGTGTGGCGCGAGGCCTCAGCGCGGCACCGACGCCATGCCCGTCCACAGCTCGTTCAGGTCCGGAAAGCGCCATTTGTCGGGATCCTCGCGGCCCACGATCTTCTCCGGGCAGCCGGGCTGGGCCAGATCGACGATTTCGGGCGGAATGCGCAGGTCCGACTTGGTGGAGAAGAACACCTTCACGCGCGGCGACACGAGCGAGGCGGCCTGCTCCATCACCACGCCGATGCGCCCCGAGGTCAGCCGCACGAGCGAGCCCACGGGGTAGATGCCGATGCTCTTCACGAAGGCCTGGAACAGGCGCGGGTCGAAGTGCCCATTGGTCCACTCGGCCATGCGCCGCAGCGATTCGGCCGGGTCCCAGCCGCGCTTGTACGGGCGGTCGGACGTGACGGCGTCGTACACGTCGCAGATCGACGCCATGCGGGCGGTCAGGCTGATCTGCTCGGCCGGCAGGCGGTGCGGGTAACCCGAGCCGTCCATCTTTTCATGGTGGTGCAGGCAGGCGTCGAGCACCTCGTCCTCCACGCCGCCACCGCATTCCAGCAGCATGCGATAGCCGTGCTCGGAGTGGCCGCGCACGATGTCGAACTCCTCGTCGGTGAGCTGGCCGGGCTTGTTCAGCACCGCCAGCGGAATCGCCGCCTTGCCGATGTCGTGCATCAGCCCCGCCAGGCCGGAGGTGCGGATGCGCGCGCTATCGAGGCCGATCTGGCGGCCCAGGGCCACCATGAGCGCGCACACCGCCACCGAATGCATGTAGGTGTAGTCGTCGGCCGTCTTCAGCCGCGCCAGGCTGATGAGGGCGGAGGGGTGGCGCGTGATCGAATCGGAAATCTCCTGCACCAGGCTGCGCGCATCGCTCGAATCCACGGCGCGGCCCATGCGCGCCTCGTGGAACATCGACGAGACCGCCTGGCGGGCATGGTTGCAGATCGAGGCCGCATGGCCCAATTCTTCGGCCATCAAGGTCGGGGCGAGCGAACGGATGCGCGGGGACGGGGCGGACGCCGGGGCGGGCGCAATCTTCAGGTCCGGCATCTCCTGCAACTCGCTGAAGTCGGTATCCAGCCGTGCCTCGGCCTCTTCGGGCGACGTGGTGGCCACGTCGGAGGCCACGTCCAGCCCCTTGGAAACGTCGATCCAGACCTCGGCGATGGCGGTGCCGTGGATGCGTGCCAGATCAGCGGGGTCCTGCAGCACGAAGCCCGTGCGCCAGAAAGGGTGGTCCATCCACGAACCGCAGAACTGATGCAGGTACATGCCCAGGGCAAGATGTTGGACGCTGATTCGCTTGAGCATGGGACCGGTGGTAACGCTGGGGCGTCCGCAAAAACCGCCGAACGACGGCGCTGGCATGTTAGCCTTTTCTGCCCATGCCGGTCCTTCCCTTTTGCGCAATGTTCGCGCCCGCTCCCCTTTGCCATGACCGACCGTAGCGCCGCCGCCACTGCCCGGGCGGTTGCCGCGAGCGCGGCCGCGCCCGGGCGCGCCGGTGCTGCGCCCGCCCGCCCGGCGCCCAGCCCCGCCCAGAAAGCCCTGCAGAAAATGGGGCTGGTGCGCGACATCGACCTGGCCCTGCACCTGCCGCTGCGCTACGAGGACGAAACGCGCATCACCCCCCTGCGCAACGTGCGCGACGGCGACACCGTGCAGATCGAGGCCACCGTCGTCTCCAGCGAAGTTCAATTGCGCCCCCGCCGCCAACTGCTCGTGCAGGTGGACGACGGCACCGGCACTTGCGAACTGCGGTTCTTCAGCTTCTATCCCTCGCACCAGAAAACCCTGGCCGTGGGCGCCCGCCTGCGCATCCGGGGAGAGGTCAAGGGCGGCTTCTGGGGGCGCCAGATGCTGCACCCGGCCTTTCGCACGGCCACTGGCGATCTGCCGGCCGCGCTCACCCCCGTGTACCCGACCATGGCGCAACTGCCCCAGGCCTACCTGCGCCGCGCCATCGTGGGCGCCCTGCAGCGCGTGGAGCTGTCCGAGACGCTGCCGCCCGGCGTGGAGCCGCCGGTGGGCCGGGCGTATGGTCAAAACGGCCTGGAGCCGTTGTGGAATCTGCGGCAGGCGCTCACTTTTTTGCACCATCCCACGCCCGATGTCGCCATCGCCACGCTGCAGGACCACAGCCATCCCGCCTGGCAGCGGCTCAAGGCCGAGGAGTTGCTGGCCCAGCAACTGTCGCAGCAGCAATCCAAGCGCGAACGGGCCCGGCTGCGCGCCCCGGTGCTGCAGGCGCCGGCACCGGAGAGCGGCGGCCTGACCCTGGCCGAGCAACTGCTGGCCGTTCTGCCCTTCGGGCTCACGGGCGCCCAGCGCCGCGTGGGGCAAGAGATCGCCCGAGACCTCGCCCGGCCCGTGCCCATGCACCGGTTGCTGCAGGGCGATGTGGGCTCCGGCAAGACCGTGGTGGCCGCGCTGGCCGCCGCCGTGTGCATCGACGCCGGCTGGCAGTGCGCGCTGATGGCGCCCACCGAAATCCTGGCCGAGCAGCACTTCGCCAAGCTCGTCGGCTGGCTGGAGCCGCTGCTGGCCGCACGCGGCAAGCGCGTGGCCTGGCTCGTCGGCGGACAAAAGAAGAAGGAGCGCGCCGCCATGCTCGCCCTGGTGGAAGGCGGCGAGGCCGCGCTGGTCGTCGGCACCCACGCGGTGATCCAGGAACAGGTGCGCTTTCAGTGCCTGGCCCTGGCCGTGATCGACGAGCAGCACCGCTTCGGCGTGGCGCAGCGACTGGCGCTGCGGCAAAAGCTCGAAGGGCAGGGCATGGAGCCGCACATGCTCATGATGAGCGCCACGCCCATCCCGCGCACCCTGGCCATGAGCTACTACGCCGACCTGGATGTGTCCACCATCGACGAACTGCCTCCGGGGCGCACCCCCATCGTCACCAAGCTCATCGCCGACAGCCGCAAGGACGAAGTCATCGAGCGCATCGCCGCCCAGGTCGCCTCGGGCCGGCAGGTGTACTGGGTGTGCCCGTTGATCGAGGAAAGCGAGGCGCTGGACCTGTCCAACGCCACCGCCACCCATGCCGATCTGAGCGAGGCGCTGCAAGGCGATCTGGCGCGGGGGCATCCCCCGGTCAAGGTCGGCCTGCTGCACTCGCGCATGCCGAGCGCCGAGAAAAAAGCCGTCATGGCCCAGTTCACCAGCGGCGAGACGGGCGTGCTGGTCAGCACCACCGTGATCGAAGTGGGCGTGGACGTGCCCAACGCCTCGCTCATGGTCATCGAGCACTCCGAGCGGTTCGGCCTGTCGCAGCTGCACCAGCTGCGCGGGCGCGTGGGGCGGGGCGCGGCGGCGTCGGCCTGCGTGCTGCTGTATTCCACCAACGACAGCGGCCGCCTGGGCGAGACCGCCCGCGAGCGCTTGAAGGCCATGGCCGAGACCAGCGACGGCTTCGAGATCGCCCGCCGCGACCTGGACATCCGCGGCCCCGGCGAGTTCCTGGGCGCCCGCCAGTCCGGCGCACCGCTGCTGCGCTTTGCCGACCTGGCCACCGACACGGTGCTGCTGGAATGGGCGCGGGAGCTGGCGCCGCACATGCTGGACCGGTTTCCGGCCCTGGCCGAGCGGCATGTGATGCGCTGGCTCGGGGGCAAGTCGGATTATCTGAAGGCGTGAACGAAAAAAGACGGGAGGCATTTTCGATGCATCCCCGATGTGGTGTAACTCTCTGTATCTGAATAGGCGAGTTTCTGGAAAGTCGATAGGATTCGTAACTCAACATCAAACGGGGAGGGGGATTCATGAGGTTCGTATGGGCCGCCTGCATTGCATTGCAGGCCATGGGTTATTGGGGCGTGGCAGAGGCAGGGGAGATCGACAGAAGCAAGCCGTTTGGGTATGGCATCGACGAAGAGGCCCCGCTGGCGCCGGTGATGCGATACACGGTCCTGTCCAGCACGGTGGCGGGCGTGTGCGGCGCGTTGCCAGCCGAATATGGGCCGACCCAGTTTTGCGCGCGGTCCAGCTATGGGCGCAATTTCTGTACAGGGATTCCTTCCCTGGGCCCCGATCCTTGCGAGCATGTGGAGGGATTTGGCCCCGGCATCGCGCCCATCTGCAACCGGCCCAAGAACGAGCACCCCGAATACCTCTACAACCCGGCGGGCTGGACCGAAAGCCGGCCCAAATACGACATCGCCACCGACAAATTCTCCTGCGTGTGCCTGGGCGCGGAACGCGGGGATGTCCGCGATTCGGAAACCAGCGGCTGGTGCGGCCCCAAGCAATGGATCGACCCCGATCCGCCACCACCGCCCCCGCCCCCACCCCCGCCGCCGCCACCTCCTCCCCCACCCCCACCGCCCCTGCCGCCGCCACCGCCCCCGGTGCCGCCGCCCGGCGACGGCTACCGGGGCGTCTCCGCCTTTCCGGGCGGGCAGGACGGCATGTGCGTGGGCGACCCCGTCATTCCCGCCACCGGCGAGAACTTCCAGGAGATCGTGGACCACCAGGACCCGTGGGGCGGCAGCCTGGACTTCGTGCGCATCTACCGCAGCCACTGGGCACTGGACGCCGCCCGCGCCAGCCGGGGCTTCGGCCGCCAGTGGGGCCACAACCACGCCATCAGCCTGCGGGTGTCCGAAGGCGTTGCGACCGTCATCTTCGGCAACGGCGAGGAACGGGGCTTTCAGCGCGCAGGCGCCCAGCAGGACTGGGTGGGCGATCAGCGCAGCGACACCCTGTCCCAGGCCGATGGTCTGTGGCGCTTTCGCAACGCCAGCGACGACTCCGTGCTCACCTTCGACAGCGCGGGCAAGCTCCTGAGCCGAAAGGCGCGCAACGGCTGGGTCACCACCTACGGGTACACCTACGGGCGCCTGACCACCATCACCAATGCCTTCGGCGAGACCCTCACCCTCGTCTGGGGCCAGCGGCAGATCGAGCAGATCATCACCCCCGACTACAAAACCACCACCTACCAGTACAGCTACCAGGAAGGCGTGGGCGACCGGCTGGTGTGGTCCCGCCTGCAGGACAAGTACCAGAAGACCTACCTGTACGAAGACAGCGGCAACCCGTTTCTGCTGACCGCCATCGTCGATGAGGACGGCAACCGCTTCGCCCAGTTCAGCTACGACGCGCTGGGCCGCACGCTCCGGGCCGCGCATGCGGGCGACGCGCTGGCGCACCAGTTCGACTACACCGACATCGCCTCCGGCCAGGTGGGCGTCAAAGACCCGCTGGGCCAGAGCCGCCGGTACGGCTACACCGTGCAGAACAAGGCGCTGGCCGTCACCAGCGCCTCGTCGGCGCCGGGGCTGGCCTACCGCGCGATCAACCGCCGGGTGCAGAACGCCGCCGGCCTCGTCACGGCGGAAGTGGACTTCGCTGGCCGCCAGACCACCTACGAATGGGACAACGACCGCCAGCTGCCCCTGCTGGCCACCCACGCCAAGGGCACCGCGCAGGAGCGCCGGATCGCCACGCAGTGGCACCCCGCCTACCGCCTGCCCGTCAAGGTCACCGATGGCAGCCGCGTCACCGAATACACCTACGACGCGGACGGCAACGTCCTCACCGAGCGGGTGTACGACGCCAGCCTGCCCGACGGCGCGGCCAAGGCCGCCGTGCGCCGATGGGAATACAAGGGTGGCCTGGTCACCGCAGAAACCGATGCCCTGGGCGTGCGGCGCACCTACACCTACCACAGCGACACGCCCCTGGTGTTCGAATCCACCGACCCGTTCGGGCGGCGCACCAACCACAGCTACAGCGATGGCCGCCTGGTGGGCAAGCGCCTGCCCAACGGCCTGGAAATCCAGTACACCTATGGCCGCAACCCCTGGGGCCTGCTCAACTACGCCAGCGCGCTGGAGCTCCGCTGGAACTACGAGTACAACGCCATCGGCAAGCTGTCGCGCACGACGCAGCCGGACGGCTACCAGATCGACTACGCCTACGACGGCGCGCACCGGCTGGCCTCGTGGAAGGACAACCGGGGCGCCTCGGGCAGCTATGGGTACGACCTGTTCAACAACGTCATCCTGCAGGAAGTCAAAGACGCCACGGGCCAGACCGTGTGGCGCCAGGAGCGGGGCATCAACGCCGCCAACCAGCTGGAGACCGTCAAGGCGGGCAACCAGGTGGACCGCTACGCCTACGGCCCCAACGGCGAGCACCTCACCGCCGAGAACGCCCTGGGCCAGCGCTACCGGTACGCCACCGACCCCCTGGGCCGCGTCGCGGAAATCACCGACCCCCTGGGCAAGGTCGCCTCGCTGACCTACGACGGCCTGGGCGCGGTGCAGGGCGCCAAGGATTTTGCTGGCGTGGCCACCGCGTATGCCAACGACATCCGGGGCAACGCCACGCGGGAGACCTCGGCCGACAGCGGCGCGGTGAACGTGCAATACGACGCGCTGGGCCGCCCCACGCAGGTGAGCGATGCGCTCGCCCGCACCACCGCGCTCACGCGGGACGCAGGCGGGCGCTTGACGCGCATCCTCTTCAAGGACGGCAGGCAAAGCGTGTGGAAATATGACCTCACGGGTGCCAGCTACAACGCCCCCGGCACGCCGCAGGCCAGCATCGGGGCCTTGAGCGAAATCCAGGACGCGGGCGTCACCACGCGCTGGCAGCGCGACCCGCTGGGCCGGGCCACCGCCCGCACCCAGGTGCTGGGCAGTGCCAACGGGGGCGACAGCCGCACCCTGGCCCAGGCCTATGTGCCGGCAGGGCCGGACGGCGCCCGCAATGGCGGAGCCGGGCAGATCGCCAGCCTCACCTACGCGAGCGGCAAGAAGCTGCAATACCAGTACGACGCCACGGGCCAGCTCACCGGGCTGCAATGGAACGGCCAGCCGCTGCTCACCGCCATCACCTGGAACCCGCTGGGCCAGCCCACCGGCTGGAGGTGGCCGGCGTTCGGGCCCGCGCCCGGCCTGGCGGAGCAGCGCAGCTACACCGTGGCGGGCCAGCTGGCCGCCAGCCGGCTGCTGCCGCAACTGGCCTGGGACAGCGCCGGGCGACTGGCCCAGGTGCAGCAGCGGCACGCCCTGCGGGGCGCCACGGGCGCGCAGCAGGCCGTGATCACCAGCGCCAACACCTACGACGCCACGGGCCGGCTCACCGCCAGCGCCCACAGCGCGCCAGCCGGCCTCACGCTACCCACGGGCAGCGCGTTGAGCGACACCCTGGGCGCCAACACCAGCGGCTACGCGTGGGACGCCAACGGCAACCGCAGCCAGAGCTACTACACCAGCACCACGGCGGCGGGCATGGCCACGCTCAAGCGCAACTACGTCGCCGTCAGCGGCAGCAACCGGCTGCAGAACTACACGCAGACGTTCCAGCCCGCCAGCGGCAGTGCGCAGACCAGCACCGTGGCCTACAGCCATGACGCCACCGGCTCGCTCACCAGAAAGGGCGACAACTACCTGCACTACGGCAGCGACGGCCGCATCGCCAAGGCCGGGCTGAATGCCGACCCGGCGAACGCACTGGCCGTGAGCTACACGTACAACGCCCTGGGCCAGCGGGTGTTCAAGAGCGATGCGAGGCTGTCCGGGGCGAACAACCCCGCCATCACGCAGCAGACCGTGTATGCGGAAGACGGCATCGGCAGCACCGTGCTGGGCCAGTACGGCAATCGCAGGAGCGGCAACAGCGCAGCACCAGCTGGGGAGATGGACAGCACGGAGGTCATCTACCTGCCCACGGCCAGCGGGCCGATGCCGGTGGCGGCGCAGATCAATGGCAGGCTGTATGCCATCGATGCGGACCACCTGAACACGCCCCGGCGCCTGACCAACACGCAGGGGCAGGTCGTGTGGCAATGGCTGATCACGGGGTTCGGAGAGGCGAACCCGACGACCGGGGCGACCGGCTATGCGCAGAGCGGGCAAGGTGCCACCAGCTATAGCGAAGCGGTGAAGTTCGACCTGCGGTATCCGGGGCAGGTGTGGGATGAAGAGACGGGACTGGCGTACAACCTGAACCGGTACTACGACCGGGAAGGTGGGCGGTACATCCAGGCCGATCCGATTGGGCTGGAGGGGGGATGGAATCGGTTCTTGTATGTGGATGCTGATCCGCTGTCTTATGTTGATCCGGACGGACTGGTCAGAAGAATCCGTGATCCTTTGGACCTGATGCCGCTTGAAGGCAATGGTGGAGCGGGATTAAGCAGCGGTGGAAGTGGTGGGACGCGACCTGCCAACTTCTCGCCCCCGGGAAGTGGAAGAAGCGGGGCTTTTAATGAAGCCAAGCGGCTTAATGGGGTTCCTACGAGTCAGCAGCCATTGGCAGTTAGACCGAACCTTAACAAGAAGGGCAACCCTCAACCTGGACGTGAGTATGAGTTTGAAATTCCTTCTTCAGATGGGAAAATGAAAACCATTAATATAAGAGACGATGCTGGCGGACATAATTTCGGAGTTAATAATCCGCAAAATAGAGGCGCGCACTTCAATGATATGTGTGGCCGCCACTTTGATTATTGATTATGATAATAGATTTTGAAAAGTCCGGCTGGAATTGCTCGATATTGTCGAGGTTGGAAATCAGGGGGCTTGTTGGGGGGGAGCTTTCAGCATCAAAGCTCGATAAATATTTGGCATTATTTTCCGTTTGCCTCTTGATTAAAGAGGTTTGGCCGCATAAGAATTGCTTTTTTATTTCCGGTCATGATGCATGGCAACCGAATTCCAGAATTGCTAACTACAAAAAATTTTGGAGTTTATCTGGCATCGAGCAACGCCCAAAAGAGGGGGTAGAGTGGGGCGTTGTTGACGATAATCGGGTTAAATATTATGGAGTTGCACCCATAAAAAACAACGAATGGCTTTTGAGGTGTGAAATCTTGGAGCGATGCACATCATGGGTAATTGTTGTTGATGAGGGCGTAGGAGTTGATGAAATCAAGGCTGCCCTATCTAATGGCTGGGAGTGTTTGCCCGGAGGTAATATTCCAGATGCAATTCTCGATTGTGCCGTCAATTGCGCAGCTTTTTTTCTTAGGTTTTTTGGTCCAATGGATAATGGTGAGCAGGGGGTAATAGTTATAGGTGATCGCGGAAGTATTAATTGCTTGAAAAGCCGATCAAAAAATACTAGCCAGAAAATCTGAATATCAATTAATGCAGCGTCAATTATGTAAAGGCGGTGAAGTTCGACCTGCGGTATCCGGGGCAGGTGTGGGATGACGAGACGGGACTTGCGTACAACCTGAATCGGTACTAGGACCGGGAGGGAGTGCGTTACATCCAGGCCGATCCGATTGGGCTGGATGGGGGGTGGAATCGGTTTCTTTATGTGGATGCTGATCCGCTGTCTTATGTTGATCCGGACGGACTGGTCAGAAGAATCCGTGATCCTTTGGACCTGATGCCGCTTGAGGGCAATGGTGGCGGAGTAGGTGGCGGTGGCCGGATGACAACTCCGAAATTACCATCTACATCCCGCGTTAGTAAATTTTGTGAATCCCCCAGTGAAAGCCCCATTTGGAATGGCATGAATAATTATCGAAATAATATTCGTACCAATGGAGAGACTGGAAAAAATAAACAATATTACCAGTGGGATCATACTCACGGTGATATTGAGGTTTACAACCGATCTGGAGGTCATTTGGGTTCAATGAATCCTATGAATGGTGAAATGCACAAGCCTGCCGTTGCTGGGCGACTTCTTAAGGGTTTATAAAATGATAAAGAATTTTCAGCACTGTTGCGAGAGCATGAAAAGTCATGTGCTTTCGGGGGATTTGAGTTTGGAGTTTGTTTCGAAATTTAGGGAGTATGGAATTTTATATGGGAATGGAGGAAGTTATCAGCTAATGACGTTTTGCCCGTGGTGCGGAAAAAAATTACCAGCTTCTTTGCGAGATGTTTGGTTTGAAACTATTGAGCAGATGGGATTAGAGCCGGAGGATGATATTCCAAAGGACATGCAGTCTGAAGTTTGGTGGTTAAATGGTAACTATGAGCCTCCAAGATAACCGGGGCGACGGGCTACGTGCAGAGCGGGCAGGGCGCTAAAACTACAGCGAAGCGGTGAATTTCGACCTGCAGTATCCGGGGTAGGTGTGGGATGAAGAGACGGGGCTGGCGTACAACCTGAACCGGTACTACGACCGGGAAGGTGGGCGGTACATCCAGGCCGATCCGATTGGGCTGGAGGGGGGTGGAATCGCTACCTTTATGCAGGTGGCACGCCGACGAATCTCGTCGATCCTTCTGGATTGGCGAGCGTGATGCCGGGTGGAGGGTATGGAGACTCTCCGTTGCTGGACAACGGGTCAAGTTGCTCGCCGATGTTTCAGCAGCCCCGTGTGGATGATGGGGGATGTATTTCCACGGGCGGCGGGCCGAGTATTTGCGTTGGGCCCGGAATGATTAAAGGCATAACTAATCCTTCTATTGCAAAAATAGTCGCCCCTGCAATACCGAGTGGCATAACCAAGTCGCAGTTTGGCAGAGAATTGATTGGATGGGGAAGCGGTCCACAAGGCGCGTTGACCCGGATCGAATCTATCAATGGCGGAGTGGTTGGCCAAATGCAGGCGCAAGGATTGACCAGGGATATGGCTATTCAATGGCGTAATTTTTATGCCAATGAATTTTCTCGCAATGCGAATAATGTCACTGCTCAAAATAGAGCGCAGCTTATGGATAGAATTTTTGAGTTAATGAGGTGATTTATGAGACTGGTGCAAAAATTAATCTATGTCAATAGCTCTGGTAAAGATGTAAGGATATTTTTGGAGCCTTGGGCGGAGCAGTTTCAAATTGCTCCTGGCACCCGCATTGAAATCCTTGTGCATACGTCTGATGAAACGATGGAAGGAATTCTAGAGTTTGAGCAGGTTGAAGACGGTCTGATTGTTTATGGCTACGAAGGATGTGTTATTAATTTGAAGTCGAATGGTCATGACTTGGATTCTTCGACTCAGATTGGGTGAGCTACTGTTTTAGGCTTTTTAAGATAGAGGTAAGCACTAAAGGGGCGATAACTACTTGGATGGGCTTTGTTGCACAAACACGGCCAGTCGAACGGTTAGCCTATGCCGATGAGTGAACCCAAGGGGCGCCAAGCAGCGCTAAAAGACAACGAACTGGGCGGCGTACGACGCCGCGCTCAAAGCGAGAGGATCGCTGACGATCTGGCTGGACAAGGACATGCAGTGGTACGCGCCGGCCAGTGGCAAACGCGGTCGCCAGCCCATCTTCGGCGATGCGGCGATTGAGTTTTGCCTGAGCATCGAGTGCCTGTTCGGTCTGGCCCTGCGCCAGAGCCTGGGGTTGGTGCAGGGCTTGCTGCGCCTGGCAGGCATGGACTGGCGGGTACCCGACTTCAGCACCCTCAGCCGTCGCCAGAAGACGCTGCAGGTGCGGCTGCCTTACCGGCGCAGCAGCACGGCCCTGGACCTGCTGGTGGACAGCACCGGGATCAAGTTCCTGGGCGAAGGTGAATGCAAACGCAAGAAACACGGCGCCGAGTACCGCAGGCAGTGGCGCAAGGTGCATCTGGGCATCGATGCCAAGACACTGGAGATACGTGCCATCGAGGTCACCGACACCGCCGCGCAAGAACGGCAAGCCGTGGAAAGAGACTCCGATGGGAGCGGCGGTGCGCAACGAAGCCCTGCGGGCCTGCCAGAGGCTGGGGGGGAGCCTTTGCAAGAAGTGCAGCGGCTACCACCGAAGAAGCCTGGTGGAGACCAAGATGCATTGCTTCAAGCGCCTGGGAGAGCGGGTAATGGCACGCACGTTCGAGCGTCAGGTCACAGAAGTTGCACGTGCGGGTGGCGCTGCTCAACCGCTTCACGCAACTGGGGTGCCCGACCACGGTGGCTGTGCCTGCCATGGCGTAGCTGCGTCTGGGGTTGGGGTTGGGGTTCTCTCGGCCTGTTTCGGGCTTGTGCAACAAAGCCTGTTTATGCGGCAAATCACTTTGACTGATGGCGCAACCGAGCCAGCAGCAATTTCCATCGCAATGCGCGGCTGTGAAGTACGAATGTCCCGGACTTCAAACAAAGACGGAATCCATCCACTGAGCCGACGGCTCGCTGCAGCCAAGGTTTGATCAGGCACATTTTGCGCACTATATTTTTAATAGCAAAGCAGCCATGATTTTCTAGGGCATGGGGGCTATTCGGTCATGAAGGAAAGCGCGATGAAGGCACTGGCAAGCGCCTGGTCGCACAAAACGCATGTCTCGGCCTGCAGCGTTTTCGCGGGCGTGAAATACACGTCCTGGTGCCCCCGCCCGGCCCGCAACCCAATGTGAACCCTGGGTAAAGTTTCTTCCACCCGATGGAACTCGTCGGCCGCAGGTCGCCGATAGGGGTTTCATCTCAGCGCACAATGTCGCGTTCGCCAATCCGCATCCAACAATGACCCTCACGGAACTCAAATACATCGTCGCTGTGGCCCGGGAGAAGCACTTCGGCCGCGCGGCCGATGCCTGCTATGTGTCGCAGCCCACGCTGTCGGTGGCCATCAAGAAGCTGGAAGACGAGCTGGAGGTCAAGCTCTTCGAACGCAGCGCGGGCGAGGTGTCGGTGACCTCGCTGGGCGACGAGATCGTGCGCCAGGCGCAGAGCGTGCTGGAGCAGGCCGCCGCCATCAAGGAGATCGCCAAGCGCGGCAAGGACCCGCTGGCCGGTGCGCTCACCCTGGGCGTGATCTACACGATCGGCCCCTACCTGCTGCCCGAACTGGTGCGCCAAGCCATCGCGCGCACGCCGCAGATGCCGCTCATGCTGCAGGAGAACTTCACCGTCAAGCTGCTGGAGATGCTGCGCACGGGCGAGATCGACTGCGCGATCATGGCCGAGCCGTTCCCCGACACGGGCCTGGCGATGGCGCAGCTGTACGACGAGCCCTTCATGGCGGCCGTGCCCAGCAGCCACGCGCTGGCCGAACAGAAATCCATTTCCGCCGCGCAGCTCAAGAGCGAGACCATGCTGCTGCTGGGCGCGGGCCATTGCTTTCGCGACCATGTGCTCGAAGTCTGCCCCGAGTTCGCGCGCTATGCGAGCAATGCCGAGGGCATCCGGCGCACGTTCGAAGGCTCGTCGCTGGAGACGATCAAGCACATGGTGTCGGCCGGCATGGGCGTGACGCTGGTGCCTCGCCTGTCGGTGCCGCGCGATGCGCTGCACACCGGCTCGCGCCGCAGAAAGAGCGATGACACGCACATCCGCTACCTGCCCATCCAGGAAGAAGACGGCAGCCCGCCGCCGACGCGCCGCGTGGTGCTCGCCTGGCGCCGCAGCTTCACCCGCTACGAGGCCATCGCGGCGCTGCGCAACGCGGTGTATGCCTGCGAACTGCCGGGCGTGACGCGCCTGTCCTGACGCCGCGGCTTTTTTCATAAAGGCTGCAGGGGACGCTGCCTGGGTGGGGCCGTGCCGCGCCGCGTTCACCAAAACGCCCCGGCGCAGGGCTACACTCGCCCCGCGCGCGGCCGGTGGGCATCCTCCACCCGTTCCGTGCCCGGGCTGCGCCACATGCTGCCCGTGCCCGGCGCCGCGCTCTCCGCAATCCAAGGACATCCCATGAAGAAGCTTTTGATGGCGGCCTGCCTGGCGCTGGGCCTTTCCGCCTGCACCAGCATGACCGCGCCGACCGATTCCGCGCCCTTGGCGGGCACGTTCAAGAAACCCGATCTGGACCGCCTGGTGGTCGCCGAGACGGGCGCGCCCAGCGGCGATTTCAGCGCGTTCCTGGAGCGCGCCGTGCGCACCTACCCGTCGCTGCAGCCCAGCGTGAAGGCCTATGAGTCCAAGGCCGCGCTGGCGGGCGACGATCTGGTGAACATCAGCCGCCTGCTGGGCCTGTACAACCGCCTGCACCACCACACGGCGGTGATCGACACGACGGCCAAGATGGTGGCGATTCCCACGGTGCGCTCGGACAAGGTGCCGCCGCATGAGGACAAATCCATCATCGCCTTCGGCACGCTGGTCGAGGGCATGGCCAAGGACTTCGGCCTGCAGTACCGCAATGTGGACAACCGCATTTTCGAGGTGAAGCTGCCCGGCACGGGCACGCAAGAGTTCGGAATCCTCACGCACGCCGACGTGGTGCCCGTGGTGGCCGACGAATGGGTGCTGGACGACGGCACGCGCCTGGACCCGTTCAAGCTCACGCGGGTGGGCGGCAACCTGTACGGGCGCGGCGCCATCGACGACAAGGGCTCGATTGCCGCCGTGCTGTACGCCATGAAGGCGGTCAAGGACAGCGGCCTGCCGATGGCCCGCACCATTCGCCTGATGGTCGAGACGACCGAGGAAACGGGCGGCGACGCGATGAAGTACTACCGCGCCAAGACACCGCTGCCCGACTACAACATCGTGCTGGACAGCAAGTACCCCGCCGTGGTCGCCGAAAAGGGCTCCGGCGCGCTGCGCGCCTCGTTCCCGTTGGCCGCCGCCACCGCTGCGCCGGCCGGTGCCGTGACCATCGCCGCGATGATGGGCGCCGCTTCGGCCAACGCCGTGCCGCAGACCGCCACCGCGCGCCTTTCGGGCGGCGATCTGGCCGGCGCCGCGCAGCGCCTGGGCGCCGCCCGCGAGGCGTTCATCGCCAAGTACGCGGCCCAGGGCGGCCCTTTCACCATCGATATCGTGCAGGACACCGCTGCCGTGAACGTGAAGGTGACCGGCACCTCGGCCCACGGCTCGCGCCCCGAAGAGGGCGTGAACCCGCTGCCGCGCCTGGCGCTGTTCCTGCAGGAATCGGGCGTGCCGCTGGCCGCCAACGGCTACGCCAGCGCCGTGCGCTACATCGCCGACCTGTACGGCACCGATTACCTGGGCCGCACGATGGGCCTGGCGTACAGCGACGACTTCATGGGCCCGCTCACGATGTCGCCCAATCTGGTGCGCGAGAAGGACGGCAAGGTCGATGTGCTGGTGAACGTGCGCATGCCGCGCGGCAGCACGGCCGAGGTGCTGACGAAGGCCACGGCGGCGCGCATCCAGTCGTGGGGCGCACAGGCGGGCGTGGCGGTCGAGGTGGACCACAGCCAGGGCGAATGGATGGCGCGCGATCCCAAGGGCGCGTGGCTGTCCACGCTGCTCAACACCTTCGGCGACACCACCGGCCTCGAAGCCAAGCCCGTGCCCACGGCCGGCAGCACGACGGCCAAGCTGATGCCCAACGCGATCAACTTCGGCCCCGCCATGCCGGGCAAGAAGTACACCGCCCACAACGCCAAGGAATTCAAGGAAGTGGCCGACCTGGACGCCGACATGCAGATGTTCACCGAGATGCTGGTGCGCATCGGCAACCTGCCGCAGATGCAGTGACCCCGAGCGGCGCCCCGCCGCGGCGCATGCGCTAAAGTGTTTCGGGCGCCCGGACGCCCGGGCCCCGCTCTCACGGCGGGGCCGCGCCGGGCCGGCAAACACAGCGGCAACGCATTGTTCAGTTCAGCACCCGAAGGAGTTCTCCATGGCCAAAACCCCCAAGACCCCTCTCGCCCGCGCCGGCGCCGTGGGCGCACCGCGCATCAACATCGGCATCAGCGACAAGGACCGCGCGGCCATCGCGCAAGGCCTGTCGCGCCTGCTGGCCGACACCTACACGCTGTACCTCACCACCCACAACTTCCACTGGAACGTGACGGGCCCCATGTTCAACACGCTGCACACCATGTTCATGGGGCAGTACACCGAACTGTGGAACGCCGTGGACCCGGTGGCCGAGCGCATCCGCTCGCTGGGCCATTCGGCGCCCGGCTCTTATGCCCAGTTCGGCAAGCTCACGTCGCTGCCCGACGCGCCGACCGAGCCGCCCCACGCACTCGAGATGGTGCGCATCCTGGTCGAAGGCCATGAGGCCGTTGCCCGCACGGCGCGCGAACTGTTCCCCGTGGCCGACAAGGCGAGCGACGAACCCACGGCCGACCTGCTGACCCAGCGCCTGACGGTGCACGAGCAGACCGCCTGGATGCTGCGCTCGCTCCTGGAAGAGTAAGCCGGCCGGGCCTCACATGGCCCGGTCCGCCCAGCGCCCGCCCACCCGTGCGGGCGTTTTCGTTTCTCTGCGCCCCCGCGCCTTCTTTTTTACGTTCCTTCCCCCATTTTTTCAGCGCCATGCAGCTCTCCGCCCCGACGCCATCGCGCCTGTCGCTCTACCTCGATCTGATCCGCTGGAGCCGCCCCGCGGGGTGGCTGCTGCTGCTGTGGCCCACGCTGTCGGCGCTGTGGGTCGCGGCGGGCGGGTTTCCCGGCTGGCACCTGCTGATTGTTTTCACGCTGGGCACGGTCCTCATGCGCAGCGCGGGCTGCTGCGTGAACGACGTGGCCGATCGCCGGTTCGACCGGCACGTCAAGCGCACGGCGCAGCGGCCGGTGACGAGCGGCGCCGTCTCCCCGCGCGAGGCGCTGGCCGTGGGCGCGGTGCTGGCGCTGGTGGCTTTCGCGCTGGTGCTCACCACCAACGCCGTGACCATCGCCTGGTCGGTGCCGGCGCTGGCGGTGACGGTGCTCTACCCGTTCACCAAGCGGTTCTTTTCCATGCCGCAGGCGGTGCTGGGCGTGGCGTTCAGCATGGGGATTCCGATGGCGTTCACCGCCGTGCGCGGCGAGGTGCCCTGGCTGGCGCTGTGGCTGGTGCTGGGCAACCTGTTCTGGGTGCTGGCCTACGACACCGAATACGCCATGGTGGACCGCGACGACGACCTGAAGATCGGCATGAAGACCTCGGCCATCACCCTGGGCCGCTTCGACGTGGCGGCCATCCTGGCGTTCTACCTGCTGCTGGTGGCCTTCTGGGGCATCTCGCTGGCGCCGCTGGGGCTGGGCGTGGCGTTTTACCTGGCGGTCGGCGCCGTGCTGGCCCAGGTGGCGTGGCACTTCGCGTTGATTCGCCACCGCACGCGCGAAGGGTGCTTTCGGGCCTTCCGTGAGAACCACTGGATCGGGTTCACGCTGTTCGCTGGCATCGCCGTGGGTTACGCGCTGCGGTAGATTGCTATTTATTTTGTAGCACTATGCCCTAGTACTTATTGTGCTGGAGGGCATTTTGGCTTGAATCCAGCGTGGCGCCCACCCGCGCTGGCGCTCAGGCGCCGAACTCGTCGCCCAGTTCCCGCGCCCGCGAACGCGCCGCTTCCAGGGCGCGCATGAAGCGCTGGGGCACTTCGCCCTGCTCCATCGACTGCAGCGCGGCGTAGGTGGTGCCGCCCTTGGAGGTCACGCGCTGGCGCAGCACTTCGGGCGGCTCGTCCGAGCGGCGGGCCAGTTCGGACGCTCCGGCGAAGGTGGCCACCGCCAGCTGGTGCGCCTGGTCACGGCTCAGGCCCATGGCGGCGCCGGCTTCGGTCATCGCTTCCAGGAACCGAAAGACATAGGCCGGGCCCGAGCCCGAGAGGGCGGTGACGGCATCGAGCTGCGGCTCGTTCTCCACCCACAGGAATTCTCCGGTCGTCGCGATCACCCGCTCGATCGAGGCCCGCTCGGCCTGGGTCACCTGCGGTCGGGCGTACAGCGCCGTCATGCCCTTGCCGATCAGCGCGGGCGTGTTGGGCATGGCGCGCACGATGCGCTCGCTGCCCAGCCACTGCGCGATGCTGTCCGAACGGATGCCGGCCGCCACGCTCAGGTGCACGGCGGCGCCGGTGTGGGCGCGCACGGGCTGGGCGGCTTCCTTGAAGGTCTGCGGCTTGACGGCCCACACCACGGTGCCGGCCCGTGCCAGCGCGGGGCCGGCCGTTTCGTGCGCGGCGATGCCGTGCTGCGACAGCAGGGCGGAGCGGGCCTCGGCCCAGGGCTCGACCACTTCGATCTGCCCGGGCCGCATGCCCTGGCGGATCAGCCCGCCGATGATGGCGCTGGCCATGTTGCCCCCTCCGATGAAGGCGATGGCGGACTGCTCGGAAGGGGTGAAGGCGTGGGTGTCTGAGGTCATGGCGTGCATTGGTTGGAAAGCCGGCCTCACAACGAAGAAAGCTCCCTGTGGGAGCTTCGCGGCCTGGGTCACCAGGATGGTAGCGTGCCGTGGCCTCGCGGCCTGGCTCAGGCGGCGGGTTTCAAGTTGGCTGGGGCCTTGCTCATGTCGAACGCTGCCGAAGAGGGCTCCGGCGTTTTGCGCGGTGCGCCGGGGCCATCGTTCAAGCCCAGTTCCTGCAGCAGTTTGGGGTTCTGCAGTGCGCGGCTGGCTGCCTCTGCCAGCGCGGGCGGCGCGTCGGGCGCGGGGCTTTGCGACAGCTGGTACAAAGTCTGCGGGGTGAGTTGCTTGTCGGGGCTGCCGGCGCGGAACGTGTTCAGGGTTTCCTTGACCTCGTGGTCCGGCATGGTCTTAACGCCCAACTTGGCCAGCATCTGGGGAGACATCTGGGGTTTCTCGTTCAGCATGTCGTCGAAGGCGCCGTTGGCGGCGCGATCGAAGCTGTCCACGCTGGCGATGCCGTCGCGCGTGCCCGCCGCGTCGTCGCGCGACTCCAGCGCAGAGAACAGCTTGGGGTTTGACACCATGAAGCTGGCGGCATCCGAGACATTGGTAGGCGTCTTGCCGTCCTCGTTGCGGGCCAGCTTCATCAGGTCGTTCATGTTCACCGTGTCCTGACCGCTGGAGCGCATGTGGCCGGCCAGCGTGGCGCTGGCTTCGCGCCCTGCCTGGCTGCGGTTCGCGGGCAGGGAACTGACTCCGCCCGTCAGGTTGGTGGGTTTAAATTGCAGGTTTTTGATAGCGCCCATTGGTGGCTCCTAGCCCGAGAGGATGTTGTGCCGGATGAGCCCGGCGTAGAGAAACGAGCCGCATTGGACAACGCGGCGCGAGCATGGATAGCTTTCGCTATCGGGCTCTATCCTAGGAAGAGGAGTGGCCGGGCATCCGGGCGCATGCGAAGCATTGGAGCCCTGGCCGAAATTGACGCGCACGGCCTGCGCCGGATGGCGCGGAGCCTTCAGCCGGGCGCGCGCCGGGGGACTTCCACGCCGGCGGCATGCCGCGAACGCGGCCAGTGCAGTTGCGGCGCTGCCTTCAGTCGAGCGAGGCCTGCCGCACGGCGTGCTCCCAGCGCGCCATGAGTTCGCGGGTGCGGGGGGCGCCCAGCGTGGGCATGAAGCGGCGCTCGGCCCGCCACAGGTCGGACAGTTCGTCGGTGCTGCGGTACACGCCGCTGGACAGGCCGGCCAGGTAGGCCGCGCCCAGCGCGGTGGTTTCGATCACCGCGGGCCGCACCACGGGAATGCCCAGCAGGTCGGCCTGGAACTGCATCAGCAGATCGTTCACGCAGGCGCCGCCGTCCACGCGCAGCTCGCTCACCGGCGCCCCGCCGGCGGCCACGGCGTCGCGGCTCATGGCCTGCAGCAGCGCGGCGCTCTGGTAGGCGATGCTCTCCAGCGCCGCCCGCGCGATGTGGGCGAGCGTGGTGCCGCGCGTGAGGCCGGTGATGGTGCCGCGTGCGTCGGGCTTCCAGTAGGGCGCGCCCAGGCCGGTGAAGGCCGGCACCATCATCACGCCGCCCGAATCGGGCACGCTTTCGGCGAGCGACTGCACTTCGTTGCTGGCGGAGATGGCGCGCAGCCCGTCGCGCAGCCACTGCACCACGGCGCCGCCGACGAACACGCTGCCTTCCATGGCGAATTCGGGCGTGCTGCCGGCCAGGCTGAGCGATGCCGCGCCGGGCGGCGCCGTGCCGATCTGGGCCGCGCTGGTGGTGAGCAGGCCGTTGGTGGAGGTCTGGAACTTCTGCCCGGTGTGCATCAGCATGAAGCAGCCGGTGCCGTAGGTGTTCTTGGCCATGCCGGCCTTGAAGCAGGCCTGGCCGAACAGCGCGCTCTGCTGGTCGCCGGCCACGCCGCCGATGGGCAGCGCGCTGCCCAGCAGCTCGGGGTGCGTGTCGCCGAAGTGGGCGCTGGAGGGCCGCACCTCGGGCGTGAGCGCACGGGGGATCTGCAGCAGCTCCAGCAGCTCGTCGTCCCACTGGTTGGTGCGCACATTGAACAGCATGGTGCGCGCGGCGTTGCTCACGTCGGTCACGTGCACCTGCCCCTGCGTGAGCTGCCAGATGAGCCAGCTGTCCACGGTGCCGAAAGCCAGCTCGCCGCGCTCGGCCTGGGCGCGCGCGCCGGGCACGTGGTCCAGCAGCCAGCGCAGCTTGGTGCCCGAGAAATACGCGTCGATCAGCAGGCCGGTCTTGGCCTGGATGGTGTCGGCCAGGCCGCGCTCGCGCAGCTCGGCGCACAGCGGCTCGGCACGGCGGTCCTGCCAGACGATGGCGTGGTGCACGGGCTCGCCGGTGCGCCGGTTCCACAGCACCGTGGTCTCGCGCTGGTTGGTGATGCCCAGCGCCCGCACGTCGCTGGCCTTCAGATTCGCCTGGGCCAGCGCCTGCCGCGCGGTGGCCAGCTGGGTGCGCCAGATCTCGCGCGGATCGTGCTCGACCCAGCCGGGCTGCGGGTAGATCTGGGGCAGCTCCAGCTGCGCCTGGGCGACGATGTGGCCGCGCTCGTCGAACACGATGCTGCGGGAACTGGAGGTGCCTTGGTCGAGGGCGAGCAGGTAGGTCATGGTGCGAAGGTTCTGTGGGGCCGTGCGGGGCGCGGTTCATTCCGCCACGGTGCATTGCACCTGGGCGTCGGCCAGCAGGGCCGGGAAGGGTTCGGGCGGCGGCGCGTCGGTGAACAGCCGGCCGATCTGCGGCAGCGTGGCCACTTCCACCATCGCCGGGCGATTGAATTTGCTGGCATCGGCGGCCAGCCAGACCTCGCGCGAGTGCCGGATGATGGTCTGCGCCACCTTCACCTCGCGCAGGTCGAAATCGCGCAGCGAGCCGTCGGGCTCGATGCCCGAGATGCCGATGAGCGCGATGTCCACCTTGAACTGCCGGATGAAGTCCACCGCCGCTTCGCCCACGATGCCGCGGTCGCGAGAGCGCACCACGCCGCCGGCCACGATGACTTCGAAGTCGGGCTTGCCGCTCAGGATGGCGGCCACGTTCAGGTTGTTGGTGATCACGCGCAGGCCGCGGTGGTGCATCAGCGCGCGGGCGATGGCTTCGGTGGTGGTGCCGATGTTCAGGATCAGCGAGCAGTCATTGGGCACCTGGGCGGCAACGGCTCGCGCGATGCGGGCCTTGCCGTCGGCATGCAGCGTTTCGCGCTGCGTGTGCCCGAGGTTCTCGACGGTCGAGGTCGGCACCCGCACGCCCCCGTGGAACCGCCGCACCAAGCCCTGTTCGGTCAGCCGCTGCACGTCGCGCCGCACGGTCTGCAGCGTCACGCCCAGCGTGTCGGCCAGATGTTCTACCGTGGTGGATTGGCGGGTGCGCACCTCTTCGAGCAGGCGCAGTTGGCGGGGATTGGTGTTCACTGAAGGTTCTGGCGGCGACGCGAATTGGACATGCATGGCTGCGCGGGGCGCGCAAAAGGTCAGGGCCTGACTTTAAAGCGAACCAAAACGAACGGCTCCAGGGTAAACCTTGATGGGAAACGAGCGCAAAGCAACAGCCTCGATCCGGATCGAACCGGGCAATGCCCCCTATCGGTAAAGCCGGGACGAAAAAAATCCCCCTTGCGGGGGATTCCTGGCTGAAGTTCGCGCAGGTCGCAGGTCGCAGGGTTCAGAACCGGTGGCGAATCGACACGGCCACGCTGTTGACGTCCTTGCCGGGGGCTGCCGCCACGCCGCCGATGAAGCCGTTGCCGCCCAGGAAGTCCTGCGAGGTGTTCTTGTTTTCCAGGTGCGTCAGCACGGCGCTCACGTCGGTGCGCTTGGACAGCGCGTACGTGTAGGCCGCGCCGTAGGAGTAGCGGTCGGCATTGAACGGGCGCTTGTCGTTCATGTTGTTGTAGGCCACGGTCACCATGTGCACGCCGCTGGTGATGCGGTAGCCGACCTGGAACAGGCGCGCGTCCTGCTTGAAGCCCTGGATGAACGCGTTCTGCACCAGGCCCGCCACCGGCGCCGTGGCCGGGTTGGCCGACAGGTTCGTTGCGATGGTGGACAGGTCGCTCGGGTGATCGTCCTTGATGACGGCGTACTGGCCGGACAGCGTGCCTGGGCCGATGTCCAGCGTGGCACCCAGGACGCCGGTGGTGAGCGATTTTTCGCCCAGTTCGTTGTTGCGGGTGTTGTAGCCGCCGCCTAACGAATAGCCGTTGCCCTTGTAGATCGCCATGATGCCCAGCAGGCGCCGCGCGCTCGGCTTGCCCGCCACCTCGCCGGCGGCGTACATGGCCGTGGCGGTGAGGCCGTCTTTTTGCAGGGCGTACTGGATCGAGTTGCTGACCCGGATGTCGAACGAGTTCGGAATCGCCACCAGTTGGCCCAGGGACAGGCTGGACTCGGTCCTCATCGCATCGAAGTTGCCGGTGGCCAGGTAGCCGGGCGTGTACTGGCGGCCGAACGTGAAGGCGCCGAACGGGGTCACCAGGCCGCTGAAGATCTGGCGGTCGAAGAAGGTTTTGTTCAGGTTGACGCCGATGTTGGCGCCGATCTGATTGGCCACGGCGGTCACTGCGGGCTGCAGGGCCGCCGGTAGGCCCAGCGAGGTCGCGGTGCTCAGCCGGTCTGGCAGCTTGCCCAGGGACACGGGGCGGTTGCTGGTGTCGCCGGTATCGGCCTCGATCCGTGCTTCCATGGTGAAGATCGCGCGGTAGCCACCGCCCAGGTCTTCGTTGCCCTTGAAGCCCAGGCGCGAGCCTTCCATGTTGCCGCTGATCAGCCGGGTCTGGTTGCCGCCGGGGCCGCCGGTCACGTGGCTGACGCCCAGGTCCACGATGCCGTACATGTTGAGGCTGCTGCTGCCGGCCATGCCCGACGTGCTTTGTGCCATGGCGACCGACGAGATACAAGCAAGAACGGCCACCGACAGCACGCGCATTTTCTTCATGACATTTCCCAGATACGAAGTTGGATAGGAGCGCCGCCGACACCGCCAGCGCTCGTGAATGAAGGCCGAGACTAGGGGCAATGTTTCAAGCGGTAAAGGGTGTGAATACCGAGCAGGGCGTTTGCGACACAGGGGAAAACCCGGAATCCCGCCGGGCCGATGCCGTGCCGGCATGGCTCTTTTTCGCAATCGCCTTCGCCTTCGCCTGCGCCGGGCTTTCGGACACCGAACCAGCGCGGACGAGCGTGAGTGTTCCTGATTCCAAGCGAACGAAAACGAATCAAACAAGGGTAAACCTTGATTAAAAACGATCACAAAACAACAAGAATGATCGCAATCGAACAACGAAGATTCGGCCGGACGCGCTGCGCCCGGCTCGGTCATGGAAATGGGGTAGCTGCATGCAGCTGGCACTTGAGAGCATCAACAAGCGGGTAGGGGCTCAGACCTGGCTGCATGACATGGACCTGGCGCTGCAAAGCGGCGCGGTCACCGTGCTGCTGGGCGCCACCCAGGCCGGCAAGACCAGCCTGATGCGCATCATGGCCGGGCTGGACACGCCCACCGAAGGCCGGGTGCGGGTGGACGGGGCGGACGTGACGGGCATGCCCGTGCGCGAGCGCAACGTGGCCATGGTGTACCAGCAGTTCATCAACTACCCCTCGATGAAGGTGGCGGCCAACATCGCGTCGCCGCTGAAGCTGCGGGGCGAGAAGAACATCGACGCCCGGGTGCGCGAGATCGCCGCCCGCCTGCACATCGACATGTTCCTCGATCGCTATCCGGCCGAGCTGTCGGGCGGCCAGCAGCAGCGCGTGGCGCTGGCCCGGGCGCTGGCCAAGGGCGCGCCGCTGATGCTGCTGGACGAACCCCTGGTCAACCTGGACTACAAGCTGCGAGAAGAACTGCGCGACGAGCTGACGCAGCTGTTCGCCGCCGGCCAGTCCACCGTGGTGTACGCCACCACCGAGCCGGCCGAGGCGCTGCTGCTGGGCGGCTACACCGCCGTGCTGTCCGAAGGGCGGCTGCTGCAATACGGCCCGACCGCGCAGGTCTTTCATGCGCCGTGCTCGCTGGAGGTCGCCCGCGCGTTCAGCGACCCGCCCATGAACCTGCTGCCCGCCAGCGCGGCGTCTGCCGATGGCGTGCAGGGCGTTCAGGTGCCCGGCGGCCCGCTGCTGGCGGTGCCTCTGCCGCCGGGCCTGCCTGCAGCCGGCTTGACCGTGGGCGTGCGCGCCAGTGCCCTGCGCGTGCAGCCTCGCCCGGGTGACCTGGCCTTTTCGGGCACGGTGGAGCTGGCGGAAATCTCCGGCTCCGACACCTTCGTGCATGCGGCCACGCCGGTCGGCAGCCTGGTGGCGCAGCTCACCGGTGTGCACCACTTCGAGCTGGGCGCGCCGATCACGCTGCACCTGGACCCGCAGCAGATCTACGTTTTCGGCGCCGACGGCCTGCTGGCCCGAGCGCCCGTGCGCCAGGGAGGGCGTTGACATGGCACGCATCAGCCTGGATCTGGCGCATTCGTACAAGCCGAACCCGCAGCAGGACGGCGACTACGCCCTGCTGCCGCTCAAGATGGAGTTCGAGGACGGCGGCGCCTATGCGCTGCTCGGCCCCTCGGGCTGTGGCAAGACCACCATGCTCAACATCATGTCGGGCCTGCTGGTGCCCTCGCACGGCACCGTGCTGTTCGACGGCCGCGACGTGACGCGCGCCACGCCTCAGGAGCGCAACATCGCCCAGGTGTTTCAGTTCCCGGTGATCTACGACACCATGACCGTCGCCGAGAACCTGGCCTTTCCGCTCAAGAACCGCAAGGTGCCCGAGGCGCAGATCAAGCAGCGCGTCGGCGTGATCGCCGAGATGCTGGAGATGAGCGGCCAGCTCGACCAGCGCGCGGCCGGCCTGTCGGCCGATGCCAAGCAGAAGATCTCGCTCGGCCGCGGGCTGGTGCGCTCCGACGTGGCGGCGGTGCTGTTCGACGAGCCGCTCACCGTGATCGACCCGCACCTCAAATGGCAGCTGCGCCGCAAGCTCAAGCAGATCCACCACGAGCTCAAGCTCACGCTGATCTACGTCACGCACGACCAGGTCGAGGCGCTCACGTTCGCCGAGCAGGTGGTGGTGATGACGCGGGGCCGCGCGGTGCAGGTGGGCTCGGCCGATGCGCTGTTCGAGCGGCCGGAGCACGTCTTCGTCGGCCACTTCATCGGCTCGCCCGGCATGAACTTTCTGCCTGCGCAAGCCGCTGGCGGCCAGTTGCAGGTGGCGGGCCATGCGCTCGGCGCGCTGCCCCGGGCGCTGCCCGAAGGCGTGCTGCAGATCGGCATCCGGCCCGAGTACCTGGGGCTTGCCGCAGCCGGCCAGCCCGGCGCCGTGCCCGTCGCCGTCACGCAGGTGCAGGACATCGGCACCTACCAGATGCTGACCGCCCGCGTGGGCGAGCACACGCTGAAGGCCCGGTTCGTGCCCGAAGCGCAGCTGCCCGCACCGGGCGACACCGTGTGGCTGCAGGTGGTGGGCGACCACACCTGCTACTACCAGAACGAGGCACTGCTGCCATGACCGCCGCATCGACGCACGCCGTCCGGCGCCCCGGCAGCGATCCGCTGCGCAGTGCAGAGCACGAAGGCATCCAATGAGCACGACGACCAAGCCCGTGAACCAGAAAGCCTGGTTCCTCATCCTGCCGGTGATTCTGTGCGTGGCCTTCTCGGCCATCCTGCCGCTGATGACGGTGGTGAACTATTCGGTGCAGGACATCATTTCGCCCGAGCGGCGCGTGTTCGTCGGCACCGAGTGGTTCGCCGCCGTGATGCGCGACGAAGAACTGCACGCGGCGCTGCTGCGGCAGATCACCTTCTCGCTGGCGGTGCTGCTGGTGGAGATTCCGCTGGGCATCGCGCTGGCGCTGTCCATGCCCGCGCAGGGCTGGAGGTCGTCCGCCGTGCTGGTGGTGGTGGCGCTGTCGCTGCTGATTCCGTGGAACGTCGTCGGCACGATCTGGCAGATCTACGGGCGGGCGGACATCGGGCTGATGGGCCGCGTGCTGCAGCAGCTGGGCATCGAATACAGCTACACCGGCAACGCCACGCACGCCTGGCTCACCGTGCTGCTGATGGACGTGTGGCACTGGACGCCGCTGGTCGCGCTGCTGGCCTTCGCCGGCCTGCGGTCGATTCCCGATGCGTACTACCAGGCCGCGCGCATCGACGGCGCCAGCAAGTTCGCGGTGTTCCGCTACATCCAGCTGCCCAAGATGCGCGGCGTGCTGATGATCGCCGTGCTGCTGCGCTTCATGGACAGCTTCATGATCTACACGGAACCCTTCGTGCTGACCGGCGGCGGCCCGGGCAATGCCACCACGTTCCTGAGCCAGTACCTCACGACCAAGGCCGTGGGCCAGTTCGACCTGGGGCCCGCGGCGGCCTTCTCGCTCATCTACTTCTTCATCATCCTGCTGCTGTGCTTCATCCTCTACAACTGGATGCAGCGCGTGGGCACCCAACAGCCCGAGGTGGAGCACTGAACATGAATGCATCAATGATCAAATCTGCCTCCAGCACATGCATTACTAAGGCGTGTAGCTATGAAAAAGATAGCAATCATGCCTGAGCGCCGGTTCCGCAAGCGGACGATCTTCCTGCTGGCCTATCTGGTCTTCGCCCTGCTGCCCATCTACTGGATGGTCAACATGAGCTTCAAGACCAACGCCGAGATCCTGTCCACGTTCACCTTCTGGCCGCAGGAGTTCACCTGGGCCAATTACAGGACCATCTTCACCGACGAATCCTGGTACTCGGGCTACATCAACAGCCTGATCTACGTGGCCATGAACACGGTGATCTCGCTCACCGTGGCGCTGCCGGCGGCCTATGCGTTCTCGCGCTACCAGTTCATGGGCGACAAGCACGTGTTCTTCTGGCTGCTGACCAACCGCATGACGCCGCCCGCCGTGTTCCTGCTGCCGTTCTTCCAGCTCTACACCACCGTGGGGCTGATGGACACGCACATCGCCGTGGCGCTGGCCCACCTGCTGTTCAACGTGCCGCTGGCGGTGTGGATTCTGGAAGGCTTCATGAGCGGCATCCCGCGCGAGATCGACGAGACGGCGTACATCGACGGCTACGGCTTTCCGCGCTTTTTCCTCACCATCTTCCTGCCGCTGATCAAGGCCGGCGTGGGCGTGGCGGCGTTCTTCTGCTTCATGTTCAGCTGGGTCGAACTGCTGCTGGCGCGCACGCTCACCAGCGTGAACGCCAAGCCCATCGTGGCGACGATGACGCGCACGGTGAGCGCCTCCGGCATGGACTGGGCGACGCTGGCCGCGGCCGGCGTGCTCACCATCGTGCCGGGCGCCATCGTGATCTGGTTCGTGCGGCACTACATCGCGAAGGGTTTCGCGATGGGCCGCGTCTGACATGAGAGAGGGCAGAGCGATGAACCAGACCCATTTTTTGCAGATTGCGCGTGCCTTCCGGGGCCGGCGCCAGCCGTCGAACGCGCTTCGCCCGGTAACCGGCTGCGTCACCCTGGCGGGACGTGCCGAAGCCGCGCAGGGAGGTGCCCATGTTTGAGTGGATGGCCTGGACCACCCCGGTGGCCGTGTTCTTTGTCTGCATCGTGCTGATGCTGGCCGGCATGGCGGTGTGGGAAGTGAAGTCCCCCACGGTCATGCGCAAGGGTTTTCTGCCGCTGGCGACGACGCGCGGCGACCGCCTGTTCATCGGGTTGCTGACCGCCGCCTACGTGAACCTGATCTTCGTGGGCATCAGCGGCCATCTGGTGCAGTGGTTCTCGCTGTCGGCCGAGCCATCGATCTGGATCAGCTTCGTGCTGTCGATGGCGCTGCTGGTGCTCATCCTGCGCAAGGGTTGACGAAGTCCGGACGGGGCCCACGCGCCAGTCCACGGTTTTTTCTCTGCTGCCGGCCCGACTCATCCCCCGGCCCGGCAGTCGCTGGAATGCATAGGGGAGTCGATTCAACTGATTATCAGGAGACAAGCACTATGAAGATGCGGTATTCGGCACTGGCACTGGCCGTCGCGGTCCTGGCGGGCAACGCCATGGCCGGCGAGGCGGAAGCCAAGAAGTGGGTGGACAGCGAATTCCAGCCGTCCACGCTCGCAAAGGACAAGCAGCTGGACGAGATGAAGTGGTTCATCGAAGCGGCCAAGAAGCTTCAGGCCAAGGGCGTGAAGGAAATCTCGGTGGTGTCTGAAACGCTCACGACCCACGAGTACGAATCCAAGACCCTGGCCAAGGCCTTCGAGGAAATCACGGGCATCAAGGTCAAGCACGACCTCATCCAGGAAGGCGACGTGGTCGAGAAGCTGCAGACCTCGATGCAGTCCGGCAAGTCGATCTATGACGGCTGGATCAGCGACTCCGACCTGATCGGCACGCACTACCGCTACGGCAAGATGATGAACCTGACCGACTACATGTCGGGTGCGGGCAAAGAGTTCACCAACCCCGGGCTGGACCTCAAGGACTTCATCGGCACCAAGTTCACCACGGCGCCCGATGGCAAGCTCTACCAGCTGCCCGACCAGCAGTTCGCCAACCTGTACTGGTTCCGCGCCGACCTGTTCGAACGCAAGGACCTGAAGGACAAGTTCAAGGCCAAGTACGGCTACGACCTGGGCGTGCCGCTCAACTGGAGCGCCTACGAAGACATCGCCGAGTTCTTCAGCAACGACGTGAAGACCATCGACGGCAAGGCCATCTACGGCCACATGGACTACGGCAAGAAAGACCCGTCCCTGGGCTGGCGCTTCACCGACGCCTGGCTGTCCATGGCCGGCGCGGCCGACATCGGCACGCCCAACGGCCTGCCGATCGACGAATGGGGCATCCGCGTGGCGGACGACAAGTGCACGCCCGTGGGCGCCTCGGTCTCCCGCGGCGGCGCGACCAACTCGCCGGCAGCGGTCTATGCCCTGACCAAGTACGTCGACTGGATGAAGAAGTACGCGCCCAAGGAAGCCATGGGCATGACCTTCGGCGAATCCGGCCCCGTGCCCGCGCAAGGCCAGATCGCCCAGCAGATCTTCTGGTACACCGCCTTCACGGCCGACATGGTCAAGCCCGGCCTGCCCGTGGTGAACGCCGACGGCACGCCCAAGTGGCGCATGGCCCCGGGCCCCAACGGCCCGTACTGGAAGCCCGGCATGCAAAACGGCTACCAGGACGTGGGCTCGTGGTCGTTCTTCAGCGGCCATGACGCCAACAAGACGGCTGCGGCCTGGCTCTATGCCCAGTTCGTGACCGCCAAGACCGTCTCGCTCAAGAAGACCATCGTGGGCCTGACCCCGATCCGCGAGAGCGACATCCAGTCCAAGGCCATGACCGACATGGCGCCGAAGCTCGGCGGCCTGGTCGAGTTCTACCGCAGCCCGGCCCGAGTGGCATGGTCGCCCACCGGCACCAACGTGCCCGACTACCCCAAGCTGGCGCAGCTGTGGTGGAAGAACGTGGCCCAGGCCGTCACGGGTGAAAAGACCCCGCAGGGCGCCATGGACACGCTGGCCGACGAGATGGACCAGGTCATGGCCCGCCTGGAGCGTGCCGGCATGGCCCATTGCGCTCCGAAGCTCAACCCCAAGGGCGACCCTGCCAAGTGGCTGAGCGACAAGGCCGCTCCGTGGGCCAAGCTGGCCAATGAAAAGCCGAAGGGCGAAACCATTGCCTACGACCGCCTGCTGCAGGCCTGGAAGGACGGCAAGGTGCGCTGACGCGGCAGGATGGGCCGGCGCCCACGCACCGCTGGCCTGATTCGCCCACCGCCCGCCCTCGTCCTTGTCTTCAAGGGCCTGGGCGGATTTGTTTTTGCGGCAGATCAAGGGTTAACCCTCGGTTTTTCCGCGACGCATGGACAATCGACCCCATGAATACCGTGACCCCTCCCCTGTACACCAAGCGTTCCGAATTGCTGGCTCGGCTGGCCGAACCCCGTCTCTACGACCTCGTGGTCATCGGGGGGGGCGCAACGGGGCTGGGTGTGGCGCTGGACGCCGCCGCAAGGGGTTTCAGCGTGGTCCTGGTCGAGTCGCACGATTTTGCCAAGGGCACGTCTTCCCGCGCGACCAAGCTCGTGCACGGCGGCGTGCGCTATCTGGCCCAGGGCAACATTTCCCTGGTGCGTGAAGCGCTGCACGAACGCACCACGCTGCTGAACAACGCTCCCCACCTGGCGCAGCCGCTGCCTTTCGTGATGCCGTCCTACCGCTACTGGGAGACGCCGTTCTACGGCATGGGACTGAAGGCCTACGACGTTCTGGCTGGCAAGGCCGGCCTGGGCGCTACCGAATTCCTAGGCCGCGAGAGCACGTTGCGGCTGCTGCCCACGGCGCGCAAGGAAGGGCTCAAAGGCGGGGTCAAGTACTGGGACGGGCAATTCGACGATGCCCGGCTGGCGCTCGCGCTGGCCCGCACGGCCGCTCAGCGCGGCGCACTGCTCGTCAATTACTGTTCCGCCCGTGAACTGGTGCACGAAGCGGGCAAGGTCTGCGGCCTCGTCTGCGAAGACCGGGAAACCGGCAACACCTACGCCGTGCAGGCGAAGTGCGTGGTCAATGCGACGGGTGTCTGGGTGGACGCTTTCCGCCAGCAGGACGCTGCCGCACTGGGGCGCCCCGCGAAAGCCATCGTGGCTCCCAGCCAGGGCGTGCACATCGTGGTCGACCGGGAGTTCCTGCCCTCCGACCATGCCCTCATGGTGCCCAAGACGGCCGACGGACGGGTGCTTTTTGCCGTGCCGTGGCTCGGCAAGGTCATCCTCGGAACGACTGACAGTCCCCGGCAGGACCTGGCGCGGGAGCCGCTTCCGTTCAAGGAAGAGGTGGCGTTCATCCTCAGCGAATCCGCCCGGTACCTGACACGCGCCCCGGCCGCATCCGATGTGCGCAGCATCTGGGTGGGCCTTCGCCCGCTGGTCAAGCCGCAGGATGACGATGGAGACAACACGAAAAGCATCAGCCGCGAGCACACCGTGATCGCCAGCGCCAGCGGACTGGTCACCGTGACCGGCGGAAAGTGGACCACCTACCGGGCCATGGCCGAAGATGTGTTGCAAAAATGCTTCACTGCCGGGCTGCTGCCGGAGCGTCCGAATGGCGTCACGCGCCGGCTTCCGTTGGTGGGCTCGCCGCAAGCGGCAGTGCAGCATCGCATCAGCGCCGCGCAGGGGCTCCACTCCTATGGCAGCGAGGCCTCATTCATCGCAAGCCTGCCGGGGAGCGATGCGGTTCTGGCGGAGGGCCTCACTGAAGGCATGGTGCGATTCGCGGCCCGCTACGAATACGCGCGCACCGTGGAAGATGTGCTGGCACGGCGCAGCCGCCTGCTCTTTCTCGACGCGGCGCTGGCCGCCCGTCTGGCCCCCCGCGTGGCGGAGATTCTTCACGAAGAGCTGGATATCGATCCCCAGCTCGCGGTATTTCAGGCGCTCGCGGCCCAGTATTTGACGGTCCCGTTCTGAAGCGCTTGACGCACGTTTCCTTTTTTGACAAAATCGTGGGCTTCGCGTTTCAAGCGCGAGGTTTCTGCCCAGCGGGAAGTGCTGCAAATGGTTTGCGGCATGGACGACGGGCCCAAGACTGACTGGCTGATCTTCGGCCCTTGAGACGTTCTCTGGGGCTGTCAATCCTGCTGGTGCAAGTTGGGAATATTGAAATGATCCAGACAGAATCTCGGTTAGACGTTGCTGACAACACCGGCGCGAAGTCCGTCCTGTGCATCAAGGTGCTGGGTGGTTCCAAGCGTCGCTACGCCAGTGTCGGCGACATCATCAAGGTGAGCATCAAAGAAGCCGCTCCGCGTGGCCGCGTCAAAAAAGGCGAGGTCTATAGCGCAGTGGTCGTTCGTACGGCGAAGGGTATTCGCCGTGGGGACGGTTCGCTCGTCAAATTCGATGGCAACGCAGCAGTGTTGCTCAATGCAAAGCTGGAGCCGATCGGCACTCGCATCTTTGGACCCGTGACGCGTGAACTGCGTACCGAGAAGTTCATGAAGATCGTGTCCCTGGCTCCTGAAGTTCTCTGAGGACGCGCCATGAACAAGATTCGCAAGGGCGATGAAATCGTTGTGCTCACCGGGCGCGACAAGGGCAAGCGCGGCACGGTGTCGCTGCGCAAGGATGACTCCTATCTCGTCATCGACGGTATCAACCTGGTCAAGAAGCACGTCAAGCCGAACCCCATGAAGGGTACGACGGGCGGTATCGTTGAAAAGGCCATGCCGATCCATCAGTCCAACGTGGCCATCTTCAATGCGGCTACCGGCAAGGCTGATCGCGTGGGCATCAAGGTGCAAGCGGATGGTTCGCGCGTTCGCGTGTTCAAGTCCAGCGGCTCGGAAATCAAGGCGGCCTAAGGAGTCAACATGGCACGACTGCAACAACACTACCGCGAAAAAATCGCGCCCGAACTCGCCAAGCAGTTCGGTTACACCTCGCCGATGCAAGTTCCGCGTCTGACGAAGATCACCTTGAACATGGGCGTGAGCGAAGCCGTGTCGGACAAGAAGGTGATGGACAACGCCGTCGCTGACCTGACCAAGATCGCCGGCCAAAAGCCTGTGGTGACGAAGGCCAAGAAGGCCATCGCCGGTTTCAAGATCCGCGAAGGCCAGGCCATCGGTTGCATGGTCACGCTGCGCGGCGTTCAGATGTATGAATTCCTGGACCGTTTCGTGACCGTGGCACTGCCCCGCGTTCGTGACTTCCGTGGTATTTCTGGCCGCGCCTTCGATGGCCGTGGCAACTACAACATCGGTGTCAAGGAACAGATCATTTTCCCTGAAATCGAGTACGACAAGGTGGATGCCTTGCGCGGTCTCAACATCAGCATCACCACGACGGCGAAGAGCGACGAAGAAGCCAAGGCGCTTCTCGCTGGTTTCCGTTTCCCGTTCAAGAACTGAGGCAGCGTATGGCTAAAGTAGCTTTGATCCAGCGCGAACTGAAGCGCGAAAAATTGGCCGCCAAGTACGCAGTGAAGTATGCGGAATTTAAGGCGATCGCCAGTGACATGAAGCGCAGCGATGAAGAGCGTGAAGCAGCCCGTTTGGGTCTGCAAAAGCTCCCACGCAATGCCAACCCGACGCGTCAGCGCAACCGTTGCGAAATCACCGGTCGCCCACGTGGCACGTTCCGTCAATTCGGTCTGGCTCGCGCAAAGATCCGTGAACTGGCTTTCGCTGGCGACATCCCCGGTGTCACCAAGGCCAGCTGGTAAGCAGGCAGGAGAGATACAACATGAGCATGAGTGATCCCATCGCTGACTTGCTGACCCGCATTCGCAACGCGCAAATGGTGTCCAAGGCTACTGTGCTGGTTCCATCTTCCAAAGTGAAGATCGCCATCGCACAAGTGCTGAAGGACGAGGGTTATATCGACGGCTTCCAGGTCAAGACCGAAGCCGGCAAGTCCGAACTTGAAATCGCACTGAAGTACTACGCCGGTCGTCCGGTGATCGAGCGTATCGAGCGTGTCAGCCGTCCAGGTCTGCGCGTGTACAAGGGCCGTGATTCCATCCCGCAAGTCATGAACGGTCTGGGTGTGGCAATTGTCACGACTCCCAAGGGCGTGATGACCGATCGCAAAGCGCGCGCTACCGGTGTCGGCGGCGAAGTGCTTTGCTACGTCGCTTAAACGTGGCATTGAGGAGAAACTGAATGTCCCGTGTAGGAAAAATGCCGGTGACCATCCCCGCAGGTGTGGATGTGTCCATCAAGGACGACCAAATCAGTGTAAAGGGTACGGGCGGCACGCTGTTCTTGACCCAAAGCGCACTGGTGAAGGTTACCAACAAGGATGGCAAGCTCAGTTTTGAGCCTGTCAACGAGTCTCGCGAAGCGAATGCCATGAGCGGCACGATCCGCCAGTTGGTCAACAACATGGTGGTGGGCGTTAGCAAGGGCTTCGAAAAGAAGCTGAACCTGATTGGCGTGGGTTACAAGGCCCAGGCTGCAGGTGCCAAGCTCAACCTGAACGTCGGTTATTCGCACCCCGTGAATTTCGAAATGCCTGCAGGCATCACGGTTGCAACTCCGACCCCGACCGAAATCGTGATCAAGGGTGCCGACCGCCAGCGCGTCGGCCAATTGGCCGCTGAGATCCGTGCTGTTCGTCCGCCAGAGCCCTACAAAGGCAAGGGCATCCGTTATTCGGACGAAAAAGTCACGATCAAAGAGACCAAGAAGAAATAAGGAGCTGCAACATGTTGACCAAGAAAGAGCAGCGTCTTCGTCGTTCGCGCCAAACCCGCATTCGCATTGCGCAGCAAGGCGTGGCACGTTTGACGGTGAATCGCACGAATCTTCATATCTATGCCAGCGTGATTTCCGGCGACGGCAGCAAGGTGCTGGCCAGTGCATCCACGGCAGAGGCCGAAGTGCGCAAGACGCTCGGCGGTTCGGGCAAGGGTGGCAATGCCGCCGCCGCTCAGGCCATCGGCAAGCGCATCGCTGAAAAGGCGAAGGCTGCTGGCGTTGAAAAGGTTGCATTCGATCGTGCAGGTTTCGCCTATCACGGCCGCGTCAAGGCTCTTGCCGACGCTGCACGTGAAGCAGGTCTGCAGTTCTAAGCGGAGCGAAGTACAAAATGGCTAAATTTCAACCCAAAGTGCAGAGCGAAGGTCAAGACGACGGTCTGCGCGAAAAAATGATCGCGGTGAACCGCGTGACCAAAGTCGTGAAGGGTGGCCGTATTCTCGGTTTCGCTGCACTGACTGTGGTAGGCGACGGTGATGGACGCGTCGGCATGGGCAAGGGCAAGTCGAAAGAAGTGCCTGCAGCCGTGCAGAAAGCCATGGAAGAAGCACGTCGCAACCTGGTGAAGGTGTCGCTCAAGAACGGCACCATCCACCATCAAGTGACGGGTCACCATGGTGCAGCCCACGTTATGATGGCGCCCGCCCCCAAGGGTACCGGCATCATCGCCGGCGGCCCTATGCGCGCTGTATTCGAAGTGCTGGGAATCACGGACATCGTGGCTAAGAGCCATGGTTCTTCGAATCCGTACAACATGGTTCGCGCCACCTTCGACGCATTGGTTCATTCCACGACCCCTTCGGACGTGGCAGCCAAGCGCGGCAAGTCGGTCGAAGACATCTTCGCCTGAACGGAGTTGATCAAATGACTACGCAACAAACCGTCAAGATTCAACTGGTGCGCAGCCCTATCGGCACCAAGGAATCGCATCGCGCGACCGTTCGCGGTCTGGGCCTGCGCAAGCTGAACAGCATCAGCGAACTGCAGGATAGCCCCGAAGTGCGCGGCATGATTAACAAGATCAGTTATCTGGTCAAAGTCCTCTGAGAGATTGATGATGGAACTCAATAGCATCAAGCCCGCAGACGGAGCCAAGCACGCCAAGCGCCGTGTCGGTCGCGGCATTGGTTCTGGTTTGGGCAAGACCGCAGGTCGCGGTCACAAAGGCCAGAAATCGCGTTCGGGTGGATACCACAAGGTGGGCTTCGAAGGCGGTCAAATGCCTTTGCAACGTCGTTTGCCCAAGCGGGGTTTCAAGTCTCATCTGCTGAAGTTCAACGCAGAAGTGACATTGACAGCGCTGAATCAGTTGGATCTCGCTGAGGTCGACCTGCTGACGCTGAAAAGCGCCGGTTTGGTGGGTCAACTCGTGAAGGTCGTGAAGATCATCAAGAGCGGCGAACTGAGCAAGTCCGTCAAATTGACTGGTATCGGTGCGACGGCGGGCGCCAAGGCGGCCATCGAAGCTGCCGGCGGCAGCCTCGCCTGATTTGGTCCTGAAGGAACGCATTCGTGGCTACTAACGCAGCTCAAATTGCGAAGACCGGGAAGTTCGGCGATTTGCGTCGCCGGCTGGTTTTTCTGCTGCTTGCGTTGGTCGTGTACCGCATCGGAGCGCACATTCCTGTGCCGGGCATTGATCCGGCGCAACTGCAACAGTTGTTCAGTGGCCAGCAAGGCGGCATTCTGAATCTGTTCAATATGTTCTCGGGTGGAGCACTCTCGCGCTTCACAGTGTTCGCTCTGGGGATCATGCCTTACATATCGGCATCGATCATCATGCAGCTGATGACCTATGTCATCCCGACGTTCGAGCAGTTGAAGAAGGAAGGCGAAGCTGGGCGGCGCAAGATCACGCAATACACGCGTTATGGAACGCTAGGACTTGCACTCTTTCAGTCGCTGGGCATTGCAGTGGCACTGGAAAGTTCGGCAGGCTTGGTGTTAAGCCCCGGTTTTGGCTTTCGCATGACGGCGGTGGTGAGTCTTACTGCAGGCACTATGTTCTTGATGTGGCTCGGTGAGCAAATCACGGAACGGGGGCTGGGCAATGGGATTTCCATCCTGATCTTTGCAGGCATCGCTGCAGGTTTGCCTAGTTCGATTGGTGGATTGCTGGAGTTGGTGCGTACAGGTGCCATGAGCATCTTGGCAGCGATTTTTATCGTGCTGGTTGTGGCCGCAGTGACCTACTTTGTGGTGTTCGTCGAACGTGGGCAGCGCAAGATCCTTGTGAATTACGCAAGGCGCCAAGTGGGCAACAAGGTATATGGTGGCCAGTCGTCCCATCTGCCGTTGAAGCTCAACATGGCAGGTGTGATACCGCCAATTTTTGCCTCCTCGATCATTTTGCTGCCTGCAACGGTAGTGAACTGGTTCAGTGCGGGCGAGTCGATGCGATGGCTGCGCGACATTTCCGGTGCTTTGACGCCAGGACAGCCGATCTATGTGATGTTCTATGCTGCGGCGATCGTTTTCTTCTGTTTTTTCTACACAGCCCTCGTGTTTAACAGCCGGGAGACTGCAGACAATCTGAAGAAAAGCGGGGCCTTTATCCCTGGGATTCGTCCTGGAGAACAAACGGCTCGCTACATCGACAAGATCTTGGTTCGCTTGACACTCGCAGGAGCTGTGTACATCACTTTTGTGTGTTTGCTCCCAGAGTTCATGATCCTGAAGTACAACGTACCGTTTTATTTTGGCGGTACCTCTTTGTTGATCATCGTGGTGGTCACCATGGACTTCATGGCTCAAGTGCAGAACTACATGATGTCCCAGCAGTATGAGTCTTTGCTCAAGAAGGCCAACTTCAAGGCAACACCTGGAAGCTGACATTCGACAAGTGGAATCCTGGCGAATGCGCTATAGTGGCGGGTTGGCCTGGGTGAATACGGTTTATTGATGCCCTTCGATTTATCGCGGGCGCAATTTGTGTTCCGCGCAGTGGCCGGGACGAACAGACGAGTTTTAGGAGAATGAAATGAGAGTTTCGGCTTCGGTCAAAAAAATCTGCCGCAACTGCAAGATCATCCGCCGCAAGGGTGTGGTGCGCGTGATCTGCACGGACATGCGCCATAAGCAGCGCCAAGGTTGATTGAAAGTATTAGAGGACGCATATGGCACGTATCGCTGGCATCAACATTCCGCCGCATCAGCATGCTGAAATCGGCTTGACCGCCATTTTTGGCATTGGTCGCACTCGCGCTCGCAAGATCTGCGAAGCAACCGGTATCGAGTATTCCAAGAAGATCAAGGATCTGACGGATGCCGATCTGGAAAAAATTCGCGATCAAATCGCACAGTTCACCATAGAGGGTGACCTGCGTCGCGAAACCACGATGAACATCAAGCGATTGATGGACATCGGGTGCTATCGCGGTTTCCGTCACCGTCGTGGTTTACCCATGCGCGGTCAGCGTACGCGCACCAATGCCCGTACCCGCAAGGGTCCGCGCAAGGGCGCAGCGGCTCTGAAGAAATAAAGAGATTGAGAGATCACTATGGCTAAATCTCCTGCCAATAACGCCTCGCAGCGTGTTCGCAAAAAGGTTCGTAAGAATGTGTCGGACGGTATTGCACACGTGCATGCATCCTTCAACAACACGATCATTACCATCACGGATCGCCAAGGCAATGCGTTGTCGTGGGCTTCGTCGGGTGGTCAGGGCTTCAAGGGTTCGCGCAAGTCGACTCCCTTTGCTGCCCAGGTGGCTTCCGAAGTCGCTGGCCGTGCTGCCATCGAACAAGGCATCAAGAACCTGGATGTGGAAATCAAGGGCCCTGGTCCTGGCCGCGAATCTTCGGTGCGCGCGTTGGGCGCACTGGGCATCCGTATCACGTCGATCTCCGATGTGACGCCGGTTCCCCACAATGGTTGCCGCCCTCAAAAGCGTCGTCGTATCTAATTTTTTATTGAAGCCCACCGCCATCGATAGCCTAGCGCATTGATGGCTCCCGCAATTTTTTTGCGGCAGATGACACAAGGAAGCTCAAGTGGCACGTTACCTCGGCCCCAAGGCCAAACTTTCCCGCCGTGAAGGTACCGACCTGTTTTTGAAGAGCGCACGTCGTTCTATCGCTGACAAGTCCAAGTTCGATTCCAAGCCTGGCCAGCACGGCCGCACTTCCGGTGCTCGCACGTCCGATTACGGCCTGCAACTGCGCGAAAAGCAGAAGGTCAAGCGCATGTATGGCGTGTTGGAAAAGCAGTTCCGTCGTTACTTCGAAGCTGCTGACCGCCGCAAGGGCAACACTGGCGCCAATCTGTTGTTTCTGCTGGAGTCCCGGCTAGACAATGTGGTGTACCGCATGGGCTTTGGATCTACCCGGGCAGAAGCGCGCCAATTGGTTTCGCACAAGGCAATCACGGTGAATGGCCATTCGGTCAACATCGCTTCGTACCTCGTCAAGACCGGTGATGTGGTGGCTGTGCGTGAAAAGTCCAAAAAGCAAGGCCGTGTGATTGAAGCGCTGCAATTGGCTCAACAAGTCGGCATGCCCGCTTGGGTTGAGGTCAATGCCGACAAGGCAGAAGGCGTGTTCAAGAAGGTGCCGGATCGCGACGAATTCGGTGCCGACATCAACGAATCCCTGATCGTTGAACTCTATTCGCGCTAATTTTTAGCGCACGTTCGAGAAAATTGTTCCTATACCGCGAGGCATCGCGGTATAGGCGCTTCACCAGCCTTACCGGTGTAACGAGCTGGGGGTATTGAGAGGAAGTCTGAATGCAAACCAATTTGCTGAAACCCAAGGCAATCAATGTCGAACAGCTTGGACACAATCGTGCCAAGGTGGCACTAGAGCCATTTGAGCGGGGTTACGGCCACACGCTTGGCAACGCCATTCGCCGTGTTCTGCTTTCGTCCATGGTGGGTTATGCAGCAACGGAAGTCACGATCGCAGGTGTGTTGCATGAGTACTCGTCGATTGATGGCGTGCAAGAGGATGTCGTCAATATTCTGTTAAACCTCAAGGGTGTGGTGTTCAAGCTCCACAACCGGGACGAAGTCACACTGAGTCTGCGCAAAGATGGCGAAGGCGTCGTAACTGCTCGCGACATCCAGACGCCACATGATGTGGAGATCGTCAATCCAGACCACGTGATTGCGCATTTGTCGCAAGGCGGAAAACTGGACATGCAGATCAAGGTGGAAAAAGGTCGCGGCTATGTGCCAGGCAATCTCCGCCGGTATGCGGACGAGTCGACCAAGTCTATCGGCCGTATTGTTTTGGATGCTTCGTTTTCACCTGTGAAGCGTGTGAGCTATACCGTTGAAAGTGCTCGTGTGGAGCAACGGACTGATCTCGACAAGCTGGTTGTGGAAATCGAGACCAATGGTGCCATTACGGCGGAAGATGCAGTTCGTGCCTCTGCCAAGATATTGGTGGAGCAGTTGGCCGTATTCGCGCAATTGGAAGGTGGCGAGCTTGCCGCTTTCGATGCACCTGCCGGCCCTCGCGGCAATGCGACGTTCGATCCTATTTTGCTGCGTCCAGTGGACGAGCTGGAATTGACGGTACGTTCCGCCAATTGCTTGAAGGCCGAGAACATCTATTACATCGGTGATTTGATCCAGCGGACGGAGAACGAGTTGCTCAAGACTCCTAACCTCGGCCGGAAGTCGCTCAATGAGATTAAGGAAGTTCTGGCCTCTCGCGGCTTGACTTTGGGTATGAAGCTTGAGAACTGGCCGCCAGCGGGCCTCGACAAGCGCTAAGTTATAATTTTTGGTTCCCTGGGGGAACAGTGCCTTGGGCAGTACCTGATACGGCTGCCCGATTTAATTATTCATAAGGAAAGCACCATGCGTCACGGACACGGACTTCGTAAACTCAATCGCACCAGCTCGCATCGTCTTGCGATGCTGCAAAACATGATGAACTCGCTCATCGAGCATGAGGCCATCAAAACCACTTTGCCCAAGGCTAAGGAACTTCGCCGTGTGGTCGAGCCGATGATCACGCTGGCCAAGGAAGATACCCTGGCCAATCGCCGTCTGGCGTTTGATCGTCTGCGTGACCGGGACAGCGTGACCAAGCTTTTCAATGTGCTGGGCCCCCGCTTTAAAGCACGTCCAGGTGGTTACACCCGCATTCTGAAGATGGGCTTCCGTGTGGGTGATAACGCTCCTATGGCCTTTGTTGAATTGGTGGAACGTGCAGAAAAATCGGCAGAAACCGCAAACGTTTCTACAGAAGCTTAAAAGTAGTATATAATTCATCTCTTGCCGCGCGATGGAGCAGTCTGGTAGCTCGTTGGGCTCATAACCCAAAGGTCGGAGGTTCAAATCCTCCTCGCGCAACCAACATGGCTTAGCAGCCGTCAAAAAAGCCCACTAACCAGTGGGCTTTTTTGTTTTTGCGAAAGTCATTTGGCAGGCCTATTCTTGTTTGAACGACGTATGTTCGTTGTCCCATATTCACTGAGCGGGTGCAATGCTTGTTTCGCAGAGTGGTTCACCGCTGAACTCGCGATATTGGCGCATTGCCCGCATTCTTGTTCAATTCACGCCTGCTTCTCACCTGATTTTGGGTGACTGGATGCGTCCTTCTTTCTATACGCGATGGCATCCTCAGACGAAACCACTTTAGGTATTGATTTCGGCACGTCCAATTCGGCAATGGCGCTGCGGCGAGGCCGTGCTACTGTGCAGCTATTACCTCTGGAGGGGGCCGCGACCACATTGCCTACAGCCTTGTTCTTCAACGCGGAAGACCATCGAACGCATATCGGTCGCGATGCAATAGCCCAATATCTCTCGGGTACGGAAGGCCGGTTGATGCGGTCGTTGAAGAGCTTGCTGGGCAGCGCATTGCTCCAAGACAAGACGGCAGTTCATCAGAGCATGGTGAGCTACCAAGACATCATTGCGTTGTTCCTGCGGACTCTGGCAGGTCAGGCCAGGCAAGCGTTGGGCGGCATGCCTGACCGTGTCGTCCTGGGGAGACCAGTACATTTTGTGGACGGCGATGAGGCACGTGATGCGCAGGCGGAAGATGCTTTGCGCCAAGCTGCAATGGATGCCGGCTTCACCAATGTCTCTTTTCAACTGGAACCCATTGCGGCGGCCTTGGACCATGAGCAACGAATCACGCGGGAAGCGTTGGTGCTCGTGGTGGACATTGGTGGCGGTACCTCGGATTTCACCATCGTCCGCTTGAGCCCAGAGCGAGCTCTCAAAGTGGATCGGAGTTCAGACATTCTTGCGACATCAGGGGTGCACCTTGGAGGCACTGATTTCGATCAACGGCTGAGCCGTTCCCAGGTCATGCCTCTCCTCGGATTGCGGCACATCGGACCGAGTGGACGCGAGGTGCCGAGCCGCGTGTTTTTTGATCTGTCGACATGGCACTTGATTCAGTGGTTGTACGGCGCCAAGGCATTGCGCGAAGCCCAGGCGTTGCGCAATGATTATCTGGACTTGCGCTTGCATGACCGTCTTATGGAGGTCCTTAACGAGCGCTGGGGACATCGTCTGGCTAACGCAGTGGAGCAGGCAAAGATCGCTGTCTCACAAAAAGACTCGGTTGAGCCGATCACGCTGGAGTGGCTGGAATCGGGGCTGCAAGCTTCCCTGTCTCCGGATGTGCTGGCGGTGCAGTTGGATGGACCTCTGCATCAGATTGTCGACTGTGCCCGCGAATGCTTGGCCACGGCAGGTCTGGATGCGAATGGTGTGGATGCCATCTATCTCACCGGTGGTTCTTCCGCATTGCGCCCACTGCGCTCAGCGCTGAAAGCCGCTTTCCCCGAAGTTCCCCAGATCGAAGGCGATCTGTTTGGTGGAGTGGCCTCTGGATTGGCCTACACCGTGGCTTGAATGAGAAGCCCTTGAGGTTCTTTCATTTCGGATAACGCATACCTCTTCATTTGCTGCGTTAATTCGCTGATCCGTTTTCTTGCTTCCAGGCTAGGGCAGATTCATAAAGGGTGTTGCGCGACGCGCCCGTGATCTCCGCTGCCAATCTCACAGCCGTTTTGAGCGGCAGCTCCTGCATCAGCAATTTCAAGATTCGAAGGCTATCGCCGTCGTCATGCTGGGCCATCTGTGGGTGTAGCAAAACGACGAACTCGCCACGAGTTCGTTGCGGCCCTTCGGCCAGCCATGCAGACAATGCATGTGCGGCAACGGTGGCGATTTCCTCGAACTGTTTGGTGATCTCGCGCGCAAGAGTGACTTGGCGGTCTCCCAGTATCGCGAGGGTCTGCGCCAATTCGGCAATGCGGTGCGGTGCCTCCAGCAAAATGACGCATCGGCTTTCCGTCGACAGTTTCTGCACCGCCACAGAACGCTCGCCGCTTTTGGTGGGGAGAAATCCAGCAAACACAAAGCCTTCGGCGTCGATGGCCACCGCGCCCGCAGCGCTCAAAGCTGCGGTCACGCTGCTGGCCCCTGGCAGGGGCACGGCCCGAAGTCCAGCAGCATGCACGGCCGTCACGAGCCGGGCGCCTGGATCGCTGACGCCAGGAGTTCCCGCATCACTGGCGTAAGCCACTCGCTGCCCCGCGCGCAGTCGCTCGATGACTGCTTGCGATGCTTCTGCCTCGTTATGTTGATGCACTGCCAGCAACTGGCTGCTGGTTTTATCAACGCCATAGGCGCGCAGCAATGACTGGGTGTGGCGGGTGTCTTCGCAGGCGATGGTGTCGGCGAGTTGCAGCACGTGCAGCGCCCGCAGCGTGATGTCGGCCAGATTGCCGATGGGGGTCGCCACGATGTACAAAGCCCCTTGCGGATAATGCTGCGCAGCTGCCGCGTCGCGTGCGGCGTTCAGGGCTGATGCGAAAGAGGCGCTCAATGGAATTCCTTGGAAAAAAACCGGCAGCCACGACGCTTGCGGTCGGCAACGCCGCCGAAGACCGCGCCTTGGCCCACTTGCAAGCCGCTGGACTGCGGCTGGTCGAACGCAATTATCGAACGCCGGGGCGAGGGGGCGGGGAGATCGACCTGATCGTCCAGGATCGCGACGGGACGATGGTGTTCGTGGAAGTTCGCAGCAGGGGCAGCAAAGCCTTCGGCGGCGCGGGCGCCAGCATCGGGCGAGTCAAGCAGCAGAGGATCGTGTTCGCGGCGCGTTGCTATTTGATGCGCCTGCCGGCGCCGCCGCCGTGCCGCTTCGATGCCGTCTTGGTAGAAGGCGAGTCCGTGCAATGGTTGCGCGGCGCCTTTGAAGCCCAATAGCACTTGCCAGGCAATGCATCGCACGGATGCAGTGTTTTACGCATGCCTCCAATGCTTGAGCGAAAGGACGCCGACCCCGCAGGTATCATCGGCGCCTCATGCTCGAGCAACGCATCCAACAGCATTTCATTGACAGCGCCGACCTCAAATACCAGTCCGCGCAAACCCTGAGCCATCCCATCGCTTCCGCGGTGCAAGCCGTTCTGGCTTGCGTCACCAGCGGTGGCAAGGTGCTCGCTTGCGGCAGCGGTCCGGCGGCGGCGCAGGCGCAGCAGTTCGCCGCGCTGTGCGTGGCAGGCTTCGAGCGGGAGCGTCCCGAGCTCGCTGCCATGGCATTGGCTCCGGACGCGATCTGGACACCCGGCGGTCTTGAAGGCCCTGACATCGACGCATTGGCGCGCCAGATCCGCGCGCTGGGGCAGGCCGGTGACGTGTTGCTGGCTTTGACAGAAAGCGGCAATGATCTTTCACTGCTGTCTGCTTGCGACGCGGCGCATGAACGGGATATGACCGTGGTGTCCCTGACAGGGCGCAGCGGGGGCCGGCTGGCGAGCATGCTGCGCGAAACCGACGTCTTGATTGCCGTTCCTCACGACCGCGCAGCACGCGTACGGGAGGTGCACTCGCTCGTCCTGCATTGCCTGTGCGACGGCGTGGATGCCCAATTACTTGGTGAACAGGAGATACCGCTATGACATTCCCTATGACACGCTTCACGCGCCTGACGTGCACTTTGCTGGCCCTCGGGGCTTTGAGCGCAGGCCTGTCTGCCTGCGCCCCGCTCGTGGTGGGGGGCGCGGCCGTGATGGGCAGCATGATGGCCTCGGACCGCCGCACGACCGGCATTCAGGTGGAAGACGAGGGCATCGAGTTGCGTGCAGCCAACCGCATCCGCGACACGTTCGGCGACCGTGTGCATGTCAACGTTACCAGCTACAACCGCCAGGTCCTGCTGACCGGTGAAGTGCCTACCGTGCAGGACAAGGAGAAGATCGAGCAAGCCGTTCTGGCGGTCGAAAATGTGCGCTCCGTCGTCAACGACCTGGGCGTGATGGGCGCCAGTTCGCTCACGCAGCGGTCCAACGACACGCTCATCACCGGCAAGGTGCGTGCGAGTTTCGTCGATGCCAAGGATCTTTTCGCCAGTGCCTACAAAGTGGTCACCGAGCGCGAGACGGTGTACCTCATGGGGCGCGTCACGCAGCGCGAGGCGGACCGCGCTTCCGACATCGCCCGCGGCGTGAACGGCGTGCGCAAGGTGGTGCGCGTGTTTGAAATCATCACGCAGCAGGATCTGGAACGGGGCTTTGCCCAGCAACGGCCTGCACCCGTGACGACGGACGCCTCGCCCGATACGCCGATCCGATAAGCCTGCCAAACGAGTGGGCCACGCCGAGACGCGGTCCTCACAAGCTTTTCAAAGTTTCCAGCGCGTTGACAGGGGCCCCATCAAGGCTCCTGGCTGCGGCTTTCTATGCCGACTTCTTGCGACCCAGGCGGGTAATCAGGCTGGAAGTGTCCCAGCGGCTGCCGCCGTGCTGCTGCACATCCGCATAGAACTGGTCCACCAAGGCTGTGACCGGCACACGTGCACCGTTGCGGCGCGATTCATCCAGCACCAGACCGAGGTCCTTGCGCATCCAGTCGACCGCAAAGCCGAAGTCGAAACGGCCTTCGACCATCGTCTTGCCCCGGTTGTCCATCTGCCAGCTTTGTGCGGCGCCCTTGCCGATCACGTCCAGCACCAGCGGCATGTCCAAACCGGCATGCTGGCCGAAGGCAATGGCCTCCGCCAGGCCCTGGACGATGCCGGCGATGCAGATCTGGTTGACCATCTTGGCCAACTGGCCCGACCCGCTGTCGCCGACGCGGGTGAAGGCCCGCGAGAACGCCAGCGCCGTGGATTTGACGCTGTCGAAGGTGGCGGCCTCGCCACCGCACATCACGGTGAGCTGACCGTTTTGCGCGCCCGCCTGGCCGCCCGACACCGGCGCATCGATGAACTGCAGGCCCAGCGTGCGCGCGGCGCCGGACAGCTCGCGCGCCACTTCCGCCGATGCCGTCGTGTGGTCGACAAAAACCGAGCCGGGTTGCATGCCGGCGAACGCCCCATCGGCCCCCAGCGTGACCGAGCGCAGGTCATCGTCGTTGCCCACGCAGCAAAAGACGATGTCCGCACCCTGGGCCGCTTCGCGGGGCGTTGGCGCATGGCGCGGCGCCGAGGTGCCGGCAAACTCTTCGCACCAGGCCGCTGATTTGGTGGCGGTGCGGTTGTAGACGGTCACGGCATGGCCCGCCAGGGCGAGGTGGCCGGCCATTGGGTATCCCATCACGCCCAGGCCGATAAAGGCGACCTTGCGTGCAGGGGCGGCGTCGTAGCTGCGAGGATTCGTGCTGGGCATGGGAGATGTCTCCATTTCAGAAAAAAGAAAACCCGCCGGACCAGGGCGGGCGGCGGGGCGGCAGCCGTCAGACGATGGCGAAATGCTCGGTGCCCGAGGCCAGGTCGGTGGTCTTGGCGCGCTGGCTTCCCAGCTTGATCTGCAGCCGCAAGTCGTTCAGCGAGTCCGCGTTGCGCAGCGCGTCTTCGTAGGTGATGACGTTGGCCTCGAACAGATCGAACAGCGATTGGTCGAAGGTCTGCATGCCGAGGTTGCGGCTCTTCTTCATGATTTCCTTGATCTCGGCGACCTCGCCCTTGAAGATCAGATCGGCAATCAGCGGGGTGTTGAGCATCACCTCCACCGCGGCTGCGCGACCCTTTCCATCTTGTTTGGGGATGAGGCGCTGCGAGATCATGCCGCGCAGGTTGAGCGACAAATCCATGAGCAACTGCGCGCGCCGCTCTTCGGGGAAGAAGTTGATGATGCGGTCCAGAGCCTGGTTGGCACTGTTGGCGTGCAGTGTGGCCAGGCACAGGTGGCCGGTTTCGGCGAAGGCCACCGCGTGTTCCATGGTCTCGCGGTCGCGGATTTCCCCCATCAGGATGACGTCCGGCGCCTGCCGCAGTGTGTTCTTGAGGGCCGCCTCCCAGCTGTCGGTGTCGAGGCCGACCTCGCGCTGGGTGACGACGCAGTTCTTGTGCGGGTGCACGAATTCGACCGGGTCTTCCACCGTGATGATGTGGCCGAACGAGTTCTCGTTGCGCCAGTCCACCATCGCGGCCAGGGTGGTCGATTTGCCCGAGCCTGTGGCGCCCACCAGAATGCACAAGCCCCGCTTGGTCATCGTGACTTCCTTGAGCACCTGCGGCACGCCCAGCCCGTCGATGGTCGGCAGCGTGAGCGGAATGGTCCGAAGCACCATGCCCACGCGGCTTTGCTGAATGAAGGCATTCACGCGAAAGCGCCCGATGCCGGCGGGCGAGATGGCGAAATTGCACTCCTTCGTGCGCTCGAAGTCGGCCACCTGCTTGTCGCTCATGATGGCGCGTGCCAGGGTGAGCGTATGGGCCGGAGTGAGCGGCTGGGGTGACACCTTGGTAACTTTGCCATCCACCTTGATGGCGGGTGGAAACTCGGCGGTGATGAACAAGTCACTGCCGCCGCGGCTCACCATGAGCTTGAGCAAGTCGTTGATGAATTTACTGGCCTGATCGCGTTCCATCAGCAAGCTCTCCCTGGGGTGGTTGCACAGCGGTGCGTCATTTCTGGCTGTCTGACAGTCTTGCGCTCACCACGCGAAGACGCAGCGAGAGTTTGCGGGCCAAAAGGGCCACCAGGCTGGCGGCGAGTTGCGGATCCTTGGTCATCATGTCGTCCATGGCCTCAGCGCTCAGCACTGCGATCTCGCAATCGGTCAGCGTGGTGCAGGCCGAAAAGCGGATGCCGCTGTCCAGCAAAGACATTTCACCCAGGATATCCCCCGGGCGGGTTTCCGCCAAGCGCAGATGCTCGCCCCAGGGCTGCACGCGGTCCACGGCGATCGTGCCCGTGAGCAGCACCACCATGAAGTTGCCGTATTCGTCCTGGCGGATCACGTCGCGGTTCGGCGCCACGGCGGCGAATTCGAAGAAGCGCTCCATGCGCTCCACCGCATCCTTGTCCAGGTGCGCCATGTACTTGTCCTTGGCCCACAGCGCCTGCAGCAGCTTGCCGCCGCGGCTCGGGGCCATCCGCTTGGCGCCCACCTCGACGGCACGGGCTTCCCAGGGCACCAGCATGGCGTCGTCCACGCCTTGTCCGGCGAAAGCGGTGCTGAAAAAGACGGAGTCGCCGCCTTCTTCCGCCGCTTTGCTGCCGCGGGTCTTGGCCTTCAACAGGCCGAGGATGCCTTTCATAGGGAATGCTCCGGTGTGCAGCCTGAAAGGGCCGCGAATCTCTGGGTGGGGTGGACGGAGGGCGCGTTGCGCTTCAGCCCGGGAAGTTGTCGGGAATCTTGGCCTTGCCCCGCGCCTCGGCGGGGCTGATGACGTTGCGCCGCACGAGGTCGGTCAGATTCTGGTCCAGGGTCTGCATGCCGGCGCTGCTGCTGGTCTGGATGGTGGAATACATCTGCGCCACCTTGGCTTCGCGGATCAGGTTGCGGATGGCGCTGGTGCCCAGCATGATCTCGTGCGCGGCGACGCGGCCCTGGCCGTCCTTGGTCTTGCACAGCGTCTGCGAGATGACCGCCTGGAGCGATTCGGACAGCATGGCCCGGACCATTTCCTTTTCTTCGGCAGGGAACACGTCGATGATCCGATCGATGGTCTTGGCAGCGCTGGAAGTGTGCAGCGTGCCGAACACCAAGTGGCCCGTTTCCGCAGCCGTCATTGCCAGGCGAATGGTTTCGAGGTCGCGCATTTCTCCCACCAGGATGGCGTCCGGATCTTCGCGCAGCGCCGACTTGAGAGCTGCCGCGAACGACAGCGTCATCGGGCCGACCTCGCGCTGGTTGATCAGGCACTTCTTGGATTCGTGCACGAATTCGATGGGGTCTTCCACCGTGAGGATGTGGCCGTATTCGCTTTCGTTCAAGAAGTTGACCATCGCTGCCAGCGTGGTCGATTTGCCCGAGCCCGTGGGGCCGGTGACCAGCACCAGGCCGCGCGGCTTCAGGGCCAGTTCGCCGAAGATCTTGGGTGCATTGAGTTGCTCCAGGGTCAGGATCTTGCTGGGAATGGTCCGGAAGACGGCGGCCGCACCGCGGTTCTGGTTGAACGCGTTCACCCGAAAGCGCGCCAGGCCTTCGATCTCGAAGGAAAAGTCGACTTCCAGGAATTCTTCGTACGCCTTGCGCTGGGCGTCGCTCATGATGTCGTAGACCATGGCGTGCACGGTCTTGTGATCGAGCGCATCGACGTTGATGCGCCGCACGTCGCCGTGGACCCGGATCATGGGTGGAAGGCCGGCCGACAGATGCAGATCGGAAGCCTTGTTCTTCACGCTGAAAGCCAGCAATTGGGTGATGTCCACGGGGTCCCTCGGTCGTTTGGTACGCTCAGAGGAATCATTATGACGACGATTGGTAACAACCTCCAACAGGTTCTTGGACGCATCGCGCAGGCCTGCGACGCAGCGGGGCGCGACCCCGCCAGCGTGCGCCTTCTGGCCGTTTCCAAGACCTTCGATGCCGATGCAGTGCGGCAGGCCGCCAGTGCCGGGCACCGGGCTTTTGGCGAGAACTACATCCAGGAAGGGGTGGCGAAGATCGCCGCGCTGCAAGCCGACGCACCGCCCTGGACGCCGCGCCTGCAGTGGCATTGCATCGGTCCGGTGCAAAGCAACAAGACCCGCCAAGTGGCCGAACACTTCGACTGGGTGCACACCGTGGACCGGGAGAAGACGGCGCAGCGCCTTTCCGACCAGCGCCCCGCAGCGCTGGCGCCGCTCGACATCTGCATTCAGGTGAATGTCGATGGCGGCGCGACCAAGGCGGGTGTGCCACCCGGGGAAGCACTGGCGCTGGCATTGGCTGTTGCGCGCCTGCCACGTTTACGGCTGCGGGGCCTGATGAGCATTCCGGACGTGGCTCCGGATTTCGCCGCGCAACTGGCGGTCCACGCTGCAGTGAAGGCGTTGTTCGATCAGCTACGGCACGAAGGCGGTGAGGGCTTCGAGTCGTTCGACACCCTGTCTCTGGGCATGACCGCCGACCTGGAGGCCGCGATCCATGCGGGCAGCACCATGGTGCGGGTCGGCACTGGCCTCTTCGGCACCAGGCCGGCCCACGCCTGAGGCCAGGGTCCGCCGCGTTCAGGCCCGGCACGCCAGGTTCAGTTGCGGCCGCAAACTGGCCTCGGAGTTATCCTAATTCAGCCGGAACACTCTCACAGCCTGCAGCAGGGCGCTGGTGCGGTCTTTCATGTCGCTGGCGGACGAAGCCATCTGCACGACCACCCTGCCGTTTTGCTGGGTGACCTGGTCCATCTGCGACACGGCCTGTCCCACTTGGGCGACGCCCATCGCCTGCTCGTTGCTGGCCGCGCTGATGTCTTGCATGAGGTCCGTCACGCGGCGGATAGATGACACCACCTCCGTCATGGTGGCCCCGGCCTTGTTCACCAGCACGCTGCCTTGCTCGACCCGCTGCACGCTGGTGGAGATCAGGTGCTTGATCTCCCGCGCGGCCTCAGCCGACCGGCCGGCCAAGCTGCGCACCTCGCTCGCGACCACGGCAAAGCCCCGGCCCTGCTCACCTGCGCGCGCAGCCTCCACCGCGGCATTGAGCGCGAGGATGTTGGTCTGGAACGCGATGCTGTCGATGACGCCGATGATGTCGGCGATCTTGTGGGAGCTTTCGTGGATGCCCTTCATGGTCTCGACCACCTCGGCCACAACCTGGCCGCCATGGACAGCCACGGCGCTGGATTGGGCGGCGAACTGGCTGGCCTGGCGGGAGTTGTCGGCATTCTGGCGCACCGTGGAACCCAGTTGCTCCATGGACGCTGCCGTCTGCTGCAGCGCGCTGGCATGGTGCTCGGTGCGGCTGGACACGTCATGGGTGCCTTGCGAGATATCGGTGCTGGATGCCGCCACTGCCTCGGACGTGCGGCGCACGTCGTACAGCACGTTCTGGAAACTGTCGCGCAGCGCTTCCAGGGAATGCAGCAATTGGCCAGCCTCGTCGGTCTGCCGGGCCTCGAGGGCCTGCGTCAGGTCGCCCGTGGCCATGGTCCTGGCGGCCTGCGCTGCCTGCTGGATGGGACGCACTATGCTGCGTGAGATGAGCCAGGCCGTGGCCGCTGCCACCACGATCGCCGTGCCGCTGAGCGCCAGCATCAGAATGGAAAAGCCCTGGGCGACTGACCTCGCATTGGCCGATTCCGTCTTGTTCTTTTCTTCCTCGATGTCGATCAGCTGGTTGATGCTGGACAGCCACTCCACATAGGCGGGTCGGGCCTGCTCCTGCAGAACCTGGATGGCCTCATGTGGCTGGCCGGTGCCGCTCAGTTCGATAACCTTTCGGGTCAGGGGCAGTGCGCGTGATTCGACTTCCTTTATGCGGTTCAGCGCCTCCCTCTCGCGGGGCTCGATCGGGGTGGAGGCGAACATCTGGTCCAGCGGTGTCGCTGACTGCGCGTAGTGGCCCGCGAGCTTCTGGATCAGGTCGATCTCGGCCTGTAGCTGGTCTGGGCGCGCTGCCAGAGTCACGTCGCGCAGCGCAATGGCTCGGTCATGCACGCTGCCGCGGAAATTGATGGCATAGCGCTGTTTGACGCTGTTGTAGTCCCCGATGGTGGCCAGACTGGCGTTGATATTGGATACCCGGTTCACGCCGATGACCGTCAAGCCAAGCATCAACAGAATGAGCAGTGAAAACCCCAATGCCAAGCGATGAGCAATCTTGATGTTCGAAAAATTCATGGTTGCACCTCAGTTGCGGAAATGGGCTAAACATCCGATGTTTCTATTTGTAATTCTGCCTGCCTCTCGAAAGAGATCAATCACAAAGAAATTTGGATGTTGGATTAATGTCTCCATTGAGCATTGTTGGGTGTATTGGGGCGCGCTGATTCGATAGGCAAAAGCGGGTAGATATCGGTCAAATCCGCAGGCAATGCGCGTTCTGAGCTGGCATTCAAACAGTGAAACAGTGTCGTTGTCCTGTTGGTTGCCGACAGATGCGCTTTAGAATGCCGCTGGCCATGCTCTATGGCTCTACACGAATGGATAGTTGTTTTGAATGTTGAAATGATGCCCGCCGCGGTTTCGGGAACCATGGTGGTGCTGCGGCCTTCGGGGCAGTTGGTGGCAGGCGAATCCCGGGCCAGGGCCTGGAATACGTGGGAGGCTTTCGTGGCCTCCGGTGTGGAGCCGCTGGGGTTCTATCTGGACGGCTGGCAGGGCGATGCTCCCTTCGCTCTGGCGGCGCGGCTGCGCGCCAGCGCCTGGTGGGATCTCCCGCTGTTCATGGCGCCAGGCGAGTCGGCTCCGCCCTGGCTGGCGGATGGCGTTGCGCCTTATGCCGCTGCCCTGGCCGCCAGCGAGTTGTGCCTGGCCGTAAGGCGCAGCCTGCCGCTCGATCCCGCGGCCCTGCATTTCGACGAGCGGGTGCTGTATTTCCTGTGCCTGCGCGACGGGGCCCAGTTGCAGCCGCAATGCGACCGTGCCAGCCTGGCGCTGTACCGCTACCCGATGGTGGAGGCGCTGGCCCGGGCCGGTGACGATGCCGATGCCTGTCTTGCAGGCCTCGCGCGGCGCCGGCTGCTGGAGCCTGCCGAGCTGGTCGATCGCACGCGGCACTGCCGTACCTGCGGCAGCGCCCATATCCATTACCTGGACGTGTGCCCGCACTGCACCAGCATCCATATCCGCAAATCGCCCTCGCTGCATTGCTTTGCCTGCGGGCATGTGGCGCCCGAAGCCGATTTCCATGCCGATGGCGCGCTGTCGTGCCCCAAGTGCAGCGCCATGCTGCGCCACATCGGCGTGGACTACGACCGCCCGCTCACCCAGTACGCCTGCGGCAGCTGCCACCACGTATTCGTGGAGACCCAGGTGGTCGCGCGCTGCCTGGACTGCCGCACCACGGCAGAGCCGAACGCGCTGGATGTGCGCGAGATTTCCGCCCTGCGCCTGAGCCCGCAGGGGCGGGCCGCGCTGCGCGCCGGGCAGATCCAGGAGTCCTTCGCCGCGCTCGATTCCACGCATTACGTGCCTCCCGCCGACTTTCGCCGCATGCTCGATTGGGCGTTGGCCACGCAGTCGCGCCACGACGAGATGCGGTTCGCGCTGATGCTGGTGGAGTTCCAGAACGCGGCCGAGGTGATCGAACGCGAAGGCGCCTCCCGCGTGTTCCTGATGCTCGACGAGTTCGCGCGGCGCCTGCATGAGCTGCTGCGCACGTCGGACATCACCACGCGCACGCACGAAGAATGCCTGTGGATGTTCCTGCCGTTTTCCTTGCCCGAAGGGCTGGCGGCCCGCCTGCAGGCCTCGCTCCAGGGGCCCGCCGGCGGCGCCGCCATGCCGCTGCGCACACGCATCCGCCACCTGTCGGTGCCGGGCGGTGCACGGCCCGGCGAGCAGGCGGCAGAGCTCATGGCGCGGCTGCGCGACGGAGCCTGATCCCGATGTGGGAGCAGGTGGTGTTTGCGTTCGTCACGCTGTTTTCCAGCGCGACCCACCAGTCGTGGGTCGAGCTGGCGCTCAAGTTCTTTCCGTTCGTGGTTCTGCTGGAGGCGCCGTTCTTTCTGCTCGTGTGCTCGGGCATGGTGAAGTACGGGCTGCGCGAACACCGGCCCTTCCTGCAGCGCGAGCGCTATCCGCGCGTGTCCTGCGTCATCACCTGCTATTCCGAGGGGGACGACGTGCGCAAGACCATCCAGTCGCTCGCCCAGCAGATCTACCCGGGCTTCATCGAGATCATCGCGGTGGTGGATGGCGCGGTGCAGAACGAGCCCACCTTGCGTGCCGCCCGTGGTGCGCGCGAACTGCTGGCCGGTGCGCGGCGGCGCGCGCTGGTGATACTGCCCAAGTGGCAGCGCGGCGGCCGCGTCTCCTCGTTGAACGCGGGCCTGTCGATCGCCAGCGGCGAGATCGTGATGGCGCTGGACGGCGACACTTCGTTCGACAACGACATGGTGCGCAATGCCACGCGGCATTTCGATGATCCCGGCGTGGTGGGCGTGGCCGGCAGCCTGCGCGTGCGCAACGCGCGGCGCTCGCTCGCCGCACGCATGCAGGCGCTGGAATACATGCTGTCCATCGGTGCGGGCAAGACAGGGCTGTCGGAGTTCAACATCGTCAACAACATCTCGGGGGCGTTCGGCGTGTTCCGCGCCAGCTTCATCCGCAACCTGGGTGGCTGGGATGCGGGAACCGCCGAGGACCTGGACATGACGATGCGCATCAAGCAGTACTTCGGCCGCCATCCGGGCCTGCGCATCGTGTTCGACCCGCATGCCGTGGGCCACACCGATGCGCCCGACACCTGGCGCGTGTTTTTCCGCCAGCGCCTGCGCTGGGACGGCGACATGTTCTACATCTTCATTCGCAAGTTCCGGCTGAACCTGCGCCCCCGCCTGCTGGGCTGGCGCAATTTCCTGTTCGTGGTGGTGAACGGCCTGGTGATGCAGGTGCTCATGCCCTTCCTCATCGTGGCCTATACCGGAGTGATGCTGTTCACCCTGCCGGTGGGGGCGGTGCTGGGGGTGCTGGGCTTCGTGTACGTGTTCTATCTCGCGGCGCTGCTGTTTTACTTTCTGCTGTACCTGGTGGCGGTGTCCGAACGGCCCCGGCACGATGCGGGCTACCTGCGCTTCCTGCCGCTGTTTCCGCTCTTCGCCTTTGTCAATCGCGTGCACTGCACGTTCTCGATCCTGCAGGAGGTCTTCATGAAGACCCACCTCGACTCCGCGATGGCCCCCTGGTGGGTCTTGCGCAAAACCAAGTTCTGATATGCCGCACCGCCTGGTTGGACGTTTTTTGCCATGGGCCGCCGTGCTGTGCCTGCTGGGCCATGCCGCGAGCGCGCTGTCCGGCGGCCTTCCCCTGCCGCAGTCGGGGCCGATGGAGGCGCCCCCGGCTTCCCTCGCCGCCCTGGAAGGCTGGGCCGAGGTGCAGGCGCCGGCCGTGCGGCTGGCGCAGGCCGAGGCCGACGTGGCCGCGCACCGCACCGGCGCCGCGCGTGCGGGGCAGGGCGCCCGCGTGTTCGGGGGCGCCAGCCTGGGCGGTGTGCGCGAATCCGTCACCGACACCACCAGCCGCGACTACCAGCGCGGCCAGGCCCAGATCGGCGTGCGTTGGCCGCTCCTGGGCAGCCGCGAGGCCCAGCAGCGTGGCGTGCGCGAGGCCGAGGGCTCCGAATCGCTGGGCCGCCTGCGGCAGGCGCAGGCGCAACGCGGCGTGCGCCTGGCCGTGCGCCAGGCCTATGTGCGGTTCGCCCACAGCCTGCAGCGGCGTTTGCTGGCGCAGGAGTTTCTGGCCGTGCGCGCGCCGGTGGAGGCACAGCTGCTGCGCCGCCGCCAGGCCGGCGTGATGCTGGAGGCCGACCGGCTCGACCTCTCGGCGCTGTTCGACGGCGTGCAGGCCGCGCTCGATGCACAGAGCGCGGCCCAGGCCAGCGCACTGCGCACGCTCTCCCGTCTGGCCGGCCAGCCCGTGACGCGGGTGGAAACCGCGATCCCCGCCTGGCCCGCGCACTGCCTGGAGCGTGAGGCACTTCTTGCCCAGGCGGGTGACGACCCCGCCATCGCCCAGGCACGCAGCGAGCGCGACACCGCCGCCGCGCAGCTGGACAACACACGGCACACGGGCCTGGAGGCCGGTGTGTCGCTGTCGCAATCGGTGAGCCGCGACATCGGTGGCCAGCCCGGGCGCAGCACCGTCGTCGGGGTGGACTTCTCCATGCCCCTCGAATGGCGCGCGCAGCGCGACGCGGCCCGGGGCCAACTGCAGAGCGAGCGCGACAGGGCCGACCAGTTGATGGAATTGCGCCTCGGTGACTACCGCGCCGTGCTGGACCAGGCCCTTGCCGACTGGCAATTGCGCGGCGGCGAAATGCCGGGGTTCCTGAACCGGCTGCAAGCGGCCCAGGAAGGCTTGCGCGTGGCACGCCTGCGGCTGGACGCCTTCGACGGCGACGGCTATTCGCGCCTGCTGATGGCGCGCTACGCCCTCTATCAGGCTTCGCTGCAGATCGTCGATGGCTCGGAGCGCCGGGCGCTGGCTGCGCTCGATGTGCTGGCGCTCGGCAGCGCCTGCCAGCCCCAGCCGGGCACCGACGAGCTCCTGGCCGATCTGCTCGCCCCCGTGATCACCGCCCTGTCCGCGCTGCCGCCGGCCGTGCCGGGCGACAAGGCCGACGAAGCGCGTGCGACGGGCCTGGGATGGTTTTCCTGGAATGGGCAGGCGTTGCTTGACCGGCCCGCCCGGCTCGATGCCATGCCGCAAGACAGCCGGCGCGTGCTGCTGTCCTTCACCGGCGCGCAGTTGCGCGCCCTGGCGCGCCCGGCGGGCCGCGCCGCGCTGCGCCGGTTGCTGGAGCACGCGCACGCCCGAGGCTTGGCGGTGGAGCTGATGCTGGGCGAGCCCAGCTGGGTGCTTCCCGCCGGGCGCGAGGCCCTGCTGGCGCTGCTCGCGCCGCTGCGCCATGTGCCGTTCGACGGGCTCAACCTCGACCTGGAGCGCAGCCAGCTGGACGCGGCCGACCAGCCTGCCTGGGAAGACGGCACCGTGGCGACGCTGCAGGCCGTGCGAGCCGCCACGCCCTGGCCGCTGGCGTTGACCACGCACTACCGCGAACTGCAGGTGCCGGGCCTGGCGAAGCGCCTGCAGGCGGCGGGTGCCGCCGAGGTCGTGGCGATGGTCTACGTGAGCCGGCCCGAACGGGCCGCCGAGCTTTCGCGCCCGCTGGTGCAGCAGGCCGTGCCCGGCCTGCGGGTGGCGGTGGCGCAGAGCATGGAGCCCGTGCTCACCGCCGAAGAGAGCAGCCATGGCGTGGGCCGCGCCGTGGCGCTGCAGCGCTGGCGTGCATTGGCACAGGCCCTGTCCGACCTGCCCGCTTTCGGCGGCGTGGTGGTGCAGGCATGGGAAGATTTTGAAGAGGCAGCTCCGTGAAGATCCAGTTCGACATTCCGCCGGGTTCGGCGCAAGAGGCCAACGGCCTGCCCGTGCGCTACGCCACCGCCAAGCGGCAGGTGCCGCGCTGGCGCTGGTACCTCCTGCTGGCCATGGTGCTGGCACCGCCGGCCTACCTGCTGATGCGCTTTGCCGTGGCCTACTGGTGGGAGACGGCGCCCGGCTTCGTCGTCACCGAACAGGTGGCGGTGGGCGTGCACACCTCCGGCCGCGTGGCCCGCATCGCGGCCGTGGGCGAAACGGTGCCTGCCGGCCAGCCCGTGATGTCGCTGGAGCCGCCGCTGGCGGGGACCATGCCGGCGTCCGTCGCTCCATTGGCGCCCATCGCGGCAGCCGACCCCGGCGTGGCAAAGGCCGTGGCGCAGGGGCAGGCCGCGCGGCTGGCCGGGCTGAAAGAGGCCGAGCGGCTGGCGCGGCAGCAGGCCGCCCTGCACCAGGAGCGCGTGCGCACGATGGAAGGTCTGCGCCTTCAGGGCGCGGCCACGCGGCAGGAACTCGATGGCGTGCGGCTGCAGGCCCTGCAGGCGCAGGCCGGCGTGGACCGCGCGCGTGCCGACCTGGCCGAGAACGCGGCGCAGGTGGCGCGCGATCAAGCGCTCACCCTGGCCGCGCTGCGGGCGCAGGGCCAGGGGGCTCCGGGGTCGGCCACCGGCACCAACGCGGCAACGGGGCTGCCCGCCAGCGGCGCCTCGGTGCTGCCGCCCGATGTGGTCGCGCCGTTCGAGGCCACCGTGGTGCGGCAGCTCGTGCGCCGGGGCGAGTGGGTGGTGCCCGGCACCGACGTGGCCGTGCTCCAGGGGCGCGGTGCCCCCATGGTGCACGCCTATGTGCTGCCCGACGAAGCGCGCTACGCCCAGGTGGGGCGCCAGGCCATGCTGCAATTCATGGACGGCGGGCGCATCCGCGCCGAGGTCGTCGGCGTGGTGGCCGAGGCCGAGCGCATCCCGGCCGAGCGCGTCTCGCCGCTGTCGCCGCGCATGCCCTCCATCGTCGTGCGCCTGCGTCCCCTGGAGCCGTTGCCAGCGGCCTACCGCATTCACCAGCTGCCGATGGACGTGCGCTTCGATTGGGTGTGGAGCGGCTTCTAAGCCAAAAACGGGGATTGCTAAATTGGTATTTCAATGTTGCTATCCCACAGCCGTTGGCTCAGGATGCAGCCGGTCTGTGGCCGTAGTTCAGTTGCGAATTTACGCCCCCAGATGAACAGCAGCGAGTGCAAGAGCG
>NZ_BQXQ01000005.1 GCF_030159055.1 Acidovorax sp. SUPP3334
TCGGACATCTGCAAAACTCCCAGAAAACAAAATCTGATTTGTTGATTCTCAGGGGATCAAGCAACTAGCGGAACTGGCGAAAACCCAGTGTTCATGCGGGTTGCCAGGGTTTTGCAGGGGCGACTACAAACAGAGAAGCGGAGGAAATCAGGGTGAGAGGGCTTAGTGCCGCTCGACTCCAATTGCGCAACGCAGCACTAAAAATAGTATCACTGATGGAACTAGACTTTGGACGTTTAAACGCGACCAATCTATCGTGAAGTCAATATATCGCAATTGCCGAAGATGTCAGTCTCATTCAAAATCGACCAACAAGAACACCGCTCACGAGTTCCAAGTGATGCATCACCTCTAGTTGTTTATTTGTACCCAAGCTCGGAGAGTTGCCATTTTGTGCTCGAGAAAGATAATCTTTCGCTGCTTCCGTCAATCCGAAACTGCTACCTTGCCTTTTGACGGCGCGTTCATACTTTCGAAGGGCTTCAAGAAATTTTCCATTATTATTTTTCACTTTCTGGTCGGTTTCGTCTGAGACGAAGTGCTCGACCCACAGTTCCTTGGAAGGCTTTTCTAAGTTGATGTAGCTCATGTGAAATGCGACCGCGCCGGGTGGCCCCCCTCCGTCGCTGGGCGTAGGCGGCAAAATTGTGTAGTCCGAGAACCCAGCTAGCCCCATAGACTTGTAGGTCAGATGGCGGTCAGTGAAAAAATGCCGACCGACATAGTCGGCGTTTCGACTTTGGTGGGGAAATCTGTCTTCTACCCATACGCACTTGTTCAAGCCAACTAAGTTCATATTCGCGGTCGAGGGACCTGGTCCTTTGAAAAACACGCGCTGAACGTTTACTTTGCTTAGCTGTTTAATGACAGCATCAAGATTTGCTAGAGAAGGCTGCACTACAAGCCCCACGGATTCGCCGCGGTATTCGTCATTGAAGGCTCCAATGATTTCTTGTGAGGTGCTTGTTGACAGCATAAGCGTGGCTCTTGTGGACGACCGCGTCTTGAGCTTTCCCAGCGCTCTCTGTCCCCATTCCCAACTTTGTTGGGACGTCAAACTTCGGAACTCTAAAAGTTCGGGGTTTACCACTATCCAATTTATAAGCCCCTCGCCTTCGCACACGTCAAGGGTAATCCGCAAGGTTGAACTGTCTTGCTTGACCGGTTCAAACACTGCTTGAACTGCATCATCGCCAACAAGGGTGCCGGACAACTGACGAACTGCTAGCAATTCTTTTTGCTTGGCATAAAAGTAAGGGAAGTACATTGGTTCACGATGATTTTGTTAATAACAAGCTCATCATCACCGAAGATGATCCGTCGCGCCATAGCTAATTTTTTCTTCACCAAATCAGAGGCTGATTTGAATTGTATGGAGCAATCGATTTTTTGCGACGCCTGACAAGTTTTCGCTCAAACCCAGTGTTCTTAGGCAAAACGGTAATCTACATAAAAAGGAGACAAGCTCTTCAGTTGCTGTGCGCTTGCGCAATTCTGAGACCGCCAGTTCATGCGCTAACAACGGTGGAAGCTCTTGGAATCTTTCAAGAGCTTCGGCATAGAGTTGGCCTGCAGGCACTTCTCCTCGCCATTGGTGCGTTTTGGAAAGTACGTTCAAATATTCTTGTCTACGCAAAGTGCGAAAAATCGCCGCTGGATTTGTTGACGCAGCGTTAGAGGATGCGTCACGGACGACACTAAGTCTGCCTCTTTTTCCAAGGACCATCACACCTACCGAACTCGGTGCAATATTCATTACCTGTTGCGCAGCATCAGGGTGAGTCACCACGTTGACAAGATCGAAGACTTGCAAATAGTCCTTGAGTTGCTCGGGTAGCCTCGCCAAAGAGTCGTACTCAGTCTTGATTTCGTACGCGGTGGACGTGCCATTGAAAACAGCTACATCCAAAATGCTGCTGCCTGTACGCAGCTCACTCACCATAGATGCAGTACGAGGAGAGTGCTTGGCAAACACTATCTTGCTGGCAATTTCATTCTTATAGATGTACTCAAACCGATAGTCTTTATGCAGTCGCTCGTAAGCTAATTGCAGTACATGGCTCACAGAGGACGCTTGGCCAACCATCTGAGCTGCTTGCGACACAGCAGTTGGGACGCACCCACGACTTAGTTCACCAAAAACTGGTCGGGTAAAAGCTCGTGCTAGTGCACGAAATTCTGCGATTGATAGGTGCGGAGCAAGCATTGAAGGAGCCGTATGTGAGGCACAGGGGCTTCGGTCTGATGACTCAGATTGTGACGTCATTGATTGTTGTTATACAAAATTCGGCACAGTTCGCGGGTTCGGCGATGTCGGACTGGCCCCGCGTCAACGAGGGAGAGCCGTGCCTAAAAAAATGAAGATCAATACTCTCAAATTTTTTGCGTTCGATATGCTTAGATGCTTTCAATCCTGCCCAAAATCCAGGCATCGCGCTGCAACCCAATGCTGGCGCGGTTCCTGCGGGTTGTCCCTAGGGTTGTCCACAGAACGGCCCACAGACCGCGGGCATAACTCGAGGTGGCAGCGCCAGGCAGATTCCGCAAGGCAGCACGGTTCAGCCGCAAAAGACTGTTAAAGCAGCCCCCGCATCAGAGACAGTGCGCGACAAAAAAAGCGTTCAAACCCTTTGGCGCCGAAACACCTGGATACACTGCCGTCCTTTCCCAACCAACCCATCACAACACCAAGGACCGAGGGCATGGCAGCAACGCGGCACGCATTCGCATTTCCCATTAACGCATTGGCGCGCAACCGCTTCATGGCCGTGATCGCGGGGCTGGCATTGCTCGTGCTGGCCGCGGCCGCTACCGCCCCGCTGCCGGCTGCAGCCAAGGATTCGAACCAGAAGTACGGCAAGCGCCTGGTCGAGGTCTATGAGCTGCCCTCCGAGGCGTTGGCGAAGTTCGCGCAGTTCCAGGAAAAGAAAGGCGCCTCGAACGCCGGCAGGCCGCGCGGCGAGGCGCCGGACACGCAGCCGTGGACGGGCAGCGAGGTCCTCTCGCTGGGCACCAGCGGCAATCCCTACACGCTGGTGGTGCGCGTCTCGGGCGTGGCGCTGGCCGATGGCGATGCGGGCACGATGTGGATGGCCGGCTGGTCCATCGATGGCGCTTCGCGCACGGGCCTGGTGCCCCAGGTATCGGCCACCGGCGTGCGGGCGGGGCAGCCGGTGGAGATGGTGGGTGCCGGTGCGCCGCTGAGCTTCAAGGAAGACCGCAAGGTGCAGCCGGTGCTGGAGTTCGCCAGCTCGCGCAATGTGCGCATCGACCGCGTGCGGCTCGAGGTGTGGTCGGGCATCCGCCCGTCCACGTTCCTGGAGCTTTTCATGTCGTGGATTCCGATGTTCACGGGCGTCGTTTTTCTGGCGCTGGTGTGGTGGTGGCGCCGCCGCTAGGCGGGCCCTGCCTGCATCACAGCTCTAGCGGCTGGCCGGGCTTCCAGGCATCGGCACGGCGCCGCGCTTCGGCGATGTCGGCGGGGGGCATGGTGGTGGCCAGCTTGTTCAGCGTGCCGCTGGCCCAGAAGGCCCCGTGGCGCGGCGGGGTGAGCATGTCTTCGGACGGTTGGCCGGCGCTGGCGCGGTTGGCCAGCTCCAGAAGCATGTAGGCGGGTATGGGGCGCTGGCTGACCATGTCGCCGCCGCGCGCGTAGAGCGCGCCCAGGCTGTACAGCCCTGCGGGATAGCCCTGGCGCGCCGCCCGCAGAAACCAGTTCTCGGCCAGCGACATCTGGCGCGGTTCGTCCAGGCCCAGTTCGTAGATGGCGCCCAGCCGTACGGCGGCCAGGCCTGAGCCGAGGTTGGCGGCCTTGGTGAGCCATTGCATGGACTCGGCGTGGTCTTTGGGGATGTCGTAGCCATCGTTCAGCATGGCCGACAGCAGCACCATGGCGCGCACGTCGCCTTGGGTGGCCATGGCCCTCACGGTGGGCAGCGCGGCCAGGCCCTGGTTGCGGCGCCATTGCGATTCGGCGGCGGCCAGGCGCGCTTTCTGGTCCAGGTCTTCGCGCTCCACGGCGACTTGCTGGGCGCGCGCCTCGCTCTCGGCACGGGCGGCACGCTCGGCGGCTTTGTCTTTGTCGTGGCTCCACTTCCAGCCCATGAGCGCGGTCACCAGGGCGGCGGTGCCGGCCATGGCGATCAGTCCCCACGGCCGTTCGCGGGGCGGCGCTGGTCGGTACGCGGGGGCGTCGTCAGATTTTGGCCGGCCGCCAGCGGTGCGCGGTGCGGTGGGCTGGGCCTGCACCTTGTCGTAGGCGACTTCGCAGCGCGGGCATTGCCAGGCGGGTGCGGTGTCGGTGGCCTGACGAACGCAGTGGCAGCGCGGGCAGGTGCGCGCTGCAGTCGTGCTGCGCGCGGCTTCGGGCGTCTCGATCGGTGCGAGCGAAAAATCGGGTGCGTTCACGGCTCCATTCCTCCTGGGGGGCGATTGTCGTGTGCCGGCAGGGCTTCAAAACGCAACGGCACGGCATTTTGATGAAAAAGGCCTCCAGCGCAATAAAGACTAGGGCATTATGCTATCAAAATAATAGTAACGGCGATTCAGGCCGCAGGGTTGCCGTCCGCCGCAGCGGTCTGCCAGGTGCCGGGCGCCAAGCCGTCGAGCGAATACGGTCCGATGGCCGCGCGGATCAGCCGCAGCGTCGGCAGGCCGACGGCGGCGGTCATGCGCCGCACCTGCCGGTTGCGGCCTTCCTTGATCGCCAGCTCGATCCAGGCGGTGGGAATGCTCTGGCGCACGCGGATGGGCGGGTCGCGCTCCCATACGGCGGGCGGGGGCTCCATGCGGCGCGCGCGGGCGGGGCGGGTGGGGCCGTCGTTCAGCGTGACGCCGCTGCGCAGGGCGGCGAGCGCGGCCTCGTCCGGTGTGCCTTCGACCTGCACCCAGTAGGTTTTCTCCATCTTGAAGCGAGGGTCGGCGATGCGGGCCTGCAGCGCGCCGTCGCTGGTGAGCAGCAGCAGGCCTTCGCTGTCGGCATCGAGCCGGCCGGCCACGTACACGCCGGGCACGTCGATGAAGCCCTGCAGCCCTTGCCAGCGGCCTTCGGGCGTGAACTGGCTCAGCACGCCATAGGGTTTGTTGAAGCGGATGAGTTGGGGCGCCGCCGCTGCGGGCGCAGCCGTTGTCGCGGGCCAGGCGGGCGGGCGTGGCGTCAAGGGCCGTGGCGGGCGCGAGGGTTTCGGTGCGCGGGCAGCGCGGGGCGGTATCGGCATGGGGCGGGCCAGAAGCGTGTGGCGATCAGTCGCTGCCGCTGCCCACCACGGCGCGCACGCCGGCTGCGCCCACATCCACCGTCGTGCCCACCACGGCGGCGCCGACCTTGACGGTGGTGGCTACCACCGTCACTGCCGCATCGGCCACGGCCACCACGGCGCAGCCGCTGCAGAGCATTGCCGCCAGCGCGGCACCCAGAAAAGATCGCATGGAAAACACCCGCAAAGGCCCGTGGCCTGAAGGCCGCGATTGTCGCCGCCGGCTGCGCGCGGGGGAATGGGCGCCGCGAAGTCTTTTAGAAAGTCGAGTGCGCTGCGTCGGCTCTGCGCAACGCGGCGGCAGAGGCGGGTGAGGGTGAGGGACGGTGAGGGTTCGTGTGCGGGCGGCGCAGCTTTTTCAGGCGGGCAGGAACAGCGCTGGGTCCACCAGGGCGCGGTTGAGCATCACGCCCCAATGCAGATGCGGCCCGGTCACGCGGCCGGTGGCGCCGACCGCGCCCAGGCGGTCGCCGGTCTGCAACTGGTCGCCCACCTTGGCGTCGATGGCGCTCAGGTGGGCATACACCGTGAGCAGGCCGCCGCCATGGTCCAGCCAAACGGCGCTGCCGCTGAAGAAGTAATCGCCGGTGTCGATCACCCGGCCCGGCATCGGGGCGACCACGGCGGTGCCGGTGGCGGCGGCGATGTCCATGCCGCTGTGCGGATTGCGCGATTGCCCGTTGAACACGCGCCGCAGTCCGAACGAGCTGGACCGGGAACCCGGCACCGGCACGTGCATGCGAAGGTCTCCTGGCTTGGGCAAGGGCGTGGAGAACGCCGCCGTCACCTGCTGCTGGTGTTCGCGCTCGCGCTCGAAGCGGGCGTTGTCCTCGGCCGAGAGGTCCACGGTGCGCGGGGCGACCGTCAGGCGCTGTTCGCGGTATTTCTTGGGCGCGATGGTGTAGGGCACCTTGCGCGCCGCATCGCCTTCGGTGGCCGAGCCCCGAACGATGATTCCGGCCGGCCCGGGCTTGGCCGCGAGCGGAATGCCGACGATGGCGGTCCACTCGATCGCATCGCCCAGCACGAGCACCGGCACATTGCCGTCGCCTTCGTCCACATGCGCCACTGGGCGCGTGGCCGCGGGCCCCAAAGACAGGCGCGCCACGCCGCCCGGCACCTGCGATGCGCGGGGCCAGACGGCAGCAGAGGCCGCCGAAGACGACGGCGATGAAGATGGAGAGCGGGGCTGCGACGCAGTGCCGGCAGCCCAGGCCGGTGCGCGCCAGGCCAGCAAGCCCAGTGCGGCCAGCACGGCGGTGCGGCGGCTGAGGGCCTCGGAAAGAGAGGGGAGAGAAGGGTCGTTTGCCATGGCGCGGGCGTGGAATGGGACTGGAGGGAGCGAGAGTGAGAAGCCGGCAGTTTATAGACCGGCGCCCGCCCCCGGAGTTACCCTGCCTCCGCGCCGGGAGCATCGCCGGGCCGCACGGCCACAGGTACCATGGCCCGCATGCGCCGCGCCCTTGGGCCGGGCTGCGTGACCGGGTCTGCCGGCCGATCTCCCTCTTTCTTTCTTATCCACCATCCGACCATGACTGGCGGCCACACCCATCTCTCGCCCACGCTGGAATCCCCCGCGCGGCGCGCCACCGATGGCAGCGTGCAGGGGGCTTCGGGCCTCTCGGGTGCGCTCGGCCGTGCAGTGCTCGGCCCGAGCCAGCAGATGCGCGTGCACATGTCGCAGTGCCTGATCGCGCTGGGCCTGCTGTGCCTGCTGGCCATCGTGCAGCACGCGGAAGTCATGCTGGGCCTGATCGACGCGCGGCAGTCGCACCTGCTGACGGCCTACACCCTGGGCACCAGCCTCGTGTGCTGCGTGCTGGTGCGCAGCGGGCAGGCACGCCGGTTCGCCCCGCGCGATCCCGCGCTCACCATGGTGCAGGCGCTGCTGGCCGTCACGGCGCTGGGCTGGTCGTATGCGATCACCGGGCCCGCGCGCGGCGCGCTGCTGGCTTTGCTGGCGCCGCTGTTCTTGCTGGGCGGAATGTTCCAGTTGCGGGCGGGGCAAACCCGCGCGCTGATGGGGTACTGGCTGGTGCTCGTCACCGCCGTCATGCTGTGGCGCACCTCGGGCGATGCGCCCCGGTATGACCCGCGCGTGGAGGTCATCCATTGGGCGTTTTCGCTCATCGTGGTGACGGCCGTGGCGGCCCTGGCCATCCGGATCAGCACGCTGCTCACCCGGCTGGCGGCGCAGAAAGCCTCGCTCACCGAAGCGCTGGAAACCAGCCGCAAGCTCGCCGAGCACGACGCGCTGACGGGGCTTCTCAACCGGCGCGGCATGGCCGGCCTGCTGACGCTGCACTGGACGGTGGGCGCCACGGCGCAGGTGCCCGGCGGGGCGAAAGGCCAGGCCAGCGGCGCACCCATGGCGATCGCCATGATGGACATCGACCTTTTCAAGCACGTCAACGACACCCACGGGCATGCCGTGGGCGACGCGGTGCTGCAGCGCTTTGCCGCGATCGCCCAGGCCGGCGTGCGAGGGCGCGACGTGCTGTCGCGCTGGGGCGGTGAGGAGTTTCTGCTGCTGATGCCCGGCACCGGCCGCGACGGCGCCATGCGCGTGCTGGAGCGGCTGCGCGGCCAGATCGCCCGGGGCGAGTTCGGCGCGCTGGCACCCGGGCTGGAGTTGACCTTTTCCGCAGGCGTGGCGGAGCGCCAGGCAGGCGAGCCTTATGACGCGGCCGTGGAGCGGGCCGACAAGGCGCTTTACCGCGCCAAGCACAACGGGCGCAACTGTTTCGAAGCCGGCTGAGGAGGGGGGGCACGGCATCGCCCGGTCGAGTTGGAGGCGTGGGCTTACAAAAGGTGTGCAAGGCGGCACCCACAATCGCGCACATGCAAAAAACAGGTCGTACCCTGCTCACCGTGGCCCTCACTTTCGTGGCCACGGCCGCCATCGTGCTGTTCGCGCTGAACTTCACCGCTGGCGAGAAAAAAGTGCAGCATCAGGTCCTGCGCCTGTACAGCACGGCCCACCCGCAATTCGAGCGTGCGATGGGCAGCCTGCTGGGGCCGGGCATCGCCGGCGGCAACGAGGTGGTCGAGCTGCTCAACGGCGACCAGATCTTTCCGCCCATGCTCGCGGCGATCCGGGCGGCGCAGAAAAGCGTCACCTTCGAAACCTACATCTACTGGTCCGGCGACATCGGCAAGCAGTTCGCCGACGCGCTGAGCGAGCGCGCCCGCGCGGGCGTCAAGGTGCACGTGCTGCTGGACTGGGTGGGCAGCTCCAAGATGGAAGAAAGCTACTTCACCGAGATGAAGGCAGCGGGCGTGGAGGTCGAGAAATTCCACAAGCCCCACTGGTACAACCTGGCCCGCATGAACAACCGCACCCACCGCAAGCTGCTCATCACCGACGGGCAGGTGGGCTTCACCGGCGGCGTGGGCATCGCGCCCGAATGGACGGGCAACGCCCAGGACCCGGACCATTGGCGCGACTCGCACTACCAGGTCAAGGGCCCCGCGGTCGCGCAGATGCAGGCCACGTTTCTGGACAACTGGCTCAAGGTGACCGGCAAGGTCATGCACGGCGAAGCGTACTTTCCCGCCATCGCGCACAGCGGCACGCAGAAGGCGCAGATGTTCTCCAGCTCGCCCTCCAGCGGCAGCGAGAGCATGCAGCTCATGTACCACCTGGCCATCACGTCGTCCGAGCGGAGCCTGGACCTGTCGGTGGCGTACTTCGTGCCCGACGACCTCACCCGGCAACTGATGATGGACGCCCTCAAACGCGGCGTGCGCATCCGGCTCATCACGCCCGGCGAACACACCGATACCGAGACCGTCAAGGCCGCCTCCCGTGCCACCTGGGGCGAGTTGCTGCAGGCCGGCGCCGAGATCTACGAATACGAGCCCACCATGTACCACTGCAAGGTCATGATCGTGGACCAGCTCATGGTGTCGGTCGGCTCCACCAACTTCGACAACCGCTCGTTCCGGCTGAACGACGAGGCCAACCTGAACGTGTACGACGCGCCCTTCGCGCAGCGGCAGACGCTGGTGTTCGAAGACGACATCAAGCACTCGCGGCGCGTGACCTATGAGGACTGGCTGGACCGGCCCCTGAAGGAGAAGCTGGCGGAGAAGGCGGCGAGCCTTTTGCAGACGCAGTTGTAGGCCGCGTTACGGCGGCCACCACCGCCGCCACCGTTTTCAGGCGTCGCACCTGGGTGCATTGAGTCAACTTTGAAGAAGAAGGTCGGCGTGAGACAGGCGATATGACCGAAAAATCGAGAGGGGCTTTCTGATGGCGCTTCAACCGTCCCAGGCCTTTCAGGTCGAGCACCGCCGGCCGGCTGGAAAAGAAGCGCCGAGCCTCGTGTTGAGGCATGTGCAGAGCGCCCGCACGGTCGAGCTGCCCGGCGGCGTTCTCGAAGCGCAATTCGAGGGGGAGCGCGGATACCTTATCTTCACCACGGAAGGCCATCCGCAGGAAGAGGCGCTCTTCATCCATTGGCTGGATCGGGCCCTGCATGTCGAGGATGGGCTGGAAATCTCCGCCGACTACACGCCGGGTATCTTCAAAGACCTGACGGGCGCTTCGGCAGACGAGGGCATCGTCTTTTCGTTCTTCGGCGATGGAAAGCGCTGGTCGGTGACGGTTCTGAAGTCTCCGCGATGGCTGATGCACCCCTACCCGGTCAAGCGAAAAACACCGTTCTGGCAGCGCTCCTGGCTGCTGGTGTGCAGCGAGGCCGCGACTGATCCTTGAGTGGCTTTTGTCCGGGGGAACAGAAACAGAGCGGCGTCAACCGACGAGCCGGTGTCACTGAACCGGTGGTGTGGACTGAATGAACGCCGTCACATCGTCCAGCACCGGCGCAATCCAACGCAACGGCCACGCGAAAGCACCGATCAGCGTAGTGTGGCTGGCTTTGGGATATGACTTCAGCGTGACCGGCACGCCAGCGGCTTGCAGTTTGTGCGCGAGCTGCTGCGTGCTGCGCTCGGGGCTGACCAGCTTGTCGTTGACCGGTGCGGCGAGGAAGGTGCGTGGCGCAGCGGCGTGCGCGAACTCGATGGGCTGGGCCTTGGGCGGGTAGTTGGGATGGAAGAACACCGGTTGCGCGTCCGGGTTCTCGGTGGGAAAGAAGTCGTATGGCCCCGCCAGCCCGATCCACCCGGCCAGTTCGCTCGGTGCATGGCCTGTCGCCTGCAGCCAGCGCGGGTCCAGGGCAATCATGGCGGCGTTGTAGCCGCCCGCACTGTGGCCCATCGCGAACACGCGTTTCGGGTTGCCGCCCCATTGCGCCGCATGGTCGAGTGCATAGGCCACGGCAAGGGCGCTGTCGTTCAGGAAGTCGGGGTAGCGCACTTCGGGGTAGAGCCGGTAGTCGGCCACCAGGGTGAGCACGCCCTTCGCCGCGAGGGCTTCGCCGACGAACAGGTAATCGGCGCGCTCGCCGCTGTTCCATGAGCCTCCGTAGAAAAACACCGCTACGGGCCAGCCTGCTGCCGGCGCTTCGGCCTTGGGCTGGTAGATGTCCATCTGCTGGCGCGGCAAGGTGCCGTAGGCCACGCCGTTCTGTACGGTGTGACTGCCCTTGGCGGCGAGCGTATTGAGCGTGCCGACGGCCGAGCAGCCACTCAGCCAGGCCGCCAGTGCCAGGATGCCGGTGGCTTTCCATGCCACACGGGCCCAGGAATGGTAGGGGTGTCTCAATCGCGCCTCCAGTGGGGGGCCGGCCGATCGATCAATCGATCCGCCGGCGCAGACGCGAAAGGCGTTTGCCGGCGGATTATGGGCTGGGGTCTTGTATGGCGGTCGTCGGAGACCACGCCGCCGTGGGGCGGAGATCACACTTTTTAAGCGACGGGGTGCGTCGCAGGGCGGCTCTTGGCCTGTATCAGTTGCTCGCGTCGGAGCCCAGGACTGGCTTTGCGCGATAGCCGGGCGTGCTGCCAGCCCAGGCCATGAGGCGGTCAATGTTGGGGTGCTTTCCGGGATGCGCGTGCGCGTCCGCGGTGTGCTCTGCGGCCCAGGCTGGCCGCTGCGGGCGTGATGCTGCCACCGTAGAGGGTGGCCAACGCGCTGTGGACGGCAAGCGATCCGGCCTGATCGGGCTTGTTTTCCAGCGTGGCAATGGTTTGCCCGTCAGCGCTCTGCAGGTGCAGCGCGGCAAGGTGGGCGACGGATGGAAGTTGCTGGAGACGGATTTGAAATTACATCCTATGTCCGCAGTCCTAAATGCTTGACTCAAATACAGGCAGTCGTCGAAGGTCTTTTGCTAGTAATTGGCTTAGATCAGATGGAAATATTTTCACGCTGCGTGCGGCTCTTATTCCAACGTAAAAGCCAAAATCAAGCATTAATGCTTGATACCCTTCCCCTGCCCGGGATCTCGTTATTCCTTCATGCAAAGTGTGGATCAGACGGAGTGCAACTAATTTCTGCATTGTCTCAAAATTTCGATCAGAAGGATTGATTTTTAAAAGAAATGAATTTGTTCTTTTTTCTATTATGCAGAAGTTTTTTACTTTTTCTAATAACGAGTGTATGGTGTTGTCATCGGTAGGTAAGTCGTTTTGGATTTCCTGCATTTTTGTCTGAGATGCTTCGGCAGCTGCGGCATTAATTGCCGTGACGGTTATATTTTTTTGTCCTTTAATTAGTGCCTTTGAGATGCCTTGAGAGAATAGACTAAGAGCATCTCGAGGGACTGCGGCCGCTACTAAAATTAGCCGTGACAATGCGGCATCTTCGATTAAATAACGGATATTTGGCAGGCCGCAAAATTTCGCATGAGCATCTAGAATTCCCTCTATGTGTTCTAGAGATTTGTGCGGCATCGTTAAGTTGTAATCTAGTTTTAACGTTTGTGCATCGTGGGGCGCTTGAAAGCCCAAATTTTTAGCGCTATCCCAAGGATTGCTTAATTGCTCTATGCCGGAAGCTTTTATGTATGTGGAGTTTCCCCTTGCAATTGCATATATGCCGCTAAGAAATTCCGGTTGCAGGTCAAATGCCAATAAGTGAAGGTCGTCAATAAATATGGTGAATGTTTTTTGGGGGGATGCAATACTTGATACGAGTCTTCTTATTCTTGGGGTTAATCGGGATATTTTCTCCCTGACTTGGGTTTTTGATAAATCTCCTTCCCCAATAGTATCAAGACTACTTCTTAATGATTCAGCCTCAGTAGCGTTGCCTCCTACTAAGCCTATAGCATTTACTATCTCAGAAAGAACTGATGCAAGAACTTGCGGATCTTTTCTGCCGTTGAAGGTTTGCATTGCAACCCAGCAATGTCGATTCCCTGACCTCTTTACCTGATGCATTGCATAGCCCAATAGACTACTTTTGCCTGCCCCTCTTCGACCGTAAACGATGCAATTCGCATTGCTGACAACTAGCTCTTCCAAGTTTGATACCGATGGCGTATATCGTTCGAGGAAATCATCGCCAAAAGTATTTTGGTCTACTGTTAAACTTTCCGAAACTTCTCTGCGGAAAAGTTTTACTTCCGGAAGAGCAAGTCTGCTCGTAGGTTTCGACTTTCTTTTGCTGACAACTAAGCGGTCTTTGTAATGGTTATCATCGTCTAAAGCTTTATTGATGTCCGCGACAGCGTTGAATATGAAGGGGCTAGGTGCAGTGGCTTCAAATATTATATAATCACCATCTGGTCGCTCCTTCCTATGATGATCTAAACCAATTCCTCCCAATTTCATTTGAACTTGATTGGCGATCTCCAGAAAAGCGCTTGTTTCTGATATTTTTTTCATATAATTACTCCCGCCCCCATAAGATACTTTTTGCAATCGCTCATGAAGTTGTCTACTAGGGTTTCTATATCATCTCTGTCGATTAATAGATGGGTTACTTCGCCGCGATGACTGTAGTCTGCTAAATTTCTATCATCCCTTAGCTGTTTTAAAATGGCAGCATGTATGGATTTGTTTTCTAAATTTTCCGGTAAGGTGTCTATTTCTTTATGATCGCTTACGTCTGTAGCAAATTTTCCAGTTGAGCAAAGTGATATTGAGCGTTTTGCATTATAAGCGGAATAATAAAAACGCGAGCAACGCTGGCGCCACTCATCTTTGGGTATTTTGCTTGCAAAATCGTAATGACTTATGGCTAGGTTGAAAATGAGTTTTGATTCGTCTAGAATGGCGGAATGTATTTTGTCTATTTCTGTCTGGTTTATAATTCCATGCAGATTTCTTATGGTGACAAATGGATTTCCGATTAGTAAAAAATGAGGTTCTCTAAGTCCCTTCATATCCCTCCCTTTTGGTTAATTATTTTCCCCAGGAGTCCTTCAAGCCCACGGCCAGATTGAACACGGGCTTGCCCGCTGCATGGTCCTTGCTGTCTGCCACGAAGTACCCGTGCCGTTCGAACTGGAATTGATCGCCCGGCTTCGCGTTCGCCAGCGAAGGCTCCACGATGGCCGTCACGACCTTGAGGCTGTCGGGATTCAGCAGCGTGAGGAAGTCTTTGCCGCCCGCATCCGGCTGCGCATCGGTGAACAGGCGGTCGTACATGCGCACTTCGGCCTGCACGCCATCGGCCACGCCCACCCAGGTGATGGCCGCTTTCACCTTCACGGTGTCCGCGCCCGGGGTGCCGCTCTTGGTGTCGGGCACCACGGTGGCCAGCACTTCGGTGATGGCGCCGCTGGCGTCCTTGTGGCAGCCGGTGCATTCGATCACGTAGCCGCCCTTCAGGCGCACCTTGTTGCCGGGGAACAGGCGCTTGTAGCCCTTGGGCGCGACTTCTTCGAAATCTTCGCGCTCGATCCACACTTCCTTGCCGATCGTGAAGTGCCGAATCGGCGATTCGACACCCTCTGGCGGGTGGGGCAGGGCGGGCAACGCGCAGGGTTCCAGGTGGCCGGCGCCCATCATTTCATCCCAGTTGGTCAGCACCAGCTTGACGGGGTTGAGCACCGCCATGCCGCGGTGGGCCTTGGTTTCCAGGTCCTCGCGCAGGCAGCCTTCCAGCGTGCTGTAGTCGATCCAGCTGTAGTCTTTGGTCACGCCGATGCGCTCGCAGAACAGGCGGATCGACTCGGGCGTATAGCCGCGGCGGCGCAGGCCGACGATGGTCGGCATGCGGGGGTCGTCCCAGCCTTGCACGATGCCGTTGTCCACCAGGTGCTTGAGCTTGCGCTTGCTGGTGACTACGTAGGTGAGGTTCAGGCGCGCGAACTCGTATTGGCGCGGTTGCGGCGCGGCGATCAAACCGCCCTCCACCAGCCGGTCCATCAGCCAGTCGTAGAAGGGGCGCTGGTCTTCGAATTCCAGCGTGCAGATGCTGTGGGTGATGTGCTCCAGCGCGTCCTCGATCGGGTGCGCGAAGGTGTACATGGGGTAGATGCACCACTGGTTGCCGGTGTTGTGGTGCTCGGCATGCTTGATGCGGTAGATGGCCGGGTCGCGCAGGTTGATGTTGGGCGATGCCATGTCGATCTTCGCGCGCAGCACGGCGGCGCCGTCCGGCAGCTTGCCCTCGCGCATTTCGCGAAAGCGCGCGAGGTTTTCGGCCACGGTACGGCTGCGGAAGGGGCTGTCCACGCCGGGCTTGCCGAAGTCGCCGCGGTTGGCGCGCATCTCGTCGGCGGTCTGTTCGTCCACATAGGCCTTGCCGGTCTCGATCAGGTACTCGGCCGCGCGGTACATGAAGTCGAAGTAATTGCTGGCGTAGTAGAGGTGGTCGGTGCCATCGCCGCTCGCCTTCCAGTCGAAGCCGAGCCAATGAACGGCGTCGATGATCGCGTCCACATATTCCTGGTCTTCTTTTTCCGGATTGGTGTCGTCGAAGCGCAGGTGGCACACGCCGCCGTAGTCGGCCGCCAGTCCGAAATTCAGGCAGATGCTCTTGGCATGGCCGACGTGCAGGTAGCCGTTGGGCTCGGGGGGGAAGCGCGTGCGGATCCTGGCCGGGTCGGGCTGGCCGCCAGCGTGGTGGGCCGCATCGCCGGGCGTGCCGCCCCAGCGGGCCTGGGCGTGGGTGCCCTTGGCGAGATCGCTCTCGATGATCTGGCGAAGAAAGTTGCTGGGCTTGGCCGCGGCGTTGGAGGAGGTGTCGGTGGGGGCTGGGGAACTCATGGCGGCATTCTAGGCGGCGGTGCCCCGTGCGTTACGGCATGAAACACAGCGAGCTACGTCCGGAAACAACATCAGGGGTCATTTGTGCCATCCTTTCGGACAGGTGATGCGTTGAGCATCCACGGGGGCCCTGCCGATGGCACCGGTCCCCATTCAAAGGAGATTTCCATGACACACAGCCGTTCACTCTCTGCCATGGCCGCTACGGCCGGCGTGGCGCTCGCCCTGCTGGCGGGCACAGGTGCCGCCCAGGCACGCGACATTTCCTGGTCTGTGGGCATCGGGGCCCCCGGGGTCGCGGTCGGTGTGGGCGGAGGCGGCTACCCAGTCGTGGTGGCCCCGCCAGAGTACTACCCGCCCCCACGTCCCGTGTACTACGGCCCGCCGCCCGTGGTCTATTCCCCGCCCCCTGTCTATTACGCTCCCCCTCGCCCCGTGTATTACGCACCGCCGCCTCCGGTGGTCGTGGCCCCCTACGGTTACTACGGTGGCGGACACCACTGGCACGGCCGCGGTTATGGGCGCGACCGCGGGTATTACGAGCGCTGACTCTCCCGCTGCGCTGGAGAGCGCACCCGAACGACGGCCCCTTCGGGGCCGTTTTCTTTGGGGGCGCCCGCATAATTCGGTGGTCTGCGTTCGCCATCCACGGCGACGCCTCGCCTGGAGTGTCGGCCCCCGTGAAAACCGTTTTTGTCCTCAATGGCCCCAATTTGAATCTGCTCGGCACGCGCGAGCCTTCGGTGTACGGCGTCCAGACGCTGGCCGATGTCGAGCGGATGTGCGCCCAGGCGTGCGAGCGCCATGGCTTCGCGCTGCAGTTTCGCCAGAGCAACCATGAAGGCGAACTGGTGGACTGGATCCACGAAGCGGGCCGCCTGCACGCGGCTGGCGAACTCGCTGGCCTGGTGCTGAACGCCGCGGCCTACACCCATACCAGCGTGGCCTTGCTGGATGCCGTGAAGGGCACCGGCGTGCCGCTGGTGGAGCTTCATATCACCAACGTGCATGCGCGCGAGCCGTTCCGCCACCATTCCTACCTGTCCAGTGCCGCGCGTGCGGTGATGTGCGGCTTTGGCGTGCAGGGATACGTGCTGGCGATCGATGGATTGGCCGGGTGGTGACGGAGCCCATGCCTCCCGTTGCACTGGACGGGATGGAGGGCGCAGGCATGCCGCCCGCAGTCACCGCCTCTGCCGAGGTGCTGCGGTTGCAGGCCCTCGCAACGCGCCACGCCACGCCCTGTGGAGACGGGGAGCTGGTCTGGCACACGTGGGGCCATCCCTCGCCAGAGCAGCCACCCCTGGTGCTGCTGCACGGCGGCAGCGGCAGTTGGACGCATTGGGTGCGCAATCTCGAAGACCTGGTGGCCGCCGGTCGCCAGGTGTGGGTTCCTGATCTGCCGGGTTTTGGCGATTCGGCCCTGCCACCCGTCGGTGCCGATGCCGACGCGCTGGTCGAGCCCCTTTACGAGGGCATGCGCACGCTGTGGGGGCCACGGCCGTGTGACCTGGTGGGGTTCTCCTTAGGCGGCATGGTGGCGGGGCTTTTGCTGGCCGATCACCCGGAACTTGCGCGCCAGCTGGTCGTGGTGGGGGCTCCGGCCATGGGCGTGGTGCCGCAGCGCCAGTTCGAACTGAAAGGCTGGCGCCACCTGCCTGCGGACCAGCAAACGGACGTTCACCGCCACAACCTCGCCGTGCTGATGCTGCAGGATCCCTCGCTCATCGAAGGCCTGGCACTCCACCTGCACGTGGCCAACGTCATGCGCGACCGCATGCCCCGCCGCCGGCTGGCGCACACGGACATCCTCGCGCGTTCGCTGCCGAAGGTGGCGTGCCCGGTGCATGCCATCTACGGCCGAAACGATGCGCTCTACAAGCGCTGGATCGTGGAACTGGAAGCCGCGTTCAAGGCCGTGACGCCGGACTTCCGCGGCTTGGCCTTCATCCCCGATGCGGGCCATTGGGTGCAGTTCGAGCAGCCCCGGCCGTTCATGGCGGCGCTGCTGGCAGCGCTCGAAGACGGGGTACGACCCCGCTCGGACAAGCCGGACAAGCCGGGCAAGGCAGGTGGGGCATGACTTCACAGGCGGGGGCGGCGACTCCGCAAGTGGATGAACGCGAGGTCGAAATCACCGCCATGCGCGCGCAAGGCGCGGGCGGCCAGAACGTCAACAAAGTGTCGAGCGCGGTACACCTGCGGTTCGACATCGCGGCGTCGTCTTTGCCCGATGGCGTGAAGGAGCGCCTGCTCGCCCTGCGCGACAGCCGCATCACGCAAGAGGGCGTGCTGGTGATCAAGGCCCAGCAGTACCGCAGCCAGGAAGCCAACCGGCTCGACGGCCTGGAGCGCCTGCAGGCCCTGGTGGCGAGCGTGGCGCAGCCCCCGCGCGTGCGCCGCGCCACCCGGCCGACCTATGGCTCGAAACAGCGCCGGCTGGAATCCAAGAGCGTGCGGTCCGGCATCAAGGCGTTGCGCGGGCCGGTGCGGGACTGATTCTGCCAAGGCGCACCACGGGGTGAACTCCCGCACCGTGCGACACTCCAAACCGCTTCGCAACTCTGCAGAAATGCCTTCTGACGCCTATCGATGCTCGATCTGCCGCTCCCCTTTTTGAACCGTCCCGCCGCGTCCCAGACCGCCTCTCCCTGGCTGCTCGTGCTCATGCACGGTGTGGGCAGCAACGAGGGCGATCTCTTTGGCGTGGCGCCGCATGTTCCCCCGCAATTTCACGTCGTCAGCCTGCGCGCGCCGCACACCATGGGCCCGAACGCGAATGCGTGGTTCGAATTTTCCGTACTGCCCGACGGAAGCCGTTCCATCCACGAAACGCAGGAAGCCGCCAGCCGCTCGCTGGTCGCGCTCACGGTGGAGGCCGCGGCTGCGCAACTGGGCGTTCCGCCGGAGCGCGTGGTTTTGGGCGGTTTCAGCCAGGGCGGCATCATGGCGCTGTCGATGCTGCTCACACGGCCTGAATTGTTGCGTGCCGCCATGGTGTGGCACAGCCGCCTGCTGCCGCAGGCCCTGCCGTTTTCTGCCCCGGCCGAGGCCATGCGCGGCAAGCCGCTGTGGGTGAGCCACGGGGTGCAGGACAACGTGATTCCCCTTGCCAGTGCCCATGCGATTCGCGAGCACGCCCAGGGGCTTTCGCTGGACCTGACCTACCGCGAATACCCGGGGGCGCACGAGATCCGTCCTGGCGAACTGGCCGACGCGATGGCGTGGCTGGGCGCGCTCAAACCCACGCCTGAGCCTGCACCTTTGCACGGTTGAGGCGCTCGATCACGCGGTGCCTGTACACGATGGGCAGGCACCGGTCGCCGGACAGCGCGGTTATCCCATGCCGTCACACGGCGTTACGGCAGTGCGGAGCCCATCGTTTCCAATCGACGGGCAACTGCGGCCGATGCTGCGGACGTGTTCTCGAAACCAACGACCAAGGATGATTTGATGCCCGAACGTGAGACGGTGGAGTTGCGGCCCGCGCAGGAGCCTTCGCGTGCGTGGATTCCCGTGGTGCTGATCGCGGGTGCACTGGGCGCGGGCGCCGCCTGGTGGTTCTGGGGGCGTGCGGATTCTGCGCCGTCCGCATCGCCGGCCGTGGCCAGCCAGGCCGCGTCCGAACCCGCTTCGGCGCCGGCGTCTGCGGCGTCGGGCCCGCTGCATCCGATGGAAGCCGTCCAGCCTGCGGAGGCGGCGTTGCCCTCGATGGCCGAATCGGACCGTACTGTGGCGGATGCGGTCACGGGATGGGTGGGCGCGCAGTCCGTCGCGTCCCTGCTGCGCATCGACGGTTTCGTGCAGCGTGCGGTGGCGACCGTGGACAACCTCCCGCGCCAGAGCGCTCCCTCGCGGATGTGGCCGGTGCAACCCGCACCGCAGCGTTTTCTGGTGGACGGCGAGGGCAGCGACAACGAGACGATCGCCGCCGCCAATCCGGCCCGCTACCGCGCCTTCGTCATGCTGGCCGAAGCGATTCCGCAAGACCAGGCCGTCGCGCTGTATGCCCGGCTCTACCCGCTGTTCCAGCAGGCGTATGAGGAACTGGGCTTTCCACGCCGTTACTTCAATGACCGCCTGGTCGCTGCGCTGGACAACCTGCTGCAGGCGCCCGAGCCTGCCGGGCCGATCCGCGTGCAGCTCACCAAGGTGACCGGAGAAGTGCGTTCCACGCGCCCCTGGGTGCGCTACGAATTCGCGGAGCCCAAGCTGCAGGCGTTGTCGAGCGGCCAGAAAATCCTGGTGCGGATGGGCGTGGAGAACGAGCGCCGCATGAAGACCGTGTTGTCCGAGTTGCGCCAGCGGATCGCCACGGGCGAGATGGCGCGCAAGCCCTGAGCGGTGATGGTGCTGCCGGGTTCGAATCGGCCCACGCGGCGACCTCTACCCGGCCATTGGGCGACCGGTGCTGACGCGTCGATTCACTTCTATTCACTTGGCGGTGATTGATTTTGCTATTGAAAATATAGCAAAAGAGGCATATTAAACGCCGGCGTTCGGCCGATTCGGCGCCAACTCGCGATGAAAGAAGGCGTCCAGCGCGGGCATCAGCGACGGGAACTCGGCGGCGAACCTTTCCCGGTCCACGAAGTACGCCTCGCACGCGACCGCGAAGAACTCCGCAGGGGCGGTCGCTCCATAGGCGTCCAGCCACGGCCACTCGCCACCGAAACGCTCCGCAACGATCACCCGCTCGCGAAATGCGTCGTAGGCCGGCTGCCAGGCCGAGCGCCATGCCTGGCGTGCAGCGTGTGCGCTGGGCGCACCCAGAAACCCGGAGGGCAGCGGCGGAAAGCCATCGGCGGCGCCGTTATGCATGTCCAGCTTGTGCACGAACTCGTGGATGACGACGCTCATGCCCCGATCGCTGCCCCGGCCGGCGCTGTCCACTGCGGGCCAGCTCAGCATGACCGGGCCCCGGTGCATGGCCTCGCCCAGCAGCACTTCGGTGTAGTCATGCACCACGCCCGCTGCGTCGGTGGACTGGCGGCGGGCCACCGCTTCGCCGGGGTGCACCACGATGCCCACGAAATCGCCGTACCAGTCGAGGGCCTGCGCCGGAGGCCCCCAGTGCAGCAGCGGCAGGCAGGCCTGGGCCGCGATGGCGACGGCCATGGCATCGGTCACCACCAGGCCGTGGGCGCCGGTGAATTCCTTGCGTTGCAGAAAGAGGGCGCTCAGGGCGCGCAGCTTGGCCTGGTCGTGCAGGGGCAGGGCGTAGAGAAAGGGGTAGCGCTGCAGCGTTTGCAGCCAGAGCGTGGCGGAGATTTCCGGCACGGGTGCGACGGCTGCGCGCACGCGGCGCCAGAGTTTGTTCAAGAGAGCAGGCATGCAACGAGCGGAAGGCCTGCTTGCGCACTCCCGGCCAAAAAATGAGATGCCGTTTACATGGGGACGGCGCTCAGCCGTTCCAAGCCCTGTCCGGGCGACAGGCGCAGCACCTCGGCGCGGGGCGGGTGTGCGGCGGCATCCCAATCGCTCAGCACCACGCGCTGCAGGCCCGTGCCGAGCGCATGCACCGCCGGACGGTGGGTGTGGCCGTGGATCAGCGTGCGCGCGCCGGCTGCCCGCAGCCAGTCCTGCGTGGCAGGGCCGTCGAGGTCTGCGTAGGTGGCATCGCCGGCCTGTTTGCGCGCCTCGCTTTGCTCGCGTATGCCGCGCGCCTGCTGGCGCCGTACGGCCAGGGGCTGGGACAGGAAACGCTGCTGCCATTCGGCGCTGCGGGCCTGCAACCGAAAGCGCTGGTAGTCCACGTCGTCCAGGCACAGCAGGTCGCCATGGCTGAGCACCGTGCGCTCGCCCGCAAAGTGCAGCACGGTGGGGTCGTGCAGGCCCGTCAATCCGCACGCGGCCAGAAACCGGGCCCCGACGAGGAAGTCGCGGTTGCCATGCATGAAGAAGATAGGGCGGTTGCGCGCCGCTTCGCGCAGAACGGCGCAGCATTCGGCCTCGAACGCGCCGTCGGCATCGCTCGTGCAGTCGTCGCCCACCCACACCTCGAACAGGTCGCCGAGGATGAACACCGCGCTGGCCTCAGTCTTTTGCAGGTAGCGGCGCCATGCCTGGAAGGTGGCCGGTTCGCTGGCCTGCAGATGCAGGTCGGAAATGAATTCGACCGTGCGCCAGTCCGAAGGAGCGGCAAGCTCCTCGAACCGGGGCACGGTCGTGGTCACGGGCGGGCGGTGGTGGATGCGGATGCGCCGCTGTCGCCGCAATTACAGCGCGACGGCCTTCTCGATGATGACGTCGTCTTTCGGCACGTCGTCATGGAAGCCCTTGCGGCCGGTTTTCACGGCCTTGATGGCATCGACCACTTCGGTGCCCTTGACCACTTTGCCGAACACGGCGTAGCCCCAGCCCTGTGCGGAAGGTGCGGTGTGGTTCAGGAAGCCGTTGTCCGCGACGTTGATGAAGAACTGGGCCGTTGCCGAGTGCGGATCGCTCGTGCGGGCCATGGCCACGGTGTAGTTGGCGTTCTTCAGGCCGTTGTTGGCTTCGTTTTCGATCGGGGCCTCGGCGCCCTTTTGGTTCATGCCGGGCTCGAAGCCGCCGCCCTGGACCATGAAGCCGGGGATCACGCGGTGGAAGATTGTGTTGTCGTAGTGGCCCTTCTTCACGTACGCGAGGAAGTTCTCGGTCGACTTGGGTGCCTTTTCGGCATCGAGTTCGAGGGTGATCACGCCGTGGCCGGCGATGTGCAGTTCGACTTGTGGGTGGCTCATGGGAGGGGTTCCTTGGGGTCTGTCGGGAGGTGCGCCGCGGCTTACTTGACCACGGTGGCGGAATTGATGAGGACGGGCGTGGTGGGCACGTTCTGGTGCATGCCCTTGTTGCCCGTGGACACGGCCTTGATCTTGTCGACCACGTCGTTGCCCGAGACCACCTTGCCGAACACGGCGTAGCCGTTGCCTTCACCGTTGGCGTTGAGCATGGCGTTGTCCTTCACGTTGATGAAGAACTGCGAGGTGGCCGAGTCCGGATTGCCGGTGCGGGCCATGGCGATGGTGTAGTTGTCGTTCTTGAGGCCGTTGTTGGCCTCCAGCGCGATCGGTGGCTTGGTGGGCTTTTGCTGCATGTCGGGCGTGAAACCGCCGCCCTGGATCATGAAGCCGTTGATCACACGGTGAAAGATGGTGCCGTCGTAGTGCTTGTCCTTCACATAGGACAAGAAGTTGTCCACCGTCTTCGGTGCCTTGGCGGGGTCGAGCTGGACCACGATGTCGCCCATCGATGTGGACAGCTTCACCTTGGGTGCGGCCGCATCTTGCGCCTGCACGGGTGCTGCTGAAACGATAGCTGCCAGCGCAATGCTGGCAAGCGCCAGGGTCGAATTTCTTCTGGAAATCATCCAATCACTCCTTCGAAAAATATCTGCCATTGGTTGCCCTTGCGCGTCCAGTACTGGCGCTTCACGGGGCCGGTGCGAGCACCTTCGATGACTTCGCCGAACGTTACCACCATGGTGTCGGAGGCATCCGTCCAGCGCAGCAGGGTCTTGTCCTTGAGCTGGATCGGCCGGCCGCGGAGCGCGCGCGTTTCGGCGCTGAGCTGTTTGGAAAACTCCTGCAGCGGCATCTTGCCGTAGCTCTGGAACGTCGGCGCATAAAACCCCATCAGGCGCTGCAGGTCACCCTGCGACTTGGCCGTCCGCCATGCGTCCAGCACGGCATCGAATGCCTTGCGGTCGGCCTGCACGGCCTGGGGCTGCACCCACTGCAACTGCCGGGCGATCACCACGGGCGTGGAGCGCGGCTCCACGGTGCGCAGGATGCGTTCCAGATCGGGGTTGGCCAGTGCCAGGCAGCCGTCGGTGGCCAGGGGCGCCCGCGAGAACTGGTCGGGCGGCGTGCCGTGCAGCCAGATGCCGCTGCCGGTCTTGCCGCGGCTCTGGTCCAGCGGGTTCGGGTAATTGATGGGCAGAGCGCCCGCGCCGTAGAAATCTTTGAGCGTGGCCGGGTCCAGGCGGCTCGTGATGAAGTACACGCCCAAGGGGGTGCGCTGGTCGCCCTCGATCAGCTTTTCGATTCCGAGCTTGCCCACCGAGGCGTAATAGTCGGCCACCAGTTCCAGCCCGTTCGGCGTGTTCTCGAACAGATAAAGCCGCGATCGCGAGGCATCCACCGCGATGGCGTGGCGTGAGCGGAGCGACAACTCGATGAACTGCGCTGGAATGCTGCGCACCTGGGGCCGCACGCGCAGCGCATCCGTGCGCTGCCGAGACTCGGCGCGCAGCTCGGCCAGAATATCGGCGGCCTCCTGCGGTGGCGGGGCATCACCCTGGCCGGCGGGCACGTCGCCCATCTGCCGCAGCGGCCGGGTGCGGGCCGAAAGTAAATCGCCCAGCGCCAGTTGCGCGAGCTGGAAGTTGGGATGGTCGCGCACCAGGCTTTCGGCCTTGGCCAGCGCTTCACGGCCCTTGCCTTCGCCCGTCAGGCGGTACACCTCCATGAGGCGCTTTTCCGCCTGGCCATCGACGAGCGGGGCGGGCCGGACCGGCGCCGTGCGTGCGTTCTTGCCCACGGCGCGCAGCTTGTCGCCCTGCGCATGGGCCGGCAGTGCGCTGGCCGCCAGCAGCGACAGCGCCATGCTCGCCGCAATGCCGCGGCTCCAGGAGGAACGTCCCGCAGGCATCCGGGGCGTCAAGCGAGTGCGGGTGCGGCGCGTTGCGCCTGCAAAGGGCAAGGGAGCATCCCGACAGCGATAGGCCGCATCACCGAACAGCCTGCCATCAACCGCCCGTGGCTTCGCGCACGATGGTCCATTGGCCGCCGGTGTTCACCAGATCCAGCGTCTTTCGGCTGTTCACGCTGTAGCTGCCGGAGCTGTAGCCCTGGCGAAAGCGTGCCTGGGCCTTGTTGCCGTTCACGGAAACGCGCAGGTCGCTCACGCTGACATTGATCTTGGCACGGCCGACGATGCGGTCGCGGCGCTCTTTTTCCCAGGCCGCGTGGCTTTGCTTGCCGTTGGGGGTGTAGTTCTTGTCGTAGGCCGCCAGGTAGGCGTTCATGTCCTGGCTTTCCCAGGCCTTGGCCCACGCATGCACGGCAGCGGACACGTCTTTTTCAGCGGTGGCGCTGGCGGTGCCTGAGCCCGTCGATGCGGCGGCAGCAGGCGCGGGTGCCGGAGCCGGGGAGGGCGCAGGTGCGGCCGCAACGGGCGGCGCGGCCGGGGTGGGTGCAGGAGCTGGCGCGGCCGGCGCGGCGGTGACTGGGGCTGGAGCGGGTGCCGGTGCGGTGCGCGGTGCTGCCGCGGCCACCGGGGTGGTGGCGGCAGCAGGTGCCTTTGCGCTGGAAGCCTTGGGGTCGGTGGAGAACAGGTCGCGGATCAATGCCAGCTTGGGCTTGACCGAATTGGCATGCGTGGCGTCCAGCTGCAGCGCCTTGTTGTAGGCCTGGCTGGCCAGCTTGGCGTAGATGTCGCCCAGGTTTTCATGCGCGGTGGCATAGCTGGGGTTGGTGCGGATCGCCATCTCGAGCGCGGTGCGCGCCTTGTCGAGCTGGTTCTGGTTGGCGTACAGCACCGCCAGGTTGTTGTAGGGCTCGGGCAGTTCGGGATAGTCTTCGGTGAGCTTGGTGAAGGTGGCGACCGCTTCGGTCTGCTTGCCCGAGTCCGCCTGGGCCACGCCGCGCAGGAAGCGCAGTTGCGGATCGCGCGGGTTGGCGGTGAGCCGCTGGTCGGCCTTGGCCAGGGCGTCGGCGGGCTTGCCGGCCTTCAGCAACTGGGTGATGTCGGCGTAATCGTCCGCATGGGCCAGCGGGGCACCCAGCAAGGCCGACAGGGCGATCAGGCGCAGGAGATGGGCAACGGTACGTTGTGGGTGCTTCATGGGCGGACGGAGTGGTTGGAGGTGTCAAGCCGTAACGGAGGCTTATACTGCGGCGGATTGTAGCTGAGGGGTTTGTCATGCCGGTGCACTGTTGCCGCTCCTGATTTTGCTGGTGCGCACCGCCGCGCACAGCCCTTCCGAGAGGCTCCAGCCTCTTCGCGCAGCCCCTGCCCGGGCGCCGGCTGCACCATCCACCCCTTGACTGAATTTCCATGAGCTTGCGTATCTACAACACGCTGTCGCGTGCGCTGGAGCCTTTTTCCCCGCTGGAGCCCGGACATGTGCGCATGTATGTCTGCGGCATGACGATCTACGACCTGTGTCACATCGGCCATGCCCGCATGATGATGGCGTTCGACGTCGTGCAGCGCTGGCTCAAGAGCAGCGGCCTGCGCGTGACCTACGTGCGCAACATCACCGACATCGATGACAAGATCATCCGGCGTGCGGTCGAGCGTGGCATCACCATCCGCCAGCTGACCGACGAGATGATCGCCGCCATGCACCAGGACATCGGCGCGCTGGGCATCGAATCGCCCTCCATCGAACCGCGCGCCACCGAATACGTGCCGCAGATGCTCGCGTTGATCGGCACGCTCGAGAACAAGGGCCTGGCCTACCGCGCCAGCGGCGGCGATGTGAACTACGCCGTGCGCAAGTTCGCGGGCTACGGCAAGCTGTCCGGCAAATCGCTGGACGAATTGCGCGCAGGCGAGCGAGTGGCGGTGGCCGACGGCAAGGACGATCCGCTCGACTTCGTGCTGTGGAAATCCGCCAAGCCCGAGGAGCCGCCCGAGGCCAAGTGGGACAGCCCCTTCGGCGCCGGCCGGCCCGGCTGGCACATCGAGTGCTCGGCCATGAGCTGCGCCACCCTGGGCGAGAGCTTCGACATCCACGGCGGCGGTGCCGACCTGCAGTTTCCGCACCACGAAAACGAGATCGCGCAAAGCGAAGGCGCCACCGGCAAACCCCTGGCGCGCTTCTGGGTGCACAACGGGTTCGTGCGTGTGGACAACGAGAAGATGAGCAAGTCGCTCGGCAACTTCTTCACCATCCGCGACGTGCTGGCCAAGTACGACGCCGAGACCGTGCGGTTCTTCATCGTGCGCGCCCATTACCGCAGCGCGCTCAATTACAGCGACGCCCATCTGGACGATGCCCGCGCTGCGCTCAAGCGCCTTTACACGGCCCTGAGCCTCGTCGCGCCGCAGCCGATGCAGGCGATCGACTGGAACGATTCCTACGCAGCCCGCTTCAAGGCCGCGATGGATGAGGATTTCGGCACGCCCGAAGCCATTGCCGTGCTGTTCGATCTGGCGGGCGAGGTCAACCGCACGCAGTCGCCGCAGATGGCCGGGCTGCTCAAGGCGCTGGCCGGCTGTCTTGGCCTGCTGCAGGGCGATCCACAGGCTTTTCTGAAAGCCGGCGCTACGCTCGACGAACCCGCCATCCAGGCGCAGATCGCGGCACGCGCCGCGGCCAAGGCCGCCAAGGACTTCGCCGAAGCCGACCGCATCCGCAAGGCTCTGCTGGAGCAAGGCATCGTCCTCAAGGATTCGGCGGCCGGAACCACCTGGGAGGCGGCGCAGTGAGCGGTTTTGGGTTGAATTGGCCTCTGGCGCAGATGGGATAAGCGGTGGCAGCTACGAAAAAGATAGCGGGTGACGAACCTCAGCTGATCGCGCCCGCGTACTGGGCCGAGGCACGCAAGCACCTCGTCAAAAAAGACCGCGTCATGAAGCGGCTCATTCCCGAGTTGGGCGATGTGGCCTTGCGCCAGCGGGGCGATGCGTTCACCACCCTGGCGCGCAGCATCGTCGGCCAGCAGGTGTCGGTGGCGTCGGCGCAAAAGGTGTGGAACCGCTTCGCGGCGCTGCCCCGCACCATGACGCCGGCCAGCGTGCTCAAGCTCAAGGTGGACGACATGCGCGGCGCTGGCCTGTCCGCGCGCAAGGTGGACTACCTGGTCGATCTTGCGCTGCATTTCGACAGCGGCAAGCTGCACGTGAAAGACTGGGACGCGATGGACGACGAGGCCATCACGGAAGAACTGGTCGCCATCCGCGGCATCGGCCGCTGGACGGCGGATATGTTTCTCATCTTTCACCTGGCCCGCCCCAATGTGCTGCCGCTGGACGATGCCACGCTGATCCAGGGCATCAGCCAGCATTATTTTTCGGGCGATCCCGTGAGCCGCAGCGATGCCCGCGAAGTGGCCGAGGCCTGGAAGCCCTGGTGCAGCGTGGCGAGTTGGTATATTTGGCGGTCGCTCGCCCCGTTGCCGGTGGACTATTGACGCCCTCGCGGGAGGGAGCGGCAACCGATGCTGCGTCCGTGCCCGTGGTGCTGGCCTGAACAGGGCGAGGAGCCCAAGGAGAATTACGTTGGCGAAAAAAACCTTTCTGGATTTCGAGCAGCCGATTGCCGAGCTCGAGGGAAAAATCGAAGAACTGCGCTACGTGCAGACCGAAAGCGCGGTCGATATTTCGGAAGAAATCGATCAGCTCAGCAAGAAGAGCCACCAGCTCACCAAGGACATCTACAGCGAGCTGTCGCCCTGGCAGATCACCAAGATCGCCCGCCACCCCGAGCGCCCCTACACGCTCGACTACGTGCGCGACATCTTCACCGACTTCGTCGAGCTGCACGGCGACCGCCACTTCGCCGATGACCTGTCCATCGTCGGGGGGCTGGCCCGCTTCAACGGCCATGCCTGCATGGTGCTGGGCCACCAGAAGGGCCGCGACACCAAGGAACGCGCCGCGCGCAATTTCGGCATGAGCCGTCCCGAGGGCTACCGCAAGGCCCTGCGCCTCATGAAGACGGCCGAGAAGTTCAAGCTCCCGGTGTTTACCTTCGTGGACACGCCCGGCGCCTATCCCGGCATCGATGCCGAAGAACGCGGCCAGTCCGAGGCCATCGGCCGCAACATCTTCGAGATGGCGCAACTGGAAGTGCCCATCATCACCACCGTGATCGGCGAGGGCGGCTCCGGCGGCGCGCTGGCCATCAGCGTGGCTGACCAAGTCGTCATGCTGCAGTACTCCATCTACTCGGTGATCAGCCCCGAAGGCTGCGCTTCCATTCTTTGGAAGACCAGCGACAAGGCGCAGGACGCGGCCGATGCCATGGGCATCACGGCGCACCGCCTGAAGGCCCTGGGCCTCGTGGACAAGATCGTGAGCGAGCCCGTGGGCGGCGCCCACCGCGACCACAAGCAGATGGCCGCCTTCCTGAAGCGCGCCCTGGGCGATGCATTCCGCCAGTTGGCCGATCTCAAGACGAAGGAATTGCTCGATCGCCGCTATGAGCGCCTGCAGAGCTATGGCCGCTTCACCGACACCAAGGCGGAAACCCGCTGAACGTCCGTTCGGCAGCGACCTGCTGCCGGCGTGAACCCTGCGGCCCTTCGGGGCCGTTTTCATTGGTGAGAGCGCAAAGCTTCACGCTCTTCAAGGAACAGGCCTTTTGCATGACGCAGTCCTTCGATGCCGCCATGGATGCTTTCACCCCGGCCCTGCCGCTGGCCGTGGGGCTGAGTGGCGGGGCCGACTCCACCGCGCTGCTGCTGGCCTGCGCGGGTCGGTGGCCCGGCCAGGTGCATGCGTTCCATGTGCACCATGGACTGCAGGCGGCAGCCGATGGCTTCGAGCGCCACTGCACCGCTCTGTGCGAGCGCATGGGCGTTCCGCTGCAGGTGGCGCGCGTGGACGCTCGCCCCGCGCCGGGTCAGAGCCCGGAAGACACGGCCCGTCGGATGCGGTACGAGGCTTTTGCGGGCCTGGCACAAGTAACACTAGGGCATGATGCTATAAAAACAATAGCATTGGCCCAGCATGCGGATGACCAGGCCGAAACCCTGCTGCTGGCACTGTCGCGGGGCGCCGGGGTGCCGGGGCTGGCGTCCATGCCTGCGCACTGGCAGCGCGACGGCCTTGCCTGGCAGCGGCCCTTGCTGCGGGTGGCCGGCGCCGATGTTCGCGCCTGGCTGGTGGCGCGGGGCGAGCCGTGGGTGGAAGACCCTACCAATGGCGATGAGCACTACACGCGCAACCGCATCCGCCACCGGCTGCTGCCGGCGCTCGACGCCGCGTTCCCCCAGTTTCGCGACACCTTCGCACGCAGCGCCGAGCATGCCGCGCAGGCCAGCGAACTGCTGCAGGAACTGGCCGAGGCCGATCTGGTCGCCGTAGGCGTGCCGCCGCGGCTGGCGGCCGTGCAGGCGCTGAGCCGGGCCCGGCAGGCCAACGTGCTGCGCCACTGGCTGCGCAGCGTGCACGGCACCACGCCGGCCGCGGCCCAACTGGCCGAACTGCTGGACCAGATCGCCGCGTGCACCACGCGTGGCCATCGCATCCGCATCAAGGTCGGCCGCGGCTTCGCGGTGCGCGAGGCCCAAGTGCTCGGTTGGTACAATTCCTAGGTTTTGGTCCCCATCCCTGCACGAAAAACGGCGGCGCGCCAGAACAACTTTCTCCTCCTTAGCGCCGGCTTTCGTTTCGTCATTCCAGATATCCAATGGCACTGATCGTTCATAAATACGGCGGCACGTCGATGGGCTCCACGGAGCGCATCCGCAACGTCGCCAAGCGCGTGGCCAAGTGGGCGCGGGCCGGCCACCAGATGGTGGTGGTACCCAGCGCCATGAGTGGCGAAACCAACCGCCTGCTCGGGCTGGCCAAAGACCTGGCGCCTTCGCGCGCCACCGATGCGTACCACCGCGAACTCGACATGCTGGCCTCCACCGGCGAGCAGGCGTCTTCCGCGCTGCTGGCCATTGCGCTGCAGTCCGAAGGCATGGAGTCGGTGAGCTACGCCGGCTGGCAGGTGCCGATCCGTACCAACAGCGCCTACACCAAGGCCCGCATCGAATCCATCGACGACCAGCGCGTGCGCGCCGATCTGTCCGCTGGCAAGGTCGTGATCGTGACGGGCTTTCAAGGCATCGACGAACACGGCCACATCACCACGCTGGGCCGCGGCGGTTCGGACACCTCCGCCGTCGCTGTGGCTGCCGCCATGAAGGCTGCCGAGTGCCTGATCTACACCGACGTGGATGGCGTGTACACGACTGATCCGCGCGTGGTGCAGGAGGCGCGCCGCCTGGCCACCGTGAGCTTCGAGGAAATGCTGGAGATGGCCAGCCTGGGCAGCAAGGTGCTCCAGATCCGCTCGGTGGAGTTCGCCGGCAAATACAAGGTGCCATTGCGCGTGCTGTCCAGCTTCACGCCGTGGGACATCGATATCAATGAAGAAGCCCGCTCCGGCACGCTGATCACTTTTGAGGAAGACGAAAAAATGGAACAAGCCGTTGTGTCCGGCATCGCATTCAACCGCGACGAGGCCAAGATCTCCGTGCTCGGCGTGCCCGACAAGCCAGGCATCGCCTACCAGATCCTGGGCGCCGTGGCTGATGCGAACATCGACGTCGATGTGATCATCCAGAACCTCAGCAAAGACGGCAAGACCGACTTCAGCTTCACCGTGAATCGCTCGGACTACGCGCGCACGGTCGATCTGCTCAAGGAAAAGGTCGTTCCCGCACTGGGCGCGCAGGAAGTGGTGGGCGACGCCAAGATCTGCAAGGTCAGCATCGTCGGCATCGGCATGCGCAGCCATGTCGGCGTGGCCGCCAAGATGTTCCGCGTGCTGAGCGAGGAGGGCATCAACATCCAGATGATCTCGACCTCCGAAATCAAGACTTCTGTCGTGATCGACGAGAAGTACGTCGAGCTGGCCGTGCGCACTCTGCACAAGGCGTTCGAACTGGACCAGCCGCAGGCTTGACCCAGGAAAAACGCCTTTAATCTGAGGCATAATAGAGGGATTGGAAACGTGACCGAGTGGCCGAAGGTGCTCCCCTGCTAAGGGAGTATGGGGTGTAGAGCCTCATCGAGGGTTCGAATCCCTCCGTTTCCGCCAGATAAAGCCCTGTAAATCTACGATTTACAGGGCTTTTTTCATGGATTTGCGCGTTTGCTCTTGGTGCAGACCGCTTGCCTTTTAATGCACGTCGTAAAAATGTTTGGCTCGGCCGAACAGTCGGTAGTGTCAGTTCGGCTGGATTGCATCAACAAGTCAATTGGATCAATCTGGTTTAAAAATTGACCTGGATCAATCTTGTTGCTGCGATTGGGTGTCGTCCGACAGCTTTGCAATCCTCGGGACGGCGTTAGCGCCATCAGGCGCTCCTTACAACGGAAGTGCGACCAAGCATCTTGCTTGCGAACATGACCTGAAAAGGAGTTTCTGATGAGCTCGTCTACCACCCATCTTTCCAGCCGTGCACTTGATTCCGATTTGGCAGAACAAGCGCGTCCCGGCCACGGCATTCCTTCTCAAGATCCTGCGTCCGCAGCGCAATTTGCGCTGTCGCCCCAAGAGGCTGAGCGTGAATCCAATTCATCCCTCATGGGAGGCGGATTTATGGCCGGAGCTGCTGCTGGCGCAGCAGTAGGTGCTGCGGTTGCAGGGCCCGTCGGCGTGTTTGTCGGCAGCACCGTGGGCGCTGTCGCCGGAACCTTCGGTGGTGCCGCTGCCGGTAAGCTGGCCAAACCAGCAACTGTAGACGCCGTCGGAGTTGCGCCGACTTCCGAGAAGAATGTGAATTCTCTGCCGTCTCGATGAATTGTGGATTCTGCTTTTTTTGCGATGCGATGCGACACCTTAGTGGTGCAACCGGCAGGAGACCTTTGCTGTGATCACATGCGCCATCTGGTGGCAAGGTGATTAATGGGTGAGGGCGGATACCGCGTCGGGTCCGTCGAACGCAGCGCCTTTCGTATGCTGTGCACACGACACATAAAAGACGGGGTGAATGCGCCTGACGCGCGCGCCCCAAGCACAAACGCCTTCGCCGCGAGTGGACACGGCATCGGCCTGAGACCCCGCCACCTGGCCAGGCGACGCGATGATAATTCGGGGGTTGTGATACAGCCTGTGAGTGGCGGTAAGTGCCGCCAGTGCATGTCAATTTGCAGCCAATCGCTGCTGCGGCTTCGCGCTGAGACCCGGGGTTTTATCACTCGGTAAGGGCATTTGCCGTTGCTGGTGGTAGGCAGTTCTCTAGACCTTGATCGAGATGGTGGCGGCTCTGCGCGGTGCGCGCGAATAAAAATGAAATGCACTGCCCTTCGAGCGGTCGCATCCCAGGCGCTAAGGCGCCGAAGGCAGATAAAGCGACGCCGCGTCAGTGGCCAGCGCGTTCAGCAGGCCATCTGCGCCAAGGCGAAAGTGGGCGCCTGTCGTATTGGCGATGGCAACGTACGCTGCAAAGCAGTGAGCAGGCAAGGTCATCATTCCTACCGCGTCGCCAGAAACGATTTCAAATGCAGGAGGCGGTGGATTGGAGTCCAGGGTAAATCCAATGAGCATCATGGTGCCATGCACACCCACTTTCCCACCCGTGATCTCGATGCAACCGACGGCGTTCTCCACCGTGTAATCGTTGGTGGAATAGGAAGCCTGCCCCGACAGCGCGACGACGCGCACGCCGCGCGCTTTCACCACGCTGTAGTCGGTCCAATCGGTCGATAGGTTCAGGGGCGTGAACTGTTGCATGAGGCCGCGGTGGCGCGCGCTCCTTGCTGGGTAGTTTTCCATGGGAGAGTGAATGGTTGTGCTGGAAAGAAAATCGGCAGTCAGCGTTGCTGGTCATGCCTTGAAGGCCTGCGGCGTTGGCTATTCAGACGGATTCCTGGCAAACGATTGATCGACGACACGCAACCTGCAAGCGGCACTCGCTCATTCGTCGTGGATTTTTGTTGTGCATGGCTTATCTCCTTGTCCTTTGGTTCGCAAACAGACCTTACCTTTGACCTTTTGGGCGTTACGAAAGGTTGCGCTGACGCCACGAACTGAGGCGTAGGAGAAGCCTGACTAGCGAGTCAGGCAGCGTTGCATCGGTGTAACGAATTGCGGTTTTTGTGACGTTGCGTGATTCATTCACCACGCGAAGGATTTTTACGCTGTCGCATTCCATCTGCTGAAAATGGAAGACGGTGGGACTGAGGCAGAGAGAGATGGGTAGCGTTAATAGCAAATTCGCAACATTCCGTTGAATGAAACGATATTCCTGTTGCGAATCGGCATTTTGAATTTATGATTCACCTGTCGGCAACTCCAGCCGACACCTCCCTTTCTTGCTCTTTAGCAAGTTTTAGCCCGCCTCGTGCGGGCTATTTTTTTGGGTTGTCAGCAGACAGTAAGGGACATGCCCAAAATGGGCTCCACCTGACGGGGGCATCGCCTCCCCTACGGAATCCGGGCTGTGACCAGGCCGCAATGCCTGCCCGACTTTGCCCGCCTTCGTGCGGGCATTTTCTTTTCTGCGTCGATCCAGCACAGGCCGTGTGAGCGAAGCCGAAACAGGCTGACCGCCGCCCGAAGGCGACCACCACGAATTCGAACCGCTGAACCCGCCTGAAACTTACTCGTCAGTGGACGCGCTCCAGCGGCTGCCCCAGTCGCGGGCTTGATCGATGTTTCGGCGATCGCGCTTGGTGGGCCTGCCTTCTTGCAGGCTGGCGGCGGGTTCCGGCGCCAGGCGGCGTTGTTCGGCCGCGATTTCCCGTGCGGCGATGCTTTCCGCTGTTTCTTCGTAGAGCAATTGGGCGACAGGCGCCGGGCCGCGCATGCCGCTCAGCGCCCGCACGAGCACGGTGCGCTGCGTGGGGCCTTGCTTCAGGGCCACGCTGTCGCCGGGGCGCAATTCACGGGCGGCTTTGGTGGCTTGGCCGTTCACCGTGACCCGGCCTTTACCGATTTCTTCCACGGCCAGCGAGCGGGTTTTATAGAAACGGGCGCACCACAGCCATTTGTCCAGGCGCATCGATTCGGGAGCATTCATGTGGCGATTTTCTTCCGTTCGGCAGGGGTCGGATTGTCGGAGGATGCCAACGGAAGCCGCACTACGGCGTCCAGCCCGGCGATGCGAGAGCCTTCCATGCGATTGGACAACTCGATCTGCCCGCCCAAGGCCTGCACGATTTCCCGGCAGATCGCCAGGCCCAGGCCCGAGCCGGTGCGCACGTCGCCCGCGGAAAAAGGCTGGAACAGGCGCTGGGCCAGTTCGGCGTCGATGCCCGGGCCGCTGTCGGCCACGGTCAGCGCGACATGGCGCCCATCGGCACGCAACTCGACCGTCAGCACGCCGGACGGTGGCGTGTGGCGGATCGCGTTGTGCAGCAGGTTTCGGGTGAGTTCTCGCAGCATCCATTCATGGGCCTGCACCGGGGCGGGGTCGGTGTGGATGCCGAAGTCCAGATCGCGCTGGGCGATGAGCGGTGAAAGCTCCAGCGCGATGGCGCGCAGTTCGTCATCCAGGCGGGTCACCGGCGGCGCGCTCTGCTGGCGCAACTGCTCGACCTTGGCCAGGGCCAGCATCTGGTTGGCCAGCAGCGTGGCCCGCTCGACGGTGTCGCTGATCTCGTGCAATGCCTGCTCCGGTGGCGCGTCGCCGCGCAGAGCCGACTGCACTTGCGTCTTGAGCACGGCCAGCGGGGTGCGCAGCTGGTGCGAAGCGTCGCGCACGAAACGTTTCTGGTGCGCCAGCAAGTGCGAAAGCCGCAGCATGACGTGGTTGGTGGCCTCGATGAGCGGCTGGAGTTCGCGCGGTGCGGCCGGGGCGGAGATGGGGCGAAGGTCGTCCTCGGGCCGGTTCTGCAGGCGCGCGCTCAACTGGCGCACCGGACGAGTGGCCTGCTCCACCACCAGCACGACGATGACGGCGATGACCAGCACCAGCAGCGCTTGCCGTGCGAGCGTGGTCCAGAGGATCTGCAGCGCCAGGGTCTGGCGCAGTTCCAGCGTTTCGGCGACCTGAATCACGGCCATTCCACGTCCCTGGGGCGTGGCCACGGGTTGCAGCAATACCGCCACGCGGACGGGACGGCCGCGGAACTGGTCGTCGTAGAAGTCCACCAGCGCAGCGTATGGCGGACGCGCGGGAATGGCGCCGTGCCAGAACGGCAGTTCGTCAAACCCCGAGACCAGCTGGCCTTGCAGCGTGGAGACGCGATAGAACATGCGGCTTTGGTTGTCGGCCTCGAAGGCCTCCAGCGCCGAGTACGGCACGATCGCGCGCAGCTGCGCCGCGTCGTCGTAGCCGGTCACGTCGATCTGCTCGCTGATGGTCTTGGCCGACGCCAGCAGGGTGCGGTCGTAGGCCGTGTGCAGCGATGCCAGGGTCTGCCGGTACAGGCTGTGGGTGTTGTATGCGATGAAGAGCGATGCGGGCACGAGGATGCCCACCAGCAACTGGCGGCGCAGCGAACGGGTGCGGGGTCGCGCTGCGGCGCGCTTCATGCATCGGCCTTGAGCAGGTAGCCCAGGCCGCGCAGCGTCATGAGCGTGAGGCCGGTGCCCACCAGTTTCTTGCGCAGGCGATAGACCACCACTTCGATGGCTTCGTACTGCACGTCCAGCTGTCCGGGAAAAACCAGTTCGTACAGGCGTTCCTTCGTCACCGCGTGGCCGGGCTGCGCGAGCAGGGCGTGCATCAGCGCCAGTTCGCGCGGGGTGAACTCCATCACCTCGTCGCCCAGATAAATGGCGCCGCTATCTTTTTCATAGCGCACTGCCGCGATGTTTATTGCGCTGGAGGCCGATTTGGCTTCAGGTGCCTCGCCGGTCCTGCGCACCAGCGCGCGCAGCCGTGCCTCCAGTTCGTCCAGATCGAAGGGCTTGGGCAGGTAGTCGTCGGCGCCGGCATTCAAGCCGAGCACGCGGTCACCGACGGTGCCGCGCGCAGTGAGCAGCAGCACGGGCGTGCGCAGCCCCGTGGCGCGCGCCTGCTGCAGCACTTGCAGGCCGTCCAGGCCGGGCAGGGTGAGGTCCAGCACCACCACGTCCGGCGCACGCGCGGTCCATTGCGCGAGGGCGGCGCGGCCGTCGCCGAGGGCGGTCACTTCCATGCCCCGGCGGCTCAGGGAGCGCTGCAGCGTGGCCTGCATGGCCGGGTCGTCTTCCACGAGGAGCAATTGCATGCGCGGCACCTTAGCACCGCTCGCGGCGGTCCCGAAGATGGGTGTTTACCCTGAGCGCGTGGACAGCCGTTTGACAGGAACGGCGCGCATCATCGGCCCGTTCGTACAACTTATAAGGAGACAGCGATGCGTCGTGACACCTTCCTCAAATCCCTGGCGGCTTTGGCCGCTGCCGGTGCGCTGCCCCTGTCGGCACAGGCCGCCAACGCGGTCAAGATGATGCTGCCCGCCAACCCCGGCGGTGGCTGGGACACCACGGGCCGGGCCCTGGGCCGTGCGTTGCAGGACGCTGGCGTGGCGTCTTCCGTCACCTACGACAACAAGGGCGGCGCAGCGGGTGCCATCGGCCTGGCGCAGTTCGTCAATTCCAGCAAGGGCGACCCGAATGCGCTGATGGTGATGGGCGCCGTGATGCTGGGCGGCATCATCACCGGCAAGCCGCCCGTGAACCTGACGCAGGCCACGCCGATCGCCCGGCTGACCAGCGAATACAACGTGTTCGTGCTGCCCGCCAATTCGCCCTTCAAGACGATGGGCGAAGTCGTGGCCCAGCTCAAGAAAGACCCGGGCAGCGTGAAGTGGGGCGGCGGTTCGCGCGGCTCCACCGAGCACATCGCGGCCGCCATGATCGCCCGCGAGGCCGGCGTGGACCCGGCCAAGATCAACTACGTGGCGTTCCGTGGGGGCGGCGAGGCGATTGCGGCCATCCTGGGCGGCAACGTGACCATCGGCGGTGGCGGCTACAGCGAGATGGCCGAGTACATCAACACCAAGAAGATGGTGCCGGTGGCGGTGACCTCGGGCCAGCGCCTCAAGGGCTCTTCGGTGCCCACGCTGAAAGAGCAGGGCATCAACGTGGAGATCGGCAACTGGCGCGGCGTGTATGCCGCACCGGGCATTTCCGCCGAGCAGCGCAATGCCCTGATCGCCATGGTGGACAAGGCGCTCAAGAGCAAGAGCTGGGCGGAGTCGATGGAAAAGAACGACTGGACCCCCGCCTGGATGGCCGGCGACGAGTTCGGTACGTTCGTCGATACCGAGTTCGCCAGCCTGCGCGCCACCATGGTCAAGGCCGGGATGGTCTGACGGGCGGTCGCCTTCTCCTTGCGGTGCCGCCCCTTCGCCGGGGCTGCGCACCGCGTGTTGCGCGGCCGCCGAGGCCTACGCGCTGATCGATGCACTCCGGGCATGGTGGCCCCGGGGTGCCAAGGACACTGAGCATGCCGGAGCCTATCGCTTCTCCTTCTTCCCCTCTTTCGCCGGATGTCCCGGCCGCCGCTGGCGCTCCACCGGGCGCAGGCCTGCAGGCCGCCGTGGGCGCGGCCGTGCTGCTGGTCGCCGCCGCGCTGGCCTTCGGCGCGCTGAGCATTCCGTCCAACGCAGGATACGGCGGCGTGGGCCCCAACTTTCTGCCCTGGCTGGTGGCCGGCGTGCTCGCGCTGTGCGGCGCGGTGCTCGTATGGGAGGCGCTTTCGGGCGGCTATCGCTCCCTGGATGACCCGGGCGGTTCGGCCAGTGCCAACAAGGTGGCGTTCGTCTGGGTGTCGGCCGGGCTGCTGCTCAATGCAGCGCTGATCTCCACGGTGGGCTTCATCCTGAGTTGCACGCTGTGCTACGTGCTGGCGGTGCAGGGCCTGCGGCGTGCTGCGGGCCAGCCTGCGGCCGGCAGCGCGCGAACCTGGGCCATGGACGTGCTGACGGGGGCGCTGATCTCGGCGCCGGTGTATTGGATGTTCACGCAATTCCTGGCGATCAATCTGCCAGGGCTCACGCAGACAGGGTGGCTGTGATGGAAATTTTCGACGCATTGCTGGCGGGCTTCGCCACCGCGGCCACTCCGGCCAATCTGCTCTGGGCCCTGGTGGGCTGCGCACTCGGCACGGCCGTGGGCGTGCTGCCGGGCATCGGCCCTGCCGTGGCCGTGGCCATGCTGCTGCCGATCACGGCCAAGGTCGAAGTGACGGCTTCGATGATCTTCTTCGCCGGCATCTACTACGGTGCGATGTACGGCGGATCGACCACGTCGATCCTGCTGAACACGCCGGGGGAGACGGCGAGCATGGTGACCGCCATGGAGGGCAACAAGATGGCCAAGAGCGGCCGCGCGGGCGCCGCGCTGGCCACCGCGGCGATCGGCTCGTTCGTGGCGGGCACCATCGCCACGGTGGTGGTGACGCTGTTCGCGCCTTACGTGGCGGACTTCGCCGTGCGGCTGGGGCCGCCGGAATATTTCATGCTCATGGTGCTGGCGTTCACCACGGTGAGCGCGGTGCTGGGCAAGAGCACGGTCCGCGGCATGACGGCGCTGTTCGTGGGCCTGGCTGCCGGGCTGATCGGCATGGACCAGATCTCCGGCGCGGCCCGCTACACGGCTGGCCAGCCTGAGCTGCTGGACGGCATCGACATCGTGCTGGTGGCGGTGGGCCTTTTCGCCGTGGCCGAAGTGCTGCATGCCGCGATGTACGAAGGCCGTGTGGTGGACACGCAAAACCGCATGGGCCGCGTGCACATGACCCGGCGCGACTGGAAACGCTCCATTCCCGCCTGGCTGCGCGGCACGCTGATCGGCACGCCGTTCGGCTGCATTCCCGCCGGCGGCACCGAGATCCCGACCTTCCTGAGCTACGCCATGGAGAAAAAGCTCGCCAAGGGCGAGGACAAGGCCGAGTTCGGCAAGGAGGGCGCAATCGAAGGCGTGGCCGGCCCCGAGGCCGCCAACAACGCCACGGTGACGGCGGCGATGATTCCGCTGCTCACGCTGGGCATTCCGACCTCCAACACGACGGCGGTGCTGCTGGGCGCGTTCCAGAACTACGGGATCAATCCCGGCCCGCAGCTGTTCACCACGTCGGCCACGCTGGTGTGGGCGCTGATCGCATCGCTGTACATCGGCAACGTGATGCTGCTGGTGCTGAACCTGCCCATGGTGGGCCTGTGGGTCAAGCTGCTGAAGATTCCGAAGCCGCAGTTGTACGCGGGCATCCTGATCTTCGCTACGGTCGGGGCCTACGGCATGCGCCAGAGCGCGTTCGATCTGTTCCTGCTGTATGGCATCGGATTGCTGGGGGTGCTGATGCGGCGCTTCGACTTCCCCACCGCCCCCGTGGTGGTGGGCATGATCCTCGGCCCGCTGGCCGAGGCCCAGATGCGCAACGCCATTTCGATCGGCGAGGGCAGCTGGTCCATCTTCGTCACGCGCCCCATGTCGCTGGCGCTGATGGTGATCGTGGTGGCCGTGCTGATCGTGCCCCGCGTGATGCGCGGCTGGGCCTCGCGCCGCCTGGCCGCCGCTACCGCCTGACCGGTGTGCGTGCCGTCAGCGGCGAGGCCAGCGCGGCCTTGCCGCTGGCTGGTTTTCCGCGGCCGGTGGCTGCCGCTGCCGGCGCGCTCGATGGGCGCCGGCCCAGCCACAGGTAGAGCCCGCTGCCCAGCACGATGATGGTGGCGATGTCCAGCAAGGCCCAGATGATCTTCATCGGCATGCCGCCGTAGTCGCCGAAGTGCAGCGGCTGCGAAACCAGCAGGGCCACGAGATACCACGGCAGTTTGGGGGCCGCGGTCACCTCGGCCGTTTTGGCATCCACCAGCACCGGCTGCAGCAGCCGCGACGTGAGCGGCTCGTTGCCGCGCAGGAAGAACGTGTGATGGTGGGGGCTGGAAAACGAGGTGCCAGGAAACGCGATGAACGACAGCTTGGTGCCCGGCGCGCGGGCCAGGGCGGCGTCCAGCGACTTCTGCACCGATGCGCGCTCGGCCACGGGCGTGACCGGCTGGCCGTTGTAGGGCGCCAGCAGCGCGCTCAGTTCGTCGTATTGCCAGTATTTGATGAGCAGGTCGGCCCAGGTGTTGATCATGCCGGTGCCGCCCACCACGAAGGCCCACACCAGCGTGACGATGCCCAGCAGGTTGTGCAGGTCGAGCCACTTCACGCGGGCCGAGCGCTCGCGCCGCACTTCGCCGAAGCGCAGCTTGCGCATGAAGGGCGCGTACAGCACCACGCCCGTGACGATGGCCACGAGCAGCAGCAGGCCCATGAAGCCGAGAAACAGCTTGCCCGCCAGACCCGCGAACAGGTCCACGTGCAGCTTGAACATCACGTACATGAAGCCTTCGTCGAAACGCGGCTGTGCCAGGATGGCGCCGGTGCGCGCATCCACCGCCACCGACCGGAAGTTTTCCGTGGGCGCCGGCGTGGGCGTGAGCGTGGTGAACCACAGGTCCGTGCTGTCCTCGGGCTGCGAAGCGAACTGCACCACACGGTCGGGGTGCTGTGCGCGTGCCACGTCCAGGACGCGGTCCAGGCTCACGTGCGGCGTGCCGGCCGGCATGGCAGGCGCTTGCACTTCGGTGCCGAGCAGATGCCCGATCTCGTGGTGGAAGATGAGCGGCAGGCCGGTCAGGCACAGCAGCAGCATGAACACGGTGCAGACCAGGCTGCTCCACTTGTGCAGCCAGGTCCAGGTCTTGAGGGAGCGAGCGGTCAGCATGGTCGGGTGGGGTGTCGGGGCGTTGCGATGGGGGTCAGAAGTCCACGCTGGCGCTCAGCGTGAATGTGCGGGGCGCGGCCACGACCAGATAGCCGGAGCCCGGGTAGCCGCCCGCCGAGGCCCAGTAGTTGCGGTCGGTGGCGTTGTCCACCCTGGCGCGCAGGGTGACCAGGCGGCCGCTCCATTCGGTGGCGTAGCGCACGCCCAGGTCCAGGCGCGTCCAGGCGGGCACGCGCAGGGTGTTGGCATCGTTGGCGTAGGTGGCGCCGGTGCGCACCACGCGGGCGTCCAGCGCAAGGCCTTGCGCACCGGGAACGTCCCACTCCGCGCCCAGGTTCGCCTGCAGGCGCGGCACGCCGATCACGCGGTTGCCGTCGAGCGCGGCATTGCCTGTCTCGCGCTGCCTGGCATCGAGCCACGTCATGCCGCCGAGCACGCGCAGCCCGCGCGTGGCCTCGCCGTACACGTTGAGCTCCACGCCCTGGTGCCGGTCCTTGCCGGACGAGGCGAACACGTTGGCCGCATTCACGATGGCGCGCGGCTTGGTCGTGCTGAACAGGGCCAGCGAGCCGCCGATGCGGCCGGCGTCGTATTTGAGGCCGATTTCCTTTTGCTTGGCGACGTAGGGCGACAGCTGTTCGCCGCGGTTGACCACCGGCGTGCCGTTGGCCGTGGCGGGAGCGGTCTCGCCCTTGCTCAGGCTCTCGACATAGTTGGCGTACACCGACAACTGCTTGCTGGCCTTGAACACGGCGCTGGCCAGCGGGCTGGTGCGGCTTTGCTCGTAGCGGTTGGTCAGCGCCGAGGTGCCGTAGGCATAGTCGGCCACATCCAGCTTCTGGTGGCGCAGGCCCAGCGTGACGAGGACGGTGTCCTGCACCAAGGACATCGTGTCGCCCACTGCGAAACTGGTCATGCGGGTCCGGCCCGTCAGGTTGGGATTGGCGAGCGTGCCGCCATAGCCCGCATTCGCGCTGAAGGCTGGCTGGGCGTAGGGCGCATAGGCATACAGGCTGCCTGGCCGGGTGTTGAGAAAGTCGAACGCGTAGGCGTTGTCTTTCTCTGCGTCGAAGTACGAGGCGGAGGCCACCCATTCATGGCCCACGCTGCCCGTGCGGGCCTTGCCGCGCACGCCGAGCTCGCCCGTGTTCACGCGGTCCTTGCGGGTGTTGTCGAACCGGTAGGTGCTGCCCTCGCCCGTGGTCGAATCGCTCACGCTGAGGTTGGCCAGCGAATTCGATTCCTCGCTGCGGCGCAGGCCCCAGGCGCCCCACGCGGTCACATCGGGGCCCAGGTCCACTTCACCGCGGAAGGTGCCGAACAGGTCGCGCTCGTTGGAATACGTCCAGGGCTGCGAGAAGTTGGCCGAGGCCTGCGGTGCGGCGGGAATGAAGTTGGCGTTCGTGCCGCTCAGCGTGACGTTGGTGCGCGTGCCCTTGAGCTTGTTGTCCTGCCAGCCGATGTCGCCGGACAGGCGCACGTCGCGGCTGCGCCAGTCCAGGCCCACCGACAGCAGGCCGAGCTGGTTTTTTTCGTGGTCCACGGCCGTGTCGCCATCGCGGTAGGCCGCGTTCAGGCGGATGCCCGTGCTCTGGTCGGGGCCGAATCGGCGGGCGATGTCGGTGGACACCATGCCGTAGCCACCCGAGCCCGATCCCACGGTCACGCGCGACAGCGGCTCGTTCGGTGCGCGTTTGGGCAGCAGGTTGATCGCACCGCCGATGCCGCCGCCGTTGGGCGCCGCACCGTTCAAAAACGCCGATGCGCCGCGCAGCAGCTCCACGCGTTCGAACAATTCGGTGGCGATGTACTGGCGCGGCAGCAGGCTGTACAGGCTGTTGTAGGCCACGTCGTCCGAGTCCAGCAGGAAGCCGCGGATGAAATACGTTTCCTGGAAATTGCCGAACCCGCGCGCCAGCCGCACGCCGGCATCGTTTTGCAGCACCTCGCCCACGCTGCGCGCCTGCCGGTCCTGGATCAATTCGTTCGTGTAGCTGGTGATGCTGAAAGGGGTCTCCATCGCATCGCGCGTGCCCAGAATGCCGGCCCGCCCGCCGCGAGCGACCTGGCCGCCGGGATAGGCGGGCGACAGGCCCTGCGCCGAAGCGTCGGCGCTGGCGCCCACCGTCACGGTCGGCAGGGTCGGCGCATCCGCTGGCGCTGGCGCTGCCGCAGCCTGTGCGCTGGCGTGGCCGCCGAAGGTGGCAAGGGCCAGTGCGACGGCCAGGGCGATGGGGGTGTGCTGGTTCATGGGCATAGACAGGACGGGGAAGGGAGAGGATCAGGACAGCGCGGCATGGCGCCGGGGCGGGACGCGGCAGGGCGCTTCAGCGCCGGCCGGCGCGGCGACGCAGGCCGAACCACGCCATCACGGCCACCGGCAGGCCCAGGGCGATCCAGGACCACACGTCTCCCCACCCGTCGTCGCTCACGAGGGCGCTCAGCAGCCCGGTCGCAGTCAGCAGGCCCAGCGCGATCGGCCAGCCCCACAGGGGAAGAAAGCCGCCCGGGGTGGGGCGAAGGTGGGCCGGGGGTTCGGAAGGGGGCATGGGCGGGGCGCAATCAGGAGGGCGATGGCGGACGAAGCCGCCGCGCGAGGCCAGCGGGGCGCAGCGAACGCCCCGGGGACGGACCCCGGGGCTCCCCACCAGGGCGCTGTTTTGCAAGGCCGCGATTTTAAATGATATTGCGAATGGTTCGCATTGTTTTTGGATCGAATTCCTCACCGTGGCATGATCCGCGCTGGAAAAGTTGCAACGCCTTGTGGTGCCGCGCCATTGGCAACACCCCTGAGAGCGCATTGCATACTCCCCACGACAATTTCATTCCGTTTCCCCGCTGCAGGAGATTCCCCATGCGTCCGATCATTCCTCGCGCCATCGCCCTGGCCGCCCTGACCGCCGCCCTCCTGGCCGCTTGCGGCGGCGGTGGCGGCAACACCGTCGATTTCGATTTCAACGTGCGCCCGTCCTACCTGGCCAGCGTGCGCCAGGCAACCTATGACGGCGTGGACGACGATCTGCTGACCGCCGGCCTGGGCCGCACCGGCTTGGCCGACCCCGATGCCCCGGGCTACGAGGGCTCCCAGCCCACGGCCGCCGAGATGCGGCGCAACGCCATCTATACCAATTACCGCGCCCTGCTGGACATGACGGCCGCAGGCGGCTACGGCACGCTCTACGGCCCCAACGTGGACGCACAGGGCCGCGTGACGGTGGGCGAGGGCAAGATCGCCGGCACTGAAACCATCGCCTATTACGACGACGGCTCGGGCCGCCAGAACGTCACGCTGATGGTGCAGGTGCCCGACACCTTCAATCCCGCCAGGCCGTGCATCATCACCGCCACGGCCTCGGGCTCGCGCGGCATCTACGGCGGCATGTCCACGGGCGAATGGGGCCTGAAGCGCGGCTGCGCGGTGGCCTATACCGACAAGGGGACCGGCGCCGCCCCGCACGACCTGCAGGCAGACACCGTGCCGCTGATCGACGGCACCCGCGCTTCGGCCACCTCGGCCGGCACCAGCGCCGCATTCAACGCCGGGCTCTCGGCCGCCGACCTGGCCGCGTTCAACACCGCCACCCCCAACCGCTTCGCCTTCAAGCACGCGCACTCCGGCCAGAACCCGGAAAAAGACTGGGGCCTGGCCACGCTGCGGGCGGTGGAAATGGGCTTTTACGTGATCAACGAACGCTTCGGTGATCTGTCGCCGGGCGGGCAGCGGCTGCGCACCTTCAAGCCATCCAACACCATCGTCATCGCCTCCAGCCTGTCCAACGGTGGCGCCGCCGCCATCGCGGCGGCCGAGCAGGACACACAGGGCCTGATCGGCGGCGTGGCCGTCTCCGAACCCGCGGTGGAACTGCCCGCCAACCCCGGCGTCACGGTGCGCCGCGGCAATGCGGACGTGGCGGTCAACAGCCGCACGCTCATCGACTACACCACCTACGCACAGCTGTACCAGGCCTGCGCCGCGCTGGCGCCCTCCATCAGCGACAGCCCCTATGCGAGCACGTTTGCGATCGGCTTCGCCAGCCCATCGCTGCCCATCGCCTCCAACCGGTGCGAAGCGCTGCGCGCGCAGGGCCTCATCACCGGCGGCAGCACCGTGGCGCTGGCCGAGCAGGCGCTGGCCCGCATGCGCGCCTACGGCTGGGAGGCCGAATCGGTCGCGCAGTACCCAGCGCTCGCCGGCTTCGAAGTCGTGCCTGCCGTGGCGGTGACGTTCGCGAATGCGCTCTCCCGCTCCAGCGTGAAGGACAACCTGTGCGGCTACAGCTTCGCGGCGACCACGGCGCAGGGCGCGGTGACGCCGCTGGCGCCTGCAGCGCTGGCCGACATGTTCGCCACCGGCAACGGCGTGCCGCCTTCGGCCGGCGTTCAACTGGTCAACAACCGCAGCCTGGGCGGCCCCGCGCGCGATGTGCTGTCGCAGAACGCGGCCGGTGTGCGCAACTGGAACCTGGAAGGCGCGCTGTGCCTGCGCAACCTGATCACCGGCAGCGACGACGCGGCCCGCAGGCTGCAGGCCGGCGTGGACGAAACCCGCCGCAGCGGCAACCTGCGCGGCAAGCCGGCCATCATCGTGCACGGCCGCTCGGATGCCCTGCTGCCCGTCAACCACACCTCGCGCCCCTACGCTGCGCTGAACCGCCGCGTGGAAGGCTCCACCAGCCGCCTGCGCTACATCGAGGTGACGAATGCCCAGCATTTCGACAGCTTCATCGGCCTGACCGGCGCACTGCCGGGCTTCGACTCGCGCTACATCCCGCTGCATGTCTATATGAACCGTGCGCTCGACGCCATGTACGACCACCTGGCCAACGGCACCGCGTTGCCCGCCAGCCAGGTGGTGCGCACCGTGCCCCGTGGCGGCACGCCGGGCAGCGCACCCGCCATCACGGCGGCCAACGTTCCGGCCATCGCGGCCACCCCTGTGAGCGGCAATGCCATCAACATCACCAGCGGTGCGATCGCCGTGCCGGAGTGACGCGAGCGAACTTCGCTGCCGGGTCAGACCAAGGATTCACGGCGGTTTGCTATTAAATTGATAGCTATATGCCGTGGATTTTATTGCGCTTGAGGCCTTTTTGGCCTTGATCCGGTAGCCGGCCGGTCGGCGCTCAGGCCGCCGGATACGGCGGCAGGCCGGCATCTGGCCCGGCGTGCGCGGGGCCCCTGCGTGCGCCAAAGCGCTTCGACGCATTCCCGCACCGACACGCCGGTCGTGTCGATCTTGAGGTCGGCGTCCCAGGGCTCTTCGTACGTCGCTCCGACGCCGGTGAAGCCCGGCAGGCAGCCGGCGCGGGCACTGGCGTACAGGCCCTTGGGATCGCGGGCCTCGCAGACGGACAGCGGGGTGCGCACCCACACCACGCGGCAACGGTCTTTTCCGACGATCTGCCGCACCCGCTGGCGGTCTTCGTCGTGCGGGGAGATCAACGCCGCCACCACCCACAGGCCCGCATCGTTGAAGAGGCGCGCGACTTCGGCCGTGCGGCGGATGTTTTCGCTGCGGTCGGCCGGTGTGAAGCCCAGCGACGCATTCAGCCCGTTGCGCAGCGCGTCGCCATCGAGCACGGTGCAGGCCGTGCCATGCGACTTGAGCCGCTGGGCGAACGCATTCGCCAAGGTGGTCTTGCCGGCGCCGGACAGGCCGGTGAGCCAGACGGTTTTGGGATGGGAAGAAAGGTTCATGCCGGTCTATTCGGTCCGGCGGCACGCAGGCGACCGCTTTGGCTTTAACGTGGCGGCGGAATGCGTTGCCACGGCACTCGGCTTTCTGCGCCCGCCGATGGGCTCGTCAGGGGCTTGAAGCTGCGAATTTTTCCACGGATCGCACCGCGCCTCCGTAGCGAATGGTGTCCGTGGTGGGTTCACTTCGCAGCACAGGGAGCGAGCGGCGTCGGGATCCGATCTTCCTTCAGGGCTGGTCCCAGCCTTGAAGATGCTGCTGCGCGATCTGGCTCAGGCCCGTGATCCACGCGTTGTCGTCGTTCATGCACGGGATATAGCGAAACTCCTTGCCGCCGGCGTGCAGGAAGGCTTCGCGCGCCTCCTGGTTGATTTCTTCCAGCGTTTCGAGGCAGTCGCACGGAAAGCCCGGGCACATCACATCCACGCTGCGCGTGCCGGCCTGGGCCATCTCGATGAGCGTGGGCTCGGTGTAGGGCTCCAGCCAGCGTGCCTTGCCGAAGCGGGACTGAAAGGTCACCCGGTACGCATCGGGCGACAGCCCCAGCGCCTGAGCCACCAGAGTGGCCGTGGTCAGGCATTCCTGCTGGTAGGGGTCGCCCAACTGCACGTTGCGCGCGGGAATGCCGTGAAAGCTCATCACCAGCTGCTCGGCCCGGCTGCCTTCACGCTTCCAGTGCGCGCGCACGCTCTGCGCCAGCGCGTTGATGTAGCCCGGATGGGCGTGGTAGCTGTTCACGAAACGAAACTCCAGCAGACGGCGCTGGCGGCCCGCCCACGTGTACACGTCGTCCGCCACGCTGGCGGTGGTGGTGGACGAATACTGCGGATACAGCGGCAGCACCAGCACCCGTTCGACGCCTTCGGCCTGCAGGGCGTCGAGCTGCGAGGCGATGGAAGGCTGCCCGTAGCGCATCGCATGGCGCACCGGCACGCCCAGGCCGGCCTCGCCCAGCCAGCCGCGCAGCAGCGTGGCCTGCTTGGCCGTCCACACCGCGAGCGGGGAGCCTTCGGGCATCCAGACGCTGGCGTACTTGGCGGCTGACTTGGCGGGGCGGATGCGCAGGATGATTCCGTGCAGGATGGGCAGCCAGGCGGCGCGCGGGATTTCGACCACGCGCGGGTCGCCCAGAAACTGCGCCAGGTACCGGCGCAGCGCCGGTGCGGTGGGCGCCTCGGGCGTGCCCAGGTTGCACAGCAGCACTGCCGCGCGCGGCACGCCGATCGTGCCGGCGTTGCGCTGGTGGGGGGTGTTCGATGCCTGGGGTGAAGCCGGGGCAGAGGGGAAAGGGGAGGCCAGGGGCGCTGAGGTGGGGGTCGGCATGCCCGCATTGTGGCAAAGGGCGCGCACCGGCTGAGCGGGCCGCTGGCGAAACCCCTGCGCTATCCTCGCCGGCATGCTCGACACCCAACGCATCCGTGCCGTCACCCTCGACCTGGACGACACGCTCTGGCCCATCTGGCCCACCATCGCACGCGCCCAGGCCGCGCTCTGCGCCTGGCTGCAGGACCGGGCGCCCGCCACCGCGGCGCTGGTAGCCGACCCCGAAGCCTCGGCCGTGCTGCGCAGCGAGATCGTGCAGGCGCACCCTGAGCTGTCGCACGACCTGAGCGCACTGCGCCGCGAAAGCATCCGCGCCGCGCTGCGCCGATCGGGCGACGATGCAGCGTTGGCCGACGGGGCCTTCGACGTCTTCTTCGCTGAGCGCCAGCGCGTGGAGCTGTACGACGACGCCATCGCGGCGCTGGAGTTTCTGGCGGTGCGCTATCCGCTGGCCGCGCTGTCCAACGGCAATGCCGATCTCGATCTGATCGGGATCGGCCAGTACTTTCAGGCCCGCATCAGCGCGCGCGAGTTCGGCACCGCCAAGCCGGACCCGCGCATCTTCCAAGCTGCGGCCCAAGCGCTGGGCGTGCCGCCCGACAGCGTGCTGCACGTGGGCGACGACGCCACGCTGGACGCGCACGGTGCCCTGGGGGCAGGCATGCAGGCGGTGTGGATCAATCGGGCCGAAGCGGCCTGGCCGCACGAAGGCGAGCCGCACGCCACGGTGCCCGATCTCACCGAACTGTGCCGCCTGCTGGCGTGACGGCCGCGCTCGCCACCCTTCGAAAGAGTGGGCCTGCGATGGGATCTGCCGGAAATCGTTTCCCGACCAAAAACCCGGGCGGCACGCAAGTGCAGACCTCCGGTGGCTGGACGTCCTTCGGGGCGGAGTTGAAGGAATACCGACTCGCGTCCCATCCCGATGGCGGATGTGTCGTCGCCGCCAGAACCTGCGCCGGCAGCGGCTGCAACCTCGGCGTCGCCAGGTTCGACGCCAATGGCGCCCTCGACGCATCCTTTGGCGACAAAGGCATCGAGCGCGTGGCGCTGTCCGCCAACTACCGCCTCAAATCCTTCTTCGTCCAGAGCGACGAAGGCATGAGGGCCTTTGGCGCCATCGAGGAAGGTGCGGCAGCGGGCACCGATGCCCGCCGGTTCCGTGCGGTGGCTCGTGATCAGCTCCTAGGAAGACAGCGCGCGCAACCTGGTGCTGAACCGCGTGCAATTCGTGACGCCGCTCTAGGCAGCGAGGAAGTCCCGGATCGCGAACAACGTGGCGTCCGGCGCCTCCGTCATCTGGTGGTGGCCGACCGGCAGGCTCACCACCTGCACCGCCTTGCCGGCCGCCCGCGCCGCCGCGATCAGGCCCTGAGCCGCCTTCGGGTTCGTCATCTGGTCCTGCGCGCCCAGGGCGAACAGCACCGGGCAGGCGATCTGCGCGATGGCGGCCTCGCCGCCCGCATAGCGGTCGCAGGCCAGGAAACCGCGGTGGAACACGTTCACGGCCGGGTTGCTGCGCAGCACGCGGCGGCCCAGGGCCATGCCGGCGCCATAGGCCCAAAAGCCCGCGCCCGAAGGCGATGCGAGCGTGCTTCGCGAGAACACGTTCACCATGCGCAGCGCCTTCTCGGGCGTGTTCAGGGCCGACTCGATGAGGGCGGAGGACACCTTCATCGGGTAGGCGGTGCCCACCAGCACCAGATGCGTCACGCGGTCCTGCAGGCGGGCGGCGGTTTCCAGCGCGATGAGCGATCCCCAGCTGTGCCCGACCAGTGCGGCGCGCGCCACGCCGGCCGCATCCAGCAGCGCGGCGATGAAGCCGGCGGCCTGCTCGACGCTTTCGGGCGCATCGCCCTCGCTGCGGCAGTGGCCGGGCAGGTCCACTGCCAGCACGTTCCAGCCATGGTTGGCGAAGTAGCGGCTTTGCAGCGCCCATACGCTGTGGTCGTTGAGCACGCCGTGAATGAAGACGACGGTCGGCTTGGCCGCATCGAATGCTTTGCCGCCGGTGTAGCAATAGCTGCGGTGGCCGTTGACGGTGATGTGCATCACGCACCTGCCTTTTCTGCGGCTTTCAGCGCGCGTTGAAGGTCGTCGATGAGGTCGTCCGCATCTTCCAGGCCGATCGACAGGCGGATCGTGCCTTGCGAAATGCCGGCCTTTGCCAGCGCCTCGTCGCTCATGCGAAAGTGCGTGGTGCTGGCCGGATGGATCACCAGGCTGCGGCAGTCGCCCACGTTGGCCAGATGGCTGAAGACCTTCAGGGTGTCGATGAATTGCTTGCCCTGGGCGCGGTTGCCCTTGAGATCGAAGCTGAACACCGATCCCGCGCCGCGCGGCAGCAGCTTTTGCGCCAGCGCATGGCTCGCGTGCGATTCGAGCAGCGGGTGCCCCACGCGCGAGACGAAGGCATGGCTGGCCAGGAACTCCACCACCTTCTGCGTGTTGCGCATGTGTCGCTCCATGCGCAGCGGCAGCGTCTCGATTCCCTGCAGGATCAGCCACGCCGTGTGCGGGCTCATGCAGGCGCCGAAGTCGCGCAGGCCCTCGCGCCGCGCGCGCAGCAAAAAGGCGCCCACCGTGCTCTCCTCGGTGAACACCATGTTGTGAAAGCCGTCGTAGGGCTGCGTCAGTTCGGCGAAGCGCCCCGCCGTGCGCGGGCCCTCCCAATCGAAGCTGCCGCCGTCCACCACGATGCCGCCGATCACGGTGCCGTGGCCCGACAGGAATTTGGTGGCCGAGTGATACACCAGATCCGCCCCGTGCTCGAAGGGGCGCATGAGCCATGGTGAGGTGAGGGTGGAATCGACCAGCAGCGGCACGCCGGCCTCGTGGGCGATGGCAGACACGGTGGGAATGTCCAGCACGTCCAGGCCGGGGTTGCCCACGGTCTCGCCGAAGAACAGGCGTGTGTTGGGCCGCGCCGCGGCGCGCCAGCCGTCGATGTCGCCCGGTGCGACGAAGGTGGTCTCGATGCCGAAGCGCGCCAGCGTGTATTGCAGCAGGTTCTGCGATCCGCCGTACAGCGCGGTGCTGGCCACGATGTGGCTGCCCGCGCCCATCAGGGTGCAGATCGCCAGGTGCAGCGCGGCCTGGCCGCTGGCCACGGCGATGGCGCCTACGCCGCCTTCCAGCGCCGCCACGCGCTGCTCCAGCACGGCATTGGTGGGGTTGCTGATGCGGCTGTAGACGTGGCCCGGGCGTTCGAGGTTGAACAGCGCGGCCGCGTGGTCGCTCGACTCGAACACGAACGACGTCGTGAGGTGGATGGGGACGGCGCGCGCGCCTGTCGCAGGGTCGGGCGAGGCGCCCGCGTGCAGCGCCAGTGTGTCGAAGCCAGGGTCTGAGTAACCGGGCATCCGTGTCTCCTGGGGTGTGTTGTTGGCGGGACATTGTGGGCTATATTGCGCAGGATCCAGCCCAGCAGCGCCTCGCAGCGCACCACGGAGACCCCCATGAAAGTCAGCGATATCCTTCGCGTCAAAGGCAACACCCTCTACACCGTCAACGCCGACGAACCGCTGGCCCAGGCCGTCGAAATCATGTCCGAAAAGGACATCGGCTCCCTCGTGGTGATGGACCTCGGCGATCTGGTCGGCATGCTCACCTTCCGCGAAGTGATCCAGGCGGTCGTGAAGAACGGCGGCGCCGTCGGCACCTTGCTCGTGCGCACGGCCATGGACGATGCCCCGCTCACCTGCACGCTCGAAACCGACATGGACGAAGTGCGCCGCATGATGCTCAATCGCCACGCCCGCTACATGCCGGTCATGGACAAGAAAATGCTCATGGGCGTGATCAGCTTCTACGACGTGGCCAAGGCCGTGGTGGACGCCCAGAACTTCGAGAACAAGATGCTCAAGGCCTACATCCGTGACTGGCCCGAAGAAGACGCCCGCCCGGCGGTCTGATCGCTCCCTTCAAGCCAAACAGGCCCCATGCCGGGGTATCGATTGCCTGGATTGCTATGTTTTTAATAGCATTCGGCGCGGGGTGGGATGGACCGTGCCGGGTCGCAAGGCTCTGTGATAATCGCGCCCCATGAGCGGCAACACACTCGGTACCCTATTCGCAGTCACCAACTTCGGTGAATCCCACGGCCCGGCCATCGGCTGCGTGATCGACGGCTGCCCGCCCGGCATGCCGCTGTCGGAGGCCGATATCCAGGCCGACCTGGACCGCCGCCGCCCCGGCACCAGCCGCCATGTCACCCAGCGCAACGAGGCCGATGCGGTCGAAATCCTCTCCGGCGTGTACGAAGGCAAGACCACCGGCACCCCCATCGCCTTGCTGATCCGCAACACCGACCAGCGCAGCAAGGACTACTCCAACATCGCCGAGAGCTTTCGCCCCGGCCACGCCGACTACACCTACTGGCACAAGTTCGGCATCCGCGATCCACGCGGTGGCGGGCGCTCGTCGGCCCGGCTCACCGCGCCCACGGTGGCGGCCGGTGCGGTCGCCAAGAAATGGTTGTCCGAGAAATACGGCGTGCGCTTTCGTGCCTGCATGACCCAGATCGGCGAGCTGGAGATTCCGTTCGAAAGCTGGGACCACGTGCCGCTGAACCCGTTCTTCGCGCCGGTCGCCGATGTGTCGGCCTACGAGGACTACATGGACGCGCTGCGCAAGTCGGGCGACTCCTGCGGCGCGCGCATTCGCGTGCAGGCCACGGGCGTGCCGGTCGGGCTGGGCGAGCCGCTCTACGACAAGCTGGACGCCGACATCGCCCACGCGATGATGGGCCTGAACGCGGTCAAGGGGGTGGAGATCGGGGCGGGCTTTGCCAGCGTCGCGCAGCGCGGCACCACGCATGGCGACTCGCTCACGCCTCGGGGCTTCGCCAGCAACAACGCGGGCGGTGTGCTCGGAGGCATCAGCACCGGCCAGGACATCGAGGTGTCGCTCGCGATCAAGCCGACCAGTTCCATCATCAGCCCGCGCGAATCCATCGACGTGCATGGTCAGAGCACCGAAGTCATCACCAAGGGGCGCCACGACCCGTGCGTGGGCATCCGCGCCGCGCCCATCGCCGAAGCCCTGCTGGCACTGGTCATCATGGACCACGCGCTGCGCCACCGCGGCCAGTGCGGCGACGTCGAGCCGGCCGTGCCGCCGATCCAGGCGTCGTTTCTTTAAAGCGCCTCTATCACGCAGCGGTCCAAACGCAGTGGTAGCAGCGGGGCGGCGTTCTATAAAACCACATCGGCAGCCCGTGCCTCAGCGCCTGCCGGTGCTTGAGCCACTGCGTAACCACTCAAGCTGGTGGTGATCCGTTCGTGCAGGCGTCGTAGCGTTTTTTCGCTATTGCCGTCGGCCTGTGCGAGGACATTGAGCGTATGGGCCTTTACCAGCTTGTAGTCAGCGGGGGGCAGTACGCTCGCCAGCCAGGCGAATTGCACTTCAATGGCGCAATCATTGGCTTTTTGTGGCGGCATGCTCTGCTCACTCAACAGCGGGGCGGAGCCATGTGGGCCGGCGTTGGCAAGCCAAGACAGCAAAGGAGTGCCCGCAGCGCTTTTTTCCCAAAGGTCAAGCCACGGCTTTGGCAGATTCTCTGCTGGAGCCATGCTTTCATCGCCGAATGTCTCCAGAGCCGCCGCCGCATCGGCGATGGGCATGATCTTGAAAGCTGCCGGTGAGTAAGGTGCCAGCCCTTCGCCGAGGCTCGTGGTCCAGCCGTTGGAATTGAAGACGCTCAAGCGAACGTTGCCCCCTTCAATTCGGGTGGCGGAGATCGCCAGTGCATGCGCTTTCTCTCCTTTGCTTTGGCTAACATGCCAGAGTCGGTGTCCACCCTCCTCAAGTGACTGAAGTATTCGGTGAATTTGCTCAGCAGATTCCATGGCGTTTGACATCGAATAACGGCGGTGAACGCCATCAGCGACTTCTTGCTCTAACGTCAAGAAGATCATGCAAGACCCTTGGTCGATGGCCTGCTTGGCATGCCGGACTGCTGCGGGATCTTCGCATTGAGATTCCATCGAGGAAAGCGCGGCACTGAGTATTAGCCCGAGTTCGAAACGGCTGTACATATCCGTCCCGTCCTCACTCACGCCGGAGGCCACGTTGGCCAAGGTTTCTAGCGCTTCTTGAGGGATGCCGGGCACGGTGTCCAGCAATTTGGGGCGTACTGAGGGTACGTCGCCCGCTTCAGTTTCTTCCGCCAGCACCACTTCAATGTCGCGCGGCTCACTTTCGTTCAATGCAATGTTTTGCATGTTTTGCATGTTTTGCATGTATTCCGTGAAGCTCTCCAAAGTCAAATTTTCGACATCGAGTGCAGGCCAAGTGGATTTCCGCTCACCCAACGGACCGCTTTTGGGTAAAGGGTGGAATACCAGGCCGGCAGATGGACTGCCGCTCAAATGACCCTCACTGACCTCCCGATTTGGCCAGCGAAGCACCGCCATGCGGGGAGGCATGGTGTGCGGATGGCGACCGTCGAGGCTCGCTGATCGGGACACAATGCCCGGAGTTCCCGTCCCACTGACGATCTTGCCCGCGCCGTGCTCCACTTCCTGCTGCAAATCGTTGGAATAACGATCGAGACGAGCCGGTGAACTGAATGACCTTTGTAGCGTTACTGGATCGGGCATGGCAGGGAGTCTCTGAGGGGAGCCCGGATGGGTGAATCTTCTCCCCACCATAATTTCAGTGCCTAAGGGCTGCAAAAAAAAGCCGAAGCTGAGCGCAACCGCGCGAAAGCCGAGAGTTCCGCCGTCGTCAAACTGCGCCGATGTCAGGCTGCGAGCGAATTTTCAGTTCGCGTGCTTTGGTTGGATTGCTGCATCACCCGTGGCCGGTTCTGGCGCTGTTCGGTGTACCGCCGTTCTGGTCCAGATAGGCGGCTGCAAGCCGGTACGGTAACTTTCAGCGCGCGGCGGATGCAGGCGGCGTCCCCGATGATGGCGCACCCGGTTCTTGTGGCGTTCCCGACGCGGGCGTGGCTCGTCCTGCGGTGGTCGGTTGGCCTACCTCGCGCACTGGCGCAGGGGCCACGCTATGCCACCACCATGCTGCGGCGGCCAGCACTGCCCCCATCGCCGCCAGGCCCGCCACCAGCCACCACACCGACTGGCGCGGCTCGGCGAACGGGTCGTCCAGCAGCCGCCTTGCGTTGGCCGGCACCTTCGCCGTCTGCGACAGCGATCCCCCCAGCCGCGTATTGATGCGCATGCGCCCGTTGATGGCCCAGCCGCTCGCGTCCAGGATCGGCCCCAGGCTGCGCTGGCGCAGCTTGAGCCACGCGATCAGCATGCTCGGCCCCGAGATGGCGAGCACGATGCCGATGATGGCCAGCGGTATCCACACCCCCAGATCCACGAACTTGCCGAAGATGCCCACCAGCACTGCGCTGATGCTGCCCAGCGCCACGCCGATGGCGGCCACCGTGCCGACGTCCGTGCGGCGCATGGGATCGGCCACGGTGGAGGAGGGCGCGGCTGCGGCCGTGGCCGGCTTGAGCGGAGTGTTGGCCAGTTGCCCCGCCGTGGCGCCCAGGGATTTCTCGACCCGCGCGTCGCTGGCCGAGGCCCGCTTGGCCACCTGCTCTTCGATCATGCGCAGAAACTTCTTGTAGGGCGAGAAGAACGCCTGCCCGATGCTGGTGGGGTTTTCGATCAGCTTGGTGATGGTGGCATCCCAGTCGTGGCCCTGGCGGTCGTAGAAGACGCCGTTGCGCCCTACGAACAGAAAGTCCACATCGCCCGCAGTGAACGCGGCCACGATGCTCATCTTCTGACCCTTTCGCGTGCAGTCGCAGTAGGCCAGATAGGTCTTGGCCAGCCCAGCGAGCTTGGCGTGCTTGCCCGCATCGGCCACCTGGACCGTCAAATCGCAGCTGCGCGCATCCAGGTACAGCGTGCCCGCCTGGAAGATCGCGCCGTCGCGCTGGTAGAACGCCGAAAACGACACGAAGTTGTTCAGCAGCACGAGCAGGTCGCGCCGAAGGCGCAGCAGCTTTTCCAGGTCTGCCGTCTGCGTGTTGTGGGCCTTTTCGGCTTCGTCCTGGTCGATCAGGGCCATCACCCGTTCTCGAACGCCGCTTTCGTGCCACTGGCGGATGGCGTCGGTCTTCAATGCGCCCAGCTTCGTGGCCGGTTTGTCGGCCAGCCATTTCTGGCACGGAGCCAGAGCCTTTTGTATTTGCTGCCATTCCTCTTCGGACAGTGCCCCGGCTGCTTGGCCGAGCAGCGGCTCGGCGGCCTTTTCCCGAAACGCCTGCAACGCTTCGGCCCACGCGGGATTCACGCCGTGCGCCAGCGGCAGGGTGCCACGGGCCGTGATCGGTGCCAGGGGCAGGGCGGCTACGGCGGGGGAATCCGCATCCAGGTCGGTGCCCGACATGGCGGCGTATTCCTCGGGCGTGGGGTTGAGCGCTGCCGCCGCCCGCGGGTCATACGCTGCCAGCCGGCATCGCGCGAAGAAATCGTCGATCTTGTGGCGCACGGCGTTCAGCGCCTGCGTGGCAGCGAGCGTGCGGTCGCCCAGCGCCATGCCGGCGGTGCCGTCGCTGGCCTGCGCTGCCCAGGCGTGCAGCTTGGCCACCTCTCCGAAAAAAGCCTCGGCATGGGTGCGGTCCACCCCCTGCAAGGGCGGCGGTGTGACGCTCTTCACGGCCTTCTGCTCGATCGGCACGCTGCCATGGGTGGCAAGGATCTGTCGGATCGCCTCTGCGGCTTCCTCGTCGTCCTCGGCCGTGTCCGGGGTGATCGCACCATCTCCGTTGAACCGCATGGCGCTCAGCTGCTCGCTGCGCTCCAGCACCTGGGCGAGCGTGATGCGGGTGTCGTCCGGCTGCCCGGCGAACGCCAGGATGCGCCTGGCCTGGGCAGCCAGCGCCATACCGTCCTCGGTGGCGCCATCGATCGCCTCGAGATCCAGTGCGTCGTCGGACTGGGCAAGGGTGTCCGGATCGCGCAGCCGTGCACAGGCCCAGGCGCAGGCGGCCAGCAACTCGGGCGGGCGGATGCGTCCGTCCTTGTCCGTATCGATGAGGTCCAGCGTCCGCGGGTCGAACTCGATGCCGCGCGTCGGGCAGGCGAGGGCCACCCAGAGTTTCTGGTCCAGCTCGGCCAGATGGGCGATGTCGGCGCCGGTGCGAATGGTGACCTGGTCCACACCGCCCGCCCGAAAGAACTGCCAGGTGTGCCGGGTGTGCGAAGGTGTGCTGGCTTGGGGAGAAAGCGGGTTGTGCGTCGGCTGGGAATCCATGGGACGAAAACGATGCGCGCGTGCGCAGGCGGGCGTGGTGGCGAGGACACCGGGCGCGAAAGCGGTCCCGGCAGGCGGACCGGGCCAGTTTAGAACGCGAGGGCGAAAATGCCGCAGCCTGCCCTGTCAGACAGTGCCGCGTTTTAAGATGCTATGAATTGAATAGCTGCTTGCGCTTTTCCATCAAGCGCTGGAGGCCTGAAAGGCTTAAAAGCTATTTGCGCACTTCGTCCACGAGCGCGCGAAAGTCGTCGATGTCTTCGAAGCTGCGGTACACGCTGGCAAAGCGGATGTAAGCCACCTTGTCGAGCTTCTTCAGTTCGCGCATGACCCATTCGCCGATGTGGCCGGACAGCACTTCACGCTGCCCCAGGTTGAGCAGCTTTTCCTCGATGCGCTCGATGGCGCTGTCGATCTGTACCGTGCTGACCGGGCGTTTGCGCAGTGCCAGATTGAACGAGGCGAGCAGCTTGGCCCGCTCGTATTCGATGCGCCTGCCGTCTTTCTTGACGATGGCCGGGAAGTTCACCTCCGGGCGCTCGTACGTGGTGAAGCGCTTGTCGCAAGCACCGCACTGGCGGCGCCGGCGCACGAAGTCTCCGTCTTCGGCCACCCGCGTTTCGACCACCTGCGTCTCGGGGTGGCTGCAGAACGGGCACTTCATCGAGTGCTCCTTTCCGGCAGGCAACAGAAGCCCGGCACCCGTGGCCGCCCACCCCAGCGCTGGCGGTAGCGGGCGGTGCCGAGCGGAAAGCCGGGCATGCGGGGATCAGCCGTAGACCGGAAAGCGCGAGGTCAGTGCGTGCACCTTGGCCCGCACGGCGGCCAGATTGGCCTCGTCGCGCGGGTTGTCGAGCACGTCGGCCAGCAGGTTGGCCGTGATGCGTGTTTCCTCTTCCTTGAAGCCCCGCGTCGTGATGGCCGGCGTGCCCACGCGGATGCCGCTGGTCACCATCGGCTTTTCAGGATCGTTGGGAATCGAGTTCTTGTTGATGGTGATGTGCGCGCTGCCCAGGGCAGCTTCGGCTTCCTTGCCGGTAATGCCCTTGGCGCGCAGGTCCACCAGCATCACGTGGCTTTCGGTGCGGCCGCTCACGATGCGCAGGCCGCGGGCGATCAGCGTTTCGGCGAACACGATGGCGTTCTTGGCGACCTGTTCCTGGTAGGTCTTGAAGCCTGGCTCCAGCGCTTCCTTGAAGGCCACGGCCTTGGCCGCGATCACGTGTTCCAGCGGGCCGCCTTGCAGGCCGGGGAAGATGGCGCTGTTGATCGCCTTCTCGTGCTCGGCCTTCATCAAAATGATGCCGCCGCGCGGGCCGCGCAGGCTCTTGTGCGTTGTGGAGGTGACCACATCGGCATGCGGAACGGGATTGGGGTACTGGCCTGCCACGACCAGCCCGGCGTAGTGGGCGATGTCCACCCAGAAGATGGCTCCGATTTCCTTGGCGATCTTGGCGAAGCGCTCGAAGTCGATGCGCAGGGAATAGGCCGATGCACCGGCGATGATCAGCTTGGGCCGGTGTTCGCGGGCCTTGGCTTCCAGCGCGTCGTAATCGATCTCTTCCTTTTCGTTGAGGCCGTACGAAACGATGTTGAACCACTTGCCGCTCATGTTGAGCGGCATTCCGTGCGTGAGGTGGCCGCCTTCGGCAAGGCTCATGCCGAGAATCGTGTCGCCAGGCTTGAGGAAGGCCAGCAGCACGGCTTGGTTGGCCTGCGAACCCGAGTTGGGCTGCACGTTGGCGGCATCGGCGCCGAAGAGTTTCTTGACGCGGTCGATGGCCAGTTGCTCGACCACGTCCACGTTCTCGCAGCCGCCGTAGTAGCGCTTGCCTGGATAGCCTTCTGCGTACTTGTTGGTGAGCTGCGAGCCCTGGGCGGCCATGACGGCGGGGGACGCGTAGTTTTCGCTCGCGATCAGCTCGATGTGCTGTTCCTGGCGAACGTTTTCGGCCTGAATGGCGGCCCAGATTTCCGGGTCGGCCTGGCTGACGAGAATATTGCGTTGGTACATGTTTGGCAGTCCTATGAACTTGTGTCCCTTGAAACAAGGGCTGCCCAGGCGAACGGCGGAACGCATCGGACCTTGCAGCCCGTGCGGCACGCTCCCCAGTGGTTCACAGGGGGTAAAACCCCTGCCGGTTTCCACGTCAGCGGCGGAGTCGTTGGACTACCGCGCCTATCGCCAGTTGCGTACCCCGCGAGTGTAGCTGACCGAGCCGGGCGCTTGGGCACCCCTTTGCGAATCGATGCCGTCGCGGCATCGATTCATCAAAGGGCGGAAAGGAGCGCCAACTTGTCGGCGCTGTCCTTGGGGGTTTCTGCTTCCGCAGCCGCCTTGGCGGGAACGGTCTGGGCGGGCTGGGCAGGCCCTTGGGTCGAGAGCATGGGAGGCGCCGCAGGCACAGGCGGCTGCAGCGGCACCGACCGGCCACTGGCCACCTGGCGCAGGCGGAAGTGCTCGGCCAGCACCTTGGCCGCATATCCGCCGTCGTCGGGCAGATTGGCAGCGCCGACGTAATAGCGCAGGCCTCCTTCGAGCGAGCCTGCACGGGCAATGCATTCCTGCAGGACCTTCACACCCACCCGCAGATTGCTCACCGGGTCGAACGCCGCGAAGTGGCCACCGAAGTTCTGGTACTTGTCGGTGTGGATGTTCGTCATGACCTGCATCAGGCCCTGGGCGCCCACCGCGCTTTGCGCGAAGGGGTTGAAGCTCGATTCCACTGCCATGATCGAGAGGATGAGAGTCGGATCCAGCTTGGTCTTGCCGCCGATTTCATAAGCCTCGGCCACCAGCACCGCCAGGGGTTCCGGCGCCACGCGGTATTTTTTGCTGAGCCAGTAAGTGACGGCAGCCTGCTCCTTGGGCAACTCTTTCGGATTGCTCGCGGTGGCGCGCTCGCTGGCCTCGGGCTCGATCGGCGTGCCGATCATGGCCACCTTGCGGGACTGCAGCCAGCCCATCAGCTTTTCTTCTCCGGTCTGGCGCAGATCGGGGCGTGCCGTCAGGGTGATGACGGCAAAGGCAACTGCCAAGCCAACGAGGGCAAAGCTGCTGTGGGTGATTTCAAGAAAACCGTCGATCACATCGGATGCGAACGTTCGCACTCCGGCAACCACTTTTCCTGACGCTGTCATATAGCTTTTCCTTTCTGAGTCGAGGCCTGAGCAAGGTGGCCCACTAGGGGCCAGGCCGTGCCAGGCATCTCGCCTGGATTGGTACGCCATCAAGTCCGAAAAGTCCGCCATGGGGCGGGCAATGTGCGAACTGACTTAGCCGGTATCGGCAGCGAATGGAAGATCGTCAGCCCTGTTTTTAGGGCTCGCGGATTCTAGGAGGGCTCTTAATGCATAGTCAATACTAACAAATCGATTTGTTAGATCAATTGAATCTAAAAAAGCTGGTAGGAAACACAGATTTCCGGTTCTTTTTGGGAAGGGTGCTCAGCGATGGTTACCTTTGTGGCCGCACAAAGCTCAAGAAGGCAATCGCACTCGGCTGACCGATTGAAAATTCAGTTTGTGGCGCCCCGCGAACTTGGCTACATTGGGCTTGCCTGAGTGATTAAGGCATCGCCGGACGAAGTGAATCCGCCCTTCAAACGCATGCAGTGCGATGAAGGTGAAAGGCCCAGCTTCCAAGGCAGACCCCGGAGGCAATACCTTGTCTCCTGCCCCGTGGACGTTCAACTCCATGGTGCAAACGATGGCAAAGACCGTTGCGTCAGCCGTCAAGCCCGGTGCGGATCGACAGATCCCGCCGGGCTTTCTTTTTGCGTCCGGTTACATGTCGAGCCCATCGATTTCTGCTGGAATCGGTGATCTTCGCAATCAGAACCGGATTCCTCACGTGGCTTCGAAAGCGCTATCTCTGATCAAAACCCCGTGGGCGCGACGTTTGGCCTGGGCCGTGCTCATATGGCTGGGTGTATGGGCGCTGACCTGGTGCCTGGTGCCCGCCGGATTGCGCTACGCGCTGCAGACGAAGGCTTCGGCGCAAATCGGCCGAGAAATCTCCGTCGGGCAGATCGATTTCAAGCCCTGGACCCTTGAACTGCAAGTGCATGGCCTGAAGGTCGCCGCCGACAGTTCCGGCAAGGAGCCGTTACTGGAAATTGGTCGCCTCTATATAGATGCAGAGTTGCGGTCTTTGTGGCACCTGGCACCAGTGATCGATGCGCTCGAAATCGATGCGCCGGTGCTGCGCTTGAACCGCACGGCGGCTGGGCGCACCGACTTCGATGACCTGTTGAAGAAGCTGGCCACCCCTGCCAGCGAGCCGAGCGCCCAACCTCAGCGCTTTTCCCTCTACAACGTGATGGTTCGTGACGGTGCCATCGACTTCAACGACGTGGCGAAGGGCCAGGTCCAGACCTTGCGCGGCCTGTCTTTGAGCGTTCCCTTTCTGAGCAATCTGCCGGCTGACCAAGCGGTCAAAGTCGCACCGCACCTCGCCTTTCAACTCAATGGCACGGCATTCAATACCGGTGCGCAGAGCACGCCGTTCCTGGACAGCCGCGACACCGAGGCCACGCTGCAATTCAAAGGGCTCGATCTGCACCCATTTCTGGCCTACCTGCCGGATGACTTGCCCGCGCGCGTGGAGCAAGGCACGCTGGACGCCGATCTTCGGCTGACGTTCCAACAGCATGCAGAGCCTTCGCTCGCGCTGAGTGGAGCCTTGCAGATCCAAGGCGCGCGGCTGAGCGATCCGCAGGGCGGTCATTTGCTGGCGTTCGATGCATTGACTGCCCATCTGAAGGAATTGCAGCCCCTGCAACGCAAGGCGCATCTGGCGTCGCTGCAGTTGCGCAATCCCAGTGCAACGGTTCGGCGCAACCGAGACGGCCGATTGGCATTGCTGGCCGGCAAGGCGGCCGAGCCTGCCACCTCGTCATCCGGCAAGGCTGCCGCCCCCAATCCATCCTGGAACTTTCTGGTGGATCGTGTGGCTGTGGCGGGCGGCAAGGTCAATTGGCTGGACGAAAGCACACCGCAGCCGGCCCGTGTTTTCGCAAGCGACCTGCGCATCAACGCCACCCGCCTGGTGTTTCCCTTCGATAAGCCATTGCAGTTCGTCGCGGATGCAAAGCTGTCGTCAGAGCAGGGCGGCGATGCCGCCGCGGTGTCGTTCCAAGGGCAGGTCGGCGCGGCGTCTGGCAATGTCGCGGCTTCCGTACGCAACTGGCCGTTGGCCATGGCCCAGCCTTATCTGGCCGGCGTGATTCAGCCGAAGCTTTCCGGTATCTTGGACTCGGATCTTGGGATGGCCTGGAATGGCCCGGCGTGGGCGGCGAAGGTGGCGAAGCTGTCGGTGGATGGCGCGGAACTGGCGTGTGCGTCTGCGCGGGATTGCCCTGCAGGCGCCGCCGCCGGACTGGCTTTGCGCAACACCACGTCATTGGCTGAAGTGGGCCGCATCGAGGTGGAAGACGCTTTGGTTCAGATGCCCCTGCGTGCCGTGTCCATTCGGCGTGTGGCGGCCCTTCGACCGAAGCTGCGCCTTGATCGCGGCGCCGATGGTCGATGGATGCTGGAGCGATGGCTGGCGCAACCGCTTCCTGGCGCCACCGAAAAGGCGCCTGCACCGACCAAGTCCGGGGTGACGCAGTCTGGCGAGCCGATCTGGGGCTTGCAATTGGCCGAAGTATCGGTAGATGGCGGAATGCTGGCCTTCAACGACGCTGCGAAGGCCCAGCCGGTATCGGCTCTTTTTGATGCTTTTCAGCTGCGGGCCAAGGGTGTCGTTTGGCCTGCCACTGGCGGGGCAACGGCGTCGCCGCTGTCGATCTCCGCGTCCACGCGTCTGACGGCTGGCCGGTCCGAGCCTGGCAGCCTCTCTTATGACGGTTCTTTGCAGCTGGCACCTCTTTTGGCGCAAGGCAAGGTGCAGATCTCCCGCGTTCCGTTGCATCCGTTCGAGCCGTATGTGGACAGCCCGTTGGCGGTGGATGTCATTCGCGCGCTGGCCAGCTTCAACGGGCAGGTGCGCTATGCCGCGCAGGCCAACGGGGCAGCCGTCGGTGTGCAGGGCAATGCCTCGCTGGAGGATGTGCGGGTGCGTACTTTGGTCGCTGCTGCCCCAGCGCCGACATCCGATCCTTCCAAGGCTGCGGCACCTGCTGCGTCAACCCGTGGGGAAGAGCTGCTGAACTGGAAGACGCTGGCCTTGCAGGGTCTCGATGTCGATTTGACGCCTGGCAAGCCTGCTGCCGTGGAGGTGAAGGAAACCGCGCTGAGTGATTTTTTCGCACGCATCATCGTGCAGCCCAATGGCCGGATCAACCTGCAAGACTTGTCGCGGTCATCGCAGGGCGAAGCTGCTGCTTCAGCGAATGCAAGCGCCTCTCAGCCGGCCTCCGGTGCGTCGGAATCGTCGGCTCCCGTTCTCCGGTTCGGACCCGTAGTGCTCACCGGTGGTTCGGTCCGATTCACAGACTCGTTCGTCCGGCCCAATTACTCTGCGGATCTGAGCGATTTGAACGGGCGGCTCAGTGCCTTTGCGTCCGTGCCCCCGGGGGAGGGCAGCGAGCCCACCATGGCCGATCTGCAACTGCGCGGTCGCGCCCAGGGCTCGGCCTCTTTGGAAATCACGGGGCGCCTGAACCCCTTGGCCAAACCGCTGGCGCTGGACATCCAGGGACGAATGCGTGATCTGGAGTTGCCGCCGCTCTCGCCCTACAGCATCAAATATGCAGGCCACGGGATCGAGCGCGGCAAGCTCAGCATGGACGTGAACTATCGCGTTTTACCGGATGGGCAATTGACGGCCGGCAATAAACTCGTGTTGAACCAGTTGCGCTTTGGCGACCCGGTGGAAGGCGCACCTGCCAGTCTTCCCGTGCGGCTTGCCGTGGCGTTGCTGGCCGATCGCAACGGGGTGATCGATGTGGAGTTGCCGATCAACGGCTCGCTGAACGATCCGCAGTTTCGCCTGGGACCTGTCATCTTTCGCGCCGTTGGAAATCTGGTGATGAAAGCGATCACCTCTCCTTTTTCATTGCTGACGGGATGGATGGGCGGGAGCACTGAGCTGGATCGCGTGACTTTCGCACCAGGCAGCCCGGTGCTCGACGAAGAAGCACGCAAGGCGCTCGACAAGGTCGGGAAGGCACTCTCGGATCGACCGGGCCTCAGCATGACCGTTGCCGGGCATGCGCAATTGGATGCCGATCGCGAAGGGTGGAAGCGGGCGCAGCTGCTGTCCCGGATCATGGCCCAAAAGCGCCGCGCGGCTGCGCGGGCGGGTCAGCAGCCGTCCGGGACCGAGCTGCCGGCGCCGACTGCGCAGGAGTATTCAGACTTGCTCCAGGAGGTCTACCGCAGGGCCGATATCGCAAAACCCCGGAATCTGGTCGGAATGGCCAAAGAGCTATCCGTGCCTGAAATGGAAGCCCTGCTGCTCGCTAATATTGCCGTGCCGGACGATGCCATGAGGGAATTGGCGCAGGCGCGCGGTCTGGCAGTCCGCGACTATTTGGCCAGCAGACAGGTATCGCTGGACCGGTTGTTTGTCGGAGCCCCTAAAACCGATCCGGAAAGCCCGAACTGGGCGCCCTATGCAGAACTCTCGCTCTCAACGCGATGACTGATGGGCTCGAGCGTAGAAACAAGCTTTTGCATTCCGAGAGGCCCCTGGGCTACAGTGCCGTATTGCAGTCGCGGCAGTGCGCCTCATATGCAAAGCGCTGGTGTTTTAACGAGGGCTCTGGCGCTCAAGTTGCGCTGGATAAATCGCACGGCACAGAGGTCTTGCCAAAACCGGGCGAAAATAGCCCGCCCTGTTTCCGGCGGCGTCGTCTGCGCTGCCATTAGGCGCTGGCTTCATCGGCCATGCCCCGTTTACCCACTGAATCCATGTTTCCTTTTTCTTCTCGCAACAAAATGTCTGACGCACCCGAAGTGAACCCGGCCCCGGCCAAGCACACCGAGCCGCATCCCCTGGATGCGCTGACGGGCGGCGCGTTTTCTGCCGCGACCTCGGGAGAAAGGGCGTCGCGAATCCGCGAATGGCTTCAGACGCAGCCAGCGCCCGAGCAATTGCAAGAGGTCTTCAAGGAGTTGAGTGGGCGTGACAAAGGGGCTGCCCGTGCCGTGCGCGAACGCCTCGACGAAATCCGACGCGCCAAGGGCCAGGAAGCCATCGCTGCGGAGTGGGCCGAAAAAGCGCAAGGCCTTTTGTCGGCCGGCAAGCTGAATATCGCCGATGCATTGGCATGGCAGCGTGACGCAGCCAAAGCTGGCGCGCCTTTGTCCCGCGAGCCGTTGGCTTCGCTCAAGTTGCAACTGGCTGAGCGCATGAAGGTGATTGAAGATCTGCAGCACCGCGTTCAGGTGCAGCGCGAGGCAGCGGTATTGCTCGCTCAGCGCATCGAAGTGCTGTCCACCAAGCCGTGGCGCGATGCCCAGGCCGCTTTGGAAGCCTTGCGTGTCGATGTGGACCGTTGGCAACAACAGGCCCAGGAGTTGACGGGCGACCCATCCTGGGCAAGCGTGGAGGCACGTTTTCCGCCGTTGCTGGATGCATCGCGCACCCAGTTGCTGGTGGTCTGGGATGCTTTTCAGCCCGCGGTGGCACAGGCTGTGGCGGCGGCACAAGACCCCGCTGCGGCGCTTCCGCCCGTACCGGTCTGGGCAGACGAACTGCGCGTAGCCCGTGGTCAGCCATCGGAAACTGCGGCGGCGCAGCAGGCTTCTGCCCGCCCGGCAGCACGTCCCAAGGTCGATCCCGAAGTTCGGGAAAAGGCGGGGCAGGCAGTGCGGGAAGCCTTGGGCAAGCTGGAGCGTGAAACGGCGGAGGGCCATGGCAAAGCCAGCGCTGGAGCCGCCGCTGCGCTGCGTGCGGTGCTCAAGACACATGGCAAGCACATCGATGCCGCTTTTGAGCAGCAGGTGCACACCGCGTTGGTGGCTGCCGGCGAACTCGAAGGCTGGCAGCGCTGGAGCGCGGACCAGGTCCGTGAAGACCTCGTTGCCCGTGCCGAAGGCCTGCTGCAACGCCCTGAAGGTCAGGCCCTGGGCGGCCGGAAGATGCAGGAGACCCTTCGCCAGTTGCGTGAGCAATGGAAGCAGGCGGATCAAGGCGGTCCTGCCAACCATGCGCTCTGGAAGAAATTCGACGAAGCCTGCAACGCCGCCCACAAGGTGGTCGAAGCATGGCTGGAAAAAGTGCGTGCCGACGCTGCCGAACACAAAGCGCAGCGTGTGGCGTTGATCGAAGAGGTCAAGGCCTGGACGGCAGCCCAGGCCAGTGCCGGTCAACCGGACTGGAAGGCCGTCAACCGAGCGCTCCATCAGTTCGGCGACCGCTGGCGCGACGGCGGGCACGTCAGCGAGAAGGTATTTACTGAACTGCAGCCTCAGTGGAAAGAGGCCATGTCTGCAGCCGCCGCTCCGCTGGAAACTGCGCAAAAAGACAGCTTGGCACGCCGCCATGCGTTGATTGACGAGGCAGTTGCCTTGGGGGCGACGCCTGCTTTGCGGGTCGATGCCGTCAAGGCTTTGCAACAACGTTGGCAGTCTGAGGCCCAATCGGTACCGCTGGACCGCAAGCATGAGCAAAAGCTTTGGGATGCGTTCCGTAAGCCCATTGACGAGGCTTTCAATCGCAAGTCGGCCGACAGAGACAAGATGGCTGGCGAAATCAGCGCGCGTGACCGTGTCGTGCTCGAAGCCTCCAAGGCGCTTGAAGAAGCCAACGCCAGTGGCGATGCACAAAAGATTCGCGCTGCCATGGCCGCTTTGGACGCTGCATTGCGCGGACAGGCTTTGGCGAACGAGGCCGCTGCTTCTGCGGCAGCAACGGCAGAGCCTCGGCCTGCCGTCTCTGCGGAAAGCGCGGCTGCTGGTCCGACGGACGCTGCTGCACCAGATGTGGAAGAGGGCAACGCCAACGTCGACCAAAGTGCTCCGGTGCCAGCCACCGCAGCGCCCAAACCTGCCCCCCGTCCCGTGGTGGCGGTGCGCGGCGATGACCGCCCTGGCATGAAGAAGGATGCACCGGCGGTGCCGGGTCGTCCTGGGCGTCCAGGTGACCGCAAGGATGGGCGCGGCCCGAGGGATGCGGGCCGAGGCGGTGATGCGCGTGGCGATCGATTCGGAGACCGTGGTGATCGTTTCTCCGAGCGGTCGGAGCCTCGTGGTCCCCGCCTGGGCGACAGCGCATTCCGTGCGCAACGCGAAGCGCTGGAGCACGCGCAATCCACTCTGCGCAAGCTGGCCGCTCAGGCGCATGGCGAAGCGCTCACTCAGCTGATCGCTGCGTGGCAAAAGCGCGACTCGGCGCAACTGCCCAGCACACAGGAATTGGGTGGGCAGGTCCAAGGAACCGTCCGCACCGCCTGGGCACAGGCGGTATCTGCTGCCCCACAGGGCGATGCGTCCGAAGCCTTGCTGCGCCTGGAAATGGCGGCCGAAGTACCGACGCCGGCCGAACAGCTACAGGCACGCCGTGCGATGCAATTGCAATTGCTCACTCGCCGCAACGATCCCACGCCCGTGCAGACCTGGGGCCAGGATGTTGCACGAGTGTTGGCGAGCCCAAGCGACGAATCCAGTGCTCGCCGGCTTCAAAATGCGTTGAAAGCTCTGCTGCGCAAGTAAGGGTTTAGAGGAAGGTGTCTACGCAGCTTCCGTGGCATTGATCTAAAGGCATTCATTTGCCTTTGGATCAATGCGAGCGCTGTGATGGGCGATCTTGGTAGTGGCGCTGGTTTGGCCCAGATATCAGGGCCCAGTCTATCGGTCTTGGCCGAAACGAATGGCCGGCTCGCGAACCATTTCTTCCAGAGAACTGGCATCCATTTTGGACAAAGGCCAAAAAAAAGCCGCTGTGATCACACAGCGGCTTTTTTAAATTTGGTGCCCAGGAGAGGACTCGAACCTCCACGATGTTACTCGCTAGTACCTGAAACTAGTGCGTCTACCAATTCCGCCACCTGGGCATTTCAGGAAAGACTGGGATTATAGTGTGATTTTTTGGAACTAAAACTGAGCGACGAAATTTTGTTGAATTGGTATGCGAGGCAGTAGGCAAAAGGCGCAAAAAAAAGCCGCTTCGAAAGAAGCGGCTTTTTTGTCCGAAAACCTTGCAGGTTATCGTTAAACTTGGTGCCCAGGAGAGGACTCGAACCTCCACGATGTTACTCGCTAGTACCTGAAACTAGTGCGTCTACCAATTCCGCCACCTGGGCATTTCAGGAAAGACTCAGATTGTATATCAAAAAATCGACCCCCGGCGCACCTGCTGCGCGCACCGAAGACGAGATCGAAGGCAGTGTGCAGGGGCATCGCGACGGACATGGGTTTGTGCTGCGAGATGACGGCGAATCCGATATCTATATTCCCCCCAACGAGATGCGGGCGGTCCTGCATAAAGACCGTGTGCGCGTGCGCATCGTTCGACAGGATCGTCGCGGCCGTCCGGAAGGGCGCGTGGTGGAAATCATCGAACGCCCGAATCAACCCATCATCGGGCGGCTGTTGCAGGAGAGCGGCGTCTGGCTCGTGGCTCCGGAAGACAAGCGGTATGGGCAGGATGTCCTGATACCCAAAGGTGCTACTGGCGCTGCAAAGCCGGGGCAGGTGGTGGTGGTCCAACTCACGGAACCGCCTGCATTGTTCGGGCAGCCGGTCGGGCGTATCACCGAAGTATTGGGCGAGGTGGACGACCCAGGCATGGAGATCGAGATCGCCGTGCGCAAGTACGGCGTGCCGCATGAGTTTTCAGCCGATGCACTGGCGCAGGCCAAGGTGCTGCCGGACAAGGTACGTGCCCAGGACAAGCGCAGCCGGGTCGATCTGACGGACGTGCCACTCGTAACCATCGACGGTGAGGATGCGCGCGACTTCGACGATGCGGTGTATTGCGAGCCCACCAAAGTCGGACGTGCCAAGGGATGGCGCCTGCTCGTCGCGATTGCCGACGTCAGTCACTATGTGGAGACCGGCAGTGCGATTGACATCGATGCGTACGACCGGGCCACGAGCGTGTACTTTCCGCGCCGTGTGATTCCGATGCTGCCCGAAAAGCTGTCTAACGGACTTTGCTCGCTGAACCCGGATGTCGAGCGCCTGTGCATGGTTTGCGACATGCTTATCACCGCCAAGGGCGATGTGCACGCGTACCAGTTCTATCCCGCGGTCATGTTCAGCCATGCGCGGTTCACCTACACCGAGGTGGCGGCCATCTTGGCCAACACGCGCGGGCCTGAGGCGACTAAACGCAAGGCACGGGTCAAAGACCTGCTCAACCTGCACGACGTATACCGGGCGCTGCTGGCCGCGCGCCATGTGCGCGGCGCGGTGGATTTTGAAACCACTGAAACGCAGATCATCTGCGACGACAACGGCCGCATCGAAAAGATCGTGCCTCGCACTCGCAACGATGCGCACCGCCTGATCGAAGAAGCCATGCTGGCGGCCAATGTGTGCAGCGCCGATTTCATCGCGCAAGGCGGTCAGCCGGGGCTTTTCCGCGTGCACGAAGGCCCGACTCCTGAAAAGCAGGAGATCTTGCGCAACTACCTGAAGGCGATGGGCGTGGGCATGACGATCGGCGACGATCCGAAACCCGGGGATTTCCAGGCGATCGCTGACGCCACCAAAGACCGGCCGGACGCGCAGCAGATTCACACGATGCTTCTGCGGTCCATGCAGCAAGCCATCTACACGCCGAGCAACAGCGGTCATTTCGGGCTCGCATTTGAGGCATACACCCATTTCACCAGCCCGATCCGCCGTTACCCGGATCTGCTGGTTCATCGGGTGATCAAGGCGATTCTCGGCAAGACCAAGTACCGGCTGCCGGCTTTGCCAACCCCCGGCGAAGCCCACGCCAAACTGGCCAAACGCTTGGCAGCACGGGTCGCCGCGCCGACCACGCAGCCACGCAAAGAGCCGCCCGTGGCCAGTCGTGAGACGCAGGCGTGGGAGGCCGCGGGACTGCATTGCAGTGCCAATGAGCGCCGCGCCGACGAGGCCAGCCGCGACGTCGAGGCCTGGCTCAAGTGCAAGTACATGCGCGAGCATCTGGGTGAGGAATACAGCGGAGTTGTCAGTGCTGCAACCAGCTTCGGGATCTTCGTGACGTTGGACGCGATGTACGTCGAAGGGCTTGTCCATATCACCGAACTGGGCGGCGAGTACTTCAAGTTCGATGAGGCCCGCCAGGAGCTGCGTGGCGAGCGCACCGGTATCCGCTATGCGATCGGCAGCCGAGTGAGGGTGCAGGTCAGCCGGGTGGACCTGGATGGCCGCAAGATCGATTTTCGGCTCGTTCGCGAGGGCGAAGACCTGGCATTGCCCCGCCCGACCAAGGGCAGGGCGACCACGGGTACAAACGGTTCGTCCGAAGGCCGTGGTGCGCATGCTGGCCCATCGACCGGTAAGAAATCATCGCCCCGCAGTGCATCGTCCGACGAACGATCGTCGCGTAAAGCGCCTTCCAAGCCCTCCGGCAAACGGGCTGGGCCATCCCCCAAAGGCCGAAAGTCCCGCCGATGAGGTCGGTCGTGCGATGTAAGCCAAGGTCAGGAACAGATGATGAGTAACGCTTCGAAAGTAGCCATCGTCACGGGTGGCGGATCCGGCATCGGCAAGGCCGCTGCCCTTGCGTTGCTCCGCGATGGCTGGAATGTAGTCTTGGCGGGGCGGCGCGAGTCGTTGCTCCGGGAAACCATTGCTGAAGCGGGCGTTGAAGATCGTGCCCTCGCAGTGCCTACCGATGTGGCCGATTACGAGGCAGTCCGTGCGCTTTTTGACCGGGCTGTGGAGGTGTTTGGCCGGGTGGACCTGCTCTTCAATAACGCCGGCGTCGGTGCGCCGGCGGTGCCTATCGATGAACTACCGCTGGAGCAATGGCACCGCGTCGTGGGGACCAACCTCAACGGCATGTTCTATTGCTTGCAACAAGCCTTTCGCGTGATGAAGGCGCAGCAGCCGCAGGGGGGGCGGATTATCAACAATGGTTCCATCTCTGCGCACACGCCACGACCGTTTTCCATCGCCTACACGGCCACCAAACATGCAGTGTCCGGATTGACCAAAACGGCTTCGCTGGATGGACGCCGATACGACATCGCCGTGGGGCAGATCGATATCGGCAATGCGGGCACCGAACTCGCTCAGCGCATGACCCAGGGTGTTCCTCAAGCCAATGGACAGATTGCTGCAGAGCCTTTGATGGACGTGAATATCGTCGGCACGTCGGTGCTCTTTATGGCTAATTTGCCCTTGGAAGCTAACGTCATGTTTCACACCGTCATGGCCACCAAGATGCCATTTGCGGGGCGAGGCTAGAAGATCCGAGCAGTGGTGTTGCTGGCTTCGGCCGGTAACTCTGTCAGGCAGCCGAAGGCAGCAGGGTGCTCGATGCGAAGTCGGAACAATGATTGCGGTGCCCGCTGCCCATGGCTGAGGGGGAGCCGCTGACGCCTTCCGTGCCGAGCGAAATCGGAATGGACTGCGCAGACAGGCGCGTGGAATCAGCGGCCGGGGTAGCAAGCCGTTGCTCAGAACTGCGCTCTTGGTACGTGGACAGGAAGGGCCAGGATTTACGGGTCATTTCTATCTCCTAGAAAAGTGCAGGGGGCCGAGGAACATATAGCGACTGGTGCCCGCTTTACCGTGGCACTTGACGAGTATTTCCTCCGTGCCTACTGTTTTTTGTAGGACAGAGCAGAACAATGCGCCGGCCAGCTTCTCAAGCTTGCAGCAACTGGGCGTAAAGCTCGGAATACGCCCTTGCGGAGGCTTCCCAGCCGAATTCCTTGCGCATTCCCGCGCGCTGCAGCGACTCCCAGGCGACAGGCGACTTCCACGCAGCGAGCGCGCGCTGCACTGCATCATCGAACATGTCCTGTCTTGGGGTTTGCATGACGAACCCGGTGCCATCTCCTTGGTCTGAGCCGGCATCCACCACCGAATCCGCAAGGCCGCCCGTTCGCGTGACGATAGGTGGCGTTCCATAGATTTGGCTGTACATCTGATTGAGCCCGCAAGGCTCGAAGCGGGATGGCATGAGAAAGCAATCCGCACCGGCTTCGATTTGATGGGCCAGAGACTCGTTGAAACCCAGGGTGACGCTGACATGCGCCGGGTGCCGTGCCTCAAGTTCGGCGAACCGTGCCTGCATTACGGCATCGCCACTGCCCAACACCACCAGCTGGGCGCCTTGCTCCAGCATGCGCTCCGCACCGGCAAGGATCAGATCCACACCTTTTTGATGGGTCAGCCGCCCTACCAGTCCAAACAGCATGCGGTTTTCCGACGCGTCCAGGCCGCACCTTTGTCGCAGCGCGGTTTTGTTCAGGGCTTTGCCCGACGGACTCTCCAAGCTGTAGGGCGCCGCGATGAGCGGATCGTTGGCAGGATCCCAAAGCGTGGTGTCAACACCGTTGAGAATGCCGTGCAGCACATGGGCACGCTCCCGCAATACCCCGTCGAGGCCAAAGCCAAGATCGGCGCCTTGAATTTCTCGCGCATAAGTCGGGCTGACGGTGGTGATGGCGTCTGCAAAGTTCAAACCCGCTTTGAGCATTGACATCTGTCCCCAGAATTCCAAACCATCCACGCCTCTGACTTCGGGCGAGATGTCCAGGGATTCGCAGGTGTGCATCGGAAAGACACCCTGGAATGCCAGGTTGTGAATGGTGATGAGGCTGCATGCAACGGTCGCTCCACCCGGGCCGGCATTGGCGCGTGCCTGCGCCAGATACAAAGGGGCGAGCCCGGTAGGCCAATCATTGGCATGCACGATGTCGGCTTGCCAAGCACACGGGGTGTGCGGCGTACCGATCAATGCTGCAACGCGGCTGAGCAGGCCGAAACGCATCGCGTTGTCCGAATGGTCTGCACCGTCCGGACTGCCATAAGGCGTGCCTGCACGCGCGTACAGTTGTGGACACGACAGCAAGTAAAGGATGAACCCATCGTCCTGACGCAGCTTGATCAACTGGGCCGCCGGCCAAGGGCCTTGAGGCGCAATCGCAAACAGCCCCACGATCTGGCCGGCAAGCACCATGTTCCCGTAAGCGGGCATCAGTAACGCAACGTCATGCCCCAGTGCGGCCAATGCGCGCGGCAGCGCAGCGCTCACATCACCCAGGCCGCCGGTTTTCACCAGCGGCGCGCATTCAGATGTCGCGAAAAGCACTTTCATTCGATGTCTTGCGGCACCAGTACCACGAAGGGAAGAGCGCCTCCCTGCGGTTGAGCCTCGCCCATGAGTGCTGCGATTTCGATGCCATCTTCTGCTTCGGCTGTCATCGTCGTGCCTGTCATCCAGTTTTTCCACCGGGCGATTTTCCCCAGCACTGGATGTGCCGATGCAATGGCGAAGCGGGTGCCCCGCCAACCCATTTCGGTCACGCCGTACAGCAGGCGTGAGCAGATCACCACAATGGCCTTGCCGTCACGAATGCGCGCGAAGGCGACCGCATGTTCGGCGCTCGGCCCTTCGATGGTCAACGGGAGGTAGGTGGAGCTCAAGAACAGATCCGGCATCTTCTGGCGCAATTGCAGCAGCCGCCAAGTCACCAATTGCTTCACTTGCGCATCAGGCACCGAAGACAGCATGTCCGTCCAAGTCTGTGCCGATGGATAGCCATGGGCGTACAGAGACTGCACGTTCTGCAAAGAGCGTTCCAGCACTTCGAAGTCCACAGGCCGTCGGTTGTCCGGGTCCACCAGGCTGAAATTCCATTGCTCGCAGCCTTGGTAGATGTCAGGCACGCCCGGCACCGTGAGTTTCAGCGCAAGCTGGCACAGACTGTTTTGAAAGCCATACGGCGCCACGGCCTGAACGAACTTCTCCAGTTCGCGCACGAAACGCTCGGTCGACAGAACCCCATCGACATAGCGATGCACAGCCGCTTCGTAGGCTTCGTTTGGAAAGAGCCAGTTCGTTGCCTGTTTTGCCTCGCGCATGGCCTTGACCATGTATTCCTTCACGCGTTCGCGCAGGCTGAGGCGCTCTTGCGCATCGGCCCCCCCAGCAGGCCAGATGCCGACCAGCGCCTGGTAAAGCGCCCAAAGATCATGCGCGCTCGGGACGGTGACGCCATCCACATCGCTACTGAAACGCGTGCCCAATTCGCGCAACTGGATGGCCGTGTCTTCCCACAGCGCCGGTATCTCGGACAGCACGTTCAAGCGCGCGCGCAGGTCTTCCGAACGTTTGCTGTCGTGGGTCGAGGTGGCCAGCAGACCGTGCGGCAGCCGCCGTGAACGTTGCAGATTGGCTTGGTGGAATGCGGCGCTCGAAAGGCCGAAACGCCGGGGTTCGGAACCGACATCGTTGAGCGACACCAAACGCACGTAGCGATAGAACGCGGTGTCCTCCACCGACTTGGCCATGACCGGAGCCGTGAACTGCTGCCAGCGACGCAGGAAAGCGCCTCGCAGTTCCGGCGCGTGCTGGCCTTCCGTCCCGACGAAGATGCCTTGCAGGTACGCCAGCACGCCGCCTTCTGCGGTACCCATGCGACGGCGCGCCGAAGCGATCGCCCATTCGATGTGCTGCCGATCCGTGTCGGACAGGCCCGTGCCGTCCGGCGCGATGTAGGTGCGGTAGACCGGGAAGACCGCCGCCACTTCCGTCAGTGCAATGCGCAACTGATTGCGGGTGAAGTCGCAGGTCTTGCGATCGGTGCGGCTGATGCGGTAGAGCGTGTCCGCCAGCCACCCCAGGTCGCTGAACAGCGAGGTTTCGATGATGTGCTTTTTGCACTCGTGCACCGCTTCTTCGAATTCCTTGCGGTCTCCGGTGAAGGCAGAGTACGCATCGTCGAAGGCGGCTTGCGATGCGGGCTCGACGAACAGCCCGTTGACCAGGCTGCTGAAGCGGTAACCCGTGGCTCCGTGCACCGGCCAATCCTGGGGAAGGGGCTCATGGTCCGCCAGGATCTTCTCGACGATGAGGTAAAGCGCACGCGGTTCGCGGCCCGCAGCACGCGCCAGCGAAGCATAGCGCCGCTGCAACCGCTCGAAATATTGCGCCGGATCGGCCAGGCCATCGGGGTGATCGATGCGCAACCCGGAGATCTTGCCCTCCGCCAGCCACCGGAAGATGCAGGCGTGCGTGGCCTCGAACACCGCGGGGTCTTCCATTCGCACGGCAGCCAGCGAATTGACATCGAAAAACCGGCGGTAGTTGATGTCGTCGCCCGCCACTCGCCAGTCCGCCAGCCGATAGGCTTGGTCGCGAAGCAGTTGGTCGAGGGCGTCGAAACTCTCCGAGGTTTCCTTGTGGCCGTTCCACTGCGTCAACAGCGCGTCGATCCACTGGCGCACCCAGGCATGCTCGGCGGCCAGTTCGGCGAGGCGGCGCTGATGCAGCGGCGCATCCCGTTGGCGCATTGCACGCTCGTTGTCGTCCACCGTGTTGCGCGATGGGAGATTGCCGAAGGCATCCACCAAGGACTGCATCTGCGCCAGGCTGTCCCCGTCGCGGTCGCCACCCGAGATGGGTGGCGCCACCGCGGCGAATATGCGCGCGTAATGCTGGGGATCAATGGGCAGGTCATGGTCCCAATAGCGCACGCTGAACCGGCCGCATTTCGGATCGAAAGCCAGTTGAAGCTCGCCGGATTCCAGCACCCGGCCGTAATGCCCGCCCAGCATGGGCAGCAGCACCCGCCCATGCATGTCGGGTGCCGCTGGCTCCCATTCGATGTCGAACGTGCCGGCGTGGGCCGAGGCGCGGCCATGCTCCAGTACGTCTTGCCACCAGGGATTGTTGGCGTCCAGCACGCCCATGTGGTTGGGAACGATGTCCAGCACTTGGCTGAGCCCATGCGCCTGCAGGGCTTCGCACAGGGCCGCGTGGGTCGCGTCGGTGCCGACCTCTGGGTTCAGGCGCGTCGGGTCCACCACGTTGTAGCCGTGGGTGCTGCCTGGCACGGCCTTCAAATAGGGCGAACTGTAGAGGTGGCTGATGCCCAAGGCATGGAGATAAGGGACGGCGCGCGTGACCTGCTCGAACGTGTTGCCTTCGTGGAACTGCACGCGGTAGGTGGCCAGCGGAATGTCTGCCGTATCGAGCGGCGGCAGCGCTTCGCTGAAGGGCAGGGCAGCTCCGCCGCGTTCGGTGCGCATGGCTGCTGCGATGGCGGAAAAACACGGATGTGTCGCCAGTTTTTCCAGTGGTACGCTGAGTCGCCGCCGCCAGTTGGGCTGCATGGCCTCTGTCGATCCTGGAACATTGACCTGCTCGAGCTGGCCAGTGACGTCTTCCAGTTGAATGGCGGCCAGCCAGCACGGAGTTCGCGCAAGATAGCGGTGGACCGCGGCGACGAAGTCTGCGTTGGCTTGCGGCACGGATTGCGGGTCGGCGGTGGCTCCTGAGGGAAGCAAGCCTTCTTCATTGAGTGCGATGAGCAGGCGTACCCGGTCCTGTGCGCGGTCCATGAGCGCCCGTGCATGCGCATCGGGGGCCGAGAGCCAGCCCAAACGCGATTGCACGTCGATGTCTTCCGCGGCCCAGAACCCACGCAGGGTCGGCAGATCGTGGGTGCTGACCACCGCCAGGGCCTGGTGCGGCCAATGGGCGGGCGCACGGAAGGCGCCGCCGTCCACACGTTCGAAAATCAAGGGGCGATAGGACAGCAGCGTGCGCTGCGCCATGGCTTCTCGCATCTGTGGCGCGACGTTGCCCAGGTCTTCTCCGATCACCAGGCATTGCTGGCGATGGCTTTCGATGGACATGATCGCCAGCAGTGCATCCAGCGGGTAGTAAACGTAGGTGCCACCGTCCGAACTGGTCCAGAACAGACGCATGAGCGCCATGACGTGGTCCATGCGAAGGGCGCCTGCAGGGCGCATGACGCTTTTCAGCAGCCTGCGCATCGGCAAGAAATGCGAGGCGGCCAGCGCGCACGGGTTCATCGGCGGCAAGCCCCAGTCCTGCCCCTGGTGGTTAAGGGGGTCCGGCGGCGCTCCGACCCGCATGCCGTGCGCATACAGCCCTTGGCCCGTCCAAGTTTCGGAGCCACCGTCGTTGGCGCCCACTGCCAGGTCGCAGTAGAGGCCGAGCGGCATCATGGCCCTGGCCCGCTGGCTGACCCGGTCCAACTGTTCATGCGCGAGCCATTGCAACCAGAACCGGTAATGCACCTGCTGGGAGTGTTCTTGCTCGAAAGCCTTCACTGCGGCGCCGTTCGGGTCCCGCATCGCCTCCGGCCATGCGGGCCATCCCCAAACGCCAGGGTCGATCGCGTGCAGGTGGCACTGGATCGCTTCGTACAGCGCGTGCTGCCCGAGCACATCGGCATGGCGATGCATGAACTCGCGAAAAGCCTCGGCACGCGGCGAGGCGGTTTCCCATTCGCTTCGCAGGAATTCATCCCACAGCAGGGACAGCATCTCCTGCTTGGCGGCAGTCACGTCGGCATAGCGCACTGCCTCCGAAGCCCGCAATGCGCCCAGGCGCTGTTGAAAGGCCGCATCGGAAAAAAGTGCCTGCGCGGACGTGCTGCGCATGAATTCAGGCACCGCGGCGATATCGATGAACAACGTGTTCAGTGCAAGTCGGCTGGACGGGCTATAGGGGCTCGCTGCCTCGGGCTGGTCTGTCCGCATCGCGTGCAGGGGGCTCAGTCCGACGAATGCGGCGCCCTGTCCGGCGGCGATGGATACCAGGTCTGCCAGGTCGGAGAAATCGCCGATGCCCCAGTTTCTTTCGGAGCGCAGCGAATAGAGTTGGGCGCTCAAACCCCACCAGCGTTCGCCTTGGCGCAGAGGTTCTGGCGACCAGCAATGCTCGGGAGCCACGATGACGAGGCGCTCTTTTGCAGAGCCTGCTGACTGGAGTGCGTAGTAGCCCATGTCCAGCGAGGCGGGCAGCCGTGCTGTCGTTCCCTGGCCTTCGCACACCAGGGTTCTCTCTTGCGTCTCGGCAGTGAGCAGGCGCCACCCGCCTTCGGCATCCAGCGGAGCATCGCTGGCGGTGCCATGCGTGACCACCACGGCGGAAGGCACGGCTGTGTTGTCCGCATGCTCGCCCATGGCATCCAGTGCACGCTCAATGACGGGTGACGGGACTTCCTGGTGTTCGCCCCAGAAACTCGTGTAATGCAGAGCAATGCCGGCAAGTTGCGCGCGCTGGCGCAAAGCTTCGCCGGAGATGGGGTCCGTCATGCGTTGGGCTCCAAGAGACACCAGCGTGCGGACCATGGGGCCCAGGTGGTGTCGTCGCTGTTCCAGTGGTGTGAAAACCGCAGGGTTCCAAGTGAATCGTCGGGCGCTGGGGCCGGGATGGGGCCATCACCAAGATTGATGTCCATCAGCCACTGCGCGCCGTCGTCGTATTGCCAACGCACCCGCAGGCCGTGGCTGCCCACCTGTTGAGCGCTATGGCCCCGGCGGGCGAGCCGGTCCAAGCGGGGGGTGAGCCAGGCTTCGCGCACGGCCAGCGCCTCGCGCATCAATGCCTGTCGTGCCTGGCCCTGTGGGCTATCGGCCTCTTTCCAGTCAAGACGGCTGCGCACGAACGTGCTTTCATCGCAAGGGTCGGGCAGTGTGCCGCCGGGCGGTACCTCATGGCCGAATTCCCGCAGGCGTCCCTTGCGGACGGCCTCTCGCAGTTCGCCCTGCCAATCGGCAAAGTAAAGAAAGGGCGTCGTCGCACCGAACTCGTCACCCATGAAGATCAACGGTGTGGCAGGGCCCAGCAACGTCAGCAGCAGTGCCAACTCCACCGCCGGGGCCGGCACCAGCTGTGTCAGTCGCTCACCGAAGGCCCGGTTGCCCACCTGGTCGTGGTTGCCGAAAAACTGAACCATGGTGGACAGGGGCTCCGGCCCTGCCGCCACCACTTGCCGCCTGCGCGCATGCTCATCGCGCTCGCTGTGCGCAAAGATGTAGCCGTTCGTCAGGGATCGCGCCACCAGCGCAAGGGGTTCGGTGCCGTAGTCGGCGTAGTAGCCTTTCGTCTCACCGGTCAGCAGCACGTGCAGCGCATGGTGGAAATCGTCATTCCATTGCGCGTCATAGCGTGCGGGTTTCGCACCAGGGGCCAGGTGTTCCGGCTGGTTCTTCTCGTTTTCGAGCACCAGATGGACCTGCCGGCCTGCGAATGCCGTGCGCACGCGCTGCGAGAGTTCCGCCAGAAAGCCCGGGTGGCTGTCGTCGATGATGGCATGCACTGCGTCGAGCCGAAGACCGTCGAAGCGGAATTCACCGATCCAGTACATCGCGTTGTGGATGAAGAATTCCCGAACCGCTTCACTCTGGTCGCCGTCGAAATTGATCGCAGCGCCCCAGGGGCTGGTGTGCTTTTCCGAAAAGAACTGGGGCGCGTAAAGCCCGAGGTAATTGCCGTCCGGACCGAAGTGGTTATAGACCACGTCCAGAAAGACCATCAGTCCGAGCGCATGCGCTTCGTCGATGAAGCGCTTGAGGTCGTCCGGCGTTCCGTAGTCGGGGTGCGGCGCGAACGGAAGCACGCCGTCATAACCCCAGCCGTAGTGGCCGCCGAAGCAGGCGAGTGGCATCAACTCCACGGCCGTGATGCCCAGCTCACGCAGGCGCGGCAATTGCTGAAGCGCCGCCGCCAACGTTCCTTGCGGCGTGAACGTGCCCACGTGCAATTCGTACAGAACCACTTCGCTCCATGGCATTCCCTGCCATGGCACCTGCCAGTCGAAATGGTGGGGATCGGTCACCTCGCTCGCCTCGTGCGGACCACCGGGATTGCTGCGCGATGCCGGGTCTGGAACCCGTGGGCCATCGTCCACTTGCCATTGGTACCGCGTGGCACCCGTAGCCTGTGCAATCTCGGCATGCCACCAGCCATCGTGGCGCGGCTGCGCGGCAACGGCAGCGCTCATTCCGCTGTCCGATGCGTCGTGGTGCAGAACCACTTGCCGGGCGGCGGGGGCCCACAACCTGAATTCGGCGCCACCACGGGAATCGAGCCGTGCGCCAAACGGCATGTCGTGCCGGTACTTCATGAAAGGCTGGCGCGAGAAGGGGCTGTCAATACGGCCATGGAATGCGGCTGCAGCGTCCACTGGCCGCCCGCCTGAATATCCTCGGCCTCCGGAGGCGGCACCTCGGCCGTGCGCGTGTCCACTTGCACGGACCAGACACGGCCTCGGTCATCTTGCGGCAAGGTAAACACCGCGTCCGCAGGCGTGGCGTTGAACAGGAGCATGACCGACTCACTGTCGCCGTGGCCTTCCATCAGTGCCGCCACACAGCGGACCTGGGGATCTTCCCATTCCTCCTGTGTCATGGGCAGGCCCCATACGCTGTGCCAGTTGAGGGCAACGCAGGCAGGGTGGCCGGTGGTGCCTGCCGGGTGCACGGCAGGGCGCAACACGGGCATGCGGCGCCGCAAGGCGAGCAATGCGCGGGTGAAGCCCATCAGGTCGGCTTCGCTCGTTGCCTGGTTCCAGTCGTACCAGGAAATCTCGCTGTCCTGGCAGTAGCCGTTGTTGCTGCCGTGCTGGGTGCGCGCCATTTCATCGCCGCCCAGCAGCAGTGGGGTGCCGTGGGAGACGAACAACGTGGCGATGAAGTTGCGCATCTGCCGTGCCCGGAGCGCTTGCACCGCAGGGTCGTCGGATGGGCCTTCGGCACCGCAGTTCCAACTGCGATTGTGGTTTTCACCGTCGCGGTTGTCTTCCTTGTTGGCCTCGTTGTGCTTCTCGTTGTAGCTCACGAGATCCGCCAGGCTGAAACCGTCGTGCACAGTGACGATGTTCACGCTGTCCGTGGGTGGGCGCTTTCTGGGTGCCAGCATGTCGGCACTGCCGCACAGGCAAGCTGCGAACGAGGGGAGGCTGCTGTCCGCATTGCGCCAGTAGTCGCGCACGGAATCGCGGTAGCGCCCGTTCCACTCCATCCAGCCGACCGGGAAGCCACCGACCTGATAGCCGTCGGGACCCAGGTCCCAAGGCTCGGCGATCAGCTTGACGCGCGACAGCACCGGGTCTTGCGCCACGGCGGCAAAGAAAGCCGCCCGGTGCGTGAAGGCTCCGGACGGGTCGCGTCCCATGGCGCAGGCGAGATCGAAGCGGAAACCATCCACCCGCATCTCCGTGACCCAGTAGCGCAGGCTGTCCAGAATCAGCCGCAGCGCCGCAGGGCTGCTGGTGTCCACGGTGTTGCCGGTGCCGGTGTAGTCCACGTAATAGCGGGGGTCTTCCGACAGGCGGTAATAGGCGGCGTTGTCGATGCCTTTGAAGCTGATGGTCGGCCCGAGGTGGTTGCCCTCGCCGGTGTGGTTGTAGACCACGTCCAGGATCACTTCCAGGCCAGCGGCGTGCAGGGCCTTGACCATGGCCTTGAACTCGTCCACGCCGCCATCGGCCGACGACGCGCTGTAGCGCGGCTCGGGGGCGAAAAAGGCGACGGTGTTGTAGCCCCAGTAATTGGTCAGGTCGTTGTCCACCAGGCGCTTGTCGTCCAGAAAAGCCTGCACTGGCAGCAGCTCGACGCTGGTCACGCCCAGCTGGCGCAGGTGCGCGATGGCCGCGTCGCTGGCCAGCCCGGCGTAGGTGCCGCGCAAAGGCTCGGGCACGCCGGGCATGGTTTGGGTGAAGCCCTTCACATGCACTTCGTAGAACACCGTGTCCTGCGGCGGGACGCGGGGCGGGGCATCGTCGCCCCAGTCGAAACGCGATTTGACGACCCGGCATTTGGGCGCCACCGCACCGTTGTCGACCGAGCTGGGTTGAAGGTCTTCTTCCTCCTGCCCCAACTCATAGGCGAACTGCTCGGCATGTCCGAGCACCGGCCGGTCGAGGGCCTGGGCGTAGGGGTCCAGAAGCAGCTTGGACGAATTGAAGCGCTGGCCGTTGGCAGGCTCGTAAGGGCCGTGCACACGCAGGCCGTACCGCTGCCCGACTTTCAAGCCCTTGACCAGACCGTGCCAGATGTCACGCGAAAGGCAAGGCAGCGTGATGCGCGCGGTCTCCTGGTCATCGTCGGAGAACAGGCACACCTCCACCTTCTCGGCGGACGGGGCGTACACGGCGAAGTTCACGCCGTGCCGGCTGGCCGTCGCTCCCTGCGGCCAGTGGCTGCCGGGTTCCACGGTGTAGCGAACTTTTCTGGATCGTGAGGCAGCGGCAGGGGCCGGGGAAGCATTCAACGCGTCTGCGCTCATGCGGCTACCTTCCGGTCGCTGTCGGTCGCAACGGGGGCCGGGGCGCGGGCGCGGCCGATGCTGGCGGTGCTGCTGCCCGCATCCTTTTGCGTGGTGAAGAACTGGCGCGGGACGACCACGATGCCGCTTTCGGTCACGTGGAAGCGCTTGCGGTCCTCTTCCAGGTTGAAGCCGATGCGTTCATGGGCCGGGATGTCGTTGTCCTGGTCGATGATGGCACGGCGCACCTGGGCGCCGCGGCCGATGCGGGAGCGCTCCATCACGATGCAGTGCTCCAGCCGCGCGTCGCGTTCGACGACGACCGAGCGGCGAAGCATGGCGTGATCCAGCGATGCGCCGTCCACAATGCTGCCCGAGCCCACCACGGAGCGGTGGATCACGCCGTTCTCGATCTGGGCGGATTCGGCCTGGTCGGGGCTGGCGTAGATGGGCCAATGGCGGTTGGTCATGCGAAAGCGCGGCGTGGCGCCCAGCGTATCGAAGTGGGCATCGAAGTATGAATCGATGGTGCCGACATCGCGCCAGTAGCCGTGCTCCTCATAGGGCTCGGTGCCGGGAATGGTGTTGGTGTCGAAGTCGTAGGCCATCAGGCGGTGGGATTTCAGCATCGTCGGCAGGATGTGCTTGCCGAAATCGCTGTGGCCGGTTTCGTGGGCCTGCTTCAGCGCGTCGAGCAGCACGTCGGCATTGAAGAGGTAGTTGCCCATGGATGCCAGCGCATGCGTCGAGCTGCCAGGCATGGGGTTGGCATGCTTCGGCTTTTCGACGAACTGGGTGATACGGTGGTTGTCGTCGGTTTCCACGATGCCGAACTGGTCGCACTGCGACAGCTTCACGGGCAGGGTGGCGACGCTGACGTGCGCGTTGTTGGCCACGTGGAAGTCAATCATCTGGCGCACATCCATGCGGTAGATGTGGTCTGCGCCGAACACGGCGACGATGTCGGGCCGGAAGGTTTCGATGAGGTGGATGTTCTGGTACACCGAGTCGGCCGTGCCCTGAAACCATTCGGGGCCATTGCGCATCTGCGGCGGCACCACGGTCACGAAATGCTCGGGAATGAATCGCGTCATCGTCCAGGACTGGCGGATGTGCTCGATGAGCGACTGCGACTTGTACTGGACCAGCAGGTAAATGGAGTAGATCTCCGAATTCACCAGGTTGGACAGGACGAAGTCCACGATGCGGTGCTTGCCGTTGAACGGCACGGCGGGCTTGCAGCGCTCGGCGGTCAGCGGGTGCAGGCGGGAGCCTTCACCGCCTGCCATGACGATGGCGAGAACATTTTTGGTGCGTGACATGGCGGGAACTCCCAAAGATCAGACGTGGAAAGGCGGGGTATGGCAAATCGGAGCGGGCCTCCGCACCTCGGGTACGCGCACAAAAGCATTGGAAAGACCGTAGCGGTACCCTTCCAATGCCTTTGCCGCGCGCTCGAGGCGGGGCGATCCTTCTGCCGTCACCGCCACCGCGCGCCATGGCGTCTGTCCGATCACGCTGCCTGAGCGGCAAGCGTTTCGTTGGATGCGTGAGCGGGGATGGGGGTGCATGCAGAGGGTCCAGAAACCCATCTTCTGTTGCGTTGCAACAATAGGTTGCAGGAAGTTCCTGCCTGCAGATGTAGGTAGCTGCCTACACGGCTCAGCCGTTGTCTCGGCGACGGCCAGGCCCGTGAAGTGCAGCGGCGCCTCCAGGAAGCGTGCACTTTTTCACAAGCGAAACATGTCGTGCTTCACAACGCTGCGTCAACCCGTTGCCAGCATGTACAGCGAGCCCTGCAGATGCCCCTCTGCCGGCTGGCGATAACTTTAAAGGGGTTTGCTATTAATTTAATAGCTACATGCCGGCGGTTTTATTGCGCTGGAGGCTGATTTGACTGTGCAAGGTGGCGGGTGGGCGCTGCCTTGTCTTCCCTGGCGGCCAGGGCTTCGGGGCTCACCCTCTGCAGCAGTTCCAGCAGCAGCGCCCATTCCGCCGCCGAATATTGCCTGCGCAGGTTGGCTTCCATGGTCATCGAGGCCTCGTGGGCCTGCTGTGCCACGGACAGCCCTTCTTCGGTCAGGCGTATGGCCTGGGCCCGGCGGTCGGTCGGATTGCGCTCGCGCACCAGCAGTCCCCGGCCCTGCAACCTGCTCACGACCAGGGTGAGGTTGGGCGCGCTCAGGCTGAGCGCCTGCGCCAGTTGGCGTTGGGACAGGCCATCGCCCGGCATCAGCATCATGAGCAGGGAAAACTCCACCGGGCGCAAGTGCATGGGCTCGCCAATCGCCTGGAAAAAAGCACGGTGGGTCGCGACACGGGCTTGGGCCAGCGAGTAGCCCAGCAGGTGCAAGACGGCGGAAGGATCGACGGGAGATTCATGCATGGAGGGTTTCCGGCGTCGAGTGTAAGAGTCCATACAGTTCCGGCCAGTCCGGCACAAGACACTGAACGAGGCTCCAGGACACCCGGGGCAACGCCGGCCTTGTGGGTCGGCGCTACCGTTTCGAGGGGGCGGCGGATCATTGCGATGCGAGGGGACGGCCGCTGTGCCAAACCAGGGCTGAGCGGGGCCCGGCAGTCAGAAAACATCCGCCGTGAAGCGACGCATTATCGCCACGGGCGCCATCGTTTGCTGACGGTGCGGCTTCGAGGGCAATGCGGTGTACGTCCGCGTGAGGTAGCGCTATCCGTTCCGCTGCCCCAACTGCGCTGCGCACGAGGCGATCAGGGCATCGAACGTGTCGAACGCGAGAGGTTTGGCCAGCACGTGGTCGAAGCCCGCGAGCTGTGAGCGCTCCAAGGCGCCCAGCCCGGTGATGGCGATGGCGATGCACGGCCGCCCGCCCGCTGCCGCGCGCAATTGCGGGACCAGTTGCGTGCCCAGCATGTCGGGCAATTGCTGGTCCACCAGCAGGAGGGATGAAGGCCGCTGCGCCATGAGCTGCAGCGCCTGACTGCCGCTGTGGGCCATGCGAACGGTGTAGCCCTGCATGTCCAGCAGGTCGCTCAGCAGCTCGGCAGCGTCGCGGTTGTCGTCAATGATGAGAATGTCTGCTGGCATACGGGAGGCTTCGCCGACGGCGCGGTGTCGTGTGAGGGCCATCGAACAATGGGATTCAATAGCCGCTTTCTGGGGCTATTGTGCCCGGCCCTGCAGCGGAAACCGCACGATGAAGACGACATGGGGCGATCGGTATTCGTAGGCGATGGTGCCGCCGTGGCCCAGAACGATCTGGTGGGCGATGTACAGCCCCAGGCCCATGCCCGAGCGGTTGCGGGAGTTGCCTCCCGAGGACGCCTTGAACGGGCTGAACAGGTTGCTGGCGATCTCGTCGGCAATGGGTTCGGCCACATTGCGCACCGCGATTTCATGCCATTCCTCCGTGGCGCTGGCATGCACCTCGATGGGCTGCCCGCTCTGGCCGTGGTGGCGGGCATTGCTGATCAGGTTGACCAGCACCTGCGCGATGCGGTCGGCATCGACCTGCGCCTTCAGCGATGCCGGGATGGTGCCCATGATCTCCGTGCCAGGGTGGGCGGTGCGCGCTTCGTCGATGAGGTCGTTCAGCATGGCGACCAGGTCCACCTCGGTCCGCTGCAGGTCCAGGCCCAGTCCGCTTTGCAAGCGCGACATGTCCATCACCTGGCTGACGAGCCGCTGCATGCGGCTGCTCGACGACTGGATGCGCTGGCCGATCCGGCCGGCCCGGCCGTTGTCCGCGCCGCCTTGCTCCAGCACCCGCGCCGCCATGCTGATCGAGTGCAGCGGGTCGCGCAGGTCATGCCCGAGCACGGCCATCAGCTGATTGCGCGTGCGGTTGATTTCGGCGGTGCGCGCGTTTTGCACCCGCACCAGCTCGTCCAGCAGTTGCCGGGCCACATCCAGTTCCAGCGTGCTCCAGTGTTCCGCGGTGGAGCGCACCGTTTCCTTCCAGAGATCGAACGAACCGCGCGGAGTGAGCCGAGGCCCCAGCGGGCCGGGCCGGACTTCTTTCTCGGGCTTGCCGCCCCAGTGGATGGTTTCGATCTGCTCTTTGCGCAGAAAGACCAGCCAGCCCTGCCGGTCCCGGTCGAAAGGAATGCCCAGCACCCCGCACCAGGGCGACGTCGCCCCTGCCAGCGCCGGCGCGTCCAGCGGCAGCGATTGGGTATGGAACAGCCGCTCCTGCGCCTGGGCCGCGGGCTCGGCAGCCAGCCATTGCACGATGGCGCGGCCCGCCGGTTCAGACACTTCGCCGAAGACCTGCAGCTTGGCGCCGTGCGCCACCAGTGCCCCGTCGGCCCGCAACACCGCGGCCATTTGGGGAGCGTGTTGGGTCAGGGCGGTGAATTCGTCGTCGGCGTGCAGCACGTCTTCGAGAATGCGCGTGCGTGCAGCGGCCGCCTGCTGCAGCCGCTCCGCATGCGATCGCGTGGAGGTGCTCTGGATGTTCGCCGACAGAACCTGCGCGATCACGTCGCAGGCCATGCGCACGCTGTAGGGCACTTGGCGGGGCGACATGTGGTGGCATGCCAGCAGGCCCCAAAGCTGCTCGTTGATGACGATCGACACGCTCATCGATGCGCCCACACCCATGTTGGACAGGTATTCGATGTGGATCGGCGACACGCTGCGCAAGATGCTGCCGCTCAGATCCAGCGGCAGGGCGCCGGCTTCCTGCAGCAGCGGCACGGTGGCCGATCGCACGTCGGCGATCAGCCGCAGGGTGTTGGCCACGTACAGCCGGCGCGCCTGCGCGGGAATGTCGCTGGCGGGATAGCGCCGGCCAAGGTACGGATCAAGCGTGTCGATGCACGACTCGGCCACCACCTCGCCGCTGCTGTCGTGGCGGAAGCGGTAGGCCATCACCCGGTCGAAGCCGGTCAGGGCCCGCAATTCTTCGGTGGCCAATTGCAGCAGCTCGCGAACGGCGCGCGGGCGGCGCAGCTTCTCCATGGCGCGGTGGGCTTGAACGGCAAAGCCGGCCAGTTCGCCGCTGGACTGGTGCCGAAGCTCGAACTCGGCCATCAGCATTTCGCTGCCCACATGCAGGACGACGTCGAAGCGGCGGTCGCCCACTTGCAACTCGCCCGGCATGGGGACGTCCTGTTCACCCCTCAAGGCCAGCACGCCGTCCCGCAGCAGTTCTTCAATCGCCGGGCAGAGCCCGCCCCGGCTTTGTTCCAGCGTCTCTCCGACCGATACCGCGCAGTCCAGCAGAGACTCCACATTGGCGCCCACATGGCGGACTACGCTCTCGCGGTCCACGGCGATCAGGGTGCCGTGGTTTTGAATGCTGCCGGGCAGATGGATGGGCTCGCGGTCGCAGTTTTCGAGCGTGGTGGGCGTGCCCGCCGTGGTGGAGGCGGTGGATGGGTTGGACGCGGTGGACTCGGGAACCTGGCTCATGCGAAAACCCCGTTGTCCTGAAATTCCCGCTGCAGGCTCTCGAAGCCGGCACGGGCGCCCGCACCGGCTGCGCGGATGCAGAAATCGCTCTTCACGCTGGCGTTCAGCAGCAGGGTGAATCGCTTCCAGCGATCCCCCGTGGCCGACCCCGCTCCCTGCAGGTAACGCAACGGGTGCGGTGCCAGACGGGAAGCAAGACGCCGAAAGAGGAGTTGCCCCCCCAATTGCGAGCCTTCGACGACGTAGGCCAGTCCCCAGCACACGGCAGCGTGGCCCGCTGGCCCGAAGGGTGCAAGGGCTTCTTCCACCAAAGCGCAAGTGCATTCGCTGATGCCTGCGCCATCAGGGGCGGGAGGCGAATGGGCATCATGGGCATCATGGGCATCATGGGCATCCTGCGTGTCCCGATGCAAGGCGTCCAGGCGGGCCGGGTCGGCAAAGCGAAAGCCGGGCGCCAGCGGCTCCAGCGTGGACAAATGCGGGTAAAGCGCCCTGAGCCATGCGCTCAAGGCCAGCGTGTGGTGCCGGTAATCCTCCAGCGTGGCCTCGTCACGGCCCAGCGGCAAGCCGGCGTCTAGCCTGGCATGCGGTGCCTTGGTGACAAGGCGCAATGCCGCCAGGCAGTCGGTTTCCGGCACCGGGGCGCCTGGCAAAGGGGAAAGTCGCTGTGACACTGAGGGAGGGCAGGGGGATCGGGTGGGAGCGGAGTGAGCCGCCGGCAGATTCTAGAGGCTCGGCGCGCCCCTGCTGCCAGCAGGGAAGCCGCTTCGTGCCATTGCCGACACGGCGGCATTTCGAGCGGCCTCGCCAAGGACAGAGGGGTCAGGTAGGGGCGTGCAGGCCGAACCTCAAGCCGGGGCGATCATCCCCTGCACACGCCGCGCCAGCGCATCCAGCGTGAACGGCTTGGTGAGCACCTGCATGCCACGCTCCAGGTGGCCGTTGCCCACGGCGGCGTTCTCGGCATAGCCGGTGATGAACAGGATTTTCAAGTCCGGCCGGTACACGCGGCCGCTGTCGGCCATTTGCCGGCCGTTCATGCCGCCCGGCAGTCCGACGTCGGTGATCAGCAGGTCCAGGTGCGTGCTGGACTGCAGCACCAGCAGGCCTGACGCTCCGTCCTGCGCTTCGATGGTGTCGTAGCCCATCTCCTGCAGCACCTCCACCACCAGCGAGCGCACGCTGGGTTCGTCATCCACCACCAGCACCGTGCCCGACCCCTTGCCGCCGGCGGCCGAGGGCAGCGAAGGCAGGTCGGAATCCTGCGCCGGCGTTTCGTGCCGCGGCAGGTAGATGCACATGGTCGTGCCCATGCCGGGCTCCGAATAGGCCCGCACCTGGCCGCCCGATTGCCGCGCGAAGCCATACACCATCGACAGCCCCAGCCCCGTACCCATGCCGATGGGCTTGGTGGTGAAGAAGGGCTCGAACACGCGGTGGATGATGTCGGGCGACATGCCGGTGCCGGTGTCGGTCACGCACAGCGACACGTACTGGCCCGGTGGCAGGTCCCGGTCCAGCGATGCGCGCTCGTCCATCCACTTGTTGGCGGTCTCGATGGTGAGGCGGCCGCCACCCGGCATGGCATCGCGCGAATTGATGCACAGGTTCAGCAGGGCGCTTTCGAGTTGGTGCGGATCGACGTGCGTGGTCCACAACCCGACGGCGCCGACCACTTCCAGTTCGTTTTCCGGGCCGATGGTGCGGCGGATGAGCTCCTCCATGCCTTTCACGAGCCGGTTCACGTCGGTGGGTTTGGGGTCCAGCGTCTGGCGGCGCGAAAAAGCCAGCATGCGATGGGTGAGCGAGGCCGCCCGCTTGGCAGCGCCCTGGCCCACGCTCAAATAGCGCTCCAGGTCGTCGTAGCGACCCTGCCCGACGCGGCGGTGCAGCAGTTCCAGGCTGCCCGTGATCGTGGCCAGCAGGTTGTTGAAATCGTGCGCGAGGCCCCCCGTCAGCTGGCCGACGGCCTCCATCTTCTGCGACTGGCGCAGCGCTTCCTGCGCGACTTCGCGCTCGCGCGACTCGGTGGTCAGGCGCTCCAGGGCGTCCTCGACCTCGCGCGTGCGTTCGGCCACGCGCGCTTCGAGGTGGCGGTTCAACGCACGCAGTTCCTTCTCGGCCACCACCTTTTCCGTCACGTCGTAGCCCTCGGCGAAGACACCGTTGACCTCGCCCTGCGCGTCGACCGTGGGCTGGTAGATGAAGTCCAGGTAGCGCTCTGCCAGCGGCATGTCGGGCTTTTGCTGGATCAGCACCTTGAGCGCCTGGGCGATGTACGGCTGCCCAGTGCGATAGACCTGGTCCAGCAGTTCGTACGGCCCCTGGCCTTCCAGCTCGGGCAGGGCCTCGCGAACGGGCTTGCCCTCGACGCGGCGGTGTCCGATCAACTGCACATACGAGTCGTTGACGAACTCGAACACGTGCTGCGGTCCGCGCAGCACGCACATGAATCCCGGCGCTTTCTGAAACAGGCTGCGCAGGCGATCGCGCTCTGCCGTGCTTTCCTCCAGCACCTCGACACCCGCCAGCCGCGAGGCGATCTGGCCGGCCACCAGTTGCACGAAGGCCATCGCCTCCCCGTCGTGCATCGGCCGATGGGGGTTGGCACCGCACACCATGAAGCCGGCCGACCGTGCACCTCCCTGCGCCGCCAGGGCCACCACGAACGCGGCGCGCGCCTGCGTGTCCCAGTCGCCCGTGGGCACGTCGTCCGCCAGTGCCAGGGGCACCGTGAAAGACGTTTCGCCGGCGTGCAGGCGGTCTAGGTGCCAGGGCCCCTGCGATTGCGGCGCCAGCACCACGGGGGCCAGCCGGTGGCCCCGTTCGATGCCTGCGTTGCAGGCGAGGTGCGCCGCGCCGGAGGCGTCGTACAGGTACACCATGGAAAACGGCAGGTCGCGCTGGGCCCGGCCCATGAGTTCGCACGCTGTGTCCAGCACTTCCTGGCGGCCGTTCACGGCCGTGAGCGCTGCGCCCAATTCGCGCAGCAGGCGCAGGCGCCTTTCGCTGAGCACGCGTCCCGTGTCCTCCGACACCGCGCAGAACAGGCCGCCGACCTGGCCGTTGTCACCATGCAAAGGGCTGTACGAGAAGGTGTGATAGGTCTCTTCGAGATAGCCCGCGCGGTCCAGCAGCAGCATCAGCGAGTCGTCCCAGGTGGACTCGGCACGCTCGTACACCGCGTGCATGCGGTCTTTCACCTGGTCCCAGATTTCGGCCCACACCTGCGCAGTCGGCCGGCCCAGTGCTCTCGGGTGCTTGGCGCCCAGGGTGGGGCGGTAGGCATCGTTGTAGAAAAACGCGATGTCCGGCCCCCATCCGAGCCACATCTCGAAGCGGGACGTCAGCAAAATGCGCAGCGCCACTTTCAGGGTTTCCGGCCAGAACTCCGGCGATCCGAGCGGGGTTGCCTCCCAGTCGTGGCGCCGCATGAGCTGCGCCATTTCGCTGTCGCCGACGAAGATGTGGGCAAAACGCGCGCTGCCAGGGGCCGGGGTGCCGGCCGCAGCGGGGGCGGGGATGGAGTTCATGGACACAGGGCTAGCGCGAATCGGTCAGTCGGTTGATGGTGGCCATCAGCGCGTGGGGCTGCAGCGGCTTGCCGAGATGGGCGTCGAATCCCGCCTCCAGCGCGCGCTGCGCGTCCTGCGCGCGTGCGAACGCCGTCAGGGCGACGGCGATCGGCGCGGCCTTGCCCTCGGGCAGCGGCATGGAGCGCAGGGTGCGAACAAGGTCGTAGCCGTCGCGCCCGGGCAGGCCGATGTCGCACACCAGCACGTCGGGCCAGCGGTCGGCCAGTGCGAGCATGGCGGCGTCGTAGTCCCCTGCCTCGCGCAGCCGGGCGCCGCCGTCGGTCAGCACCACGGTGAGCATTTCGCGCGCATCGGGATGGTCTTCGACGATGAGAATGTCCAGGCCCGCCAGGGGCCGGTCGTGCATGGGCGGATCGATGAGCGCATCGTCGCTGCTGGAGGCCGCCAGCGCCAGATCGCCTCCCTTGTGGTCCACCGGCAGCGTCACCTGCATGGTGGTTCCGCGGTCCAGCCCGGCGCTCGTGGCCTTGGCTCGGCCGCCGTGCAGTTCGGCCAGTTGCTTGACGATCGACAGCCCCAGGCCCAGGCCGCCGTGGCGCCGGTTGTCCGGCGAGTCGCTTTGCGTGAAACGGTCGAACAGGTGGTCGATGAATTCGCTCGCGATGCCCCGGCCGTAGTCCTGCACCGAAAGGTGCAGCACGCCTTTTTCACGCCGCAGGACCACGTCGATGCGCGCGCCGTCGTGCGAGAACTTGATGGCATTGGTCAGCAGGTTCCAGAAGATCTGCTGAAAGCGCGTCGGGTCCAGCCAGGCCGGGGCGCTGGCGTCGTGTTCTTCCAGCTCGACGCTGAGGTGCTTTTCGCGGATCGACGCCTGCAGGGCATCTATGGCGGAGCGCACCACGTCGGCAGGGTTGATCCACTCCCGCTCCAGGTGCAGCTTGCCGCTGTTGATGCGCGAGACGTCCAGGATGTCGGAAATGATGCGTGCCTGCGCCTTCACGTTGCGGTGGATCGAATCCAGCCCCTTGAGCAATTCGGGCGTGCCGCCCCGGCGCTTGAGGATGTGCACCCACCCCGCAATGGCGTTGAGCGGTGTGCGCAACTCGTGCGACAGCACGGCGATGAAGTCGTCCTTCGTGCGGCTCAGCCGCTCCGCCGTGGCGCGGGCTGCCTGCTCGCGCTCCAGCACGTCCTGGCGGCGCGAGTCCAGCTCCATGCGCTCCGAAATGTCGGCCGCCATCGCCATGCGCAAGCCGGGCTCCACGTGGGCGGAAATGCTCCATTCCAGGTACACCCAGGTCCCGTCGGCGCGCTGCAGGGGAAACTCTCCCTGCCAGGGCTCGCCGCGCTCGCCGCCCACGGTTTTCTCGGTGACGAAGTCCAGCCACCCGGGCGGCGCGAAGTCGCTGATGGGATGGCCCAGCAGCTCGTCCCGCGAGCGGCCCAGCATGCGGGTCATGGCGGGGTTCACGTCGGTGAACCGGCCGTCGGGCTGGATCAGTCCGATGCCCGCCAGCGCCTGGCTGTAGATGGCCCGAAAGCGTCGGTCGCTGCGGCGCAGGCCGTCTTCGGCCATGCGCGCGCGGATCAGCGCCTGCAGCGTGCCCACGAGCACCGCCGGCTCCACCGGGTGGGTCAAATAGGCGTCTGCCCCTGCGTTCAGCCCGGTCACGCGGTCTTCGCTGTGCACATGGGCCGCGGACAGGTGCATCACCGGCAGCAGCGCCGTGCCGTCTTGCTGGCGGATGACGCGGCAAACCTCGAATCCGTCGATGTCGGGAAGGTGCACGTCCAGCACCACGGCCGACACGTCGGTCGCGGCCAGGCGGATGGCTTCGGTGCCGGTATCGGCTTCCACGGTCTGAAAGCCCGCAGCGCGAATCACCCGCACGGTGGAGTAGCGGGTGACAGGGTTGTCGTCCACCACCAGCACGGTGTGTGCCGTGCGGTCGATGGTCGTATGGATGGCGCTGACGTCTTGCATGCGCTACTCTTTCTGGCTGTCCTGCGGCGTGCTGGTGGGAGAGGACTCATTGCCTGGCAGGCGCAGCGGCAGCGTCAGCGAAAACACCGAGCCCACGCCCGGCGTGCTCTCCAGCGCCACGGTGCCGCCGAGCAGTTCGGCCAGCTGCCGGCTCAGGGCCAGTCCCAGGCCGGTGCCCCGCAGGCGCTTTTGCAGCGACGAGCCGATCTGCGTGTAATCTTCGAACACGCTCGCCTGGAATTCCGGAGCGATGCCGATCCCCGTGTCCGCCACGGCAAAGCACACCCGCTCTCCTTCCAGGTTCGTCACCGACACGCGGACCTCGCCGCGCGGCGTGAACTTGAGCGCGTTGGAGATGAAGTTGCGCAGGATCTGCGAGAGCTTGCGGTCGTCGGTGTACAGCGGTGGAATCCCGTCGGGTTCTTCGAAATACAGGTTGACGTCCGGATTGGTCAGCACCGGCTTGAACATTCCGCGCAGCGCCTGGAACAGGTCCAGCATCTCGAACCATGCGGGGGAAATGTCCACGCGGCCGGCCTCGATCTTGGCCAGGTCGAGCAGGTCGTCCACCATGTCGGAGAACTCGCTGGCCATGCTCTGGATGAAGCCCACCTGGCGGGCCTGCTCCGGGTTGAGCGGCCCGTCCACATGGTCGGCCAGCAGGCGCGCGATGCTGCGGATGGAGTTGATCGGCGTGCGGAACTCGTGGCTCATGTAGGCCAGAAAACGGCTCTTCATGGCCGTGGCGTCACGCAGTTGCTCGGCCTGCTCGTCGAGCTCGGAATACAGCGCGACCACACCGTGGTTGGTGTCCTCCAGCTCGGCGCGCAGGTCGTTGATCTCCTGTTGGCTCGCGGCCAGTGCGGCCCGCAGGTCTTCGATCGATTCCTGCGTTGCCTCCGAGGGAACGGGGGAGGTGCGGTCCATGGGGGTTTTCTGGCTTTCGGTCACTGGGTGTTCTGAACCACGACCACGGTAGCATCGTCCCGGGCGCGGTGGTGGTCGCGCAGCAGCACGGCCGCGACCAGCGTGGGGTCACTGCCCAGCAGGCGCTGGATGGTGGAGGACTGCCAGCGGGTTTCGACGCCGTCGCTGTGCACGATCAGCAGCGCATAGGGGGGCAGGTCGGTCGTGGTTTCCTGGGGGCGGCGCATGGTCATGCCCACGGTGCCGTGCTGCGTGACGATGGACCGGTCCGACAGGCCCGACACCACCCGCGCCACCACGTTGCCCACGCCGGAGCTGACCACGGTGGCGGCGCCGGTATCGACCCGCAGGCAGCACACCGCCGCGCCGCGCGTGGTCTGCAGCTCGACGTGCATGTGCTCCAGCTGCTCGCGCAGGCCCCCGAACGGAGCGTCCAGAAACACTTGCGCCGCAGCGCCGGAGGCCTTCGCCGCCTCGCTGCCATGCCCCAGGCCATCGGCCACGAAAAGGGCGGCGCGCGGCCCGTCCAGCGCGATGGCCCATGCATCGCCGCACACGCTTTCGCCCGCCAGCGGCAGCCGGATGGCGCCCACCCGCAAGCTCTGCGGCGCGGCCGCCGGGCCGTCGGCCGTCTCCTTGCGCTGGCGCACGCGGGCCACGCAGGCCGTGCCCTGCGGCACGGAGGAATGGATGTCGAAGTCGTCGGCCAGCCGCTTCACCGCGCCCAGCCCCGCGCCTTGCGTGCCGCCGGTCGAATAGCCGTCGCGCATCGACAGCGGAAGGTCGTTGATGCCCGGTCCGTGGTCGATGGCGATCACCTCCACCAGACCCAGCGCGGGCACCGCCGCGATCAGCAGCTGTCCTTCATGGGCGTGCAGGTGCAGGTTGTTCGCCAGTTCGGTCACCACGATGGACAGGCGACCGCTGTCGGTGTCGTCCCAGCCCAGTTCGGCGCTGGCATGCGCAGCAAAGCGCCTCGCCTCGCCCACGCGGCTCGCATCGCCCATCGGAAAGGCCGTATGGGTCCATCCCATCAGCAGCCGGGGGCTGTTGCCCGTGGCGGCCGCTGCTACTTCCATTTGGTGATGCTCACGCGCGTGCCTTCTCCCGGCACCGTGTGGACGTCGAACTCGTTCACCAGCCGCTTGCTGCCCGGCAGGCCCAGGCCCATGCCGCCGCCCGAAGTCCACCCGTCGGTCAGGGCGAGCTTCAAATCGGGTATGCCGGGGCCCGTGTCTTCGAAATGCAGTTGCAGGCCATGGCGGCCCTGGCGCTCCAGCGTCTCCCAGCGCATCTGGCCGCCACCGCCGTGCACGAGCGTGTTGCGCGACAACTCGCTGGCTGCGGTGATGAGCTTGGTCTGGTCCACCAGCGAAAATTTCAGCTGCGTGCAGAGAACGCGAACGGTCTGCCTGCACAGGATAATGTGCTGCTCCGAGGCGATCGGCAGCGTGCCCGCCGGTTCAGCGGACAAGGCCATGCTCCTGGCGGATGCGGCCGAGCAGCAGCATCCCGCGTTCCACGTTGAGCGCCGTGCGCACGCCTTCCAGCGACAGGCCCAGCTCGACCAGCGTGATCGCCACGGCCGGCTGCATGCCGACGACGACGGTGTGGGCCGAGAGGATGCGTGCGATACCCGAGATGGTGCTGAGCATGCGGCCCACGAAGGAGTCCACGATCTCCAGCCCCGAGATGTCGATCATCACGCCGGTGGCGCCGGTCTTGGCGATGCGGTCGGCCAGGTCCTCCTGAAGCACCAGGGCGGTCTGGTCCTGCATATCGACCTGGATGGTCACGAGCAGGGTCTCCCCCATGCGGAGGATGGGAATGCGGTCCATGGCGGTGCTCCGGCTCAGTCGGCGCGCGCGATGCGCCAGCCGGTTTTCTGCAGGGCCAGCGACAGCGCATCCGCCAGGTTGGCGCGGGTGTGGATGCCTTGCAGGTCGATGCCCAGGTGCACGATGGTCTGTGCGATCTGCGGGCGGATGCCGCTCACGATGCAGTCCGCGCCCATGAGGCGGATGGCCGCCACGGTCTTGAGCAGGTGCTGCGCCACCAGCGTGTCCACGGTGGGCACGCCGGTGATGTCGATGATGGCCAGTTCCGATTCGGTATCCACGATGCGCTGCAGCAGCGTTTCCATCACGACCTGCGTGCGGTTGCTGTCGAGCACGCCGATCATGGGCACGGCGAGCACGCCTTCCCACAGCTTCACGACGGGGGTGGACAGCTCCAGCAGTTCTTCCTGCTGGCGTCGGATGATGTCCTCGCGCGCCTGCTGAAAGGTGTTGGCGGTGCGCTGGGCGAGCTGGTCGATCAGCGAAGTGGCGGACCACAGCGCCTGGCCCAGTTCTCCGGCTGCCGGCACCTTCTGCTGCAGCAGCGTGAACAGCGGCTTCTTCATGGCTTGAAGAAACACGGTGGTGTCGCCGGCCGTCTGGCCACGGGATGCGCGCGAGCGCGAAAGGGATTCGAGCGCCTGGTTCAGGTCTTGCCAGGCAGGGCCGTTGGCGCCCTGCGCATCGCCGCCGGCCTGCAGCGCGCTGCGCAGCAACTGCAGCAATTCGCGGGCTTCTGCCACGGTGGCGCGTTGGTGGTTGGAATCGTTGGAACCCGCTTCTGCCAGCCACTCGTCGAGGATGGCGGTTTCTTGGGTTTCCAGCAGGGAGAGAAGGGCCGGATGTTGCTGCTTCATGGCCGTGCGCTTTGTGAATGAAGGCAAATTCTAACGGGCCAGGGCTTCGCGGCCGTTGGGGCGGACCCGGCCAGAAACCGGTTTCCACCAGGGTGTCGTGCGCTTGCACAGGGGTGGGGCAGGGCGGTGCCCAGTTGCACCAGCGCGGGCCGTGGAGAGTGGAGGCGACCCGCCCCCCCCGATGGGTGCCCGCCCGCACGAGGGATGGAGCGAATCGGTGCGGCCCCGTGTCCAGCGCTTCAAAGCGAAAATGCCGCCCGCCGCAGTATTCAATGGGTGTATTGCTATAAAAAATATAGCAATTAAGGGCCGAAGGTCTGGATTGGCTGCTTTCGCCCCGCTTCCGAAGAAGGCCGCAGGCCCCGATCTTGCATCGGGTTTCCCACCGGAATACAGGGCGACACCCCGCCCGATTTTCCGGCTTCCCGCCTGGTGGGATTGCGGGTCCGAATATCGGGCTTCTGCGTACTAACCCTGTATAGACAGGCCTGTCGCACCGCCATCATCCGGGCGTCGGAGCAGCACGGTGCGTGCCCCTGGCGGGTGCGCGACTCGATCTTTTCTTGTGAGGAGCAGATGATGGGCCGATCGGTTGTGAAAATGGTGTCGCTGGCCGTCGCGGGCGTCGGTGTGATGGCGGGGCTCGCGGGCCCGGCCCAGGCGCAGGACGTGAAGATCGCGCTGGGCATGTCCGGCTGGACGGGTTTTGCACCCCTCACGCTGGCCGACAAGGCGGGCCTTTTCAAGAAGCACGGGCTCGATGTCGAGCTCAAGATGATTCCGCAAAAGGATCGCCACCTGGCCCTGGCCTCCGAGGCCATCCAGTGCGCCGCCACCACCGTGGAGACGCATGTGGCCTGGAACGCCAACGGCGTGCCGATCGTGCAGATCTTCCAGATGGACAAGTCCTACGGCGCCGACGGGCTGGCCGTGCGCAACGACGTGAAGGGCTTCGCCGACCTGAAAGGCAAGACCATCGGCGTGAGCGCTCCAGGCACCGCGCCGTACTTCGGCCTGGCCTGGATGCTGAACAAGAACGGCATGACGCTCAAGGACGTGAAGACCGTCTCGCTGGAGCCGCAGCCCGCCGCGCAGGCGTTCGTCTCCGGCCAGAACGATGCTGCCATGACCTACGAGCCGTATCTGTCCACCGTGCGCGCCAACCCGCAGGCCGGCAAGATCCTCGCCACCACCATCGACTACCCCATGGTGATGGACACCGTGGGCTGCTCGCCCACCTGGCTCAAGGCCAACGCCAAGGCTGCGCAGGGGCTGGCCAACGCCTATTTCGACGCGCTCGAGATGATCAAGGCCGACCCGGCCAAGGCCAACGAGATCATGGGCTCGGCCGTCAAGCAAAGCGGCGAGCAGTTCTCCAAGTCGTCGGCCTACCTGCGCTGGCAGGACAAGGCGGCCAATCAGAAGTTCTTCGCGGGCGAGCTGATGCAGTTCATGAAGGAGTCGGTGCCGATCCTGCTGGAGGCCGGCGTGATCCGCAAGGCGCCTGAAAAGCTCGAAGCCACCTTCGACGCGCGCTTCATCCAGTGATGGCACGGGAGCCTGCCAACATGTCCGCAACGTCCGCCGTCCCCAGCCCGTCCACCGTGTCTGCGGGGGGAGGCGGTGCTGCCCCCGCCGCGACGCGGGTGGCGCGCACGGCCGGGGGGCGCCGCTCCATGGCGCCCCTCGAACCCGTCAGCCCGCGCGCCCGCTGGGTGCTGGGCCTGTCGTTCTTCGCCGTGTTCATCGCGGTGTGGTCGTTCTTCACGCTGGGGGGCTTCGTGTCGCCCACTTTCCTCGCCAGCCCGATCACCATGCTCAAGGAAGGCGGTCTGCTGTTCACCGAGTACGGCTTTCACAAGGACATCGGCATGACCGTGTGGCGGGTGCTGGGCGGCTTCGTGCTGGCGGCCGTGGTCGCCGTGCCGCTGGGCATCGCGATGGGGGCTTGGAAGCCGGTGGAGGCGTTCTTCGAGCCTTTCGTGTCGTTCTGCCGCTACCTGCCGGCGTCGGCCTTCATCCCGCTGCTCATCCTGTGGGCGGGCATCGGCGAGGCGCAAAAGCTGCTCGTCATCTTCATCGGCTCGGTGTTCCAGATCACGCTCATGGTGGCCGTGACCGTGGGCAGCGCGCGCCGCGACCTGGTCGAAGCCGCCTACACGCTGGGCGCGGGCAACACGGGCATCGTGCGCCGCGTGCTCATCCCGGGCGCGGCGCCGGGCATCGCCGAAACGCTGCGGCTGGTGCTGGGCTGGGCCTGGACCTACGTGATCGTGGCCGAGCTGATCGGCTCGTCCTCCGGCATCGGCCACATGATCACCGACAGCCAGGCGCTGCTGAACACCGGGCAGATCATCTTCGGCATCATCGTGATCGGCGTCATCGGCCTGGTGTCCGACTTCGCTTTCAAGGCGGTCAACCGCCGCCTCTTCGCCTGGAGCACGCTATGACGGCACCCATGCTTTCGGTGCGCGGCGTATCGCGCACCTTCGCCGGCACGCGCGGCCAGGCCACGCAGGCGCTGCTGCCGGTGGATTTCGAAGTGCGCGAGAACGACTTCGTCACCATCCTCGGGCCGTCCGGCTGCGGCAAGTCCACGCTGCTGCGCATCGTGGCGGGGCTGGACTTTCCCACGACGGGCGAGGTGCTGCTGGACGGCCAGCGCATCGACGGGCCGGGCGCCGACCGCGGCATGGTCTTTCAGAGCTACACGCTGTTTCCCTGGCTGACCATCGCGCAGAACATCCGTTTCGGCCTGCGCGAGCGCGGCATGCCCGAGGCGCAGCAGAAGGAACGCGCCGACTATTTCATCGCCAAGGTGGGCCTGCGCGGCTTCGAGCAGCACTACCCCAAGCAGCTGTCGGGCGGCATGCAGCAACGCACCGCCATTGCCCGCGCGCTGGCCAACGACCCGAAGATCCTTCTGATGGACGAGCCCTTCGGCGCGCTCGACAACCAGACCCGCGTGCTCATGCAGGAGCTGCTGCTGGGCATCTGGGAGGCCGAGCGCAAGACGGTGATGTTCGTCACGCACGACATCGACGAGGCGATCTTCATGGCCAACCGCGTGGCGGTCTTCAGCGCCCGGCCGGGCCGCATCAAGACCGAGCTGGCGGTGGACCTGCCGCACCCGCGCCACTACACCCTCAAGACCACGCCCGAGTTCATGGACCTGAAAGCGCGGCTGACCGAGGAGATCCGCGCCGAGTCCATGGCCGCGGACCTGCATTGAGCCGCGCAAGGACTGCCGACCCCATGAACGCCGCCGTTCCCCGCGCCGAGGCCGACGCCGTGGCGGCGGCCTCCGTGGCCCCGCCCTCTGAGCCGGCGCTCGCGCTGTATCAGCAGGTCAAGGACTTCATCGCCCGCAAGATCCAGGACGGCTCCTGGCGCGCGGGCGACCGGCTGCCGTCCGAGAGCGAGCTGGTGATGCAGTTCGGCATGTCGCGCATGACGGTCAACCGCGCGCTGCGCGAACTGTCCGAGCAGGGCCGCATCGTGCGGGTGGCGGGCGTGGGCAGTTTCGTGGCCGAGGACAAGCCGCAGTCCACCTTGCTGCAGATCGCCAACCTGGCCAGCGAGATCCGCCAGCGCGGCCACGACTACCGCTGCGACGTGCTCACGGTGGAGCGCGTGTCGGCCTCGATGGAGGTGGCTGCGGCGCTGGATCTGCGCACGGGCGAGTCGGTGTTCCATGCGGTGTGCGTGCACCGCGAAGACGGCGTGGCGGTGCAGCTGGAAGACCGCTACGTGAACCCGCGCGTCGTGCCCACCTTCGCGCAGCAGGACTTCACGCGGCTGCAGCCCTCTGAGTTTCTCGTGCGCAACGTCCCGTTCGACCAGGTCGAGCATGTGGTCGATGCCGTGCTGCCCACGCTGGAACAGGCGCAACTGCTGGGCATGGAGCCCGCGCAGCCGTGCCTGCTGCTCACCCGCCGCACCTGGAGCCGCGGCGTGCCGGTGACCATGGTGCGCTGCCTGCACCCCGCTTCGCGCTACCGGCTGGGCAGCCGCTTCCGGGCCGACGGCAACCCCGTGTTCGGCTAGGCCCGCGCCACCGTTTTTTCGCTCACACCCACTTGTATATACAGGATGACCTTTATGACCCCAACGTCGGTTTCTTCTCTTGAAACCCTGGTGCTGCGCCCCGGCCGCGTCACGCTGGCCGAGCTGCGCGCCTTGAGCGCTGGCGGCGTTCGCCTGTCGCTGGACCCGTCGGCGCTGGCCGGCATGCAGGCCTCGCAGGCCACGGTGCAGCGCATCGTCGATGAAGACCAGGTGGTCTATGGCATCAACACCGGTTTCGGCAAGCTCGCGAGCACGAAGATCGCCCACGGCCGGCTGGCCGAGCTGCAGCGCAACCTGGTGCTGTCGCACAGCGTGGGCACGGGCGATCCGCTGCCCGATGCGGTGGTGCGCATGGTGCTGGCCACCAAGGCGGTGAGCCTGGCACGCGGCCACTCCGGCGTGCGGCCCGAAATCGTCGATGCGCTGCTGGCCCTGGCCAATGCCGACGTGCTGCCCGTGATTCCGGCCAAGGGCTCGGTCGGCGCCTCGGGCGACCTGGCGCCGCTGGCCCACCTGGCCTGCGTGCTGATCGGCGAGGGGCAGGCCAAGGTACGGGGCCGCACGGTGCCGGGCCGCGAGGCCATGGCCGCCATCGGCTGCGAGCCTTTCGTGCTGGGCCCCAAGGAGGGGCTCGCGCTGCTGAACGGCACGCAGGTGTCCACCGCGCTGGCGCTGGCAGGGCTCTTCGGCGCCGAGAGCGTGTTCGCGGCCGGGCTGGTCTCCGGCGCGCTGTCGCTCGAAGCCATCAAGGGGTCCGTCAAACCGTTCGACGCGCGCATTCACGAAGCGCGCGGCCAGCCTGGGCAGATCGCGGTCGCCGCCGCCGTGCGCGCGCTGCTGGAGGGCAGCGAGATCGATCCCTCGCACCCGAACTGCGGGCGCGTGCAGGACCCGTATTCGATCCGCTGCGTGCCACAGGTGATGGGCGCGTGCCTCGATAACCTGCAGCATGCCGCCCGCGTGCTGCAGATCGAGGCCAATGCCGCCTCTGACAACCCTCTGGTGTTCGCCGAGACGGGCGACGTGATCTCCGGCGGCAACTTCCACGCCGAGCCCGTCGCGTTTGCGGCCGACATCATCGCGCTGGCGGTGGCCGAGATCGGCGCCATTTCGGAGCGGCGGCTTTCGCTGCTGCTGGACACGGGCCTGTCGGGCCTGCCGGCCTTCCTGATCCGCGACAGCGGCGTGAATTCGGGCTTCATGATCGCGCAGGTCACCGCCGCGGCGCTGGCCTCCGAAAACAAGTGCCTGGCCCACCCGGGCAGCGTGGACAGCCTGCCCACCTCGGCCAACCAGGAAGACCACGTCTCCATGGCCACCTACGCTGCGCGGCGGCTGACCGACATGGTGCGCAACACCGCAGTGGTCGTCGGCATCGAGGCCATGGCCGCCACGCAGGGCATCGACTTCGACCGCGTGCCCGCGCCCGCCGCGTGGCTGAAAAGCTCGCCGCTCATCGAAGCGCAGATCGCCGCGGTGCGTGCCCGCGTGGCCTTCCTGGAGCGAGACCGTTTTCTCGCGACCGACATCGAAGCCATGCGCGAATGGGCCCAGGAGTCCGCCTGGCCCGCCCCCGTGACCGCCTGCCTGCCCAGTTTTCTCTCCCAGATTTCGTGAAGGAGCCTTTGCCATGAACGCCAACGACGCCATCCTCTCCACCGCCGCAGCTGCCACTGCCGACGCAACCACTGCCGACGCAGCCACCGCACCGGCATCGCAGGGCGCCGCCCCGCTCGCGGACCCGCGCCACGACCCCACGCGCGTGATCCGCGCCCCGCGCGGCAGCCAGCTGAACTGCAAGAACTGGCTGGCCGAAGCGGCCTACCGCATGATCCAGAACAACCTGGATGCCGAGGTGGCCGAGCGCCCGCAAGACCTGGTGGTGTACGGCGGCATCGGCCGCGCCGCGCGCGACTGGGCCTGCTACGACCAGATCCTGTCGTCGCTCAAGGTGCTGGAGGCCGACGAAACCCTGCTCATCCAGTCCGGCAAGCCGGTGGGCGTGTTCAAGACGCACGAGAACGCGCCGCGCGTGCTGCTGGCCAATTCCAACCTCGTGCCCAAATGGGGCACCTGGGAGCATTTCAACGAACTGGACCGCAAGGGCCTCTTCATGTACGGCCAGATGACGGCCGGCAGCTGGATCTACATCGGCAGCCAGGGCATCGTGCAGGGCACGTTCGAGACCTTCGTCGAGGCCGGCCGCCAGCACTACGCCAACGACCTGTCGGGCAAATGGATTCTCACGGCGGGCCTGGGTGGCATGGGCGGCGCGCAGCCGCTGGCCGCCACCCTGGCCGGCGCCGTCTCGCTCAACATCGAGTGCCAGCAAAGCAGCATCGACTTTCGCCTTCGCACCCGCTATGTGGACAAGCAGGCGCGCGACATCGACCACGCGCTGGAATTGGTCCAGCAGCATTGCAACGCCAGGGAGGCCGTGTCGATCGCGCTGCTGGGCAATGCCGCCGAGGTGCTGCCGGAGCTGGTGAAGCGCGCGAAGACCGGCGGTTGCAAGCCCGACCTGGTGACCGACCAGACCTCCGCCCACGACCTGATCCATGGCTACCTGCCCGCCGGCTGGACGGTGCCGCAGTGGCAGGCCGCGATGAAAGACCCCGCACAGCACGCTGCGTTGACCCAGGCCGCCGCCCGGTCGTGCGCGGTGCATGTGCAGGCCATGCTGGACTTCCAGGCCATGGGCATTCCCACGGTGGACTACGGCAACAACATCCGCCAGGTGGCGTTCGACGAGGGGGTGAAGAACGCCTTCGACTTCCCCGGCTTCGTGCCGGCCTACATCCGCCCGCTGTTCTGCGAGGGCAAGGGCCCGTTCCGCTGGGTGGCGTTGTCCGGCGACCCGGAAGACATCTACAAGACCGACGCCAAGATCAAGGAGCTGTTCCCCGACAACCACCACACGCACCGCTGGCTGGACATGGCGCGCGAGCGCATCGCCTTCCAGGGCCTGCCCGCGCGCATCTGCTGGCTGGGCCTGGGCGAGCGCCACAAGGCGGCCCTGGCCTTCAACGAGATGGTCAAGAGCGGCGAGCTGAAGGCGCCCATCGTCATCGGCCGCGACCACCTGGACACCGGCTCGGTCGCCAGCCCCAACCGAGAGACCGAGGCCATGAAGGACGGCACCGATGCGGTGAGCGACTGGCCCCTGCTGAACGCGCTGCTCAACACCGCCGGCGGCGCCACGTGGGTGAGCCTGCACCACGGCGGCGGCGTGGGCATGGGCTACTCGCAGCATGCCGGCGTGGTCATCGTGGCCGATGGCACGCCGCAAGCGGCCGCGCGCCTGGGCCGCGTGCTGTGGAACGACCCGGCCTCGGGCGTGATGCGCCATGCCGATGCCGGCTACGACATCGCGGTGACCACTGCGCGCCGGCAGGGCCTGAACCTTCCCATGGTGCGCTGAGGCGCAGGCGAGGGCGCCGGAAAACGGAATTTCGCCACGGTGCGAGAAAAAAGGGGAACCCCATTCCCAATGGCCGGGAATGGGGTGTGTCCAGCGGGGGCCCTTCCTTCGATACTGAACGCATGACCCAAAGTGCATTGCCCGGCACCGTTGCCACGTCCGACCGCGTGCTCCATGTGCTCGCCGTGCTGGCGCAGCAGGGCAGGGCCATGTCGGCCGCCGAACTCATGGAACACACCGGCATGGCGCGCAGCACGCTGTACCGGCAGCTCGCGCGGCTCAAGCGCTGGGGCTTCGTGCTGGAAAGCGACGGCGGCTATGCGCCCGGCCCGCTGAGCCTGCAGCTCGCTTTGGGGTTTGACCTCGCATCCCATCTGGTGCGACAGGCCCGCCCCGGCATGGTGGAGCTGTCGCAGCAATCGCAAGAGAGCGTCGGCCTGATCGTCGCGGTGAACGACCAGGCCATCTGCCTGGACATGGTTGAGAGCCACCATTCGCTGCGCTGCTCGTTCGAGAAAGGCCGCAGCGTGCCGCTGCGCGCAGGCGCCTCGGCCAAATGCGTGCTCGCCCATCTGCCCACCACGGCACGCGATGCGGTGCTGACCGGCCAGTGGGGCGCAGGCACGCCCGAGCGCGAAGCCGCGCACCAGGAATTGGAAGCGATCCGCCAGGCGGGTTTTGCGACCAGCGAGAGCGAGGTGGACCCGGGCGTCTGGGGCTGCAGCGTGCCGCTGTTCGGTGCGTCCCGCCAGGCCGCCGGCGCCATCACGCTGATGGCGCCCAACGTGCGGGCGCAGGGCCAGGAGGCCGCGCTGATCCGCATGGTCGTCGTGGCGGCCATCGACTGCATTCCGCTGGGCGGCGCATCGACCGACTTCAATCTCATGCTGCGCCACGGCCGTTGGCAAGGTGCCGTGCAGGTGCTGCAAAACGCCTGCGTGCCAGGAAGCACGCCGGCCGGCCTGTGCATGGTGCTGTCCGGCCGTTGGCAATGGGGCGGCGAAACGATGGAGGCGGGGGAGGGGCTGTGGTGGAGCACCGCCGCCCCACCGAGCGCCCACGCCGCGCTGCAGCCGCTGGCCAGCAGTGCCGACACGCCGGCCATCGCCTGGGTGGCGCTGGTGCCGGGGTTTCAGCCCAATCGGCCTCTGGCGCAATAAAAACTAGGGGGTATTGCTATTGAAATAATAGCAATTGCTTGAAGGATATCGCTGGCGTCACGGCGCCGGTCCGGGTTCGATCCGGTGTGTGGGTCTGGGTCAAAAAGGCCTCCAGCGCAATAATCACTAGGGGAGGCAGCTATGCCTTTCATAGCAAACAAGGGAAATGACATGACGGTGCCATTCGACGAGTTTTCCAAAGCCCCCAGCGCCGATGGCGTCTGGCACGGCCTGCATCTGGCGCCGGGCCTGGCGGTGCCTGACGTGCCCGTGGCTGACGGTGTGCCGGCCGCGTTGGTGGTGGAGCAGGGCGCCATCCGCTGGGTCGGCCCCGAGGCCGCCGTGCCCGCCGCCTACGCCGCCTTGCCTCGGCATGCCGCGCGCGGCGCCCTGGCCACGCCCGGGCTGGTGGACTGCCACACCCACCTGGTCTACGGCGGCCAGCGCGCCAACGAATTCGCCATGCGGCTGGCCGGCGCCACGTACGAAGAAGTGGCCCGGGCAGGCGGCGGCATCGTCTCGTCGGTGCGGGCCACGCGCGACGCCAGCGAAGACGCATTGTTCGACCTGGCCCTGCCGCGCCTGTCGGCATTGCTCGACGAAGGCGTGTGCGCGATCGAGATCAAATCCGGCTACGGCCTGTCCACCGAGCACGAGCGCAAGCAACTGCGAGCTGCGCGGCGTCTGGGCGAGGCCACGGGCACCACGGTGCGCACCACGTTCCTCGGGGCGCACGCGCTGCCGCCCGAATACGCCGGCCGCAGCCAGGACTACATCGACCATGTCTGCCAGGCGATGCTGCCTGCGCTGGCGGCCGAAGGGCTGGTCGATGCGGTGGACGTGTTCTGCGAGCGCATCGCGTTCACGCTCGCCGAAACCGAGCAGGTGTTCCAGGCGGCGCAGCGGCTGGGGCTGCCCGTCAAGCTGCATGCCGAGCAGCTGTCCGACATGGGCGGCGCGGCGCTGGCCGCGCGCTACGGCGCGCTGTCGTGCGACCACATCGAGCACCTGTCCGCCGACGGCATCGCCGCCATGAAGGCGGCCGGCACCGTGGCCGTGCTGCTGCCGGGCGCCTACTACACGCTGCGCGATACCCACCTGCCGCCCATCGCACAGTTGCGCGAGGCCGGCGTGCCCATGGCCGTCTCGACCGATCACAACCCTGGCACGTCGCCCGCCTTGAGCCTGCTGCTCATGGCCAACATGGCGTGCACGCTGTTCCGCCTGACCGTGCCCGAGGCGCTGGCCGGCATCACCACGCACGCCGCGCGCGCGCTGGGGCTGCAGGATTCGCACGGCCTCATCGCCGCGGGGCGGCCTGCCAACTTCGTGCTCTGGCCATTTGCCGAGGCGGCGGAGCTGGCGTACTGGTTCGGCCACAAACCCGCGCGCACCATCGTGCGGCAGGGGCGCATCGCCAAGGGCGCGTTTCCGTCCAGCCAAGGGGTTTAGCCGATGCGCGACGTCAACGCTTCTTCCTCCGCTTCCCCCGCTTCCTCGTCATCTTCCTTCGCTTCTTCTTTCTCGTCCCCTCACGGGCTGTCCCGGTCCGCGCCCGCATCGCCGGCCGGATCGCTGTTCGCACCGCACGCGTTGCTGCCCGGCGGCTGGGCGCGCGACGTGCTCCTGCAGTGGGACGCATCGGGCCGCCTCGCCGCGGTGGCACCGGGCAGTGCGCCGGGCGCGGCGCCACAGGCACCGGGGCCGGTCATTCCCGGCATGCCCAACCTGCACTCGCACGCCTTCCAGCGCGCTTTTGCCGGCCTGACCGAATACCGCGCGCCGCAGCCCGACGGCAGCCAGGACAGCTTCTGGAGCTGGCGCAACCTGATGTACCGCTTCGCCGCGCGCACCACGCCCGAGCACCTGGAAGCCATCGCCACCTGGCTTTACGTGGAGATGCTGGAGGCCGGCTACACATCGGTGTGCGAGTTCCACTACCTGCACCACGACGCCTCGGGTCAGCCCTATGCCGACGACGCCGCCATGTCGATGGCGCTGTTGCGCGCCGCGCAGACGGCGGGCATCGGCATCACCCTGCTGCCCGTGCTGTACCAGACCAGCGGCTTCGGCGCACGGCCCCCGCGCGAAGACCAGCGCCGCTTCATCCGCAGCACCGACAGCATGCTTTCCCTGCTGGAGCGGCTCGCACCCGCCGTGCTCGCCCAGGGCGGCGTGCTGGGCATGGCGCCGCACTCGCTGCGCGCCGTGCCGCCGGACAGCCTGCGCGTGGCGGTGGAGGGCCTCACCGCGCTCGTGCCGCAGGCGCCGGTGCATATCCACATCGCCGAGCAGACGCAGGAGGTGGACGACTGCATCGCCTGGAGCGGCCAGCGCCCGGTGCAGTGGCTGCTGGGCCATGCGCCGGTCGATGCGCGCTGGTGCCTGGTGCATGCCACGCACATGACGCCGGACGAATATGCGGGCGCGGCGCGCAGCGGCGCCGTGGCCGGCCTGTGCCCGACCACCGAGGCCAACCTGGGCGACGGCCTGTTCGAGCTGCCGCGCTGGCTCGCGGACGGCGGCCGCTGGGGCGTGGGTTCCGACAGCCATGCCTGCGTGAACGCGGCCGAAGAGCTGATGCTGCTCGAATACGGCCAGCGGCTGGCGCTGCGCCAGCGCAACGTCCTGGCCAGCCGCGCCCACCCTGAGGTCGCGACCGCCATGACCCTGCAGGCCGTGCAGGGCGGGGCACAGGCCAGCGGCCGCTGGGCCGATGGCCGGCAGGCCGGCATCGCGGTGGGCGAGCGTGCCGATCTGGTGGCGCTGGATGCGGCGCACCTTGCGCTGCAGGGGCTGCCACCCGACAGCATGCTGGGCGCGCACGTGTTCGGCAGCCACCGCACTTCGGCCCTGCACAGCCTGTGGACGGCCGGCACGCCCCGCGTCGTCGCGGGCCGCCACGCCCTGCACGAGCGCGCCGCTGCTGCCTTCGTGGCCGCACGCAATGCCACCATCGCCGATGCAGGCCGGTAGCCATCCGCATCAGGCCTGTCCGATCCCGGCCGAATTTTTTCTTCGCACCGCATGACCACCCCGCACGCCATGACAGACACGCTTTCTTCGACACCGCCGTTCACCTTTCACCAGGGCACGGCGCCGCTGCTCATCTCCATGCCCCACGTGGGCACGCACGTGCCGCCGGACCTCGCGGCGCGCTTCACCGACGAAGCCCGCCATGTGCCCGATACCGACTGGCACCTGGAGCAGCTGTACGCCTTCGCCCGAGACATGGGCGCGTCGATCCTCGCGGCCACGCATTCGCGCTACGTGATCGACCTGAACCGCCCACCGGATGGCGCCAGCCTATACCCTGGCCAGAGCGTGACGGGCCTGTGCCCGGTCGATACCTTCGACGACACGCCCATCTACGCCCGGGCCGGCGATGCGCCGGGCGCAGCGGAGATCGCCGCGCGCCGTGAGGCCGTCTGGGCGCCGTACCACGCCCAGCTGGCCGCCGAACTGGAGCGCCTTCGCGCCGCGCACGGCGTTGCCATGCTGTGGGATGCGCATTCCATCCGCTCGGTGCTGCCGAGGTTCTTCGACGGCAAGCTGCCGGACCTGAACCTGGGCACCGCCAACGGCGCCAGTTGCGATACCGCGCTGGCCGGCAAGCTGCTGACCATCGGCGAAGCCGACCCGGCCCACACCGCCGTGCTCAATGGCCGCTTCAAGGGCGGCCACATCACGCGGCACTACGGCGATCCGGCGCGCAACGTGCATGCGGTGCAGCTGGAGATGACGCAGTGCAGCTACATGCAGGAAGCCCTGCCGTTCGACTACCTGCCCGAAGTGGCGGCGGGCGTGCAGCCCGTGCTGCGCCGCATGCTGGAAGCGGTGCTGGACTTCGCCCACGCACACGCCCGGCCATAGCGGGGACGGCGCAGGCGCCCCTGCTGCGCGTGGGCGAACAGCCGCTCAGACTGCGGCGTCGATCCGGAGCTGCACGGAGCTGTCCTGGTAGATCGGCGTCACCTTGAAGCCGTTGACCGTGATGCTGCTGAACGTGCCGCGCACCGGAGCGCCGCGCACCAGGGTGATCGTGGAGCCGATCGCCGGCGTGAAGCCCGTACGGAAGGCGATGCGCAGCGAGCCTGCCAGCGTGACCGGGCCGCCGGCCTGCAACTGCCCGGCGCCGCTGGTTCCCAGGCGCAGTGCCAGCACGCTGGAGCTTCCCAGCGTGAAGGCCCCGCCGATGGCGAGTTCCGCCGGGGCATTGCTGATCAGCGTGCCGCCGCTCAGGTACACATCTCCCTGGCCCAGCGCCGCAGCGCTGTCGGCCTGCACCGCGCCAGCGACCACTTCCGTGCCGCCCGTGTAGCGGTTCGCGCCGCCCAGCGCCAGCGTGCCGCTGCCGCGCTTGGTGAGCTTGCCGGCCCCGGCGATGGGGTTGCGCCAGGTGTCCATGGCGCTGAAGCCGCCTTGGGCCGCATCCATGGTCACCGACACATCGCCATTGAACTGGCCGTAGCCGTCGCCCGCCGCGAACAGGTTCAGCCGGCCCCAGCCCTCGGCATCGTCGAGCACCGGGTAGCCGGAAGCGATGGCGGTGGTCTTGAGCACCACGCGGCGCTGAGCGGCATCCAGGTAAGGAAAGCGCGTTTCCAGCAATACCTCGGCGCCCTTCGGCACCACGGCGGGGCGGGTCGTGTCGCCGATGGGCGTGAAGCCGAACGTCATGCGGCGCAGGTACTCGGCCTGGTTGGCGGCGTGGTCGGCGAAGCGGTCGGTCCCGACAGCCTGGGAATGCGCGATCCGCACGAATTCTTCCGGGGTCTTGGCGCCCACGGCGGCCATCAGCGTGCTGCGCGCCTGCGCCACGGCAGCGGCCTTGCGCGGGGCGTTGGCACCGGTCGCGATGCTCGCCGCCGCCACGGCCTGGCCGTGCACCCGGCCGCTGATCACGTCCAGCGGCGAGTGCATGCCCGCCAGGATGCGGCTTTCGCCCAACTCCAGCCCGCGTGCCAGCATCTCCTGGAAGCGTTCGGGCACCACGTAGGCCATGGCGATGGCATCGCGAACGCCCTCGGCCGTGTGGCCGCTGGTGAAGCCGCCGTCGGTGGCGGGGGCGGTGCTCCTGGCCGGCACCAGGGCGGGCACGATCTGCACGCTGGCGCTCCAGCGCCAGGGGCGGGCGTACTTGTAGAACCGCTTGGCCGGCTCGGTCGAGCCGTTGTCGCCGATGCCGCCGATGAAATCCACCACCGTGCCGAAGCTGGGGTTGGCACTGCCGCCCACGCCCGCGTTGTTGCCCGTGTCGTTGTAGAGCACGGTGGTCGCATCCGCCGGAATGCCGGCAATGCTGGTCTTTTGCTGCGCCGCCGTGCGCCAGGCGTCGGCCAGCGGGCCCAGGCCATCGGTCACGCTGTAGGCCTTGCCGCGCCGGTCGTCCTGGTAGGCCAGCAGTTCCTGCGCGGCGGTGCGGCGGGTTGTCGCGTCCACCACGTACTGGATGTTGCGGGTGTGCACCGCAGTGTTCAGCACCGTGCCATCGGTCGCGTCACCGGGAATGCCGGTCCAGGCCGAGGGCTTGATCGCCGGGAAAGCGCCATTGGCATCGGCCGTCACGCCGGCGTCCACCACCAGCGTGCTGGGCTTCCAGATGTCCAGGAACCCCGAGAGCACCCGCACGCCGGCGTTGGTGGCCAGCGTGGCGTATCGCGCATCGCCGCGCTGGTTGGTGAACGCGAAATCGACGAACGGCGGCGTCGTGATTTCATTCGGGACCGGTGCGGACTCGGCAAAGCCCAGGCCACGGGGCGCCTCGGGCGCTGGTGCGTCGGAGCCGCCACCACCGCAGGCAGAGAGCGTGAATGCGGCGGCAAGCGCCAGGATCAGGGTGCGTCGGGGCAAAGGCAGCGTCATGGATGGCAGGCAGGTTGGGGATGCGGAGCGGAGGCACGCAGGCCTTGCCGGCCTGCTGCGGCTGCACTCTAGGGACGCGCCGTGACAGCGCCGTGACGCCGCAGCGCAATCATTTCCCCGCAAACGGCCGGCGCGGAGTAGCATGCGGCATGGAAATCGCCCCCACCCTCGCGCCTGCGGTCGCGCAAAAGCCCGCAGCCCTGCCTGGATGGGAAGAAGTCTTTCACATGCCGCTGTTTCGGCCCGGCACGTCCGTCCGGCTGGGTGACCAGTGGGAAACCGTCAGCCATGTGGCCCTGCGGCGCCAGGAACTGGCGATCTATCTGGTCGGCCACGAAGCATCCGTCTCTCCGAATCGCCTCTTCTTGCAGCCCTCGGCCTTCACGACCTTGCGCCAGCGCTGAGCGGCATTCTTCGGCATTGCGCGCCCTGTCTGCGCAGGGCGCTTTGCCTCAAACGGCGGCGGGCCGCTCTGCCATGGCTTCCCCCAGCCGCACAGGCCGGGCAGGGGCCCAGTGCTCCGAAAACTGAACTGCATCGCGCTGGAACAGAAGCACCACCGTCGAGCCCAGCAGGAAACGGCCCATCTCTTCACCCTGGCGCAAAGTGATCTTTCGGTCGGCGTAGTCCCACTGCCGCAATTCACCGCTGCGCGGGGGATTCACCTGGCCATGCCATACCGTGGCCATGCTGCCCACGATGGTCGCACCCACCAGCACCAGCGCCATCTGTCCCAAAGGCGTGTCGAACACGCAGACCACCCGCTCGTTGCGTGCGAAAAGCCCCGGCACGCCCCGCGCCGTGACCGGATTCACCGAAAACAGGTCGCCCGGGACATGCACCATTCGCAGCAGCGTGCCATCGCAGGGCATGTGAATGCGGTGGTAATCCCGTGGGCTCAGATAGATGGTGGCGAAACTGCCGTGATCGAACTGCTCCGCCAGCGCGGCATCGCCACCGACCAGCGCCGTGGTCGAGTAGCGGTGGCCCTTGGCCTGAAAGATCTGGTCCTTTTCGATAGGGCCGAACTGGCTGATCGCTCCGTCCACCGGACACACGGCCGCCGCATTCGCCAGTGGCCGCGCCCCGGCGCGAAGTGCGCGCGTGAAGAAATCATTGAAGGTCGCGTAGGCCGTAGCGCGGGGCTCGGCGGCCTCGCTCATGTCCACCTTGTAGCGGGCGATGAACCGTTCGATGGCCGCCGTCGTGCGGGGACCGCCCTGGGCCCTTGCAAGGCGGCCCGCCAACGCCGTCAGCGCCTTTTTGGGAAGAAGATATTGGGGCAGTACGGCAAGGCGGTCTGACAAGGTGGACGTCCTGAGCGGTTGGGGTGCGAGGCATTCTAACGACCGCATTCGCGGGACGAGACCCTGCATTTCCCTAGTGCCGCCGGATCTATATTCGGCGTCATATTGAAAGAGCCGCCTGCCTTTGGCAGGGGCGCCGCTCTGAATCGCACGGGCTGATCGGCGTGCGGAAGTCTCACTATCCCACACGATTGCCTACTACGTTACAATGGTGCGTTTTTGCGCAGCGCCTCGCTGTGTATGAAAGCCGCCCCGCCGGCCTTTCTGACCGATGCGCCCTGGGGCGCAGTGAATTCCCCCGCTTGCTGTGCATCGAGCCTGAATCTCTTGCGAGGTGGGCCGACGTTCTGGTTGCAGTTTCGCGCAGGCCCGACTCCTCCTATTACTGTTTGAAGATTGACTTGAAATCATGGCCAAAGAAGAACTGATTGAAATGCAGGGCTCCGTGACGGAAGTCCTCCCCGACTCGCGGTTTCGCGTCACGCTGGATAACGGCCATCAATTGATTGCCTACACCGGCGGCAAGATGCGCAAGCATCACATCCGCATTCTGGCGGGCGACAAGGTGTCCCTGGAGATGTCTCCCTACGACCTGTCCAAGGGCCGCATCACCTTCCGCCACCTCCCAGGTCGTGGCCCGGGCCCATCGTCGCGTTGAGTTGAGAAAAAACCAGAAATTTCCTCGAATCTTCCAAATATGGTGCTGATGCGAGGTTAGAATTCTGGTTGTCGGAGCGTAGCGCAGCCTGGTAGCGCATCTGCTTTGGGAGCAGAGGGTCGCGAGTTCGAATCCCGCCGCTCCGACCATTGATTCAAGGGGTTAGGTCGTTTGACCTGACCCCTTTTGTCTTTCTGGCTTGGAATATGAAGCCCTTGCTGGCAAGTTCCTCCGATGAATTATCTCCACGCTCGCGCTCGCAGTGGCGCCCTCAGGCCATGCGCCTTCCATCGGGGCTCACCTCGAATCCCGGAAAATCACCCTCTGGTGCGAAGCAGCCTCAAAATCCACTCCCTTTCATAAGTGATGGCAGACAGGTCTTCGTCTGAAAGATCGCGCGGCATGGCCAGCACGTTCGCTTCAGGAATGGCGTGTTCAAACACCATGAGCAAAGCGGTCGGTTCCGGGTGCAATATCACCAGCGCCTGCGCCAGCATATTGAGCGCCTGCACTTGGGCCGTCACACTGGCAAGCGTACTTTTGAGGGTATTGATTTCCTGGCGCAGCAGTTGTGTCTCTGCTTGTGAATCGTTTTCCATAGTGCCTCCTCCTCATGCCATGCTAGTACATCAACACGTAAGTTTTGGAACGTAATGGTTGCCGAGTTTTTGATCGGCATCCTGTCGGGTGAACTTCCAGTCGATGGTGCGCTGTAGCGCATTCCTTGCGTGCTGCCAGGCATCCACCTCGACTTGCAGCGCGCCAGGATTGGGAACGCGGCGATCAAGGCACTGACGAATGAGGATGCCGATCTCGATCTCGGCCATGTTGAGCCAACTCGCGTGCTTTGGCGTGTAGTGGAACTGCACTCGGCGCAGCAGTTTGGCTGCCGCGCTTTGACCCAGCACGTCATCGAGGGACTTCCTGAAGTGAATGTTCAAGTTGTCCAGCACCAGATGGACACGCCGTGCCTTGGCATACCTGCTGGCCAGCAGCTCGTCGATGAAGGTGACGAAGTCAAACTTACCCCGGCGCTCAGTGACGGACACGACTCGCTGGCCCGCCTTGGGTTCGACAGCCACGAACAAGTTCGTCGTGCCGTTGCGGACATATTCATAGTCCTGCTTGCCCGCGACCCCAGGCTTCATCGGAAGTGGCGCCCGGCTGTGGCCGATCAGTTGCAAGCTCTTCTCGTCTATGCAGATCACCGGCTCGTCGCGTCGCAAGGGAGTGCCGATGCACCACATCAGCCGCCGCCAGGGCTTGAGATCGTTTTTTTAAGCATGCGGCGAACGGTCTCGCGGCTCACATTGGACAGACCTGGCTCCAAGCGCGCAGCGCGTTCAAGCTCCACGATCGTCCACCGCTGCTTGCCTGCAGGTGGACTGGAGCAGGCCAGTGCCATCACTCGCGCCTGGGCATCCGTGTCGTACTGCGCCGGCCTGCCGGAGCGCGCGACATCGAAAACAGCGAGTTCCACGCCGCCTTGCAGATACGCCGATCGCGTTCGCCACAGCGATGTACGCCCGATTCCCAGAACTGCCAGGATCTGAGCCTCTGGAATCCCGCGATCCAGGCACGACAGGACGTGTGCTCGATTGACTTCTCGGGAGTGTCTCAGTCCCTTGCTGCGTATCTCCTCAACAACCGCCCGGTCTCCCTCGCTCAAGTGCAGTTCCGTCTGACGCATGAGAACATCTCCATCTATTGAGTGACGATAGATGGAGTGTATTAACGTTTCGTTAATTACGTGTCAATGTACTAGGGAGGCCAGGGCTTTCGTGCGGCGCGCCCTCGACCAAACGGGTGGGGCAGCGCAGCAGCCTTGGCTGAACGGCGTGTGAGCGACACGGTTCAGCCGGGGCGAGGAACCGTGTTCAGCGGAGGGTGTTGAACGAGTGATGCATGAAAAAGAAGCTCCGTGAAAGAGGCGTCGCAAGGGTGCTCGTTGCGGCGCGGGTGAAGCGAAGGCGCGATTATCAAATCGGCTCGGCGTGCGTGGCAAGGCGGCGGCGCATCCCTTGTTGTGCACCGCCAACGGAGGGCTTGGATAATGCAGCCCTTCATGACCGAATCCGCGCCTTCTTCCTTCCCTTCCGGCAGCGCCGCTGGGGCTGTCTCTGCCTCTGCCAGGCCCGAGCATCGGGCCGCGCCGCTGCAAATCACCTTTCCGCCGTCCTTGCCCGTCTCGGCGCGGCGCGACGAGATCATGGCGGCGATGCGGGAGCACCAGGTCATCATCGTGTGCGGCGAGACGGGCTCGGGCAAAACCACGCAGCTGCCCAAGATCGCACTGGCGCTCGGCCGCGGCAAGTGCAATGCGGCGCCCGGGCAGAAGGGCCAGCTCATCGGCCACACGCAGCCGCGCCGCATCGCCGCCAGCAGCGTGGCCAAGCGCATTGCCGACGAACTGCAGACGCCGCTGGGCGACGTAGTGGGCTACAAGGTGCGCTTTCAAGACCGACTGTCGCGCGACGCATCGGTCAAGCTCATGACCGATGGCATCTTGCTGGCCGAGACGCAGACCGACCCGCTGCTCAAAGCCTACGACACGATCATCATCGACGAGGCGCACGAGCGCAGCCTCAATATCGACTTCCTCCTGGGCTACCTGCGCCAGATCCTGCCGCGCAGGCCGGACCTGAAGATCGTGGTCACCTCGGCCACCATCGATGCCGACCGTTTCGCCAAGCACTTCGCGTTGCCGCGTCCTTCGCAGGGCCGAGGCAAGCCCGGCGAAGCCCCCGCCGGCGGCGAACTGGTGCCGGCGCCGATCATCTACGTGTCCGGCCGCACCTTCCCGGTGGAGCAGCGCTGGCGCCCCTTCGAGGATTCACGCGACTACGGCCTGAACGAAGCCATCGCCGATGGCGTGGACGAGTTGTGGGCGGGCAACGCTGGCGGAGACATCCTGGTCTTCCTGCCAGGCGAGCGCGAGATCCGCGAAGCCGCCGACCACTTGCGCAAGCACCTCGCGAACCAGCCGGTGATGCGCAACGCCGAGGTGCTGCCCCTGTTCGCGCGGCTGTCGCAGGCCGAGCAGGACCGCATCTTCGACGGCCACACCGGCCGTCGCATCGTGCTTGCGACCAACGTGGCGGAGACCTCGCTCACCGTGCCCGGTGTCCGTTACGTTATCGACGCAGGCACGGCAAGGGTCAAGCGCTACAGTTTTCGTAGCAAGGTGGAGCAGCTGATGGTCGAGCCCGTCAGCCAGGCCGCTGCCAACCAGCGCGCGGGCCGCTGCGGCCGCGTGGCCAACGGCATCTGCATCCGCCTTTACGACGAAGCGGATTTCAACGGCCGGCCGCGCTTCACCGACCCTGAAATCCTGCGCTCGTCGCTGGCGGGCGTCATCCTGCGCATGAAGTCGCTCAACCTGGGCGATGTGGCGCAGTTCCCGTTCATCGAGGCGCCTTCGGGCCGCGCGATTGCCGACGGCTACCAGTTGCTGGGCGAACTGGGCGCCGTGGACGAGTCCAACGAACTCACGCCCATGGGCCAGGAGCTGTCGCGCCTGCCGCTCGACCCGCGCGTGGGCCGCATGATCCTGGAGGCGCGCGAACGCCAGGCGCTGGACGAGGTGCTCATCATCGCCAGCGCATTGAGCGTGCAGGACGTGCGCGACCGCCCGATGGAGGCGCAGCAGCAGGCCGACCAGGCCCATGCCAAGTTCGACGACGAGAAGAGCGAATTCAGCGGCTACCTCAAGCTCTGGAAATGGATCAACGAAGCCCGTGGCGGTGCACCGACCCTGCCATCGGCCCGCATGCAAAAGCAGGCGGCCCGAAAGGGTGCGCCGTCGCAGGCTGTGCTGCCCGTGTCGCAGCGCATGGCCGCTGCCGCCGTGGCACCACCGCCGGCCGCCGAGGCCGCCGTGGCGGCGCCGACCCACAAGCTGAGCAACCGCCAATACGAAGCACTGCTGCGCCAGAACTTCATCAGCGTGCGCCGGCTGCGCGAGTGGCGCGACATCCACACGCAACTGCTCACCGTGGTCACCGAGCACCGCTGGGGCATCAACGACCGTCCCGCGAGCTACGAGCAGATCCACCTGTCCATGCTGGCCGGCCTGCTGGGCAACATCGGCGTCAAAAGCGACGAGGAAGACTGGTACCTGGGCGCGCGCGGCATCAAGTTCTACAAGCACCCGGGCGCGCACCTGTCCAAGAAGCCGGGGCGCTGGATCGTCGCGGCCGAACTGGTGGAAACCACGCGCCTGTTCGGTCGGGGCATCGCGGCGATCGAACCGCAGTGGATCGAGCAGTTGGGCGGGCACCTGCTCAAGAAGCAATTGCTCGATCCGCACTGGGAAAAGAAGGCCGCCGAGGTCAACGCGCTCGAGCGCGCCACGCTCTACGGCATCGTCATCTACAACAACCGGCGTGTGAACTTCGGCAAGGTGGACCCGTATGCCGCGCGCGATATCTTCATCCGCGAAGCGTTGATCGGCGGGCAGTGGGACACGAAGTTGCCGTTTCTGGCGGCCAACCACAAGCTCATCGCCAAGGTCGAAGAACTCGAACACAAGTCGCGCCGCCAGGACGTGCTGGTGGACGACGAACTGATCTACGCCTTCTACGACCAGCAACTGCCGCCCGACGTGTGCAGCGGCTACAGCTTCGAAGCCTGGTACCGCGAGGCGAGCGCCTCCAACCCCGATCTGCTCAAGCTGACGCGCGAAGAACTCATGCGCCACGAGGCGGCCGGCATCACCGGCAATGCCTTTCCCCGCACGGTGCGGCTGGGGGGCGTGGACTGCGCCGCGACTTACCTGCACGAGCCGGGCGACCCGCGCGATGGCATCACCGTGACGGTGCCGCTCTTCGTGCTCAACCAGGTCAGCGACGAACGCTGCGAATGGCTGGTGCCCGGCATGCTGCAGGCCAAGATCCAGGCGCTGCTCAAAAGCCTGCCGCAGCGCCCCCGCAGCCGGTTCGTTCCGCTGCCCGACAGCGCGGCGCGGCTGGCCGAGCTGCTCGGCACGCCGGAACGCTTCGGCCACGGCAGTTTGGTCGACGTGCTGCTCAAGCAGGTGCGCGACGAGACATCGCTCGACGTCAAGCGGGCCGATTTCAAGCTGGACATGCTCAGTCCGCACCTGTTCATGAACTTCCGTGTGGTGGACGAGCACGGGCGCCAGCTGGGCCATGGGCGCAACCTGGGAGCGCTCAAGGCCGAATGGGGCGCCAAGGCACGCGGCGCCTTCCAGGCGCTGGCCGGGCTCAAGCTCGGCAGCGATGCCAAAGGATTGGAGGAAAAAGAGCCTCCAGCGCATATACAACTAGGGCAGGTTGCTATCAAAAAAGAAGCAACGCCTTCCACGCGGCGCGGTGCGGCGTCCGGGCAAACGGCGGCTCCTGCCTTGGCCTCGGCCGCGCAGGCTCCAGCGGGCCAACGCTACACGGCCTGGACCTTCGGCGAGTTGCCTGAGCTGATGGAAATCCGCAAGGGCGGCCAGACGCTGATCGGTTTTCCGGCGCTCATCGATGGGGGCGACGCCGTCACCATCGAAGTGTTCGATGAACCCGACCTGGCGGCGGCCAAGCACCGCGCCGGTTTGCGCCGCCTGTTCGCGCTTCAGATCAAGGACGCGCTCAAGTACCTGGAAAAGAACATTCCCGACCTGCAGAAGATGGCGGTGGCGTACATGCCGCTGGGCACCCAGGAAGAGCTGCGCGCCCAGATCATCGACGTGGCCCTGGACCGCGCTTTCCTGCTCGATCCGCTGCCCACCGATGAAGCGGCTTTCAAGCGCCGGGTGGAAGAAGGCCGTGGCCGGCTCACGCTGATCGCGAACGAAGTCGCACGGCTGGCCGGCACCATCCTGCTGGAATACGCCGCAGCGGCCCGCAAGATCAAGGACACCAAGAACGCAGCCGATGCCGTACAGGACGCGCAGCAGCAACTGCAGCGCCTCATGCCCAAGCAATTCCTGGCAGCCGCGCCCTGGGCGCAATTGGCGCACTTCGGCCGCTACCTCAAGGCCATCACGCTGCGGCTGGACAAGTACCGTGCCGATCCGGCCCGAGACGCCGCCAAGCTGGCCGAACTGCGCCCGCAAGAACAGCGCTATTGGCGCCTGGTGGCCGAGCGCAAAGGGGCTGTGGACGCGCGCATGCAGGAACTGCGCTGGTTGTTGGAAGAGCTGCGAGTCAGCTTCTTCGCTCAGGAACTGCGGACCCCGCAACCGGTGAGCGTGAAACGGCTCGACAAGCTGTGGGCGCAGTTGACCAGCTGAGGTGACCGGCCGCGAACCCTCGGCCTACTACGACCGCAGCCGAGGGCATGGAGCGCAAGCTCAGTGCATGGGATGGTGATGGGGATGGTGCGCTCCGCACGACCTTTTATGCGGCCAATGGCCTGTTTTTGCCAGAGCCTCGACCTAAAACCGTGTGAAAGCGATGTGAAAACGTCGTCAACGCCGATGTTGAAGCCGGTGTCAATGCGGCGACTGCATGGCCGCCTCGGCGCGCACCAGTCGGTCCAGCTCGGCGCAAACGTCGGCCATGCGGCCGGAGATCAGTACCCGCGCTGCAGCGCCCGGCCCACGGCGGTCCAGCACCCGCAAGGGACGCCGGGATGCAGCGTTGCGTGGGCGGCTGCCACCCGGGAAAGCCGCGCCGTCGTTGGCACTGGTGGTTGACCAAATATCGATGGGGGCCGGATGGGCCAGTTCGGGGCGATCCTGCCGGGGCCGGACGACCGCGAAGCGCCTGGGGATGGCGAGCAGGGCCGCTGGTGTCTGGCGATCGAGTGCACCATCCCATAGCGAGCGCTGCGGGGGCTCCGCCATTGGAGAGGGCGGCAGGGCAGGCGCGATGGCGATGTCCGGGCCTTTGCAGGCATCGAGTTGCGCCACAGCGCTCTGTGCGCGGAACGACGCCTTGGTGGTGGCTGGGGCGGTATTTCTGGCGTCTGACACGTCTGCAAGGTGGCCCGAAGGGTTTGCACGCTCTTGCTGAACGGGTCGGCAAGCGGGCGCACGCAGCCACCGCGCGAGCGCATTCAGTGGTTGTGAAAAAGAAGAGAAGGTAAGCAGGGCAAATCCCATGTGAAAACTCCAGCGAGGTGCGAGGGGGTTGAACACAGGCAGGATTGCCGAGGAAAAACACACTGCCGCAGGGTTGGCTGGCCATGGCCCCATGGCCCATGACCGCCAGACGCCCGCCACCTGCGGCGGTGTGCTGAGGGCTACATCAGCATGGTGTTGCGGATGAGGCCGACTGCGAGGCCTTCGATCTCGAAGGGCTCGCCAGGATTGACGGTGATCACGGGGTAGTCCGGGTTTTCGGGCAGCAGCTCGATGGCCGTGGCCGTGCGGCGCAGGCGTTTGACGGTGACGTCATCGCCCAGGCGGGCCACGATGATCTGGCCGTTGCGCGCTTCGCGGGTGGATTGCACCGCGAGCAGGTCGCCGTCCATGATGCCCGCGTCGCGCATGGACATGCCACGCACCTTGAGCAGGTAATCGGGCTTGTGCTGAAACAGGTTGCCTTCCAGGCTGTAGGTCTGGTCGACATGTTCCTGCGCGAGAATGGGCGACCCTGCGGCCACGCGGCCCACCAAGGGCAGAACGAGCTGCGACAAGCCGGGAATGTGCAGATGGAACTGCGTGCCCCGCGCGGCGTTGATGGATCGCACGGCATCGCCCCGAAGGCGAATGCCCCGCGACGTGCCGCTGACCAGTTCGATCACGCCTTTGCGGGCCAGGGCTTGAAGGTGTTCCTCGGCGGCGTTGGCGGATTTGAAGCCGAATTCGGCGGCAATCTCTGCACGCGTGGGCGGCGCGCCAGTGCGGGAAATAGCGGTCTGGATCAGATCGAGGATCTGCTGCTGGCGGGCGGTGAGCTTGGGACTGTCGAACATGTGTGACTCCGGTGCTGAACGGAAAGGCAGAGAAAGCCTGTTTTTTAATCCAGTCACTGTATTTTTAACCAGTTTTTTGGAGCATGCAAGTGGGCACAGGAAAAATCGTGGTGCTCGGCACCGGCGGAACGATTGCCGGTACGGCGGCTGAAGCGGGAGACAACATCGGCTACAAGGCCGGACAGGTGGGCATTTCTGAGTTGCTGGATGCCATTCCCGGGCTGGCGCAAGCCGCTGGCGGGCGCATCGAAGCCGAGCAGATCGCGCAGATCGACAGCAAGGACATGGATTTCGCCGTGTGGCGGCAGTTGGGGCTGCGGTGCGCGCAACTTCTGGCGGATGCTGACGTGCGGGGCATCGTCGTCACCCATGGCACCGATACGCTCGAAGAAACCGCCTGGTTCCTGCACTCGGTGCTGTCTGCGGACCGCCCCGTGGTGCTTGCCAGCGCCATGCGGCCTGCCTCGGCCATGTCGCCGGATGGCCCGCAGAACCTGCTCGACGCGGTGACCGTGGCCGCGACGGCCGGTGCCCGCGGTGTTCTGGCGGTTGCGGCTGGCACGATCCACGGCGCGCGCCATGTGCAGAAGGTGCATCCCTACCAGCTGGATGCGTTCAGTTCGGGAGAAGCCGGCCCCGTGGGCTGGGTGGAGGAAGGCGCCGTGCGGTTGACCAGCGGCTGGCCCGAGCCTCTGGGCTCTCCGGCCTCATTGCAAGCCCGGCTGAAATCGGTGGCGGATACCTTACTCTGGCCAAGGGTGGAAATTCTCATGAACCATGCGGGTGCGGACGGCCGCATCGTCGATCTGCTGGTGCGCGATGGCGCAGACGGCATCGTGGTGGCCGCCACCGGCAACGGGACGGTCCATCAATCCTTGGGGGACGCGCTGCAGCGCGCCCACGCGAGCGGCGTGGATGTGCGCATTTCCACCCGCTGCCACAAGGGGCAGGTCTTGCCCAAGCCCGGGGATGTGCTGCCCCATTCGCAGGGCCTCAGCCCGGTGAAGGCCCGCATCAGCCTGCTGCTCGAATTGCTGGCCCGTCCCCGCCACGGAGGCTGACAGAGGCTGAAACGACAACGCCCCGCGAACAGGCGGGGCGTCGTTGAGCGGTTTTGGCGCACGCAGCGCCGGATCGATGCCGGAATCAGCTGGCGAGCGCTGCCAGCGCGCGCTGGGTGATCTCTTCCACGCTGCCCGTGCCGCTGATGGCCCGGTACTTCGGTGCGCCGGCCGGGTCGGTCTTGGCCCAGCTGGAGTAATAGTCCACCAGGGGGCGAGTTTGAGCGCTGTAGACGTCGAGGCGCTTTTTGACGGTGGCTTCCTTGTCGTCCTCGCGCTGGATCAAGTCTTCACCGGTCACGTCGTCCTTGCCGTCCACCTTGGGCGGGTTGAATTTGACGTGGTACGTGCGGCCGCTGGCGGGGTGCGAGCGGCGTCCGCTCATGCGTTCGATGATGGCATCGAAGGGCACGTCGATCTCGAGCACGTAGTCGAGTTTTACGCCCGCGGCCTTCATGGCATCGGCCTGCGGGATCGTGCGTGGAAAACCGTCGAACAGAAAACCGTGTGCGCAATCGGGCTCGGCGATGCGTTCTTTCACGAGATTGATGATGAGGTCGTCGCTCACCAGCGCGCCTGCATCCATGACCGCCTTGGCCTGCTGCCCCAGCGGAGTGCCGGCCTTGACGGCAGCGCGCAGCATGTCACCGGTGGAGATTTGCGGAATACCGTATTTTTGGCAGATGAATGCGGCCTGCGTGCCCTTTCCGGCGCCGGGTGCGCCCAAAAGAATCAGTCTCATGGATGTCCTCTAAGTGTTGAATTCGGCTGGCGCCATTGGCCACGGGCTTGCCTCCCGCCCGGGATGCGGCACTCTGATCGCGGGCAAGGATAGCACGCGTGTCCGCGCGCTTTCCTGACACCGGCGGGACTCGAAAATCCCTACCGGAGCAGGGCCCGGACGCGCTCCAGATCCTGCGGCGTGTCCACGCCCGGGCCCGGGGCCGCGGCCGTGATGTGCACCGCGATGCGATGGCCATGCCACAGGGCGCGAAGTTGCTCCAGGGCCTCGACGGCCTCGGTGGGCGCCGGCGGCAACGATGGGAACTGGCGCAGGAACGAAGCCCGGTAGCTGTAGAGGCCGATGTGGCGCAGCGGCGCATAGCCTGCCGGAACGCCAGGGGCTTGCCCGTCGGGTCCGGCCGTCCACCAGGCCAGGCCGGCGTGGTCGCGTGCGTGGGGAATGGGCGCACGGCTGAAATAGTGCGCCAGCCCGCGCGCGTCGAGCACGACCTTCACCACGTTGGGGTTGGCGTAGTCGGCCAGCGTGCCGATGGCGTGCGCGGCGGTTCCCATGCTGGCTTCGGGACGGGCCGGTAGAAGTGCCGCGACGGCATCGATGAGCGCGGGATCGATCAGTGGCTCATCGCCCTGCACATTCACCACGACATCGTCGCCTTCGAGGCCGAGCTGCTCGCACGCTTCCGCCAGGCGATCGCTACCGCTGGGATGGTCGGCGCGCGTCAGGATCGCCTGTACGCCATGGGCGCGGCAGGCGTCGAGAATGCGGGCATCGTCTGCCGCCACCACCACGCGCCCGGCGTGGCTTTGCGCTGCGCGCCTGGCGACGCGCACCACCATGGGCAGCCCGGCAATGTCGGCCAGCGGCTTGTCGGGCAACCGCGTCGAAGCCAGCCGCGCCGGGATCAAGACCGTGAATGCAGAAGCTGGCTCAGTCACGCCTCCAGTTCCTCGTCCGTCAGGGTGCGTGCCTCGTTTTCCAGCAGGACGGGAATGCCGTCGCGCACCGGGTAGGCCAGCCGTGCACTGCGCGACACCAGCTCTTGCCGTTCGCGGTCGAAAGAGAGCGAGCCTTTGGTGACGGGGCAGACCAGCAGTTCAAGCAGTTTGGGATCCATGGCGGTATTGGCTTTGGTGTCAGTCGGAGGGCGATGATAGCGAGCGGCGCCCCGCAGCTTGCAGCGCACCGTCCAGCCGCGTGAAAAAAGCGCTGTCGATGTCCACCCGCAGGGGCACTGCCAGCGCGTCGGGATGCCTTTGCCAGAGCTTGGCGGCATCTTTTTCGGTGCAAATCAGGGGTGTGCCGTGGATTTCATTGCGCTGCCAGCTATCAAAATCATAGTGATCGGGCAGCGCAGTGGCGGAGTGCAGGGTGAGCCCTTGCGCCTGCAGCATGGCGAAAAATTCCTGGGGCCGGGCGATGGCTGCCACCGCGTGCAGGGGCTGATCGCGCAACCGGGCCAGCGGCACGGTACTGCCATCGGCCCTGACCGCATCGGTGCCGAGCGAGCGTCGCAAGGCAAACGACGGCGCGCAGCCCGAAGGCCGGGCACCGGCATACAGAATGCAGTCGACCGGGCGGGGCCAGGGCTCGCGCAACGGGCCGGCGGGCAGCAAAAAGCCATTGCCGACCCCGTCGTCGTTGAACACGCACACCTCCACATCGCGGGCCAGTGCGAGGTGCTGCAAGCCGTCGTCGCACACGATCACGTCCACCCCAGGGTGCTGGGCCAGGAGCGCCCGGGCCGCATCTGCGCGCTGGCGTGCCACGAACACGGGAACCCCGGTGCTGCGTGCGATCAGCAACGGTTCATCGCCCACTTCGAAAGCGCTGCTATCGGTTTGCACCTCACGGCAGTCGTCGGTAGAACGCCCATAACCGCGGGACACCACACCGGGGTGCCAGCCTTGCACCGCCAGGTGCCGCACGATCGCCTGCGTCACCGGCGTCTTGCCAGCGCCGCCGGCGATCACGTTGCCCACCACGATCACCGGCACCTGCATGCGTTCAGAGCGCAGAACGCCGGCTCGGTAGAGCGTGTGCCGCAGCGCGACCAGTGCTCGGTACAGACAGGACAGCGGCCAGAGCATCCATGCCAGCAATCCACGCCGTTTCCAGGCGCTCTGCAGCCGGGATGAAGGGGACGCCGCAGCGGACGGCATTGCAGGAGGCGAAGGGGAACGGGGCGGCTGCGGCCCGGCAGCAGCCATCGCGGCTATTTGCCGGCGCTGGCCGTCGATTGCGTGGCGAAGGTGATCTGCGACAGACCCACGCGGCGCGCGGCTTCCATCACCGTCACGACCGACTGATGCGGCGAATTGGCATCTGCACTGATGATGACGACGCTGTCCTTGCCCGCACTGGCTGCAGCAGCCAGCGCCTGCGATACGACCTCGACGCTTTTGCCATCCACGGCGGTTTTGTTGATCGCGTAGCGCCCATCGGCAGCCACGGCCACGATGACTTCCTTGGGGTGGTCGCGTTGCTGCTCGGCATCGGCCACGGGCAGCGTCAATTGCAGTTCGGTGAATTTGCTGTAAGTGGTGGACAGCATCAGAAAAATGAGCACCACCAGCAGGACATCGATGAACGGAATCAGGTTGATTTCGGGCGCTTCGGTGGGGCGTTGGCGAAAGTTCATGGTCGTTCAGCCGATCGATGTTGCGGGAACAGGGGGCGCACCGCCACCGCGCAAATCCCGGGCAGCAGCATCATTTGCGCAGCCGGCAGATGTGCCGCACGAACTGTTCGGAGGCGAGTTCGAGGGTCAGAAGGTAGCCGTCCACCCGGCTGCGGAAATAGCGCCAGAAGATCAATGCGGGGATGGCGACGATGAGGCCGAACGCCGTGTTGTACAGCGCGATCGAAATGCCCTGGGCCAGCTGTGCCGGGTTGCCCCCACCCGACTGGCCGGCGCCTGCCTGGGAGCCGAAAATCTCGATCATGCCGATCACCGTGCCCAGCAAGCCGAGCAGCGGAGCGGCGGATGCAATCGTCGCCAGCGCGCTGAGGTACTTTTCAAGGCGATGGGCGACGGCCCGGCCCGAACTCTCCATGGCTGCACGCACATCGGCTTCGCTGCTCTGGGGATTGCTGTTGAGCGTGCGCAGGCCGCTGGCCAGCACTTCGCCCAAAGCGGAGTTTTGCGCCAGCTGGTTCACCACGTCGGGCGTGGGAAGGGACCGGGAAGACACCGTGATGGCTTCATCCAGCAATTTGGGGGGAGCGACCCGTGCGGTCTTGAGAGCGATGAAGCGCTCCACGACGAGTGCCAGCGCCAGAACGGAGCAGGCTATCAAGGGCCAGATCGGCCAGCCTGCGGCTTGTATGATCGACAGCAATTCTCTCTCCGCGCAGATGGAAGCAATCCGCGATTATGGCCCAGTTGGTGCGGCGATTCGCACGGCGAACCGGCCATTCGCCATTACGCCCAACCACCACTCCCGAGTCCCGAGCTCCCCATATTTTCTGTGGATAACTTTGTGGGCAACCATGCCGCAATGGCCCGCCAAGCGGCACCAATCCGTAGATTTGACAGATTGATGAAAATTAACGCACTGAAAAACCTTTCTGAATCAACAGGTTGCACGTATTTGCTGGCGATGCGCTGCCATTCGTTCTGCGATTACCCTGCATCAGGCCCCCAGGGCGCGCTGTGGACTACTGCATTGCCGCAAAGGTCCGCCAGCCTTTGCGCGGCGGGTATCTGACGCCATGAACCTTGCAACGGCGCCCCGAATCTGGGAAGTCGGCGCGCTATGCCGCGCCATTGCTGATGCCCTGGAGGCACGGTTCAATCCTGTCGCGGTGCGGGGCGAGATCACGGGCTTTTCCCGCGCGTCCAGCGGGCATTGCTATTTCACGATCAAGGACGGGCAGGGGCAAATCCGCTGTGCCATGTTCCGCCGGGCAGCCTTGCTGCTGGACTTTTCGCCGCGCGACGGGGAGTTGGTCGAACTGAGAGGCCGCCTGGGTGTGTACGAAGCACGGGGAGATCTGCAGCTCATCGTCGAAAGCATGCAGCGGGCAGGGCAGGGAGCACTGTTCGAGCAGTTCTTGCGCCTGAAAACACAGCTGGAGGCGGAAGGGCTGTTCGACAGCGCGCGAAAGCGGCCACTGCCGCTGATGCCGCGCGGCATCGGTTTGGTCACCTCACCCGGTGCAGCGGCGCTGCACGATGTGGTGACGGCGCTGCGGCGGCGCGTACCGCACATTCCGGTGACGCTGGTGCCAGCACTCGTGCAGGGAGCCAGCGCTGCCGCCTCGATGCGTTCAGCGCTGTCCAAACTTTATGCGATGGCCGATGGCGGCGGCGCGTCGGGGGCACGGCCCAATGCCTCTCTGCCGCCAGCGCCGGTCGATGTAATCCTGCTCGTACGGGGCGGCGGGTCCATCGAGGATTTGTGGGCCTTCAATGACGAACACCTCGCACGCCTGATCGTGCAGAGTCCGGTGCCTCTCATCTGTGGGGTGGGGCACGAGACGGACTTCACCATCGCCGATTTTTGTGCCGACCTGCGGGCGCCCACGCCGACGGCTGCCGCCGAACTGGTGTCTCAGCCGCGCGCGGTCTGGCTGGGAGCGATCGATTTGCTGGGCGAGCGTCTGTCGGACGCTGTGCAGTCGCAGTTTGATGTGCGCCACCAGCGCCTTGACCTCGTCACCCAGCGCCTGGGCCGGCCCTCCGGACTGGTCGCGCGCCAACAGACGCGGCTGGCCAGATTGGCCGAACGCCTGCGCCACAGCGTGCTATTGAAAATGCAGCGCCTTGCGCAACGCCAGCAAGCGCTGGAGGCCGAAATGAATCAAACGCATCAACGCCATTTCACGCGACAGGCGGAGCGGCTGGAGCGCTCAGCCCTGCGGCTGCAATTGCTGGACCCGAAGCTCGTGTTGCAGCGCGGCTATGCCTTGCTGACCGATGTGCAGGGACAGCCGATCACCCAGGTGGCCCAGGTGCGGCCCGGCGACGCCGTGCGGGCCGCGCTGACGGATGGCGAGATCGATCTGGAAGTAGCGCAGCGCCGTTTGCTGTGATGGGGCAGTCGCAGTCTTGGCAATTGGCTGCGGCCTACAGCAACCCCTGCTATTACTTTCTACAATCGCCGCTTGGACTGCCCGGCCCCAGGGGGCGGCAGTGTCCATTCCAAGAATTTCAACCCACGAAGGACCTGCACCATGGAACATACCCTGCCACCGTTGCCCTACGCGATCGACGCCCTGGCGCCCCATTACAGCCAGGAAACCCTGGAGTACCACTACGGCAAGCACCACAACGCGTATGTGGTGAACCTGAACAATCTGCAAAAGGGCACCGAATTCGAAAGCATGGCGCTCGAAGAGATCGTCAAGAAGTCGAGCGGCGGCATTTACAACAACGCGGCCCAGATCTGGAACCACACCTTCTTCTGGAACTGCATGGCGCCGAGCAGCGGCGGAGAGCCCACCGGTGCATTGGCCAACGCCATCAACGCCAAGTGGGGCAGCTACGCAGCCTTCAAGGAAGCTTTCGTGAAGAGCGCGGTGGGCAACTTCGGCTCCGGCTGGACCTGGCTGGTGAAGAAGGCTGACGGCAGTGTGGACATCGTGAACACGGGAGCCGCAGGCACCCCGCTGACCACGGCCGACAAAGCCCTGTTGACGGTCGATGTGTGGGAACACGCTTATTACATCGACTATCGCAACCAGCGCCCCAAGTTCGTCGAAACCTTTTTCGACAAGCTGGTGAACTGGAAGTTTGCTGAAAGCAACTTCGCCTGATTGCTTGAATCGCAATCATGAAAAACGGCCCGCATGAGGCAATGCCAGTAAGTTACTCATAAGTCAGTAACTTAGGGGACACTCTCTTGCGCAGTGCGGCGATCGGTGCTTTCATTGACGGCATGAAACGAGACGGACGCACCCTGGCCCACAATGTGTTGGAAGAAATGCGTATGCTGGCCGACAGGCCGCCCGCGCAGCCTCACACCCGTGCAGGAGCGCCAGGTTTTTCGCTGGGTCAACGGCAAAAACCCACGTCGGGCTTTCGCGCTGATGCCGTGCATGGCAAGACCTGGGGAGCCAAGGGCCAGACCCCGGTCGTGGAGCGCCCGGGCCAGCGCCAGTCGATCTCGGCGGCCTCAGCCGTCAACTCCAAAGGGGCGTTCTGGTTTGAGACCTACCAGGGAGCGCTTACAGGCGAGTTGTTAGTGCAACTGCTCAAGAACATGATGGCCGAGCGTGAGAAACCCGTGCACTTGGTCGTCGATGGCTTGCCGGCTCACAAGAAGGCCCTCGTCAAGCAATACGTGGCAAGCACGGCAGGCGCATCGACGTTGCACTTCCTGCCCGGCTATGCGCCAGACCTCAATCCAGATGAGCTGGTATGGAGCCACGCCAAGCGCACAGGGGTGGCACGCAGTCCATTGCGAAAGGGGGAGAAGCTCAAGGAGCGTGTGGATGCGCAGTTGCAGTCGGTGGCTGAAGATCCTGCACTCATCAGGTCATTCTTCAGACACCCATCTGTCGCCTATATTTCTGACTTGTGAGTAAGGCTGAGCGGCATTGCTCCTGAGGGAGCCGTTTTTCATGGGTGTTCCATAGAAGGCGCAGCAGGATCCGCCCGACTTCGCAGGATGCCGCTTTTTCAGCGACGTGCGAAAGAAGTGCCAGACAGTTTGGCTCCGGCTTTGACGCCTTTCTTGGCAAACCAGCCCTGGTTCATCTCCAACACGTAGCGCACCGGTTTTTCAGAGCAATGGGAGTCTTCCGTCTGCGGCTTCATATCGGCCAGGTTGACGATGGTCCCATCGTCCGCAACGAAGGCAGCTGTCAACGGCAACAGCGTGTTTTTCATCCAGAAGCACTGCACCGCAGGTTCCTCGAATACGAAGAGCATGCCTTCCTGCTGCGGCATCTCCTTGCGGTGCATCAGCCCGATCTGGCGCTCCTGTGGCGATACGGCCACTTGGGCATCGATGCGATGCATGCCAGCTCCAAGTTCTACGCGCTGCAAATTCAACTGGGGAGATTCCTGGGCAGTGGCGGCCGTTCCAGCGGACAAGACCAGGGCTGCGAAAACAGTCGCGAGGAATTTTGGCGAGCGGTTCGCTGCGCGCGAAAGAAAAGATTTCATCATCCGGCGTTCCATAGATGCAATGGGAGTTCGAAGGGTAGCAGCCCACAGCAAAAAGCCCGCTTGCGCGGGCTTTTTGAAGGGCCGGCCACCGTGGCGACAGGCTGTGCTGGCAAGTGAGACTCAGGCAGCGGACTTTGCGTGCTTCTTGGTTGCCTTCTTGTGAGCCACTTTGTGCGCTGCAGGCTTCTTGGACTTGGCCTTGGCGTGTGCCTTAGGAGCGGGTGCTGCTGGCTCGGCGCTGGGGGCGGAGGTCACTGCGGGCGTTGCAGGTGCGGCTGGCGCTGCGCCTTGTGCAAAAGCACCAGCGGCGAACAGACCAGCAACCAGGATAGCGAGGAGTTTTTTCATATATGCCAATTCCTTGATGAGGTTCGGATGAGAGCCGCGCGAAGTGCCGCGAAGCACCTCCACAACGGGGCCGCAGTGACGGCCGTTGACAAGAAAAATGTGATTTTTTTGTGACTTAGAATCATCGGCTGTATCGCGTTCGCCTGACCAGCTCAAGCCCATTCATCGTTTCACCGGAGAGACCCGTTCCATGACCAGCTACCAGCACATCAAGGTGCCTTCCGAAGGCCAGAAGATCACCGTCAATGCTGACATGTCATTGAATGTGCCGGACCAACCCATCATTCCGTACATCGAGGGCGATGGCACGGGCCTGGACATCACTCCCGTGATGCTGAAGGTTGTGGATGCAGCCGTGGCGAAGGCCTACGGCGGCAAGAAAAAGATCCATTGGATGGAAGTGTTTGCGGGTGAAAAGTCCACCAAGGTCTATGGCCCGGACGTATGGCTGCCGGAAGAAACCCTGCACGCCGTGCGCGACTATGTGGTGTCGATCAAGGGGCCTCTCACCACGCCCGTGGGTGGCGGCATTCGTTCGCTGAACGTCGCATTACGCCAAGAGCTGGATTTGTATGTGTGCCTGCGCCCGATCCAGTATTTCAAAGGCGTGCCTTCCCCGGTGAAGGAGCCCGAAAAAACCAACATGGTGATCTTCCGTGAGAACTCGGAAGACATCTATGCGGGCATCGAGTTCGAAGCAGAATCCGAAAAGGCGAAAAAGCTCATCAAGTTCCTGCAAGACGAGTTCGGCGTCAAGAAGATCCGCTTCCCCGAGACTTCCGGCATTGGCGTGAAGCCTGTGTCCAGAGAAGGCACCGAACGCCTGGTGCGCAAGGCCCTTCAATACGCCATCGACAACGACAAGCCCAGCGTGACGATCGTGCACAAGGGCAACATCATGAAGTTCACGGAAGGCGCTTTTCGTGACTGGGCTTATGGATTGGCTGCCAAGGAGTTCGGTGCCGAACTGATCGATGGCGGTCCATGGATGAAATTCAAGAGCCCCAAGACCGGCAAGGAAATCACGATCAAGGACAGCATTGCGGACGCCTTCCTGCAGCAGATACTGTTGCGCCCGGCGGAGTACAGCGTCGTGGCCACGCTGAACCTGAACGGCGACTACATCTCCGACGCCCTGGCCGCGCAAGTGGGCGGCATCGGCATTGCGCCGGGTGCCAACATTTCCGACACCGTCGCGATGTTCGAAGCCACGCACGGCACGGCACCCAAGTACGCAGGCAAGGATTACGTGAACCCGGGTTCAGAGATCTTGTCGGCAGAAATGATGCTCCGCCACATGGGCTGGACGGAAGCCGCAGACCTCATCATCAGTTCCATCGAGAAGTCGATCGCCAGCAAGAAGGTCACCTATGATTTTGCCCGTCTCATGGAGGGGGCGACGCAGGTGAGCTGCTCTGGTTTCGGTCAGGTCATGATCAACAACATGTGAAGAGCTGAGCAAGGTGCCGAAGGTGCCTGACTTGCGAAGGCGACCCTTGAAGTTCCGGCGGGATTTCAGGGGTTTCTTTTTTGTCGATTGCCGAAGTCGCTCTGCTTCAGCGCTCTGCGAAACGTTGGCGGTGATTTGGCAGCAACTCCAAGGCACGTTCGGCGTTGACCATGACGGGCGGCCTGTCCAGGCTCTTTTCGCTGTCCATCAACAGGCTTTTAAGGGTATTGGTGTCGAGTTGCGGAGCGCTGGCTTGGATCAGCGCAATCATTCCGCTCACGTGAGCCGCCGCCATTGACGATCCGGTCGCGAAATCGTAGCGACCCTGCGGTTGCAGCGTGAGCACGTCTTTGCCCGGGGCTCCCAGAATGCCCTTGGCCATCAGGTTGGGATTGTCTGCTGCACCTACGACGATCACGCCCGGCACACCGGCCGGAAAACCGGTGCGTTCGCCATTGGCGGGAAGCGCTGCGACGATGGCCCGGCCTTGTTTGACCAACTGTCCCAAAAGGGTGCTCAACAGCGGGTCGTCGGGGCCGCCCAAGCTCAGGTTGATGGTGCGAGCGTCCGAGGACATGACGGCCACCAGCGCTTTGGCCAGCGTGAATGAGTTGCAGCGTGCACCAGCCGAGGGCTGGCCTGCCGGATACCAGCATGCCTTGTAGAGGCTTATCTTGGCTTCTGGCGCGATGCCGACGATGCCCTGCAGGTTGTTGCCGACTGCGGCAATGATGCCTGCCACCTGGGTGCCGTGCTGGTCCTGCTGAAACGTGGCGGCGTTTTCGTCCACCAGGTTATAGACGGCATCGATCTGCCCGCGCAGGTCTGGATGCTCGGTCTGCGCGCCGGTGTCGATCACTGCGACATGTGCACCTTTTCCGGTGCTGATCTTGTGGGCACGGGCAATCTGCATGTCGCCAAAGCCTTGCTGCAAAGGCATGTACGGATCGTTATAGGCCACTGCCGGGGACTGGGGCTCCGGGGTTGCGTTGACCGAGAAGTCCTGAAGCGGCTGAGCCAACTGAACGCGGTCATCGCGCGACAGGTCTTGCAATAACGCCTCGCGCGAGGCAGTCGCGTTGATTTCGAACACCACGCAATGAGCGTTCATCGGGGGGATTGGCCACGCGGCCACTTCCCGCAGCCCATAGTCCGTAGCGATGGACTGAACCGCCTTGGCGGCACGATTGCCCATCGTGTAGCGGGGTGGGGCGCCATAGCTCGAAAGGCTGGTGCCCGCGCGCCCCGGGACATGCTCCAGCGGATTCGGAACGGCAACGATGATGTACTTTGCGCTGTCCGCCCTCATGCGGGCTTCGCCGGAGAGTTTCACTCCTGAAGAGTCGGCGCCGGAGGCCTCCGGCGAACTGGTGGTGCAGCCGGAAAGCACCCCGGCAAGTAACAACGCGGCAGCGCAATAACGCAGTTTCATGGGGTGCCTCCGATGGGTTCCACCATTTGCATGCCAGGCGTGCTGCGAAGCCGCTCCAGGGCTTGGGCGTTCGCACGGCCTGCATCCCTGGTGGATACGGCGTAAGCGCCCATGGCGTTCGGGCCGCTGACGACCTGCAGATCCAGCGACTGCAGCAAGGTCTTCCAGTCGGCCAGCGTTATCCGCCCGTCGGGAACGACACGTATGGCGTTGGGCATGCCTGCATCTGCAGCACGCACGATGGCGGGCGGGGTGCTCAACGTCTGGAAGGTGGAAGGCTCCTCGTCCGCCAATCGATGGCCCATGAAGGCGAGCGCGACGGCCTGGAGCACCGCGAAAGTCGCCAGCGCATACGTCAACCTGCCAGCGGGACGCCGCTGCACAGGGGTCGGCTTGGGCAGCGGCTGGTCCAGCAAGGCGCCCATTTCGATGCGCTCCAGCAACTTGTGCAGCCCCGCTTGTTCATCGGGCATGTTGACGGGTGGCAAGGTCATGGCAGTCTGGACCTTCTGTTGCATCTGGAGTTCTGTGCGGCACTCGGCGCATTGGGCCAAGTGCTTTTCGACATCGGCACGCTGTTGTTCGCTGGCACTGCCGTTGACGATCCATGGCAACGTCTCTTGGGTGAGAACGTGGGAGCGGTCTTGTCTTTGCGAGCCTGGGAGACGGTAAGGCATATTCAGTCCTATTGAGCGGTACTGCGAGTGGCCAAGGCAGGCAGCAAGTTGCGCAGCTTCAGGCGTGCATGGAACATGCGCGCTTTCACGGTGCCAACGGGTGATTGAGTAATGACCGCGATCTCTTCCAGCGAATGCCCGCCGGTGTAGGCCAGTTCCAGCACGAGCCGCTGGTCCACAGAAAGTTTTTCCATGCCTTTGTCGAGCCAGTTGCGCAGTTCCCTGGCATCACCCGGATCGGAGGAAAGATCGGGCTGCGCTTCCACTTCGTCGTCGGACAACTGCAGTGTGTGCGCGCCGCCATCTTGGCGCAGCGCCTTCAATCCGCAGCGATAGGCGATGCCCATGATCCAAGTGGAAACCTTCGACTCCTCGCGGAAATTGCCTGCTTTTTGCCAGACGATCCAGAAGCAATCATTGATGATTTCTTCGATCAGGTCGGCCCGGCGGGTGAGCCTTGTCAAGAATTGGCACAACCGGCGGTGGTAAGTGCGGTACAAGGCCGCCAACGCTGCTCGATCGCCGGCCGCGATGCCGTGCAGCAAGTCGATATCGGTCGAGTCGTCAGGAAAGGAAGGGGCGGCCATGGTGCGAAGTGAGGGCGGTTTGGCGTCTTGCGGCGTTTGATATTGCACCGTAAGTGCCCATGGTGCACCAAAAGGTTGCTACCGCTTCAAAAAGAACGCGCCCACATGAAAGACCAGTTACCCGCCACGTTGCCCGGGTACACCGAATTCGCCCGGCTATCGGCTGTCAGATAGCTGAGCGTGGCACGCCAGGGGCCCTGGCGCCAAGCCAACCCGACACTTCCATAGGCGTAGCGACCTTGTGGCCTGACTTGTGCCAGCCCGATGGTGCTGGTCAGCGAAAATTGATCGTCCAATGGCAGTCGGCCCCCCATATCGAGGGCCCATCGCATGGGACGCGCCCTATCAATGGTGTGTGGATAGCGAAATACCGAAGCGCCGGCGACGATCAGATCGCGATAACTGAAGCTCAGGCCCGTCTCCAGGCGATCCAGCAGTTGGGCCGTCGGATTGTCCGGATAAGCGTAGTACTGCGTGACGGCCTGATACTGCCAGTCATTGGACAGCACCCCGTCATAGGCGAGGCGGACGATCGCGCGGCCGTATCGGCGGCCATTCGTTTGCATTCCCAGCACGGCACCGGCCGACCAGCCCGTGGCGTCGTAGAGGGTAACGAGTCCCTGAACGATCGGTCGCCGGATGGGGGTCTGGAATCCCCGCTCGGTGAGATCGCTGCTCACTGCGATCTCACCGGTCACGTCACGGGTCTGTGCGACGCAACTGGCCGTTGCTCCCAAAAGGATCAAAGGCAGCAGGTTGCGGGCGGGGCTGTTGATCCAATTTGAGCAAGAGGTCATGACAGCAGTTTAGGCCAGCTCAGCCGTTCATCGAACCAGGCAAGGCTGTTTGGGGTCGAATGTCCAGCCGGCGTGCAGGTATTGCATTGCGATGCTGTCATTTCTTGAGCCCAGGCCATGTTGCTGGTACAGCTGATGGGCGCGCTCCACAGCCGCCATGTCCAACTGGACGCCCAGACCTGGGGTTTGCGGCACGGTGACATGCCCATCGACGATCTGCAAGGGCGACTGGGTCAGGCCCTGGCCGTCCTGCCAGATCCAGTGGGTATCGATGGCGGTGACCTTGCCGGGCGCTGCCGCCGCCACATGCGTGAACATCGCCAGGGACACGTCGAAGTGGTTATTGGAATGCGAGCCCCAGGTCAGGCCCCAGTCGCGGCAGGTCTGCGCCACGCGAACGGAGCCCGCCATGGTCCAGAAATGCGGGTCGGCCAGTGGAATGTCCACAGACTGCAGCGACAGGGCGTGCACCATCTGCCGCCAGTCGGTGGCCACCATGTTGGTGGCTGTGGGAAGCCCCGTGGCCCGCCGGAATTCGGCCATGACCTCACGGCCCGAGAAACCGTCTTCAGCACCGCAAGGGTCTTCCGCATAGGCGAGCACGCCATGCAGGTCGCGGCACAGGCGCACGGCGTCTTTCAGCAGCCAGCCCCCGTTCGGATCGAGCGTCACGCGGGCCTTGGGGAAGCGTTCGTGCAGCGCACGAATGGCCAGCACTTCGTCTTCGCCGCGCAGCACGCCGCCCTTGAGCTTGAAATCGTTGAAGCCATAGCGCGCATGCGCAGCTTCGGCCTGGCGGACGATGGTCTCCGGCGTGAGGGCTTGCAGGTGGCGAACGCGGCTCCAATCGCTTTCAGCGGCATCGACATCTTCGGCCCGCACGTAGGGAAGATCGGTCTTGGCCGAATCGCCGATGAAAAAGAGATAACCCAGCATTTCCACCCGATCGCGTTGTTGCCCTTCGCCAAGCAGCGCCGCCACCGGCACGCCCAGGTGCTGTCCCAGCAGGTCGAGCAGTGCCGATTCGACGGCGGTGACGGCATGGATGGCGATGCGCAGGTCGAATGTCTGCAGGCCGCGCCCGCCGCTATCGCGCCCTGCCAGCGCACCCTGCACCTTTTGCAGCAGCGCAAGGTGGTTGCCGACAGGTTGGCCGACCAGCAGCGGCCTGGTGTCTTCCAACGCCTGCCGGATCTTTTCGCCACCCGGCACTTCACCCACCCCGGTGCGCCCGGCGCTGTCGGTCAGGATGAAGAGGTTGCGTGTGAAAAACGGTGCGTGCGCGCCGCTCAGGTTGAGCAGCATGCCATCGCGTCCGGCGACTGGAATAACGCGCACTTCTGTGACGACTGGGATGGAAATGGCAGTGGGCATGGTGATGGGCTTCGGAGAATTCGGAGCGAGGTGATTCAAGGACCTGGCACCGGAGCGCGAACCGCTCCCGTACCGTAGAAAGCGTGCAGGTTGTCCAGCACCAGGTCGGCCATGGCGCGGCGGGTTTCGTGGGTGGCACTGGCGGTGTGCGGCGTGAGCACCACGTTATCCAGCGCCTGCAGCGCGGCGGGGACGGACGGCTCGTTGTCGAAGACGTCCAGCCCGGCACCGGCAATTCGGCGGTCTGCCAGCGCTTCGATCAGGGCCGTCTCATCGACCACGCTGCCGCGCGCGACATTGATCAGAAAACCACGGGGGCCCAACGCATCGAGCACCGTGCGATCAATGAGATGGCGGGTTTCTGCGCCACCGGCCACCGTGAGCACCAGGTAATCGGCCCATCGGGCCAACTCCACCAGGGACGCGAAGTAGGGCATGCTGGATTCTCCGCTGGGGCGGCGGTTGTGATAGCCCATCTCCATGCGAAAGCCCGTTGCACGTTCGGCCACGGCCTGGCCGATGCGGCCCATGCCTACGATGCCCAGGCGCTTGCCGGACACCCGGCTCTGCGGCGCAAACCGCGCATGGGTCCAGTCGCCGCGACGGACGAAACGGTCGCTCGCACTCACGCCGCGCGACACGTCCAGCAACAGGGCGAAAGCCATGTCTGCCACGCAGTCGTTCAGCACACCGGGGGTGTACCCGACCTGTATGCCGCGCGATCTGGCCGTAGCGACGTCCAGCGCGTCGAATCCCACCCCGAAGCTGCTGATGACTTTCAGGTTCGGCAAGGCATCGATCACCTCGCGCTTCAAGCCGATGGAGGCCGAAGTCACCACCCCGGTGAACTCCTGGCCCCGCTCGGCCAGAAAGAGCGATGAATCCGGTTGGTCCGACAGGAAAACCACGTCGAACTGCTCGGCAAGATCGGTTTCGAGGGCCGGCAGCGGCAGGCGGGCGATTTGCAGGATTCGGGGCCGATGTGTGGTGCTCATGGCGGAAGTTGCGGCTGCGTTGACGGCGATTCAAAGCCGATGGCGAAGGCCGGATGTCGATCCGGCCTTCGAGGGGGAAAGAAGCGTCAGTGCGCCGTGCGAACGGCCTGGCGGGCCAGCAGTTTCCAGTCGGCGCCTTGCTTTTGCCAGACGCCCAGGATCTTGATCTGCACCTTGCCGGGCTTGCCCGAGTCGTTGGTGTCGGCCGTGAGGGTGTGGCGAACGATGGCCGCGTCACCCACCACCTTGATCGTCTGGTCGCTGATCACGATGGTGACGAAATCTGATTTACCGGCCATCAGATCGCCGATGAAGCTGGCCTTGGTATCCACGCGGCCGCCGGAATGGCCGTAGCTCAGGTCGTCCGCCACCAGTTGGCCCAGGGCCGCCGGGGTGGGATCGATCATCGCGATGCGCAGGCGCTCGGCAGCGGTGGCGACCGCCTGCTCTGACGGAGCACCGGAATTCATGGACGTTGCGGCGCAACCTCCCAGGGCGAAGATGGTGACGGCAGTCGCCGCCGCAAGGAACAGTTTTTTGTACATGGCTTGTCTCGGTTGGTTTGGTTTTAGGGTCGCCACGTGTCCGATTGCCACTTCACCGGCGTCCGTGCACGGCCGGACGCCGGCTTTCCGCCGGCAAGTCTTCGTGCTTGGGCTTATTGCGGGCCGAGCTTGTCGATGAGGGCCTTGAGCTCTTCCATTTCGCCCGGCTTCAGGTCGGTGAGGGGGGCACGCACCGGGCCGGCATCGTGGCCAACGATCTTGGCGCCCGCCTTGACGATGCTGACCGCATAGCCCGCCATGCGGTTGCGCAGTTCGAGGTAGGGCATGAAAAACTCGCGCAGCAGGTGGTGCTGGGTCGCCAGATCGTCATTCGCCACGGCCTTGTAGAAGTCCATCGCCGTCTTGGGAATGAAGTTGAACACGGCCGACGAGTACACGGGCGTGCCCAGTGCCTTGTAGGCTGCGGCATACACCTCGGCCGTCGGCAGGCCGCCCAGGTAGGCGAAGCGGTCACCCATCCTCATGTAGATGGAGTTCATCGATTCGATGTCGCCCACGCCGTCCTTGAAGCCCACCAGGTTGGCGTTGCGCTCGGCCAGGCGTGCCAGCGTCTCCGGGGCGAAACGGCTCTGGCCGCGGTTGTAGACGATCACGCCGAACTTCACGCTCTTGCAGACTTCCTCGACGTGTGCGGCCAGGCCTTCCTGGCCGGCTTCGGTCAGGTAGTGGGGCAGCAGCAGAATGCCGTGCGCGCCGGCCTTTTCTGCGGCCTGTGCGCACTGGATGGCGAAGCGGGTCGGGCCGCCGGCGCCCGCGATGATCGGCACCTTGCCGCGGCAGGTGTCCACTGCGGTCTTGATGATGCCGGGATATTCGTCCGCCGTGAGAGAGAAGAACTCACCCGTGCCACCCGCTGCGAAGAGCGCGCTGGCACCGTAGGGCGCCAGCCACTCCAGACGCTCGGCATAGCCCTTGGCGTTGAATTGGCCCTGGGCATCGAAGTCCGTGAGCGGAAACGACAGCAGGCCGGAGCCCATGATGGTCTTGAGTTCTTGAGGTTGCATGGCGGTACGGTAATGAAGTGGGGAAAGGTCAGGGGAAATCAGTCGAGGCGGATCTGCGCATCCGACACCACGCTGGCCCAGCGTGCGCGTTCCTTCTCGAAGAACTTGTCTTGCTCGGCGACCGCCATGGTCACGACCTCTGCGCCCTGGCCAGCCAGCCGGGAGCGGATTTCAGGCGTGCGGATGACGGAGATGAGCGCGGTGTTCAAGCGCTGCACGATGGGGTCCGGCGCGCCGCGCGGCACGAGAATGCCTTGCCACGTGCCTGACTCGAAACCGGGAATGCCTTGTTCGGCGATGGTCGGCACATCGGCCAGCAGCGGCATGCGGGTGCCCTTGGACAAAGCCAGCACCTTGAGCTTGCCGCTCTGCACGTGGGGCAGGGTGGCCAGCATGCCGTTCATCAGCACTTGCGTCTGGCCGGCCATGGTGTCCTGGATGGCGGTCACGCCGCCCTTGTAGGGCACGTACTGCCAGCGAGCACCGCTGGCGCGCTCGAGCGCCACGCCGGCCAGGTGCGGCGCGCTGCCCGTGGCGGTCACGGCGAAGTTCAGGTCGGCCGTCTTCGACAGCGCGATCAGTTCTTTCAGGTTGTTGGCCGGCACCGAAGGGTGCACCACCAGCATGTGCGGCGAATAGGCCAGCATGGTGGCGCCGCGAAGGTCCTTGGACGGATTGAAAGGCAGCTTGGTATAGACGGAAGGGCTGATCGCCAGCGCGCCGACGTCGCACAGCAGCATCGTGTAGCCATCCGGCTGGGCCTTGGCCACGAAGTCGGCGCCCAGGTTGCCGTTGGCGCCGGGCTTGTGCTCGACGATGACGTTCTGTTTCAGCATGTCCGACAGCGGCTGGCTGATGGCACGCGCGATGATGTCCGAACTGCCGCCCGGAGGGTAGGGCACGATGAGGCGCAACGTTTTCGTGGGCCAATTGGCGGTCTGGCCCATGGCGGTGGTGCTGGCGAGGGCGGCGGCACCATAAACCATGGCGTGGCGGCGGTTCAAACTCATCACATGTCTCCTTGCCTTGGATAAAAAATTTCTTGTTGTACGTCATCATACAACTGAAAAATAGCAAGGCACAAGCGCCAATCACCGCATTTCCATGCCTCTTCGGGTTAACGAGGAGGTGCCCCCGGCAGCCGATATGAGGCGATCAGGCGCCTGGATGCGCCATCGCGACTGCGGCCATTGCAGCATCCGGAGTAGTGGCGGCAGGGGTATTGGCGGCTTCCTGGGCCAGTCGCAGGCGCTCGCGGCTGTTGGTCAGGTGAATGCGCATGGCAGCGCGCGCGGACTCCGGGTCCTTGCGGGCGATGGCCGAATAGATCTCTTCGTGCTCGCGATTCACGCGGCTCAAATATTCATGCCCGCGCACGGCGTTGCGAATGCCCGAAATGCGCGTGCGTGGAATCAACGTCGTGCCGAGGTGATTCATGATGTCGGCGAAATACGGGTTGCCCGTCGCCTCGGCGATCTGCAGGTGAAAGCGGAAGTCATGCCCCACCGTGTCGCCTCCCATCGCCACGTTGTGCTCGAAGTCGTCCAGTGCCTGGCGCATGGCCTGCAGGTGCGTGTCGCTGCGGCGCATGGCTGCCAAGCCCGCCGACTCGGTTTCGAGGCTGATGCGCAATTCCAGCACCGCCAGCACATCGACCGAGGCGGTCAACTCGGACGGGTCCAGCCGAAATACGCCGCCTGCGCGCGGCGGCAAAACGAAGGTGCCGATACCGTGGCGCGTCTCCACCAGGCCGGCCGCCTGCAGCTTCGACAACGCCTCCCGCACGACGGTGCGGCTCACATCGTGGGCCCGCATGATTTCCGACTCGGTGGGGAGTTTGTCGCCCGGCGTGAGCAGCCGGTCGCGGATCTTTCCCGCAAAATCTTCCACCACCGCGTTGGTCAGTCCACGGGCACGGCGAACGGGCGGCGCGGACATGGGTGAGGCCAGGGATTCGCTGTGCGGGGTGAATTCGGGTAATCCCTTTATCGATGTGGCCATGGCGGTGATGATAATCGCTCAGCGTTGTATGACAACATATGACAAATACTAGCCAGAGGAGCTTCATGAGCCAGCCGTCCCGTTTACCCCGTCTTCTGTTGACCGGCGCCGCAGGCGGCCTCGGCCAGGTGCTTCGCGAGAGGCTTCGTCCCTACGCAGAAGTGCTGCGCCTGTCCGATATTTCGGCATTGGCGCCCGCACGCGGCCCTGACGAAGAGGTGGTGCCCTGCGATCTGGCCGACAAGTCCGCAGTGGACGCCCTGGTGGCCGGCTGCGACGCCATCGTGCACCTGGGTGGTGTTTCGGTCGAGCGGCCTTTCGAGCAGATACTGGAAGCCAACATCAAGGGCGTGTTCCACATCTATGAAGGCGCCCGCCGCCACGGCGTGAAGCGCGTGGTGTTCGCCAGCTCCAACCATGTGACCGGCTTCTATCGCCAGGACGAGCGCATCGATGCCAACGCACGCCGCCGGCCCGACGGGTACTACGGGCTGTCCAAGTCGTTCGGCGAAGACATGGCGAGCTTCTATTTCGACCGCTACGGCATCGAGACCGTGAGCCTGCGCATCGGCTCGTCGTTCCCCGAGCCGCGCGATCGCCGCATGATGAGTTCCTGGCTGAGCTACGACGACCTCACGCAACTCGTCGAAAAGGCCCTGTTCACCCCGGACGTGGGCCATACCGTGGTGTACGGTGCCTCCGCCAATCGCGATCTCTGGTGGGACAACCACGCGGCCGCGCACCTGGGTTTTCAGCCCAAGGACAGCTCGGAGCCCTTCCGTGCCAAGGTCGAAGCCCAGCCCGCACCGGCCCCCACCGATCCCGCCGCCATCTACCAGGGCGGTGCCTTCACGGCCCAAGGCCCGTTCGAAGGATGAGTGCCATGGACACCGGCGCGGAACTGGTGCTGGATGCGCGCTGCGCCACGGGCGAGAGCCCGGTGTGGCGCCCCGCGGAGCAGGCGCTGTATTGGGTGGACATTCCGCAGGGCGTGTTGCACCGCTGGTCTGCGCAGTCGGGGGAACAGGCGCAGTGGAAGGCGCCTGAGATGATTGCCTGCATCGCTCCCGTAGCCGGCCATTCGGGCCGCTGGATGGCGGGCCTGGAAAGCGGCTGGTTCCAGCTGGATCTGCCGGAGGACGGCGCAGTCTCGGGCGCGTTGCAGTCCCGCCGCGTCGCCGCTGCTGGTCACGCCCGGCCGGGCATGCGCTTCAACGATGGCCGCTGCGACCGCCAGGGCCGCTTCATCGCCGGCACCATGCTGCAGGACATGGGCGCTGCCGCCCGCGTGGGCAAGGTGTACCGGTTCGGCGCCGAGGAAATGGCTGCTGGCGCGGGCACCGACCTGGGCCTGGGCGAGCTGATCGTACCCAACGGCATCGCCTTCAGCCCCGACGGGTGCACCATGTACCTGTCGGACTCGCACCCCCAGGTGCAGGCGATCTGGGCCTTAGACTACGACACCGATACCGGCACGCCGAGCAACCGCCGCCTGTTCGCCGACATGAACCCGCTGCCCGGCCGGCCCGATGGCGCGGCGATCGATGTGGATGGCGGCTACTGGATCTGCGGCAACGACGCAGGCCTGGTGCACCGCTTCACGCCGGATGGCCGGCTGGACCGCTCCCTGGCCGTGCCGGTGAAAAAACCCGCCATGTGCGCCTTCGGCGGATCGCAGTTGGACACGCTGTACGTGACCTCCATCCGCCCCGGCGGCGTGGACCTGTCGGACCAGCCTTTGGCTGGCGGTTTGTTTGCATTGCGGCCCGGCACCCAGGGAATGCCCGAGCCAGAATGCACCGCCCACGGTTGAGTTCGGCGCGGCTCCCCATCGTTTTCTCCCCCAAACGTATTTCCAACAGCAAAAGAGACGAGGCAAACCCATGAAATTCATCAAGACCACCCTGGCGGCGCTGGCCGCGCTGACGCTGAGCTTCGGCGCCGCGCAGGCCACCGAACTGCGCTCCGCGGACATCCACCCCGACGACTATCCCACCGTGACGGCCGTCAAGTTCATGGGCGAACGTTTGAAGGCCCTGTCAGGCGGCAAGCACACCATCAAGGTGTTCAACAACGGCGCTCTGGGCAGCGAGAAGGACACCATCGAGCAGGCCAAGATCGGTGCGCTGCAGATGGTGCGCATCAACATCGGCGCGATGAACAACATCTGCCCCGAAACCGTGGTGCCCACGATGCCGTTCCTGTTCCGCTCGGTCGAGCATCTGCACAAGGTGCTGGACGGCCCCATCGGCGAAGAGATCCTGAAGGCGTGCGAAAAGCAGGGCTTCGTGGGCCTGGCCTATTACGACAGCGGTGCCCGCTCGATGTTCACCGCCAAGCGCCCGGTGCGCACCTTTGCCGACATGAAGGGCCTGAAAGTGCGCGTGCAGCAGTCCGACCTGTGGGTGTCGATGCTCGAAGCCATGGGCGCCAATGCCACGCCCATGCCGATGGGCGAGGTGTACACGGGCCTCAAGACCGGCCTGATCGATGCCGCTGAAAACAACTACCCCACCTACGAAAGCTCGCGCTCGTTCGAAGTGGCCAAGTACTACACCAAGACCGAGCACTCGATGGCCCCCGAGATGCTGCTGTATTCCAAGCGCGCCTGGGATCGCCTGTCGCCCGAAGAGCAAGGCTGGATCCGCCAGGCCGCCAAGGAGTCGGTGCCTTACATGCGCAAGCAATGGGCCGAGCGCGAGATCAAGTCGCTGGCGACGGTGAAGGCCGGCGGTGCCGAAATCATCGAAATCGACAAGACCGCGTTCCAGGCCGCCATGAAGCCCGTGTATGACAAGTTCATTCCGGACGCCAAGCTCAAGGACCTGGTCAAGCGCGTTCAGGACACCCAGTAAGCCCCTTCACCGCCCACTTCCTGAAGTGGGCTTTTTTTGCTCTTAAATTAATAGCATGGTGCCCTAGCGGATATTGCGCCGGGGGCCTTTTTCATTCATAACGACATGTATACCCAAATTTGCCGCACGCTTGCCCGTGTCTGCATGTGGCTGGGCATCCTCGGCCTGGTCGCAGTGATCTGCGCCGTGAGCTGGCAGGTGTTCGGCCGCTATGTGCTCAACAACACCCCCACCTGGGCGGAAAGCCTGGCCTTGCTGCTGGTGATCTACGTCACGATGTTCGGCGTGGCCGTGGGCGTGCGCGACGCCGGCCACATCGGCCTTGAATCGTTCCTGGTGCTGGCGCCCGACTGGCTGCGCCTGAAGATGGAATACCTCATCCATGCGCTGGTGCTCGTGTTCGGTGCCGTGATGGCCTACAGCTGCGCGTCGCTCGCGCAGTCGGTGTGGGACTACCGGCTGCCCACGCTGTGGATCTCCGAGGGTTGGAAATACGTGCCGGCCACGATCGCCGGGGTCCTGATCGTGATGTTCTCGATCGAACACATCATCGCGCTGGCCCAGGGCCGCGAAGTCGAACCCGCCTGGGGCTGAAGAGAAGAACATCATGACCGTGCCACTTTTGATCCTGAGCGTGTCGTTCACGCTGTTCCTGCTGCTGGGCGTGCCCGTGGCGTTTTCCATCGGCCTGTCGGCCCTGGCCACCCTGCTGTACGAAGGCCTGCCCCTGGAGGTCGGCTTTCAGCAGATGACTTCTGGCATGGGCATCTTCTCGTTCCTGGCCATTCCGTTCTTCATCTTCGCCGGTGAGCTGATGCTGTATGGCGGCATCGCGGACCGCATCGTCAATTTCGCGCGCAGTTTGGTGGGCCACGTGCGCGGCGGGCTGGGCATGTCCAATGTGGTCGCCTGCACGCTGTTCGGCGGCGTCTCGGGCTCGCCGGTGGCCGACGTGTCGGCCATGGGTGCCGTGATGATCCCGATGATGAAGAAAGAGGGCTACCACGCCGACTACGCCGTCAACGTGACGACGCACGCGGCGCTGGTGGGCGCGCTCATGCCCACCAGCCACAACCTCATCATCTATTCGCTGGCGGCGGGCGGCAAGGTGTCGATCGCGGCGCTGATCCTCGCGGCGCTGATTCCTGCGCTGGTGCTCACCCTCAGCAACCTGGCGGCGGCGTACTTCGTGGCGGTCAAGCGCGGCTACCCGGCCGGCACGTTCCCGGGCTGGCAGATCGTCGGGCGCTCGTTCGCCGCAGCGCTGCCGGGGCTGTTCATCGTCGTGCTGATCCTGGGCGGGATTCTCTCGGGCATCTTCACCGCGACCGAGTCGGCCGCCGTCGCCGTGCTGTATGCGCTGGCCCTCACGGTGTTCCTGTACCGCACGCTGACATGGGACCACTTCATCAAGGCAGCGTCCAAGGCGGTTCGCACGACCGGCGTGATCCTGCTGCTGATCGGCATCTCCAGCACCTTCGGCTATCTCATCAGTCTGTACGGCGTGGCCGAACTCACGGGCCAGATGCTGTCGCAGGTGACCAGCACGCCATGGGTGATCTTTTTGCTGATCAACATCATCCTGTTCGTGCTGGGCACGTTCCTGGACATGGCCGCCACCATCTTGCTGTGCACACCGATTTTCCTGCCCATCGCCCAGCACTACGGCATGAGCTCGGTGCAGTTCGGCATCGTCATGCTGATCAATTGCGCGCTGGGCCTGAACACGCCACCCGTGGGCACGACCCAGTTCGTGGGCTGCGCGATCGGCGGGGTGTCGGTGGGCACGGTCATGCGCACCATCTGGCCGTTCTATGGCGCGCTGATCTTCGCGCTGGCGCTGGTGACCTTCGTGCCGGCTTTCTCGACCTGGCTGCCCAGCATGTTCATGGTGGTCAAGTGACTTTGAAAAGAGAGCAATCCATGGCCCTTCCTTCTGCCTTTTTGCGCGCTTCGGCGCTGGCGCCCCTGGCCGCTGCTGTGCTGATGGCGGCCAGTGGCGCGGCGTCGGCCGCCACCTGGGTCTATGTGTCGAATGCCGACAGCCAGGATGTGTCGGTGTACGAGCTGGACCGCGCCGCGGCCCGGCTGCAGCCGGTGGAAACCCTGCCGGTGGGCGGGCAGGCCATGCCCATGGCCGTGTCGCCCGACAAGCGGCAGCTCTACGTGGCCCTGCGCTCGCAACCCTTTCGCGTGGTGACGCTGGGCATCGACCCGGCCAGCGGCCGGCTGAAGAAGCTGGGCGAGGCGCCCCTGGCGGACAGCATGGCCAACATCGACACCGATGCCACCGGCCGCTGGCTGTTCGCCGCCTCGTACCCGGGCCACAAGATCACGGTCAACAGCATCGACAAGGACGGACTGGTGGGCGCGGTGCAGCAGCTCATTCCCACGGCGCCCAACGCGCACGCCATCCATGCCGACGCAGCCAACCGCTACGTCTTCGCGACCAGCCTGGGGGGTGACCATCTCTCCAGTTGGCGCTTCGACGCCGCCACCGGCAAGCTCACCGCCAACGAGCCGGCGCTGACCGCCATCGCCCCCGAGAAGGCCGGCCCGCGCCACTTCGTCTGGGACAAGGCGCAGCGCCACATGTACGTGGTGGACGAGCTCGACGCGGCCCTGCATGTGCTGGACTACGACGCGGAGCGCGGCACCCTGCGCGAAGTGCAGCGCACCACCACGCTGCCGCCGGGCTTCACCGGCAAGCCGTGGGCGGCCGACCTGCACCTGTCGCCGGATGGCCGCACGCTGTATGCCTCGGAGCGCACGTCCAGCACGCTGTCCACCTTCCGCGTCGATGCGGCCACGGGGCAGCTCGAACCACTGGGCCAGGTGCCCACCGAAAAATCTCCCCGCGGGTTTGCCATCGACTCGTCAGGGCGCTTTCTGATCGCGGCCGGGCAAGACTCCCACAGCGTTTCGCTGCATCCCATCGACCCGGCGACTGGCGTTCCCGGCACGCCCACGCGCGTGGCGGCTGGCAAGAACCCGAACTGGGTAGAGATCGTCGATCTGCCCTGAGCGGCCGGTGCATTGGCCGCCTCGCGGCGCTCAGCGCACGCGCGGCGCCCACACGGTCGCCAGCCGGCACCGCGCTGGTGGCCGTGGCCGTGGCCGGCCAACCTGGCAAAAAAACAAGATCACTATCGGAGACAAGACCATGGACATGGAAAAAGCCAACCAGACCGCTGCATCGGGCGTCCCCGCATCGCGCCGGCGCTTCATGGCAGGGGCGCTGGCCGCCACGGCCACCGGGCTGGCGCAGGCGCAGTCCTTCGATTTCAAGCCGCAGCAGCGGTATCCCGACCCGTCGGTGCAGGTGCTTGACCCGTCGTTTGCAAAGTACCGCCTGTTCAGCAGCAGCGTGGAGCAGATCGCCACCGGCTTTCGCTGGGTCGAAGGCCCGGTGTGGTTCGGCGACGGCCGCTATCTGCTGTTTTCCGACATTCCCAACAACCGCATCCTGCGCTGGGACGAAGCCACGGGCCAGACGGGCGTGTTCCGTCAGCCCTCCAACTTCTCCAACGGTTTGGGCCGTGACCGGCAGGGCCGGCTGCTGGCCTGCGAGCACCTGACCCGCCGCGTGACCCGCACCGAGTACGACGGCAGCATCACCGTGCTGGCCGACCGCTTCGAAGGCAAGCGGTTGAACTCGCCCAACGACATCGTCTGCCCGAGCGACGGCTCGGTCTGGTTCACCGATCCGCCGGTCGGCATCGGCGGCCACTGGGAAGGCGACAAGGCCGTGTCCGAGCTGCCCCACGCCCTGTACCGCATCGATCCGTCCGGGCGGCTGGACAAGGTGCTGGAGGCGCGCTTTCCGAACGGACTGGCCTTCACGCCGGACGAAAAACAGCTTTATCTCGTGGCGCGCACGGCCGAAGGCCGCCGCCAGATCGTGCGCTACGACGTCACGGCCCGCCAAGGGCTTGCGAACCCGACCGTGCTGATCGAGGGCGGGGCCGGCGCGCTCGATGGTTTCAAGGTCGATGAAGACGGCAACCTGTGGTGCGGCTGGGGCAGCACCGGCGCGGCCGATTCGGTCGCGGCCGACCTGGACGGCGTGATGGTGTTCAACCCTGCCGGCAAGGCCATCGGCCACATCCGCCTGCCCGAGCGCTGTCCCAACCTCGTCTTCGGCGGCCCCAAGCGCAACCGGTTGTTCATGGCCAGCAGCCATTCGATTTACTCGCTCTACGTGGAAACGCGTGGTGCGGTCTAGCTTTTCAAAACCACAGGAGACAACGCACATGCAACGCAGAACCTTCATCGCCGCCGCAGCCGCTTCGGCCGCCAGCAGCGCCATCGGCCTGCCGGCCTTCGCGCAGGGCGCCTGGCCCACCGGCAAGACGATCACTTACCTTGTGCCGTTCGCGGCGGGCGGCACCACGGACACGCTCGGCCGGCTGATCAGCCAGCAGCTGGGTACGGCCCTGGGCACCACGGTCGTGGTGGACAACAAGGGCGGGGCCGGGGGCAGCGTCGGCTCGGAAGTCGCGGCACGCGCGGCACCGGACGGCTACACGCTGCTGGGCGGCACCATCAGCTCGCACGCCATCAACGTGAGCCTGTATCCCAAGCTCGGCTACGACCCCGTGAAGTCGTTCGCACCGGTCACGCTCATCGGCACCAACCCCGTGGTGCTGGTCGTGGCGGCGAGCAGCACCTATAAAACCCTGAAAGACGTGCTGGATGCGGCCCGCGCCAAATCGGGCGGCCTGTCGTCGGCGTCTGCCGGCACGGGCACTTCGCAGCATCTGGCGCTGGAACTGCTGGCCTACAAATCGGGCGTGAAGTTCACCCATGTGCCGTACAAGGGCAGCGGCCCGGCCATTCAGGACGTGATCAGCGGCCAGGTGGACATGATGTTCGACACCACGGTGGTGGCGGGGCCGCACATCCAGAGCGGCAAGCTGCGCGCCATTGCCGTCACCTCGGCCAAGCGGTTGGGCTCGATGCCTGACGTGCCGACGGTTGCCGAATCGGGCATCAAGGGCCTGAACGACTTCGAAGTCCAGTCGTGGCAGGCCATCTTCGTGCCCGCCGGCACGCCCGAGCCGGTCGTCACGCGGCTGCACACCGAAATTCGCAAGATCCTCGCGCAGCCGGACATGCAGGCCCGCCTCAAGAGCTTCGGCATGGAGCCTGCAGACATGACGACCGCTCAGATCTCCACCTTCCAGAAGGCCGAAGTGGCCAAGTGGGCGCAGGTGATCAAGGCGGCCAACATCAAGGTGGATTGAAGCACCGGACCCAACCGCCGCCGAGGCAGCGGCGGTGGCCTGTTGGCCTTTGTTTCCACGAATGCGCAGGCTGGGCAGTCCCCGTCCTGCGCATTCGCGTTTCTGGCTGACAGGGCCTGCCCCGCTGGCGCTGCACACTGTGCGGCATCGCGGCGGACCGCCGTGATGTTTCCGATCACAGCCAAGCTCAGCACAGAACAGAAGGCAGGTTTCCCATGCACGCACCACGCTCCCTCCATTTCCCGCGCCCAGCGCCTTCGCTGCCTGGTTGGTCCGCAGTGGCTCTGGCCTGCGCTCTGACCGCCTTGCTGGCGGGCTGCGGAGACACGGCGCAGTTGCCCCCCGAAGCCGGCATCGGTGCGTCGCCCACGCTGCCCGAGCCTCACAAGACACTCATCCCCACCGTTCATATCGCACCCGCCAAGGGCTGGCCGGACGGCATGCTGCCCACGCCCATGGCCGGCATGCAGGTCACGGCGCTGGCGAAAGGGCTGGACCACCCGCGCTGGGTGTACGTGCTGCCCAATGGCGACGTGCTGGTTGCGGAAAGCAACACCCCGGCCAAGCCCAAGGAAGATCAAGGCCTCGTGAAGAACGTGCGCAACTGGGTCATGGGCAAGGTCATGGGCCGCGCAGGCTCTGGCGCCCCTTCTGCCGACCGCATCACCTTGCTGCGCGATACCGATGGCGACGGGGTGGCGGAAACGCGCAGCGTGTTCCTGCAGGGGCTGCATTCACCGTTCGGCATGGCGCTGGTGGGCGGCGATTTCTATGTGGCCAACACCGATGCTGTCGTGCGCTTTCCCTACACGGCGGGCCAGACCGCCATCACGGCGCAGGCCACGAAGGTGGTGGACCTGCCGGGGCTGCCGTTCAACCACCACTGGACCAAGAACCTCATCGCCAGTCCGGACGGCAACAAGCTTTACGTGACGGTCGGCTCCAACAGCAACGTGGCGGAAAACGGCATCGAAGCCGAAGAAGGCCGTGCCGCGATCTGGGAGGTGGACCGCGCAAGCGGCGCCCACCGCATCTTCGCCAGCGGCCTGCGCAACCCCAATGGCATGGGATGGGCGCCGGGCACCGGCGCGCTGTGGACGGTCGTGAACGAGCGCGACGAGATCGGCAGCGACCTCGTGCCCGACTACCTCACCTCGGTGAAGGACGGTGCTTTCTACGGCTGGCCCTACAGCTATTACGGCCAGCATGTCGATGTGCGGGTGCAGCCGCCCCAGCCTGACAAGGTGGCGAAAGCCGTTGCTCCCGACTACGCGCTGGGCAGCCATGTGGCACCGCTGGGGCTCGCCTTCACCGGCGCATCGGCGGAGGCCGGCAAAGGCTTGCCCACTCAATGGTCGAACGGGGCCTTCGTCGGCCTGCACGGCTCGTGGAACCGCAAGCCCCGCAGCGGCTACAAGGTGGTTTTCGTGCCGTTCGAAAACGGCCAGCCCAAGGGCCTGCCGGTGGACGTGCTGACCGGATTCGTCAGCCAGGACGGCGATGCCTACGGCCGCCCGGTGGGCGTGGCGGTCGATGCGCGCGGTGGATTGCTGGTGGCCGATGACGTGGGCAACACGGTCTGGCGGGTGAGCGCGCAGACCGCCGCCAAATAACGCAGGCCCCGTTCGGCATCAGCCCTCTACCGACTCCACCAGATCGAACGTGGCATCGCCCGCATGGGTCGCGACGAAGGTGGTCGCGGAATGTGCGGGGTGCGTAGCGGTGGTGTCCATGCGGCCCGTCTCCTTTTGTGTGCTCAACGCCAGTTCGGGTGAATTGTCAATTCGGCAGGGAACATGTTGATGTACTGCACCAGGCGGGGCAGGGCGCCCCGGTTCGGGCTGGCGCCGTGGGGCAGCGCCTGGTGCCAGATGACCAGGTCGCCTGCGCCCGCTCCGATGGCCCTTGCGCCCAGGGCGGAAAAGTCCTGGCTGCGAGGGGCCGCCCCCTGCGGCAGGTCGGCCAGCCAATCGCCGATCTTGCGGTGAAAGCCCGGCACCACGGTGAGGGCGCCTTGCTCCGGTGGCGTATCCGTCAGGTAAAGGATGCCCTGGGTGCTGAAAGGAATGGGCTGCTCCAGGCTCACGTCCCAATGCAGGCCCTGGCCGCCATACGGATGGCCCGGGCGCTCGGGCACGTTGAAGCCGCAGCGGTCGGTGGTGCGCCACAGGTCCGCAGTGCCCCACAGTTGCGCGAAGACCTTGTGAATGCGCGGCGAACGGCGGTTCCGCTCGAAGGCCGGGTGCTGAAACCGCTGCACCATGATGTTGCGGGGCGCTTTGGCATACCAGGACTCCACGTCGTGCGGCAATGCGCCCACGGTGTCCCAGACCGCCTGGGCGGCCTCGGCGCTGTCGGCGGCGGACACCGCTTCGCGCACGATCACGAAGCCGTGCTCATTCCAGCAAGCCAGGTCGTCGGCGTCGAGCACCGGCGCCGCGGCATCGATCTGCGCATGCAGTCGCGCGACGGCTTCAGGGGCCGGGCCGCCGTCCACCAGCGCCTGGATTCGGGCGATCGTGCTGGCATCGGGCTGACCGGCCGTGCGCACGATCCAGTCCTCGAAGGTGGCAAAGTCCTGCGCTTCTCTCAGGGCGTAGTGCATCGTCTGCTCCAGTCCCAGGCCGAGTGCTCCGAGCACGATCTGCGTGCGGTGGAACTCGTTGTCGCCATCGACGGCACGGCCCTTGCGCGCCGCCCTCCAGCGGGACCAGCAGCGCTTGAGATAGGGCACCTGCAGGGCGCCGCGTTCCGAGGCGGCGCAGAGGGAGTCGGGGGAGGTCAGGGTGGGAAGCGGCATGCAGATGATCGACAAGCGAAGGCGAAGGGTGAGAGACGCCCAAAGGCCGCGAGCGTCTTTCCACCTTTTTATCAGGCGGTGCGGCGGCGGCCAACCGGTCAATCCCGGGGAACTGGGCAGGGGCTGCTCTGGCCGACTTCAAACACGCGCCAGGGCCACTCCACCCGCCAGCCGCTCCTGGACTGCCCGCTGCATGGCGGGTGGAGCCTGGAGCAGGTGCGCGGGCCATTCGCGCTGTGCCTGGTGTACCAGTTCGCGCAACAGCGCCAGGTGCCGGGGCGCACGCATCAGCCCTGCCGATTTGATCAGCGCCTCCATGTCGTCCCAGGAAAAGGCCCGCAGCGTGCGGTCGATGGCCCGGTTCACCGCGTATTGGTTCTCTGGCGTCCCTTCGAAGAAAGCGGCGACGCAGACGGGGTCGTACAGCGGCGCCAGTTGGGGCGCGTGCCCGTCCGGATAGACGAGCGCCCAGTTTTTCAGGTGTGCATCGGTGTTGCCCATCAGGATGAAGGCCACCATGCGTGCCAGGAACTCGCGCGTGTCCTGAACCGGCTGGTGGCTCAGGCGGTCGAGCACGCGCAGCATGGTGGCGTAGTCCTGCACGATGCCCTTGCCGTACTTCTGCCGGGGCGCATAGCCGAGCACCTGGTTGAACTCCTCCATGTGCACCCGCTCGCCGCCGGGCAGGTGGTCGAAGCGCTGCACGGCCAGGATGTCGTCGAATGGCACGGCTTCCGGCAATTCGGCGTCGGCACGGGTGACGATGCTCGCCTCGGCGCAATCCAGCCCGAGCGCTTTGCACAGCTGGTAGCCGGCGTATTCGTTCGCAACCAGGTCCGGGTGGGCACTGGTGGGCAATTTCAGGATCACGCTGCCAGCAGCCCCCTTGCGCTGCACGCGGTATCGGCGGCCTTCCTGGACGGCGCTGAACTTGGTCACCACGCCAGGCAGCGATGCGGCGTCTTCCACGGGGTATTCGACGAAGCCGGGCTCCAGCACATCCAGCCCCTGCGTGGTGTGCCAATGGCGCACCACGTCAGGCACGCCTTCCTGCGCCGGCACGGGTTCGACCTCGAGCGCGCCCATCAGGTCGCGCCCCGCGGCAGCGAGCAGTTCGAACTCGTCGTCGGGGCTGCAGCGGCGCTCCCGGGCCAGGCGTTCGCGGTTGTGCCCCTCGGGCAGCAGGTTTTGAAAGTACACCGGCCAGCGCCCGTCGGTGCGCACCAGGCGGCTGTCGCGTGCCGAGGCCAGGATCTGCCGCGTGGCGGCTTCCGTGTCGCCGCGGTAGCTGAGCGAGAGGGTGGGGCGTTCGGGGTCGTCGATGTAGCTGCCGTCAAACGACACCCGCAGGATGTCCCCGTATTGGGACAGGTAGCCGATCGGAAGGCGACCTCCGCCCTGGCGGGCCGGGCGGTGCAGGTAAAGGCGCAGGTAGCGGATGGAGGTGCTCATGGCAGCTCAGCGGGCCCGCATGTCAGCTTTCTGTGCGAAGGCGGTCGATGACCGACGGGGGGGCATCCACGCCCTCCGGCTGCCCGAGAAATCTGCCGCCCGACTGGATGAAGGCTTGCAGGCTGGGCCGCAGGCTGCTGGGCACGGCGATGATGTCCATTCCCAATACCCTGGCCATTTCGGCCAGCGTGGAATAACGGGGATCGAGATCCCCCGCTTCGGTGCGTTGCACGGTCATGCGCGACAGGCCGGCCTGTTCGGCCAATTGCGCTTGCGTGAAGTGATTGGCTTTGCGAGCCAGGGCCAAACTTTGGATCAGATCGTTATTCATGATCTTATTTATACTCTTTTTTTAGAAAAAGTATATTTTAAGTATCATAAACGGGTGCTGGCCAAGTCTTTGAGTCACTGGTTCGCCTGTGGTCCAAAGGCGCCGTATGTAAAGCCGCCCACCCCACCCCGCGCGAAACTTATGCGAAGGTATTGACCTGGGTGCCCAAAGCCCCCGAGGTCGCCAGACCCGGTTGGGGCATCGATTGCTTCATCGAGTCGATCAGCAGGGCGGCCGACGCCTCTTGCGTATCCAGCGCCTTTTTCAGCACCCGGATATTCAGCGCATCGGAGTTTTTCTGGCTGGCCATGGCCGTGGCGGTGTTGACGACGGACTGGGAAAGCGTGACATCCATGGGAGGCTCCTGCAAAGGCCCCGGATGGGGCGAGGGGAAAGATCCCTTCTTTTCGGCACACCGGCGCGGAACTGAAGCACTCGGTTGCAGGGCATTTTCAATCGAGTGCGCTGGCCCCATAGGCCGAGCAGGCGGACAGGTCCGAATCGCTGACACGGGGCAGGTGCGATGCCGCATCGCGCAGTGCCGTGCGCAGGCCTTCTTCCAGTACCGGGTGATAGAACGGCATGCGCAGCAGGTCCTGCACGGTGAGCGAGCGGTCGATGGCCAGCGCGATCAGATGCGCCATGTGCTCCCCGCTGGGCGCGCACATTTCAGAGCCCAGAATCCGGCCGGTTTCGCGCTCCGCATACACCTTCAGGCGCCCATGATTGTGCTGCGCTGCACGCGCCCGGCCCTGGCGGGAAAAGTCCACCGAGCCGGTCACGAAGTCGCCGTCTTTCAAGTCCTTCCAGCGGCTGCCGACCACCGCCGCATTCGGTTGCGTGAACACGATGGACAGGGGCGTGCGCCGGCGAAAGCCCTGGGGTTCGGCGGCGACGGCATTCAGAGCCGCGATGTGCCCTTCGTCAGAGGCTTCATGCAAAAGGGGCCTGCGGTCGTCGGCGTCGCCGGCCATGAACACGGACAGGCTGCCGATCTGCATGCTTCGCGAATCCACGGGCGGCTTGCCGTTTTCGTCCAGTTCCACCCCCAGCGTGTCGAGGCCCAGGTGTTCGATGTTGGGGCGCCGGCCCATGGCGGCGAGCACCTGGTCCACCACCACCGTCGCACTGCCGTTGCTCACTTCGATGCCGCCCGGCACTTCGCGCAGCCGGGCCTCGTCGCCCACGTTGACGACGAACTCTTCTTTCAGCAGCGCCTGCAGCGTTTCATGGATGTCGGGGTCGGACAACCCCGCCAAGGACGGCCCGGTGGAAAAGGCCGCGACTTCGACTCCCAGACGCGACAGGGCCTGCGCCAGTTCGGCACCCAGGGGGCCCAGCCCGATGACGGCGATGCGCGGCCCCAGCGTGGGCTGCTCGAAGAGCGTGTCAGTCGTCAGGATGCGGTCGCCGAAAGCCTGCCACTCTTGTGGAACGATGGGCCGTGAGCCGGTGGCGATGATGATGCTGCGCGCCTTGTAGGTCTGGCCATCCACCTCCACCGTGTCCGGGCCGCGCAGCCGCGCATGCCCCGAAATGCCCTGCTTGCCGACCGCCGAAGCCTTTTCCGTGCCCGCCACGAAGTCGTCTCGCAATGCGCGCACGCGTTGCAGCACGGCGGGCATATCGACCGAGAGGCCTTCCTTGCCGCAAATGCCGAAAGTCTCGAAAGCGTGCCGGCGGTGGTAGGCATTGGCCGCCTCGATCAGCATCTTGGAGGGCATGCAGCCCACGCGCGCGCAAGTGGTGCCCCAGGGCCCGTCGTTGACGATCAGCACGCGGTCGGTGCGCTTGCGCACTTCGCGCAATGCAGCCAGTCCGGCCGATCCCGCGCCGATGATGATGGCGTCCAGGGGCTGGCTCATGGGTCGGTCTCCTCGCTTATTGGTAAGGCCCGAGTGTCCCCCGTGCCGGCCGCAAGGGCCTGTAGGTGCAGGGCACTTTCGGCCGGGTGGTCACGGAGCGATCCAGCCGATGCGCCCCTGGCAGGCATCGTTCAGGCGCTGCACGAACGCCTCAGCCGCTGGCTGCGGCAGCTGAACGTGCAGGGTGACTTGCGATCCGTGTGCGACCTCGCCCAGCGTGGCGCCTATGGCGTCAATCTCTCGGCGGACCAAGCCCTCCAGCGCGTAGGGCACCTCGCAGCGAAGTGCCACCATGCGCTGCAGCGGCACCTTGTCGGCTTGCAGCAGTGCCTGCGCGATAGCGTCGGTATAGGCCCGAACCAATCCTCCCGCGCCCAGCTTGACGCCCCCGAAGTAGCGCACCACCGTGGCCAGCACGCCCTCCAGATCTTGGTGGCGCAGCACCTCCAGCATCGGCCTGCCGGCGGTGCCGCTCGGTTCGCCGTCGTCCACCGCGGCCGACTGCCCGCCCGCCAGAAGGGCCCAGCAGATGTGGGCCGCCCCTGGGTGGGCCTGCCACATCGCATCGACCATCGCCTGCGCCGAAGCCCGGTCGGCCATGGTCTGTACGCAGCCGATGAACCGGCTCTTCTTGATGACGAGTTCGCTGTGGACGGGGTTTCGCAGGGTGCTTGGCATGGGGCGACGGAGCTTACTGCACGCACGCATCTCGCCAACAGGCACATCGCCTGCGGCCCGAGCTGACCCACGTTCTGAACGCCATGGCCTTGCCCGCCGCCGCTGGCGACGCCGACCTGCCGGCCCACCGGGCAGGCGTCTGGCAACTGGCCGGGCCCGCCTGGGGGCTGGAGTTGCATTCTCCCTACGGCGACCCTCCCGCCCCCGACCTGGACCAGCGCGTGCGGGCATCCGGCGAGTGGTGAATGGCGGGCATAAACCGGCTGCCATCGGAGGAAACGCGATGGCGGGCCGGGCAGGCCTTGGCCCTTGTTTCGACATGGAAGGCCCAAGCGCCTAAAATCGCGGCTTCCCCACGCCTTGCCCTCCATGAACGCCCCCGTTGACGTTTCCTTTTTCGCGCGCGCCGCGAAGCCGCTGACCAGCTATCGCCCGTATTGGGCGAAACGCTTCGGCACGGCCCCGTTCCTGCCCATGAGCCGCACCGAGATGGAGCGCCTCGGCTGGGACAGCTGCGACGTGATCCTCGTCACCGGCGATGCCTATGTGGACCACCCCAGCTTCGGCATGGCGGTGATCGGCCGCACGCTGGAGGCGCAGGGCTTTCGCGTGGGCATCATCGCCCAGCCCGACTGGCAGAGCGCCGATGCCTTCAAGGCGCTGGGCCGCCCGAACCTTTTCTGGGGCGTGACGGCGGGCAACATGGATTCGATGATCAACCGGTACACCGCCGACCGGAAGATCCGCAGCGACGACGCCTACACCCCCGGCGACGTGGGCGGCAAGCGCCCCGACCGCGCGGCCATCGTGTACAGCCAGCGCTGCCGCGAAGCCTACAAGGACGTGCCCATCATCCTGGGCGGCATCGAAGGCAGCCTGCGACGCATCGCCCATTACGACTACTGGAGCGACAAGGTGCGGCGCTCCATCGTGGTGGATGCCAAGTGCGATCTGCTGCTGTACGGCAATGCCGAGCGCGCGCTGGTCGAAGTGGCGCACCGCCTGGCCGCCCGCGAGCCCGTGGAGCAGATCACCGACGTGCGCGGCACCGCCTTCGTTCGCCGGCCCGACGACGAAACCGGCCAGGGCTGGTTCGAGATCGACTCCACCAGCGTGGACGAGCCCGGCCGCGTCGAGGCGCACGTCAACCCCTACATGACGACCAGCGAGCAGGCGGCTGCCCAAGGCAGCACCTGCACCAAGGAGGATGCTCCTGATTCAATAGCATCCATGCCAATGGATACTAGGGCACAAGGGCAAAATGAATCGAAATCCGCCGAGCCCAACCCGGCCATCCAGCCCATGCTGTTCGTGGCCAACCCGGCCCTCAAAGCCAAGCTGAAGGTGCCGCCGCGCGATCGCAGCGTGATCCGCCTGCCCAGCTATGAGCAGGTCAAGAGCGATCCGGTGCTGTATGCCCATGCCAACCGCGTGCTGCACCTGGAAACCAATCCCGGCAATGCCCGTGCCCTGGTGCAGGCGCACGGCGAAGGCGTGACGGCGCGCGACGTCTGGATCAACCCGCCGCCCATCCCGCTCACCACGGCCGAGATGGACTACGTGTTCGATCTGCACTATGCCCGTGGCCCGCACCCCAGCTATGCCGACGAGAACGGCAGCCACGACGGCGCGACCAAGATTCCCGCGTGGGAAATGATCCGTTTCAGCGTGAACATCATGCGGGGCTGCTTCGGAGGCTGCACCTTCTGCTCGATCACCGAGCACGAGGGCCGCATCATCCAGAGCCGTTCGGAAGACTCGATCATTCAGGAAATCGAGGACATCCGGGACAAGGTGAGCGGCTTCACCGGCACCATTTCCGACCTGGGCGGCCCCACCGCCAACATGTATCGCCTGGGCTGCAAGAGCCCCGAGATCGAGGCCGCGTGCCGCAAGCCCAGCTGCGTGTACCCGGGCATCTGCCAGAACCTCACGACCGACCACGGCCCGCTGATCAAGATTTACCGCCGCGGCCGCGCGCTCAAGGGCATCAAGAAGATTCTGATCGGCTCGGGCCTGCGTTACGACCTGGCAGTGAAGTCGCCCGAGTACGTGAAAGAGCTGGTGCAGCACCACGTCGGCGGCTACCTCAAGATCGCGCCCGAGCATACCGAGCAGGGCCCGCTCACCAAGATGATGAAGCCGGGCATCGGCAGCTATGACAAGTTCAAGCAGATGTTCGAGAAGTTCAGCGAAGAGGCGGGCAAGAAGCAGTTCCTGATCCCGTACTTCATCGCCGCGCACCCGGGTACCAGCGACGAGGACATGATGCACCTCGCCATCTGGCTCAAGAAGAACGGTTTTCGCGCCGACCAGGTGCAAACGTTCTACCCGAGCCCCATGGCCACCGCCACGGCCATGTACCACAGCAACAAGAACCCGCTGCGCAAGATCACGCGCGACAGCGAGACGGTGGACATCGTGCGCGGCGACAAGCGCCGGCGCCTGCACAAGGCCTTCCTGCGCTACCACGATCCCAACAACTGGCCGCTGCTGCGCGACGCATTGAAGGCCATGGGCCGCGCCGACCTGATCGGCAACGGCAAGCACCACCTCATCCCGACCTTCCAGCCGATGACGGACGGCAGCTACCAGAGCGCGCGCCGCAAGAACAGCACCGTCGCGCCAGTGTCGCCAGTGGCGGCATCGCGCAAGATCGCGCCCGGCAAGGGCACGGCGGCCAAGGCCGCGCAACCGGTGGCCGGCCGCTTGCTGACCCAGCACACCGGCTTGCCGCCGCGCGCCGGCCTAGCCGGCAAGCCCTCCGGCGGCGCTGTCCCTTCCGGCAAAGCGTTCCGAAAGGGGCGCTGACCGCCCTGGCGGCCCGTCCCCGCGCGCTGGGGGCGGCGCATGCGGCATCGGCTCCGGCCGGCTGATGGCATGGCCCTGGGCATAGTCCACGCCCATGGCGCGCAGTCCTTCCAGGATGGCCGGGGTTTCGGCGAACTCGGCGATGGTGCGCTTGCCCATCACGTGGCCGATGTGGTTGATCATCTCCACCATCGCCCGGTTGGCGGAGTCTTCCAGCATGTCGCGCACCAGCGCGCCGTCGATCTTCAAGAAGTCCACCGGCAAGTGGCGCAAGTAGGTGAAGGACGACATGCCCGAACCGAAATCGTCGAGCGCGAAATGGCAGCCTTGCTGCTTGAGTTCGCGGATCAGATGAATGGCGTTGGGCAGATAGGCGATGGCCGCGGTTTCCGTCACCTCGAAGCACAACTGGTCGGCTGGCACACCGTAGCGTGCCATCTGCTCGCGCAGGTATTGCAGAAGGCTCTCGTCGCCCACGCTCATACCGGACAGGTTGATGGCGCACAGCGTGATGGGCCTGGCGTCCGGCTGCAGCCGCCGCGCGGCCAGTGCGGCGAACGTGTGTTCGACCACCCAGCGGTCCAGCGCCTGGGCCAGGCCGAATCGCTCCGCCGCCGGCACGAATTCGCCGGGTGAAATCGACTGGCCGCCTTCGCCCTGCAACCGCAGCAGCACTTCCACATGCAGACCGCCTCCATCGGGTGCCGCGCGCAGCGGCGCGATCTCCTGCATGTAAAGCTGAAAGCGGTTTTGCTCCAGCGCCTGCCGGATGCGTTGCACCCAGTGCATGTCGTCCAGGTGGCGCGACATCGCGGCGTCTTGCGACTGGTAGACATACACCGTGTTGCGCCCGCGCTCCTTGGCGCCGTAGCAGGCCATGTCCGCCACGCGCAGCACTTCCTGCAGGCTGGTGAGGTCGGCGGTCAGGTGCACCAGGCCGATGCTCAGGCCCGTGCGCAGCGTGCGCGGGCCCCAGGCCAGCCGCAACTCCTGGGCGTGGTGGCGGATCTGCTCGGCGATCTGCTCGGCCACCTGGGGCGGGCAGCCTTGCAGCAACACGCCGAACTCGTCGCCCCCTAGGCGCGCCAGGGTGTCGCCTTCGCGCAGGCCGCGCTGCAGCATGCGGCAGACCTCCCGCAGCATCTCGTCGCCCGCAGGGTGGCCGCAGGTGTCGTTGATCACCTTGAACTGGTCCAGATCGATGTACAGCAGCGCCCCCGCCACTTCCGAAGCGCGGGGCCTGGCCAGCAGCTGCGCCAGGCGGCGCTCGAACTCGCGGCGATTTACCAGGCCGGTGAGCGTGTCGTGGCTCGCCTGCCAGGCGAGCTGCTCCAGGTATTGCTGTTCGCGCGTCACGTCGTGCAGCACCAGCACGGCGCCCGCCAGCTGCCCCTGATTCATGAGTGGCGAGCCGACGAGCGTGACCGGCACGGTGGTGGCATCCGGCCGCACGATCCGGTGCGGGCGCTCGTCGTGCTGCGCCGCGTTGCCATGCAGCGCGCGTTCCAGCAACTGCGCGGTGCTCTGCAGGGTCGCGTCAGTGCCGTCGAGTCCGTCAACGGCACCCGCACCCACGCCATCGGCGTCTCCAGGCCGGTCGCGGTGGCCGACATGCAGCAGTTCGGCCAGGGGCATGCCCACGCTGGCTTCCCGGGTGCGGGCCAGCAGGCTTTCCGCAGCGGGGTTCATGTAGCGCACGTTGCCTTGCAGATCCGTGGTGACGATGCCGTCGCCGATGGCCGCCAGCGTGGTGCGCGCCTGTTCGCGTTCGGCCTCCAGCGTGGCTTCGACCTGGCGGCGCTGGCCCATCAGTTGGCGCGTGTGGGCGATGGTCAGCGCGATCAGCGCGGCGACCGTGGCCACGTTCAGCCACAGCAGCCAGCCCATGATGCGCCGCGAGCTTTCACCCATGGCGGCGCTGAAATCGGTCGCCGCCGGCGTCACGCCCACATCGATCTCGTCCACCTGCCGCTGCCAGCGTTGCACCCGGTCCGGGGTCACGCCGCCAGCCATGTACCCGGCGCGAATCTCGCGCGACAGCGTGTCCAGCCGCAGCAGGTATTCGTCGCCTTGCATCCAGTGGTGGATCGGCTCGCGAAGGATCTCGTAGTCGCGAAACAGGTGCAGCATCCAGATCAGCCCGGGGACGTCGCTGGGGTGGTTGCCGCCGCGCAGGAAGGCCTCGCGCGCTCCCGCCAGATCGGGGTCGGGTGCCTCGATCAGCAGGCGCGCCTCGCGGTCGGCCATGGGAACCTGCAGCGATTGCTGGAATTGTTCGTACAGCCGACCCTCGCCGGTCGCGACGTACTGGCCGAGGTGGTGGATCGCGTCTTTCTGCCCTTTGGTCCACTGGCTCTCGCCGGCCACGAAGGCGCGCACCGTGGAGAGCACGTAGAGGCTTGCGGACGCCACGACGGCTTGCAGGATCAGGATGGCGATGAACGGCCCGGCGAGTCCGGACGTCCAGGGGCGCCGACGGAGACCTTGCAGTGGGCGCGGCGCGTCCATGCGGTCACCGGGATACGGCATGGCGGCTGACGGAAGGCCGCCGAAGAATGGCCGCGGCGGGCGCTACCGCTGCGCAGGGAAAGCATCCGGCAGACGAAGCGGTAAGACAGGCCATGGCCGCACTATATCGACAGGGGCGGCAAAGGCCAAGGCGGCCAAACCCCCGAATGCCGTGCGGCACGGGGGCAGGGCGCCCCCGGCTCGGCCGTGTCTCAAGGGATGGGTTGCGGGATCAGGTCTTCGATGATGAGCCGGCGGTAATAGAACGCGGCTGCTGCGCCGTGCGGCTCCAGCGCCGCTTGCAGGGTTTCGGCATCATCGTCATCCCCGGCCTTCACCAAGAGGCCATGGTGCCCGGCGGATGCCAGATCCGAGATGCGGCGCACGATGACGCCTTCGGCACCCACCGAGGGCAGGGGCGTGTCGGCATTGCCCAGGGTGCGCACGATGTGCTGCAAGATCGCGTCGGGTGGTGCGTGGGCGATGTCGGTGCGCTCTCCGCCGGCCGACAACGCTTCGGCGGCATCTCGCGCGCCGGCCTCATCGGGAAAGAGTGCGAAGACATAGCCGGTGGGGTAGAAGGTTCCGGCCGAGGACGTCATGTCCGGGTCGAGGACGAAGGGCTTCATGGGTTTCCTCTCGCTGTGGGTTCAACGCCCATTGAGCCTTCGTCTCGACCGCAGCGCTGTAGGGCAGGGCTCGGCAGGGGTGTCGGACGCCTCCCAGTGGCGCAAGTCCGGCTCGGCAGGGATAGGGATCAAAAAGGCCTGCAGCGCAATCAATACGCCGGCATATTGCTATTAAAAATGTAGCATCATCGCGCCTTGCCAAAAAAGCACCGCCACCAGCGCGACGCAATGCACCATCACCGTTGCCCAATAGGCCGAACGAAACGATGCCTTGCTGGACTTGTGCCGCAGCCATTGCTGCGCCCACCACGCAGCGGGCCACCCGCCCAGCACGGCCAGCAGGTGCAGGCGCCTTTCGCTGGCGCGCCATCCGCCGCTCTGCGCGGCGGCCTTGTCGGCCGCATAGACGGCGAACGTCACCATATTGAGGGCCGCCTGCGCTCCGAGCCACCACATCGGCAGCCGATGCGACCAGGCACCCCAGATCAGCAAGGCAAGCCATCCGGCCATCAGCGCCAGGGCGAGTGTTCCGCCTCGGGGTACGGGCTTTTCCTGCGCGCGCGGCCGGTTCGAAGGACTTGGCGAGCGGCCGCCGGCTTCCCGGCGTGGGCCTGTTTCGGCCGCATTGCCGCCGCGGGCCTGGGAAGGGCCGCGTGCTGATACTGGCTGCGGCCGTGTGCGCGGCGGCCGGGATGGAGGGTGGTCGCCCCCAGGCCAATCAGGCCGCGCGCGTTGTGGCGACGTCGATCCGGCAGCACGCACCGCCACCGCCCGCGGCCCTTTGCCCCCGACATGGATCTCTTCATAGACGACGGCCATGCCGGCCGCAGGGGCCGCAAAACCTTGCAGGTCGCGCACATGGAAGAACACATCGGCGCCCGTATCGCCGCTGCGAATGAAGCCGAAACCGCGCGTGGCGTCCCAGCGCAGGACGGTGCCTTGCTTGTGCACCGCTCAGCCCAGCGTGTGCAGGGGAACGTCCTCGCGCGTCGCGAGGCTGTCGAGCGCGCTGCGAGTCTGCTTTCGCAAAAACGCCGCGATGCCTGCGTGGGTGCCTGGCGACCGCGGGTCAGCGCCTGAGGGCAAACCGGCCGCAGCCACGAGCCGCGCGAAGAAATGCGGCTCCAGCGCTGCAACCGCCACACGCCCGTCCGTGCAGGGATAGACCCGGTAGCCCGCATGCGCGCCGCCCACGTCGCCGTCCGGCAGGGTCAGCCCCCAGTCGCGCGGGTGGGCGAGCCACGCCGCTGCGTCCGACAACGCGATGTCAACGCACTCGCCCTGGCCCGACGCGGCGCGCGCCAGCTGCACCTGCAGCACGGCCTCGCTGGCCATCAGCGCGCCGCCCATGTCGGCGTAGAGGGTCGGGGGCAGTGCAGTGTCGGTGACCAGGCCGACGTGCGCCAGATAGGTCAGGTCATGCCCGGGCTCTTCGGCACGGGCACCGGGCGCGCCGACGATGCGCACCATCGACAACCGCGGGTAGCGGGCCTGCAGCGATTCCCAGCCCAGCCCGAGCTTGGCCAGCGCCGAGGGCCGAAACGAAGTGATGAGCACATCGGTGCGCGCCAGTTCAGCCTGCAGCTGGGCCTGGCCATCGTCCGTCTTGAGGTGCGCTTGCAGCACCCTGACGTGTTCGTGCATCGCCGCGTAGGCCCGCGGGCTGTACAACGCCATCGGGTCCGCGCTGGCGTGGCCTTCGGATGACGGGGGTTCGAGCTTGGTGCATTCGGCGCCCAGGCGCTGGCAGCGCAGCAGGGCGGCGGGCCCCGGCAGATTCAACGCCAGGCTCAGGATGCGCACACCCCGCAGGGGCAGCAGGTTGGAAAGGGTCATGGGCGGCCGATGGAAAAAGGTAAGGGGCGGTCGATGAAAGAACGGAGCAATGCGCCCCCGCACAGGCAGGTCGCGCGGCGGATCCGCAGGCACTCCGCAGCGCGTGCGGGGCCGTGTCCCCCCGGTTATACAAAATTAACCCCTGCCTTACCTGCCCTGCGGTACGCCACCGCCGCGGCCGGCGCCCGCAAAATGCATGGCTCTTCAACACGGGCTATCAGTCAGCCTTGACGGGGATGCGCTCGGCGTTTTGGAGATAGCGCATTTTTTGCTATTATTTTTATAGCTAAAGACCGCCGTATTAATTGCGCTGGAGGCCTGAAAGGCCATGAGTCCTTGACGCGGATCAGGCGGGCAGGTCCATCTCGTCTTCAATCACGAGCCAATGCCAGCGGTCCCGGTAGCTCCGGGCCTTGGCCTGAAAGAGCGCGAAATGCGGGCACTGCGGGTTGGGGCGCAGGATGCCGGCATACAGTTCCTCAAGGCCATAGGGTGCATGAAGGACCGGCGCCGCCTCGGCCGTGGCGCCAGGCTGCAGGCCTACGCAAGTGCATGGCACCAGAAATCGTTCGATGCCATGGCGAGAGGACCGCAAGGCGCTGTAGGGGTGGCCGAACCACTGCTCGTACCAAAGGTGCACGCGGGCCTGGTTCTTGGCTTCCAGGGTGATCGGCAGATCCGCGAACAGGGCCGCCACACGGGCCTGGACCTGTCGTTCCGCCGCCTCGGAAAGATCCGAGCCATCGAAATAGAACACGTCGTAGTCCTTGATGTGGGCCGTCGGCGGCAAGCCTGCCTGCAGGTTCCACACGGTCTGGAACAGGCATCCCGCCACCCCCCACGCATCGGGCAACGCCAGAAGCGGCAAACGCTCCAGAATGGCCGCGTTGTGCGGGTTCTGGAGCGTCTCGCTCACGAAGCGGCGCCGCAGCACCGCATCGGGGGTCGATGGGTCCATCCATTCAGGGCTTGCCGGCCGAGCTGTCGAAAGCGGCGTTACCGGCTGAGGCAGCCCTGCGCCCGGACCGGGTAAGGCTGACAGAACGACCCGAAGGGTCTTCAGACCACTTTGGCAATCGACTGGCAGACGTAGTCGATGTTCTTGCTGTTGAGGGCGGCGACGCACATGCGGCCCGTGTCGGTGCCGTACACGCCGAACTCGCTGCGCAGGCGCACCATCTGGTCCTTGGACAGCCCCGAGTAGCTGAACATGCCGATCTGGCTGGTGATGAACGACATGTCCTGCTTCACGCCGGCCGCCTTCAGGCCATCGACGAGCTTCTGGCGCATGGCCTTGATGCGCACGCGCATCTCGCCCAGTTCCTTTTCCCACAGGGCACGCAACTCGGGGTTGCCGAGCACGGCCGCGACGACAGCGCCGCCGTGGATGGGTGGGTTGGAATAGTTGGTGCGAATGGCGATCTTGAGCTGGCTCAGCACGCGGCTGGCTTCTTCCTTGTCGGCGCACAGCACCGACAGGCCGCCCACGCGCTCGCCGTACAGGCTGAAGCTCTTGCTGAACGAGGTGGAGACGAAGAAGTTCAGGCCGGCGGCGACGAATTTACCGATCACCGCGCCGTCTTCGGCGATGCCGTGGCCGAAGCCCTGGTAGGCCATGTCCAGGAACGGCGTCAGGCCCTTGGCCTTGACCACCGCGATCACCTGGTCCCACTGCTCGGCCGTGATGTCATAGCCGGTGGGGTTGTGGCAGCAGGCATGCAGCACGACGATGGTGCCGGCTGCAGCGGCGTTCAGGCTGGCGAGCATGCCTTCGAAGTTCACGCCGCGCTTGGCCGCATCGTAGTAGGCGTAGGTGTCGACCACGAAACCGGCGTTGGTGAACAGCGCGCGGTGGTTTTCCCAGCTCGGATCGGAGATCAGCACCTTAGCGTCGGGGCTGACCTTCTTCAGAAAGTCGGCGCCGATCTTGAGTCCACCCGTTCCGCCGATGGCCTGCACCGTGGCCACGCGGCCGGAAGTGACGGGCTCGCTGTCCGCGCCGAACACCAGGGCCTTCACGGCGTTGTCATAGGCCACGATGCCGTCGATGGGCAGGTAGCCGCGCGCGGCGGGCTTTTCCATCATGGTCTTTTCGGCCGCTTGAACGCATTGCAGCAGGGGCAGCTTGCCGTTGTCGTCGAAATACACGCCCACGCCGAGATTGACCTTGTTCGGGTTGGTGTCCGCGTTGTATTGCTCATTCAGACCCAGGATCGGGTCGCGGGGGGCCATTTCGACGGCGGTGAACAGAGACATTGAATAGTCCTTGGAGGTTGGAAATCTGACGTTGCGCCCCAAGCTGCGATAGGCTTTCGGGTCAACCGCAGATTTTAGCGGCCCACGCAAGCGGACCCTCACACCATGCACCCAGTCATCTCAGAACCCGTGACCGGCCAGTTCGTCAGCTTCGCGGACTCGCCGTTCGAGCTGTATCAGCCCTATCCCCCGGCGGGCGACCAACCCGAGGCCATCGATAAGCTCGTGGAAGGCGTCAAGGACGGCGAGGTCTTCCAGACCCTGCTGGGAGTGACGGGCTCCGGCAAGACATTCACCATGGCCAACGTGATTGCGCGGATGGGGCGCCCGGCCATCGTTTTCGCGCCCAACAAGACGCTGGCCGCCCAGCTCTACAGCGAATTCCGTGAGTTCTTTCCCAAGAACGCTGTCGAGTACTTCGTGAGCTACTACGACTATTACCAGCCGGAAGCCTATGTTCCGCAGCGCGACCTTTTCATCGAAAAGGATTCGGCGATCAACGAGCACATCGAGCAGATGCGCTTGTCTTGCACCAAGAGCCTGATGGAACGGCGCGACGTGGTCATCGTGGCCACCGTTTCGGCGATCTACGGTATCGGCGAGCCCGAGAGCTACCACCGCATGGTGATGACGCTGCGCGTGGGAGACAAGCTGAGCCAGCGCGACGTGATCGGGCAGTTGATCCGCATGCAGTACCAGCGCAACGAGCAAGATTTCAGCCGCGGCAAGTTCCGCGTGCGCGGCGACACCATCGATGTGTTTCCGGCCGAGCATTCCGAGTTGGCCATCCGCATCGAATTGTTCGACGACGAAATCGAAAGCCTGCAGCTGTTCGATCCGCTCACCGGCCGCGTCAAACAGAAGATTCCACGGTTCACGGTGTACCCGAGCAGCCATTACGTGACGCCCCGTGACAAGGTGCTCACGGCGGTGGAGACGATCAAGCTCGAGCTGGCGGAGCGCCTGGGTCAGTTCGTGTCTGAAGGCAAGCTGGTGGAGGCGCAGCGCCTTGAGCAGCGAACGCGCTTTGATCTGGAAATGCTCAGCGAAGTCGGGCATTGCAAGGGCATCGAGAACTACACGCGCCATCTATCGGGCGCTGCGCCGGGCGATCCGCCCAGCACGCTGACGGATTACCTGCCCAGCGATGCACTCATGTTCCTGGACGAGAGCCATCAAATGATCGGCCAACTCAATGCCATGTACAGCGGCGACCGCTCCCGCAAAACGACCTTGGTCGAATACGGCTTTCGATTGCCGTCGGCACTGGACAACCGGCCGCTCAAGTTCGAGGAGTTCGAGACGCGGATGCGTCAGGTGATCTTCGTCTCGGCCACACCGGCCGACTACGAAAAGACCCATTCGGGGCAGGTGGTGGACCAGGTGGTCCGACCCACCGGGCTGATCGACCCAGAAGTCGAAGTGCGCCCCGCCACACACCAGGTGGACGACGTGTTGCAGGAGATACGCATCCGCGTGGAAAAGGGTGAGCGCGTGCTTATCACCACGCTGACCAAGCGGATGGCCGAGCAATTGACGGATTATCTGAGCGACAACGGCGTCAAGGTGCGCTATCTGCACTCGGACATCGACACCGTCGAACGCGTGGAGATCATCCGCGACCTGCGTCTTGGCGCGTTCGACGTGCTGGTGGGCATCAATCTGCTGCGTGAGGGCTTGGACATTCCCGAGGTTTCGCTGGTGGCGATCCTGGATGCCGACAAAGAGGGCTTCCTACGGGCGGAGCGGAGTTTGATCCAGACGATTGGCCGCGCTGCACGTAACTTGAATGGCAAGGCCATCCTCTACGCCGACCGCGTCACCGAATCCATGAAAAAAGCCATCGGTGAAACGGAACGACGGCGCATCAAGCAGATCGCACACAACGAAGAGCACGGAATTACGCCGCGTAGCATTGTCAAGCAGGTGCGAGACCTGATTGACGGGGTCTACAGCGAAAAAGCCGGTAAGGAAGCGGATCGTCTGGAGCAGGAATCGATGCGCCGGGCGCAGGTTGAAGATATGTCCGAAAAAGACGTTGCCCGAGAAATCAAGCGACTGGAAAAGCTCATGCTGGAGCACGCCCGGAATCTGGAGTTCGAGCAAGCAGCGCGGGTTCGCGATCAATTGGGGCAACTCAAGGCACAGGCTTTCGGAGCGGCAGGCGGCGATCACGTTGCGTTGTGACGGCCTCGCCAGCGACGGATCGGGAGGAAAAGTGACTGATGGGTTTTGTTACCCGACAAAAACAATAGGGATTTGTGCTATACTTGGGTGAAGTACTCAACAAAACAGCCCAACGATGAAGGGCTCCCAAGTCTCTGCCTTCAAGCGTGAGACACGGAGTTAGGGGCGGAGACGGTGCCTCAGGCGGCAATCATGTTGCCTCGGGGCGTTTCTATAACGAACAAGCCTGAAGACAAGGAGCTTGCGATGCGTCTCACTACCAAAGGCCGTTTTGCGGTCACCGCCATGATCGATCTGGCCCTGCGCCAGAACAATGGCCCTGTCACTCTGGCGGCGATCAGCCAGCGGCAACAAATTTCGCTCTCGTACCTGGAGCAATTGTTCGGCAAACTGCGCCGACATGAGCTCGTCGAATCCACGCGCGGACCTGGTGGCGGCTACACCCTGGCACGCAAGGCGGCAGACATCACTGTGGCGGACATCATCGTCTCCGTGGATGAGCCGATCGATGCCACGCAATGTGGGGGCAAGGAAAACTGCCTGGGCGAAGCAGGTCGCTGCATGACGCATGAACTCTGGGCCTCACTGAACCAGCGCATGGTCGAGTTCCTGGATTCGGTCACGCTCCAAAAGTTGGTGGACGACCAACTGGCAAAAGGCGTGCAGATCGAAGACAAACCTGTGGTGCGCCGCGCCATTTCCACCACGCCGGTCGTCAAGCCGATTCGCGTCAACGCGCCCAATTCGGTTTTCGCGTTGGGCAACGTGTTCGCCAAATCGTGATCGGATGCCCGGCTTGCGCCGGGCTATCGCCACACGCCGGATTTTTTGATTTCTGACTCTCGCCAGCCAGACACTTTACTGAGCCAGCCATGGACATGACCCCGCACTTTCCAATCTACCTCGACTACGGTGCCACCACACCAGTGGACCCGAGGGTCGTGGACGCCATGATTCCCTGGTTGCGGGAGCACTTCGGCAATCCCGCATCGCGGAGCCATGCGTGGGGTTGGGAGGCTGAGGAAGCGGTTGAAAATGCCCGCGTTGAAGTCGCTCGTTTGATCAACGCCGATCCTCGTGAAATCGTTTGGACAAGCGGAGCGACCGAGTCCAATAATCTCGCCATCAAAGGGGCAGGGCAGTTCTACAAAGGCAAGGGAAAACATCTCATCACGGTGAAAACCGAGCACAAAGCGGTGCTGGACACGATGCGTGAGATGGAGCGTCAAGGTTTTGAAGTGACCTACTTGGACGTCCAGGAAAATGGCCTGCTTGATTTTGAAGTTCTCAAAGCAGCCATTCGCCCTGACACCATCTTGCTGAGCGTGATGTTCGTCAACAACGAGATTGGCGTCATTCAGGATCTGTATGCCATTGGCGCAATGTGCCGAGAAAAAGGCATCATCTTCCATGTCGATGCGGCTCAGGCCACAGGCAAGGTGGATATTGATCTATCGACACTGCCAGTGGATCTAATGAGTCTGGCGTCGCACAAAACGTATGGCCCCAAAGGCATCGGTGCGTTGTATGTGCGCCGCAAGCCCCGCGTACGCCTGGAGGCCCAAATGCACGGTGGCGGGCATGAGCGCGGCATGCGTTCCGGCACTTTGCCGACGCACCAGATCGTGGGTATGGGAGAGGCTTTCCGCATTGCTCGCGAAGAAATGGCGCAAGACTTGGCGAAAGCCAAGGCGTTGCAAAAGCGTCTATTGGACGGCTTGCAAGACATCGAGCAGGTATTTGTCAATGGGGACATGGAGCATCGTGTCCCTCACAACCTGAACATCAGCTTCAACTATGTCGAAGGCGAATCGCTGATCATGGGAATCAAAGGATTGGCGGTCTCGTCGGGCTCTGCCTGCACATCTGCCAGCCTGGAGCCTAGCTATGTCCTGCGTGCCTTGGGGCGAAGTGATGAGTTGGCGCACAGCAGCTTGCGCATGACCATCGGTCGCTTCACGACCGAAGAGGAAATCGACTATGCGGTGTCCACTATTCGCCTTAACGTGGCGAAATTGCGTGAACTCAGCCCGTTGTGGGAAATGTACAAAGACGGCGTGGACATCAGCGCCATTCAGTGGGCCGCGCATTGATCGCGACGCACACCAGATTCAAGAGGTAAACATCATGGCTTATTCAGACAAAGTGATCGACCATTACGAGAATCCCCGCAACGTAGGGTCGTTCGACAAAGGTGATGATTCGGTGGGTACGGGCATGGTGGGTGCGCCTGCCTGCGGCGACGTCATGAAGCTGCAGATCAAGGTCAATCCAGAAACCGGCGTGATCGAAGACGCCCGCTTCAAGACCTATGGTTGTGGCTCTGCCATTGCTTCCTCTTCTCTCGTCACCGAATGGGTCAAGGGTAAAACGCTGGACGAAGCTGCAGCGCTCAAGAACGCCGAAATTGCGCAGGAACTGGCCTTGCCTCCTGTCAAGATTCATTGCTCCATTCTTGCGGAAGACGCTATCAAGGCAGCCGTGCAAGACTACAAGGCCAAGCACTCTGCTATGGCTGCTGCTTGAGCGGATGGTGACATGGCAATCACGTTGACCGAAGCTGCGGCACGACATGTGAGCCGTTATCTGTCTCGCCGTGGCAAGGGTGTCGGAGTCCGGCTGGGCGTGAAGACGACCGGCTGCTCTGGCTTGGCCTACAAGCTGGAATATGTGGATGAGCAGGGTCCGGAAGACATGGTCTTCGAAGACCATGGTGTGAAAGTTCTCATCGATCCGAAAAGTCTGGCCTACATCGATGGGACCCAGCTTGATTTTGTGCGTGAGGGTTTGAACGAAGGTTTCAAATTCAATAATCCAAACGAGCGGGATCGATGCGGATGCGGGGAGAGCTTTAGGGTCTGACACTTCTTTCACCGTTGCCTATCAACCGCCAACGCATTCCGTGCTGGCGGTTTTTTTCTTGACATGAACCTTCAATCCGACGACTTTGAATTGTTCGGCGTGCCACGCCAATTTGCCCAGGATCGATCCTTCATCGATGCGCGGTGGAAAGAGTTGCAGCGTGAGGCGCATCCGGACCGATTTGCCATGCATGGCGCTGCGGCGCAGCGCAAGGCAATGCAATGGTCGGTGCGGATCAACGAGGCATATCAGCGCATCAAAGACCCCCTTAAGCGGGCTGCATACCTCTGCGAGCTTGGCGGTGCTCCTATAAGGGCTGAAGACAACACGGCCATGCCAACTGTGTTTTTGATGCAGCAAATGGAGTGGCGCGAAGCTCTGGACGATGCAGCCAGCGCCTCTGCATTTGATGAATTGGATCAAACCGTCCTGCAAGCTCGTTCAACTGCGCTGCAGTGTTGCGAGCAATTGCTGGACATCCAGCATGACTACGTTGCGGCTGCCAACGAAGTCAGAGCCCTCATGTTCATTGCGCGATTTGCGGACGATATTGATCGCCGCCGGGACGCACTAAGACAATAGCTGTCCTCTGTCGACCAAATGGATGCGGCAGCCACCTTGTTGCCGCACCTGCACCTCAAAAAAAGAACCCATGGCGCTTTTACAGATTTCAGAACCTGGCCAATCACCCGATCCACACCAGAGGCGCATTGCCGTCGGGATCGATCTGGGCACAACGCATTCCTTGATAGCAGCGGTGCGCAATGGTGTGGCCGAATGTTTGCCAGATGGCGCAGGTCGAGTGTTGCTGCCATCTGTCGTGCGTTATCTGGGTCAGGGGAAGCGGCAGATTGGTTATGAGGCTGCGGCGGCGCAAGCTTCGGATGCCCGCAATACGATTGCTTCTGTCAAACGCTTCATGGGGCGCGGCTTGCAAGACGTGGCTCATCCAGAGAAGCTTCCCTACGAGTTTTTGATGTCAGAGGGCGTCGAAGGCGGCATGGTCTCTTTGAAAACGGTAGATGGGGTTAAGTCGCCAGTGGAAGTGAGTGCCGAAATTCTCGCGACGCTGCGCTACCGTGCCGAAGACTCCTTCAACGACGAGATCCACGGCGCGGTCATTACGGTGCCGGCTTACTTCGATGACGCACAGCGCCAAGCCACCAAGGATGCGGCACGCCTTGCTGGTTTGAACCTTTTGCGCCTCATCAATGAGCCAACTGCGGCAGCGATCGCTTATGGGCTCGACAATGCGAGCGAAGGCGTTTACGCGGTGTACGACCTGGGTGGCGGCACATTCGACATCTCCATTCTGCGCTTGACACAAGGCGTATTCGAAGTGATTGCCACTGGTGGAGATTCCGCTTTGGGTGGGGACGATTACGACGCGGCGCTGGCTGAATGGGTGCTGCAACAAAAGGGCGTGGCGGCAACAACGCCGCAAGACAAAGCGGAAGTTCGTCTGGCCGCTCGTGCTTGCAAAGAGGCGCTGAGCGCTGCAGATTCCAGCACTTTCATTGCTGAAGTATCGGGCGTGAGTATTGCAGCGGAGGTGCGGCGTTCCGACTTCGAGATGGCTACCGCAGGGCTGACCCAGCGCTCGATTGCTGCGGCAAGGCGCACTCTTCGCGATGCCCAACTGCCACCACAGGAAATTCAAGGCGTAGTGATGGTGGGGGGCTCGACACGCATGCCCCAAGTGCAGCATGCCGTGCGAGAGTTTTTCGGTTCGGAGCCCTTGAGTAATCTCAATCCTGATGAAGTGGTAGCTCTGGGTGCGGCTCTACAGGCCAATCAGTTGGCAGGGAACAATCCATCCGGCGACATGCTGCTGCTGGATGTGATTCCTTTGTCGCTAGGCATCGAAACCATGGGCGGGCTGGTGGAGCGAATCGTTTCCCGCAATGAGACCATTCCCACTGCCAAGGCGCAGGACTTCACCACCTACAAAGACGGTCAAACGGCTTTGGCTGTTCATGTGGTCCAGGGCGAGCGGGACTTGGTGGCTGACTGCCGAAGCTTGGCCCGGTTCGAACTCCGTGGCATTCCACCGATGGCAGCTGGAGCAGCCCGCATTCGGGTCACGTTCACCGTCGATGCCGACGGCTTGTTGAGCGTCAGTGCCAAAGAGCAAGGCAGTGGCGTGGAAGCGCGTGTCGACGTCAAACCGTCTTATGGATTGTCCGACGACCATATTGCTAGGATGCTGCAAGAAGGATTCGTTACCGCAGCGCAAGACATGCGCGCGCGGGCCTTGGTCGAAGCACGGGTGGACGCGGACCGCATGTTGATGGCTACGCAAAGCGCATTGGAGGCCGATGCTGACTTGCTCAATGCCGCTGAACGCGACGCAATCAGTGAGCTACTGGAAGCGTTGCGTATTGCGCGTGATCTGGATGACGCCGCCATCATCGAAGCAGCGACCCAAGCACTGGCCCATGGTACCGAGTCGTTTGCGGCGCAGCGAATGAATCGCGGCATTCAGCAAGCCCTTGGCGGCAAGAATGTGCAGAACCTCTAATCGAGACAACCCAGTCCAATGCCTGTCATCAAAATATTGCCCCACTCCGAATACTGCCCAGGAGGCACGCAGATCACCGCTGCGTCCGGTACTTCAATTTGCGAAGCCTTGCTCGACAACGGCATCAAGATCGAGCACGCATGCGATATGAGTTGTGCATGCACGACTTGCCACGTGATCGTGCGAGAGGGCGGTGCTTCGCTCAATGAAGCCGAAGAGGAAGAAGAAGATCTTTTGGACAGGGCTTGGGGCTTGGAGCCGCAATCCCGGCTCAGCTGCCAGGCCATCCTGGCTCAGAGCGATGTAACGGTAGAGATACCCAAATACACCATCAATCATGCCAAGGAGAATCACTGATGTCGCGGCAGATCGTTCTGGACACCGAAACCACTGGTCTGTCGGCAGAGGGTGGGGATCGCATCATCGAACTGGGCTGCGTGGAATTGCTGAATCGCAAGCTCACAGGCAACAACCTGCATCTGTACTTCAATCCAGGCCGTGACAGCCATGAAGATGCGCTCAAGGTGCACGGCATCAGCAATGAGTTCTTGAGGGACAAGCCGAAATTTGCGGAGATGGCTGATGACATCCTTCAATATCTGCAGGGAGCTGAAATCATCATCCACAACGCAGCATTCGATGTCGGCTTCCTTAACAAAGAGCTTGAGCTGACAGGCCGCCCGGGGTTCAAGACCTATGTAGAGAGCGTGACCGACACGCTCGTGATGGCCAAGGAGATGTTTCCCGGCAAGCGCAACTCGCTCGATGCATTGTGTGACCGGCTGGGGGTCGACAATTCGGCCCGTACTTTGCATGGAGCCCTTCTGGACGCGGAACTGCTGGCAGACGTCTACATCAACTTGACGCGCGGCCAAGATCCATTGCTCATCTCCGACGAAGAGAGCGAGGTCAAGTCCGGCATTCGTGTGGCTCCAGTCGATTTGAGCGCCATGGTTTTGCAAGTGCTGACAGCGAGCGAGCAAGAGTTGTCCCTGCATGAAGAGACACTCGTTCAGATCGACAAGGCAAGCGGAGGCAAAACAATTTGGCGTGTTGAGTCCGAGGCAGAAAAAGCTGTGCCATAATCGCTGGCCTGTCGCAAGATAACACGGGTGATTAGCTCAGCGGTAGAGCACTGCCTTCACACGGCAGGGGTCACATGTTCGATCCATGTATCACCCACCATATTGAACCCCTGCAGGCCTCGTCTGCAGGGGTTTTTTGTTGCTTGATCGTTGTTCGCACGTGCCACCTTGGCCTTCGGCCACAATGAGTGGTTTCGACTTCGAACCTGACAGACGATGCTCACCTTTCACAATCCTCTGCACGCCGCCCATGCTCCTGTGCATGAGTTCTTTCGTGGTGATCGCGTGCCATGCTTTGAGACGCCGGCGCGCCAGGGTTATGTAGTCCGTCCTGAACAATTCGCAAGTTGTTGATCTTGCTTGCAGTTCTTGGGGTTGATGGCCGCAGCCTTTGCAAGGTATGGTTCTGCCAATACCTGTTTTCTTGCAAATTCCTCCGGAGATTCCATGGGTCCGAAGCCTTCGCAGCCGCAAACGGCCGAGCTGTTCCGTCCAAGGTTGGACGAGTTGATCAACATGCGTCACCCGCTGGTCAAGCTGGCCGCGCAGATCGGGCGCTACGCGCAAGCCAAGCAGTTGTCAGGCCAAAAGCGTGGCATCACGCGAACGCTCAAGGCCATGATCAAAAGGCGCAGTGCCATCGAGCCCGCCATTGGGCACATGAAGATGGATGGGCGACTTGCCCGCAACCCGCTCAAGGGCGCGCTGGGCGATGCGCTGCATGCGGTGATGTGCGGTGCCGGGCACGACCTGCGCCTGATCCTGGCCGCGCTGCGGCTTTTTTGCGCCCGATTCGGGCTGCCGATGCAGGCGGTCATCGCGGCATTGATCGCCGCACACGGTGACCGCCGACCTGTCTGCTGCTGAGAGCAGAATTGTTCAGGGCGGACTCAATAAGGACGGATCTCAGAGCGTGATGGTCCAGAAGTTCCTTCCTGAGATCGTGGATGGTGACAAGCGTGTACTCATCATTGGCGGGAAACCTGTTCCTTATTGCTTGGCGCGGATTCCTCAAGGCACTGAAGTGCGGGGCAATCTTGCGGCGGGAGGCAAGGGTGTGGCGAAAGCACTGACCTTACGCGACAACGAAATCGCTACTTCGCTTGGCGCCGTTCTTCAGAGCAGAGGATTGCTGTTGGCTGGAGTGGATGTGATTGGCGGCTGCGTCACTGAAATCAACGTTACCAGTCCCACATGCTTCCAGGAAATTTACGACCAGACGGGGTGCGATGTCGCCTCGCTGTTTGTTGATGCGTTGGAGGTCGAAATCATGGCTGTAGGCGGCAAATGATTTTTCTGTGGTCATCCTCCTACGAGGATGAGTTTTGTGGGCTATACTAGCGGGCTTGGCAGGGTCGAAGGGCGGCGAGAGTTGCTTGGAGAGGCTGACAAGAAAGGTTGGTTTTGAGTTGTGGCCGGGTAAAAATTCGGTATATAATTCGGGGCTTCGCTGATTGGATTAGTTGCCGAAAGCGGCAATTAATTAAAACGACGAAAGACCTTCGAGTTTGACGGGACTTTAAAAAACCTGTTATAATTAGAGGCTCTGCTGATTGCGGTAGAGTTTGAAACAAAGAAGAAATTCTGGTTTCGGTTCCTTAAAAATATACAGCCGATAAGCGTGGGCGTTTGATGGCGAGTGCCAAGTTCTTTGGAACTAGTGCTTAGCA
>NZ_BQXQ01000006.1 GCF_030159055.1 Acidovorax sp. SUPP3334
TTCTGCTGCACCAGGCTGGCCAACGTCACACGGTCTTCAGGCTGAAGTTGCTGGTAGTGTCTCGGGGAGCTTTGCATCTGCGGACCTTACAGGGTTGCAGGTGTTGCACTTCACTTTTGAATCCGCCGAGGGTATTCATGAGCGGCATGGTGAAAGTGGATCAGGAACGTCTGAAGGCGCAATTGGAGAAGAAATTGCCTTCGAAGATGCGCCTGTTTCAACTAGAAGATATACCGGGGGTGATGCGCTCGCGGATGGGGTGGCCTGTCGCGGCGGTTTTGATGGAGCGGTGGTTTAACGGGGCCGCTTTTCGCATGCCGGCAGAAATGAAAGAGAGCCGCTCTCCGCATCGTTTGAATCAACTCAGTTCTGTGCACCTGGAAGAAAGCATTGTCACGATGTCCTGGGCCCTTCGGTTCGCCCGTGTCCAGACCGCGATGGCCACACTGCAAAGCGGATGGGCGACCGCCAAAGGCATTAAAGAACTGAGGCAAAAAATCAAAGATCAGAGCTTTGGAAAAACGCTGAAGCTGTGGAGATTTGGCGATTTCAATCAGTCTGCGAAGGTGCTGGATGCCACTTGCCAAGTGAACTATTTGACGTTCGGGAAACTGAGTGACCCCATGGATGATTTCTACGGGGCGATGGGCGAAGCTCAATTAAAAGTGGCAGCGTCTGGGTTCGTTTCAACGGGAAGTAACGGCTCCAGCACTGTCGATATCGATGAGTTGGCTTTCTATCTGCGAGATTCCTATGACTTCAACGATAGCACCCCTTTCATGTCACAACCTTTAGGATTTTGGGGTGCAACGGGAGTGGAGCGCCATTTCCAACTTCGCAGAGATATACCAATTTCAGATCAATGGGTGCATACGGACGCGGCCGATGTCGCAGCGACGAAATACGAAGTGCAGAACAACGATTTCCGGCGTTGGAGTGCTCTGCAAGGTAGAGGTGGGGATTTCATGGTGCTTTCCGATGTCCACCGTGTCCGCCTTGCATTCCCTTTGAGGTTTGACCTTCAATGAAATCGCGCATCAGGGGCCATCAAAAACGGATTTTTTTCTGGACGCTGCTTTTTGCCTGCTTGGCCGGAGCAGGCTGGTTGCTTTCCAAGCCTGCATTTAAGGGAAGCGATTTCAGTCCTCGCCATGTGTACCGCGTGGACTACTACGACGCTTCGCTTTTCCAGCGCATGCTTCACCATGACCTGAAAATTCCCTCTTTCGTGCGTCTGTATCGCGTAGAGCCCGAAATTCTTCTGGGGGAGAGTGGAGTGGTTGATCTGTGGCTGAACGGGGATGCACGGTGGTACATGAATTCATCATCAACAGTAGCGGTTGGAATGGACATCGTCTTTGAGAATATTCCTCCTGAATGTGGCGCGCCTTGCCCGCGATAGGCTTTGTGGCTCGTGGACGCTAGGTGTGAACCGTCAAGAGGTTGTTTGCGGGGATGAGCCTGTCCATCGGGGCAATCGATCCGATGCCGCTGTGCGGTCGGTGCCAGTTGTAGTGGTGCTGCCAGCTCGCCAGGGCTTGGGTTCGCTGCGCTGAGTTCTGATACGTCCAGCCATAGGCCCACTCGCGCAGTGCCGACTGGATGAACCGCTCGGCCTTGCCATTGGTTTGCGGGCGGTACGGCCTGGTGAACTTGTGCTGAATCGCCAGAGCTTTGCAGGCTGCAGCGAACTCCTTTGATCGAAACGCTGCGCCGTTGTCCGTCAGTAGCCGTTTGATACCCACACCCAGGCCTGCGTAGTACGCCACGGCGCTGTGCAGGAACGCGACTGCCTCGTGCTTCTTCTCGTCTGGGTGCATGGCTGTGAAGGCGATGCGGGCGTGGTCATCTATGGCCACGAACAGCGTCTCCCAGCCAGCGCCATCGACCGAGTCGCGCCGGTTGCCCGTCACGCGATGGCTGGGTCTGACGATGCGCCCGAGCTTTTTGGTATCGATGTGCAGCAGGTCTCCAGGCGCGTCGTGCTCGTAGCGAAGCACGGGCTCTACGGGCTGCAAATCGCTGAGCCGGGACAAGTTGGCCCGTGCCAAGACTCTGCTGACGGTGGATGCCGAGACACCTGCGTCGCGAGCAATGCGCGACTGCAGCATCCGGCGTTTGCGCAGCTCCACAATGAGCAGGGCCTTGGACTCGTCGATGGCTTTTGGCGACCTTGCATGCCTGGAAGACGCATCGGCCAGGGCGGCTTCTCCGCCACTCAGATACCGGCCAAGCCACTTCCTGGCGGTCTGCGAAGTGACGCCATGAGCTTGGCCCGCTTGAGTCGTATTGAGGCCTTGCATGGTCATCTGTTTGACCATCTCGATTCGACGGGTGAAGGTGAGTCGGGCATGCTTATGGCTGTTCATCTGGTTGGGTGTCCTGAGCGGATTGGGTGTTTGGCGACTTCCAGTCTCTCAAACCCAATCCGGATGAACACCGGATACAACCTATTGAAACTTCACACCTAGATCGGTTTTGCGTTGGGTGCGCGGGCCGACACCATGCTGAAGTACATGGCCGAGGTCGGCCCCTGGAGGGGGGCGCTGCAGTATTCGTTCGATGAGAAGAGCCCCACTGGCGGCAAGACCGCAGGTGGCTATTTGCGTTACGCGGCCGGTGGTCTCGCGGCCGGCCTGGGTTACCAGAACTACGAATTCGCCTCCGGCAAGAAGGTCGACGCCTGGACGGTGGGCGGCTCCTACCGCATGGGCGACTGGTACTTCAATGCCGGCTATGGCCAGAACAAGGTGGACGATGGCCTGACCGCAGTGGATCGCGCGGTGCTCGGGGCCATGTGGCAGGGCACGATCAATGGCGGCTTCGGCGGTCCTGCGTTCCTTGCTGCCAACAAGCGCACCATCTACAAGATCGGCGCTGGTCACCAGATCACGCCTCAGCTGAACATCGGTGCGCACTATTTCCGTGCCGATCAAAAGGGCAACACACCTGCCGCCAAGGGCAAGCCCGACTTCTTCACCATGGCGTTCGACTATGCGTTTTCCAAGCGCACCGATGCCTACCTCGAACTCGATCACACCAAGCTGAAGGGCGACCAGATCAGCCTGAGCAATGCGGCGGGCCAGGTCAACGGCGCCAAGAGCCGCACGGGCTACACGATCGGCCTGCGCCATCGTTTCTGATCGCGCCATGCACTCGCCGCATACCTCATGCGGCGACATGACCACAGCCTCTCTCGGGAGGCTGTCGGTGTTGTGCGATGCGCCAGCATGCCGAGGCATTCCGTCCTTGCGGTATGCAACGGCTGGCACCTTCCTTGCATAGCTTCATCGTCCACGCCATCTCCTGGGCCGGCCAGACGCCGGCTTGTCAGTGGCTTCCGCAGTCCTCACGAAGGATGCGGCACGTTCCACGCTTTATCCAAGAGGTTTCCATGAAGTTCATCGCTTCCATTCTTTCGGGCGCTGCTGCCTGTGCGTTTCTCGCGTCGCCCGTGGCCCATGCCAAGCCTTTCAGGTGGGCCAGCCAAGGCGAAATCTCGACCTGGGACATTCACTCGCAAAACAATGCCTTGCAGAACGGCATCCATGCGAACGTGTACGAAAGCCTCACCTACTACAACAGCCGCACGTTCGAGGTCGAACCGGTTCTGGCAACCGCTTGGCGCGAGGTGAGCCCGACCCAGGTGCGTTTCACGCTCCGCCAGGGTGTCAAATTCCATGACGGCTCGGCATTCACGGCAGACGATGCGGTGTATTCGCTCACACGGGCCATGGCCAAGACATCCAACTACACGCCCTTCGTGCAAGGGTTCGACAGGATCGTCAAGGTGGACGGCCAGACGATCGATATCTTTTTGAAGGCTCCGAATCCCGTTCTGCTGCGCCAGCTGACCGAGCTGCGCATCATGAGCAAAGCCTGGGCCGAGAAGAACAAGTCCGTCGAGCCCAAGGACATCAAGGGCACCGATGAAAACTTCGCGCACCGCAACGCGATGGGCACGGGGCCGTACACCCTGGAGTCCTGGCAGCCGGACGTGCGCATGGTGTTCAAGCGCAATCCGAACTGGTGGGGGACGATGGAAGGCAACGTGACGGAGATCGTCTATACGCCGATCAAATCGGCATCCACGCGCGTGGCGGCACTGCTTTCCGGCGAGATCGACATGGTGCTCGATCCCTCGCCGCAGGACCTGGCGCGGCTGCGCTCCGGTGCCGACCTCAAGGTCATGGACGGCGTGGAAAACCGCACGATCTTTTTGGGCATGGACCAATTCCGCGACGAACTGGTGGGCTCCAGCGTGAAGGGCAAGAACCCGTTCAAGGACGTTCGCGTGCGCCGCGCGCTCTACCAGGCCATCGATGTGAACACGCTCACCCGCAGCATCATGCGCGGCCTGGGCAAGCCCACCGGCACGCTGGTGGCGCCACAGGTGGCGGGCTGGACCGAAGCGGTGGGCAAGCGCATGCCCTACGACGTCGATGCCGCCAAGAAGCTGATGGCCGACGCCGGCTATGCCGATGGGTTCGAGGTGGATTTCGCCTGCCCCAACAACCGCTACATCAACGACGAAGCCATCTGCCAGGCCGTGACGGCCATGTGGGCGCGCATCGGTGTGAAGGCCAAGCTGCGCACGCTGCCGCAAGTCACTTACTTCCCGATGATCCAGCGCAGCGAAGCCAGCATCTACATGCTCGGCTGGGGCGTGCCGACCTTCGATTCGCTCTACAGCCTGCAATCGCTGGTGCGCACCGTGGGTGCGGGCGGCGACGGCAACTACAACGTGGGCCGCTACAGCAACGAGCGCATGGACTATCTGGTGGACCGCATCAAGGCGGAGACGGATGCCCCCGTCCGCTCGCGCATGCTGACCGAGGCGCTTCAGCTCTCCAACGACACCGTGTCCCACATTCCGCTGTATGACCAGGTCATTCCCTGGGCCATGAAGAAGACCGTGGAAGTGGTGCACCGCGCCGACAACCGTGTGGACATGCGCACGGTCAAGATCAATTGATGCACCCGATGGGCCGGGGCCTGAGTCCCCGGGCTTTAAGTTGTCCTGGGGGGTATTGCGCGCAATGGCGCATCCCCCCTGCTAGCATGCCCGATTCACTCACGGTTCACTGATGCTTGCCTTTATTCTGCGACGCCTGATCCAGGCCGTCATCGTGATGATCGCGGTGGCTTTTATCTCCTTCATGCTGTTCCAGTATGTCGGCGATCCCGTCACCTTCCTGCTTGGCCAGGACGCCACGCCCGAACAGATTCGCGAGCTGCGGGCCGCGCTCGGTCTCGACAAGCCGTTCATCGTGCAGTTCTGGCATTTCCTGGTGAACGCGGCGCAGGGCGAGTTCGGGCTCAGCCTGCGGCAAGGCGCCAAAGTCTCGCGGCTGATCGCGGAACGCTTTCCGGCCACGCTGGAACTGGCGCTCGTGGCCGCCGTGCTCGCCTTGGTGATCGGCGTGCCCATGGGCGTGTATGCGGCCTTGCGGCGCGGCTCGTTCGCCAGCCAGCTGTTCATGACGCTGTCCCTGCTGGGCGTGTCGCTGCCCACCTTCCTCATCGGTATCTTGCTGATCCTCGTGTTCGCCGTTTACCTGGGCTGGTTCCCCAGCTTCGGGCGCGGCCCGGTCACCCAGATCGGCTGGTGGAGCACCGGGCTGCTCACGCCCAAGGGATGGCACCACATCACGTTGCCGGCGATCACGCTGGCGATCTTTCAGCTCACGCTGATCATGCGGCTCGTGCGGGCCGAGATGCTGGAGGTGCTGCGCACCGACTACATCAAGTTCGCGCGCGCCCGTGGGTTGTCCGACCGGGCCATCCATTTCGGCCACGCCCTCAAGAACACGCTGGTGCCGGTGATGACCATCACGGGCCTGCAGCTCGGCGGCCTCATCGCCTTCGCGATCATCACCGAGACGGTGTTCCAGTGGCCCGGCATGGGCCTGCTGTTCATTCAGGCGGTGACCTTCGCCGACATTCCCGTGATGGCCGCCTATCTGTGCCTGATCGCGCTCATCTTCGTCGTGATCAACCTGGTGGTCGATCTGCTGTACTTCGCCGTCGATCCGCGCCTGCGCGTGGGCAAGGCCGGAGGGCATTGAGCCATGGCACAGGCGCCTCGCTTCAAGGCCGGCGGACGGGCCTTCGCGCACATCGCGCAGTACCACCCCGAACTCACCGCATTCCGGCGCGACCTGCATGCGCACCCTGAACTGGGCTTCGAAGAGGTGTACACCGGGGCGCGCGTGAAGGAAGCGCTCAAGCTGTGCGGCGTGGACGAGATCCACGATGGCATCGGCCGCACCGGCGTGGTGGCGGTCATCCGGGGGCAGGGGCGCGGTAGCCGCAGCATGATCGGGCTGCGCGCCGACATGGATGCGCTGCCCATGACCGAGCAAAACGAGTTCACCTGGAAGTCCTGCAAGTCCGGCCTCATGCACGGCTGCGGGCACGACGGGCACACCGCCATGCTGGTGGGCGCCGCGCGCTATCTGGCCGCCACGCGCCAATTCGACGGCACCGCGGTGCTGATCTTCCAGCCGGGCGAAGAGGGCCTGGCCGGCGCGCGCGTGATGATGGAAGACGGCCTGTTCGAGCGGTTTCCCGTGCAGTCGGTGTACGCCATGCACAACTGGCCCGCCATGAAGCCGGGCACCATCGGCCTGAACTCCGGCGCCATGATGGCTGCCGCCGATCGCGTGACGATCGAGATCACCGGCCGCGGCGGCCATGGCGCGCATGCCTACCAGACCGTGGACGTGGTGCTCGTTGCGGCGCACATCATCACGGCCGTGCAGGGCATCGTCTCGCGCAACGTGCGGCCCATCGACAGCGCGGTGATCAGCCTGTGCGCCATCCAGGCGGGCGACCTGGGCGCCTTCAGCGTGCTGCCTGGAACTGCGACGCTGGTGGGCACGGTGCGCAGCTTCGATCCCGTGGTGCAGGACATGGTTGCGCGGCGCATCCAGGAGCTGTGCAGCGCGATCGCCCTGGGCTTCGGCGCCACCGCCAGCGTGCGCTACGAGCGCATCTATCCGGCCACCATCAACACCGAAAGCCATGCACAGTTCGCGGGCGACGTGGCCGAGTCGCTGGTGGGCGCCGAAAACGTGGTGCGCGACATGGACCCCAGCATGGGCGCGGAAGACTTCTCCTTCATGCTGCAGAGCAAGCCGGGGGCGTATCTGCGCATCGGCCAGGGCACGGGCCCTGGCAACAGCGCCTTGCACAACAACCGCTACGACTTCAACGACGAGATCCTGCCGCTGGGCGCCGCGTTGCATGCCAGCCTGGTCGAGCAGGCGATGCCGCTCGCGACGGCATGACGCCCATCAACGGCACCGCGTGCTGATTTCTCTCCCCTTTTCTTCCACAGGAGTCCCCATGAAATTCCCGACAAAAACGGCGCTGGCCCTGGCACTGATCGCCATGGTGTCCGCGGCGGGGGCGCAGACCATCCGCGTGGCCAACCAGGGCGATGCCTTGTCGATGGACCCGCACTCGCTGAACGAATCCCTGCAGTTGAGCGTGACCGGCAACGTGTACGAGCCGCTCGTCGGGCGCAACAAGGACCTGAGCCTCGCCCCGGCGCTGGCCACGGGCTGGAAGATGACGTCGCCCACCGTGTGGCGCTTCGAACTGCGGCGCGGCGTGCAGTTTCACGACGGCACGCCGTTCACTGCGGACGATGTGGTGTTCTCGCTCGGGCGCACGCAGGTCGAGGGCTCGGACATGAAGAGCTACACCAACGACTTCAAGGAAGTGCGCAAGATCGACGACTACACGGTCGAGATCGAAACCCGCTCTCCCTACCCGATCCTGCCCGACGTGCTCACGCTCGTGTACATCATGAGCAAGAAGTGGTGCGAGACCAACCAGGCCACCGCGCCGGTGGACCGCCGCAAGGGCATCGAGAACGCGGCGTCGTTCCGCGCCAACGGCACGGGCCCGTTCCACGTGCGCGAGCGCCAGCCCAACGTGCGCACCGTGTTCACGCGCAACGGCACCTATTGGGGCGCGATCGAAAGCAATGCCAGCGAGGTGATCTACACCCCCATCGGCAACGACGCCACCCGCGTGGCCGCACTGCTGTCGGGCGAGGTGGACGTGATGGAGCCCGTGCCGGTGCAGGACATCGAGCGCGTCAACACCAGCCCCAGCACCCGCGCCGTGACCGGCCCCGAGCTGCGCACCATCTTCCTGGGCATGGACCAGAAGCGCGACGAGCTGCTGTACTCCAGCGTGAAGGGCAAGAACCCCTTCAAGGACAAGCGCGTGCGCCAGGCGTTCTACCAGGCCATCGACATCGAAGGCATTCGCAAGACGGTGATGCGCGGCGCGGCCAACCCGTCCGCGCAGCTGGTCGGCCCCGGCATCAACGGCTTTCAGGCCGACATGAAGCGGCTGCCGTACGACGTGGACGCGGCCAAGAAGCTCATGGCCGAAGCGGGCTACGCCAGCGGTTTCGAGCTGACGATGAACTGCTCGAACGACCGCTACGTGAACGACGGCCGCATCTGCCAGGCGGTGGCTGCCAACCTCGCGCGCATCAACGTCAAGATCAACCTGCAGGCCGAAACCAAGGGCACCTACTTTCCGAAGGTGCTGCGGCGCGACACGAGCTTTTACCTGCTGGGCTGGTCGCCCCCGACGTACGACGCCCACAACGCGCTCAATGCCCTCATGGCCTGCGTGGACGACAAGGGCGCGGGCCAGTTCAACCTGGGCGCCTATTGCAATCCCAAGGTGGATGAGCTGACGAAGAAGGTGCAGTCCGAGACGGACAAGGCCCAGCGCAACGCCATGATCCGCGAGGCATTCGAGATCCACGCGGCCGACATCGGCCACCTGCCGCTGCACCAGCAGGCCCTGGCCTGGGGCGTGAGCAAGAAGGTCAAGCTCGTGCAGATGGCGGACAACTTCATGCCCTTCAAATGGATGAGCATCGTCCAATGAGAAAAACGCTTTTCCGTTGGTTCGACAGCGATGTCGGCCACAGCTTTCGCACCTCGCCCGTTGCCATCGGCGCGGCGGTGATCGCGCTGATCTGCGTGTTCTGCTCGTTCTTCGCGGGCTGGGTCGCGCCGCACAATCCGTTCGACCTCACCACGCTCGAACTGGGCGACGCGCGGCTGCCGCCCGCGTGGAGCCCCGAAGGCTCCACCAAATACCTGCTGGGCACGGACGACCAGGGCCGCGACATCCTGTCCGCGGTGATCTACGGTGCGCGCATCTCCCTCATCGTGGGCTTCGCTTCGGTGGTGCTGTCGGTGGTGGTGGGCGTGGCGCTCGGGTTGCTGGCGGGTTTTCGCGGCGGCTGGGTGGACGCGGTGCTCATGCGCCTGTGCGACGTGATGCTGTCGTTCCCGGCCATCCTGGTCGCGCTGCTGATCGCCGGCGTGGGCCGCGCGGTGTTTCCCAACGCGCACGAGTCGCTCGCGTTCGGGGTGCTGATCCTCTCGATCTCGCTCACCGGCTGGGTGCAATACGCGCGCACCGTGCGCGGCTCCACGCTGGTGGAGCGCAACAAGGAATACGTGCAGGCCGCGCGCGTGACGGGCGTCAACTCGCTGCGCATCATGCGCAAGCACGTGCTGCCCAACGTGATGGGCCCGGTCATGGTGCTGGCCACCATCCAGGTGGCGACGGCCATCATCACCGAGGCGACCCTGTCGTTCCTGGGCGTGGGCGCGCCGCCCACGTCGCCTTCGCTGGGCACGCTGATCCGCATCGGCAACGACTACCTGTTCTCGGGCGAATGGTGGATCACGGTGTTCCCCGGCGCCATGCTGGTGCTGATCGCGCTGTCGGTGAACCTGCTGGGCGACTGGCTGCGCGATGCGCTCAACCCCCGCCTTCGATAAGGATGGAGCACAACCCCCTGAGCGGCTGCGCCGCTTCCCCCTTCTCTCATCGCTGCGCGATGGGAAGGGGGACGCCGCCTTCACTGCGGGGCGGCCCTTGCTCGGCGGCCGCTGGCCCGGGCCGCGCCGGTTTCCCGCTTCACGCGCTATGCCGATTGCAACGGATAACGGATTGATTGCCATGTCCCTTCTCGAAGTCAAGAACCTCGTCGTCGAATTCCCCAGCCGCCGCGGCACGCTGCGGGCGCTGGACGACATTTCCTTTTCCATCGCGCCCGGCGAAATCCTGGGCGTGGTGGGCGAATCGGGTGCGGGCAAGTCGCTCACGGGCGCGGCCATCATCGGTTTGCTGGAGCCGCCGGGGCGCGTCGCCGGCGGCCAGATCGTGCTGGAGGGCCAGCGCATCGACAACCTGTCGTCGCGCGAGATGCGGCACATCCGCGGCCGGCGCATCGGCGCGATCTTCCAGGACCCGCTCACGTCGCTTAATCCGCTGTACACGGTGGGCCAGCAGCTCATCGAAACCATCCAGGCCCACCTGCCGGTGAACGCCGCCGAGGCGCGCCGCCGCGCCATCGACCTGCTCAAGGACACGGGCATTCCGGCCGCCGAGCAGCGCGTGGACCACTACCCCCACCAGTTCTCGGGCGGCATGCGCCAGCGCGTGGTGATCGCCCTGGCGCTGGCGGCGGAGCCGCAGCTCATCGTGGCGGACGAGCCCACCACGGCGCTGGACGTGTCGATCCAGGCGCAGATCATTCAGCTGCTGAAAAACATCTGCAAGTCGCGCGGCGCCGCCGTGATGCTCATCACCCACGACATGGGCGTGATCGCCGAGACCTGCGACCGCGTGGCCGTGCTGTACGCCGGGCGGGTGGCCGAGATCGGCCCCGTGCACGAGGTCATCAACCACCCGGCCCACCCCTATACCGCCGGGCTGATGGCGTCCATTCCCGACATGGAGCAGGAGCGCGAGCGCCTGAACCAGATCGACGGCGCCATGCCGCGCCTGAACGCCATTCCCCAGGGCTGCGCCTTCAATCCGCGCTGTCCCCACACCTTCGACCGCTGCAAGGTGGAGCGGCCCGACCTGCTGCAGGCCGGCGCCACCCGAGCCGCCTGCTGGCTGCACGGTCTGCCCAAGGAAGCCGTCGCATGAGCGCCCACATTCCCCCGACCCCTTCCGCCAGCTCCTCCCAGCCCCTGGTGCAGGCGCACGACCTGGCCAAGACCTTCGACGTCTCCGCGCCCTGGCTCAACCGCATGCTGGAGCGCAAGCCCCGCACGCTGCTGCACGCCGTCGATGGCGTGAGCTTCGAGATCGAACGCGGCAAGACGCTGGCACTCGTGGGCGAGTCCGGCTGCGGCAAGAGCACGGTGGCGCGGCTGCTCGTGGGGCTGTACGAGCCCACGCGCGGCGGCCTGACCTTCGACGGGCAGGACGCGCATGCCGCCTTCAAGGGCAAGGACGCGCAGGCCATGCGCCGCCGCATCCAGATGATCTTCCAGGACCCGTATGCCAGCCTGAACCCGCGCTGGCTGGTCGAGGACATCATCGGCGAGCCGCTGCGCGAGCACGGCCTCATCACCGACAAGGCCGAGCTGAAGAAGCGTGTGGGCGAATTGCTGCAGTCGGTGGGCCTGTCGCCGCTGGACATGGTCAAGTACCCGCACCAGTTCTCGGGCGGGCAGCGCCAGCGCATTTCGATCGCACGGGCCCTGGCCACCGAGCCGGAGTTCCTGGTGTGCGACGAGCCCACGTCGGCGCTCGACGTGTCGGTGCAGGCGCAGGTGCTCAACATCATGAAGGACCTGCAGCGCGAGCGGCAGCTGACCTATCTGTTCATCTCGCACAACCTCGCGGTGGTGCGGCATGTGAGCGACCAGGTCGGCGTGATGTACCTGGGCCGCCTGGTGGAGCTGGCCGACAAGCGCGAGCTGTTCGCCACGCCGCGCCATCCCTACACGCGCATGCTGCTCGATGCCATTCCCAAGATGCACGACACCGGCCGTTCGCGCACGCCGGTGCAGGGCGAAGTGCCCAACCCGCTCAATCCGCCGTCCGGCTGCGCTTTCAATCCACGGTGCCCGCACGCCAACGACCGGTGCCGCACCGAGCGCCCGCAACTGTTGAACCAGGGCGGCGCCAGGGTGGCCTGCCACGGCATCGAAGAAGGCCGCATTCCCCTCGTCGCCATGGCGGCGCCCGTGGCGATTTGAACCAAATCGGCCTGCAGCGCAATCAAAACGCCGGCATGAACTCCTGAATTGATAGCAAAGCACCGGCGAAAGCCGGTGCAGTCCTTTGCCGCGGTGCGGCAGGCGTTCAGTTGAACTTGCCGTTCACGCCGCCGACGCTGTAGCGGCCTGCGCCCAGCAGCATGACGCTCAAGGCGCCGAACAGGTACAGCCCCTGCAGCTCCAGCGCCCAGCCGCCCTGCTGGTTGAGCGCCACCAGGTCGGCCATGTGCACCAGGCCCAGCGCCACCAGCATGTTGAGCACCACGATGGCCGCGCCGGCCCGCGCGCCCAGGCCCACGATCATCAGCACCGGCGCCAGGATTTCACCGACGAACACCAGATAGCCCAGGGCCCCTGGCAGGCCGGCCTTTTCCAGCATGCCGCTGATGAAGCCCACGCCGTTCTGCAGCTTGAAAATGCCGTGCAGGAGCACCAGCACGCCGACGGATGCGCGCAGGACGAGTTTGCCGGCATCGTCGGATGGGGCGGCGGTGATGGTGCGGGTTGCGTTGCTCATGGGTTTCTCTCCTCTCGGGTTCAAAAATCGGAGTATGCGGGGGCGATGGATGCGCGTCAGTGCGTTTTCGCACAATGGGCCACGATGTTGCAGGTGGATTCACCCCCTGGCGCCAAGTGGGCGGCGTCGTGCCCTCCATCGGGGAAGACGCGCAAGGTGGCTGGAACCCGGGCGCGGTGTTGAGCACCAAGGACGCGCGCAAGATGGACCGATTCATTCCGTTCGCCCTCGGCGCGGCGCAGCAGGCCCTGGCGCAGGCCGGGCTGGAGCCGGCGCAGATCCAGCACCTCAACGCCCATGCCACGTCCACCTGCGTGGGCGACCGGGGCGAGCTGGCCGCGATCCGTGGCCTGTTCGGCGAAGGTGCCACGGTCGCGATCGCCTCCACCAAGGGGGCGACCGGGCATTTGCTGGGCGCCGCGGGCGCGGTGGCGTCGGTCTTCACGGTCCTGGCGCTGCGCGATCAGGTCGTGCCCGGCACGCTGAATCTGCACCGGCCCGATGAACTCGCCCAGGGCCTGGACCCTCGTGGCCCACCGGCCCCGCCCGATGGCGCTGGAGCACGCGCTGGTCAACGGCTTCGGCTTCGGCGGCGTCAACGCCTCGCTGGTGCTTCGCCGATGGGCGACCTGAGTTGCTATAAAAATCATAGCTACATGCCCTAGTGAATATTGCGGTGGAGGCCTGAAAGGCTTGTACCTTTTTGGCAGCTTGCCGGATCAGGTGTACCGCTTGGCGCGCAGGTTGTCCTTCATCTGCTGCAGGCGGGGCTGCAGCGGCTCGCCGATGCGCAGGGCCACGCAGGTGGCGAGCACGTCGATCACCAGCAGGTGCAGGAGCCGCGAGACCATCGGGCTGTAGCGGTCGTAGCCCTCGGGGTGGTCGGCGGCCAGATGGATGTGGCAGGCCAGGGCGAGGGGCGAGCCGCTCGCGGTGATGGCGATGGTCGTGGCGCCGTTCTTGCGCGCGATGTCGGCCGCATCCATCAGGTCGCGCGTGCGGCCGGAGTTGGAGACGATCACCGCGCAGTCGCCCGGCCCGAGCAGCGTGGCGCTCATGACCTGCATGTGGCCGTCGCTCGTGCTGATGCTGGTGATTCCCAGCCGAAAGAACTTGTGCTGCGCGTCCTGCGCGACGATGCCCGAATTGCCGGCGCCGTAGAACTCGATGCGCCGGCCGGTCTGCCAGGTGTCCGCGATGGCCTTGGCGGCGCGCTCGATGGCGCCCGTGCTGGCCGCGTTGCGGTACTGCAGGAAGGCTGCGGCGGCGTTGTCCACCACCTTCACCAGCACGTCGCCGGTCTTGTCGTCGGCATCCACGCTGCGGTGGATGAAGGGAACCCCTTCGCTCACGCTGCCGGCCAGCTTGAGCTTGAAGTCGGCCAGGCCGTCGTAGCCCATGCTGCGGCAAAACCGCACCACGGTGGGCTTGCTCACGCTGGCGCGGGCGGCCAGTTCGCGCACCGGCAGCCGGGCGAAGGCCCGCGCGTCGTCCAGCACGAGCTGCGCCACGCGCTGTTCGGCAGGGGCCAGCGAGGGCAGGGATGCGGTGATTCGTTCAAGCATGGCTGGGGGCCTTCATCGCCGGACAGCGCGCGCGCTGCAAGCCACCGACGCGGCCTTGACCGTCACAAGGCCGCAGAGCAGGCCACGCCAGCAGACGCCGTGGAACTGGCTTTGCCAGGCCACGGGCGTCGTCTCCCTCCGGGAGGGGGCGCCGCAGGCGGCACAGGGGGCGACTCAAGTCTCTTCCATCCAGCTGTGGCCGTCGCGCGCCACCATGGCGCTGGCGGCGCTGGGGCCCCAGCTGCCGGCGGCGTAGGGCCGAGGGCCGTCGTCGGAGTCGCGCCAGGCCTGCATGATGGGCTCCACCCAGCGCCAGGCGGCTTCCTGCTCGTCGGCGCGCACGAAGAGGTTCAGGCGCCCGCCGATGACGTCCAGCAGCAGGCGCTCGTAGGCACCGACGCGCTCGGCGCCGAAGCGCTGCTCGAAGTCGAGGTCCAGGTGCACTGGCACCAGCGCCTGTGCCTCCGACACCCGGCTGCCGCGTTTTTCCTGCCCCGCGGCGAACAGGTGCAGGGCCACCCCGTCGCGCGGCTGCAGATGGATCACCAGCCGGTTGGCCGCGCCCAGCGGCGAGCGGTAGATGGGGTGGGGCGTGGGGCGGAAGTTGATGGCGATGTGCGCCTCGTGCGAGGCCAGGCGTTTGCCCGTGCGCACATAGAACGGCACGCCGGCCCAGCGCCAGTTGGCGATTTCGGTGCGCAGCGCCACGAAGGTTTCGGTGCGGCTGCCCGGCGCCACGCCGTCTTCGTCGGCATAGCCCTTCACGCGTTCGCCGCTCAGGCTGCCCGCCGTGTACTGGCCGCGCACCACGTCGCGGGCCAGGGTGGCGGGCGTCCACGGCGCCAGCGAGCGCAGCACCTTGAGCTTTTCGTCGCGGATGGCGTCGGCGTGGGCGTTGATGGGCGGCTCCATGCCGATGGCGCACAGCAGCTGCAGCGCGTGGTTCTGGACCATGTCGCGCAGGGCGCCCGTGCCGTCGTAGAACGCGCCGCGCTTTTCCACGCCCAGCTTCTCGGCCATGGTGATCTCGATGCTGGCCACGGTCTCGCGGCGCCACAGGGGCTCGAACAGCGCGTTGCCGAATCGCAGCGCCAGCAGGTTCTGCACCGATGGCTTGCCCAGGTAGTGGTCGATGCGGAAGATCTGCCACTCGTTGAACACCGTGCGCACCGCCGCATTGATGGCGCGGTTGGATTCGAGGTCGTGGCCCAGGGGCTTTTCCAGCACCACGCGCGTGTTCGGCGTGGCGAGCCCGGCAGCGCCGAGCTGTTCGCAGGCGGTGGTGAACAGGCCCGGCGCGGTGGCGAGGTACATCACCACCGTGTCGGCTTTGCGCTCGCCCAGGCGCGCCGCCAGCCGCGCGTAGTCTTCGGGCTTGGACAGGTCCATGCGCTGGTATTGCAGCAGCGAGGCGAACTGTTCGAACTCCTCGGCACTGGGGCGCTTGTCGTCCACCACGGCGGCGAAGCGGCTGGCGATCAGTTCGCGGTAGGCGGCGTCGGTGAGGTCGTCGCGCGCCACGCCGATGATGCGGCCGCCTTCGGGCAGCGAGCCGTGGCGAAAGGCCTGTAAAAGCGCCGGCAGCAGCTTGCGCCATGCCAGATCCCCCGTGCCGCCGAACAGAACCAGATCGAAACTCATCGTTGTCGCATCCCCAGTAGATTGGTAAGTAAGCTGCCGGGCATGTTACCGAGTTTCATCATGAGGCGGCGACTGACAGGAACCCCGGTTACCGCGCAATACACTCTTCGGTTGCCGTGCCGCTCGGCCCTGCCTGAGCGCTTTCGCACGCCATCTCACGCCATCCCCGGGAGCATTGCATGAACCAACTCGACGCCCTCAAACAGGTCACCACCGTGGTGGCCGACACGGGCGACTTCCGCCAATTGAGCGCCTACCAGCCGCAGGATGCGACGACCAATCCTTCGCTCATCCTGAAGGCGGTGCAAAAACCCGATTACGCGCCGCTGCTGCAAGAGGCCGTGACCCGCTGGAAGGGCCATCCGGTGGAAGAGATCATGGACCGGCTGATCGTGCGGTTCGGCTGCGAAATCCTTTCCCTCATTCCCGGCCGCGTTTCCACCGAAGTGGATGCCCGCCTGTCGTTCGACACCATGGCCACCGTCACGCGGGGCGAACGCATCATCGAGCTGTACCAGGCCGAGGGCGTGGACACCGCCCGGGTGCTCATCAAGATCGCCGCGACCTGGGAAGGCATCGAGGCCGCCCGCATCCTGGAAGAGCGCGGCATCCACACCAATCTCACGCTGCTTTTCTCCCCCGTGCAGGCCGTGGCCTGCGGCCGCGCCAAGGTCAAGCTCATCTCGCCCTTCGTCGGCCGCATCTACGACTGGTACAAGAAGCAGGCGGGCGCCCAGTGGGACGAAGCCGCCATGGCCGGCCCCAACGACCCGGGCGTGCAGTCGGTGCGCCAGATCTACCAGTACTACAAGCACTTCGGCATTGCGACCGAAGTCATGGGCGCGAGCTTTCGCAACGTGGGGCAGATCACGGCGCTGGCCGGCTGCGACCTGCTCACCATTGCGCCCGACCTGCTGGCGCAGCTGGCAGCCAGCGAAGCGCCCCTGACCCGCGCGCTCGACCCCGATGCCGCAAAGGCGCTGGATCTGCCGGCCATCGAATACGACGAGCCTGCCTTTCGCTACGCCTTCAACGCCGACGCCATGGCCACCGAAAAGCTCGCCGAGGGCATCCGCGCCTTCGCGGCCGATGCGGCCAAGCTCGAACAGATGATGCAGGCCGCCTGACCCATGACCATTCCCCAACGCATCCGCTGCGACCACACCACCGCCTGGGCCGCGCTGCAGGCCCGCTACGACGAGAGCGGCCGCACCTTCGACGTGCGCCAGGCGTTCGCCAACGATCCGCTGCGCTTCGAGGCCTTCAGCCAGGAGGCGCCGCACCTTTTCGCCGACCTGTCCAAGAACCGCATCGACGGGCCGACCGAAGCGCTGCTCATGCAACTGGCGCGCGAATGCGGGCTGGAGGCCTACCGCGACGCCATGTTCGAGGGCGAGGCCATCAACCACACCGAGCAGCGCGCGGTGATGCACTGGTTGTTGCGAAATCCGGCTCCCGCCCTAGAGAATCATGCGGTGAGTGCTCCTGAATTAATAGCAAACAGCCTGCGCGACGTGCACACCACGCTCGATGCGATGCTGGCGCTGGCCGAGCGCGTGCGCGCCGACGCGGGCATCACCGACATCGTGAACATCGGCATCGGCGGCTCCGACCTGGGCCCGTCGATGGTGGTCAAGGCGCTGGAAGACCTGCGCCAGAGCGACAAGCACCTGCACTTCGTCTCCAACGTCGATGGGCAGGAACTGGGCACGCTGCTGCACACGCTGCGGCCCGAGAACACGCTGTTCCTCATCGCCTCCAAGACCTTCACCACGGCCGAAACCATGTCGAACGCGCACGCCGCGCGCGACTGGTTCCTGTCGCACGGGGGCAGCCCGCGGCAGGCGGGGCGCGTGTGCGTTTCGCGCCATTTCGTCGCGCTGACCACCAACGTCGAAGCCGCAGCGGAGTTCGGCATCGACACCACGCTGGGCTTCTGGGACTGGGTGGGCGGGCGCTACTCGCTGTGGTCGGCCATCGGCCTGCCCATCGCCATCGCCATCGGCGCGGCGCATTTCCGCGATCTGCTGGCCGGCGCCCACGCGATGGACGAGCACTTTCGCCATATGCCGCTGGAGCGCAATCTGCCGGTGCGGCTGGGGCTGCTGGACGTCTGGTACCGCAATTTCCACGGCTTTTCCAGCCGCTGCGTGGCACCCTACAGCCACGGCCTTCGCCGGCTGCCGGCCTACCTGCAGCAACTGGAGATGGAAAGCAACGGCAAGGGCGTCGATGGAAAGGGCCAGCCTCTGGCGGTGCAGACCTCTCCCGTGGTCTGGGGAGAGCCCGGCACCAATGGCCAGCACGCGTTCTTTCAGATGATCCACCAGGGACCGGACGTGATTCCGGTCGAATTCATCGCCCTGCGCAAGGGGGGGCGCGACCTGCCCCACCATCACTCGCGCCTGGTGGCGAACGCCCTGGCGCAGGCCAAGGCGCTGATGCTCGGCCGTCCGGACGAACCCGGGCACCGCCATTTCACCGGCAACCGGCCCAGCACGTTCCTGGTGATGGACCGCCTGGCGCCGGCCTCCCTCGGTGCGCTCATCGCGCTGTACGAGCACCGCGTGTTCGTGAGCGGTGCGATCTGGGGCATCAACAGCTTCGACCAGTGGGGGGTGGAACTGGGCAAGGTGCTGGCCAAGGAACTGGAACCTCGGCTGTCCTCGGGCGATGTGCAAGGGCTGGACCCCTCGACGGCTGGCCTGCTGCGGCAGTTGCTGTGATCCAGCAGCCCCGCAGAAATCTGGCGGGCGGCTGCTGGTCTGACCAGCGCGCCCGGATGGGGCAACTGGCATGCCGTCGCGCTGCAGCGGGAGAAGGGGCGGGTGGCGCCGGGGCGCCCTGATGTAACGCCGGGCAGATAAAGCCCAGCGGTACCGCGTCGGTGCCGATAACGGAGAGAAACCGCGCGTTTCTCTCTTTTATCTCCATCACGGGGCCGCCCATGATCCGTACCTCTTCCACCCAGACACGGTTCACACTGCTGATCTGCAGCTTCTTTCTGCTTTTGCTGCTGGGAACCTTCGCGGTCATCCAGCTGTCGGTCAAGCCGGACCTGTCCACCCTCGAAGGCCAATCCCGCAGCATCACCCAGACGGTGGCGTTGCTGGCCAGCGACCAGATCGACGTCCTGCAGCCCGGCCTGGTGGACCAGTACGGCGATCCCAACGTCTTCGGCGGCGGCATCTGGCCCTTGCCCAACAAGCGGGAGCAGGGCCGGGACAAGTTCAGCACGTTCTTCGCGCGCGATGCCAGCAACAAGCTGGTGGTGAACACCCACTGGAATTCGCCGGAATCGCTCAAGTACTGGGAGCAGCCCTGGTACGAAAACGGAAAGACGGCCGCCAAAGGCACCTGCAAATGGGCCAAGGCCTACCAGGACGCCGCCAGCCCGCAGCCGCGAACCAATTGCGCCATGCCCATCTACAAGGGCGACGAGCTGTAGGGCGTATCCACCATCGACGCGACGCTGGGCGTTTTCAATCGCCTGGTGGCGGACATGGAAAGCAAGGTCCAGGGCCAGATCCTGATCGTGGAGGGCGACGGCAAGATCGTCAGCAACTCCACCAAGATCTAGGGCAACGTCGTTCTCAAGAACGTGTCCGACATCGCCTCCACCTCCCCCATGGCGGCGGAAATCCAGAAAATGCTGCCGGCCCTGCAGGACACGGCTTCGGCCGAGAGCTCCTACCAGGACGGGCAGGGCACCCAGGTGTTGTTCCTCAAGCCCATTCCAGGAAGCCCCTGGTTCATTGCCACGGCCCTTCCCGCGTCTTTGCTGGCAGTCAACAGCCACGGCATCCTGACCAAGCTCGCCGCCGTGCAGGTGCCCATGGCCGTGGTGCTGCTGGGCCTGATGGTGATGGGCGTGCGCCTGTTCATGAAGCGCCTGGCGGTGCTGAAAGGCAATATCGACGCGCTCTCTGCCGGTGAAGCCGACCTCACGCGCCGCCTGCCGCAAACGGGCGGGGCGGAGTTCAGCGAAGTCGCCGCCAGCTTCAACGCCTTCATCGCGCGCCTGCAGGGCGTGGTGAGCCAGGTGGTCACGGGTGCCTCGTCGATCGGATCGGCCTCCGGCGAGATCTCCAGCGGCAACCACGATCTTTCGGTGCGCACCGAGGAGCAAGCCGCCTTCCTGCAGGAAACCGCCGGCTCGATGGAACAGATCACCAGCACCGTCAAGCAGAACGCCGAGAGCGCCAACCAGGCCAACCGCCTGGCCACCGATGCCTTTCAGGTGGCGTCCAGGTGGCGTCCAGGGGCGGCCAGGTGATCGGCAACGTGGTGGAAAACATGGACTCCATCAGCAGTTCGTCCAAGAAGGTCGTGGACATCATCGGCGTGATCGACGGCATCGCCTTCCAGGCCAACATCCTCGCGCTGAACGCCGCCGTGGAAGCGGCGCGTGCCGGCGAGCAGGGGCGCGGGTTCGCCGTGGCGGCCAGCGAAGTGCGCAGTCTGGCGCAGCGCTCGGCCGAAGCGGCGAAGGACATCAAGAACCTGATCGCGGATTCGGTCGCCAAGGTGGAGTCCGGCAGCGCTCTCGTGGTCCAGGCCTGTGACTTTCAGCGATAAATGGCGGGGAAATTCCAGCGCTATTTGTCGCTACGTGACGCCGATGACCAGTGTGCTGCGAGCGGCCTCCACAACATCCTCAGTAATCACCGTCAGGTCATTGATGCGTAGGATGCGGTCGATCTGCACGAACAAGCGATGTAGCAAACGGAAGTTTCCACCCGTGATCCGCGTGATCGCGGCAATCGCCTGGCTGTCAGTGAAATCCGCCTCGTCCATGGTGAGGCCGAGTCGCCGCCAATGCCGCGTCAACACGAAAGACAGTTCGTTGTTTACTCAAAAGTCAGAAATATAGGCGACAGATGGGTGTCTGAAGAATGACCTGACCTGATGAGTGCAGGATCTTCAGCCACCGACTGCAACTGCGCATCCACACGCTCCTTGAGCTTGTCTCCCTTTCGCAATGGACTGCGCGCCACCCCTGTGCGCTTGGCGTGGCTCCATACCAGCTCATCTGGATTGAGGTCTGGCGCATAGCCGGGCAGGAAGTGCAACGTCGATGCGCCTGCCGTGCTTGCCACGTATTGCTTGACGAGGGCTTTCTTGTGAGCCGGCAAGCCATCGATGACCAAGTGCACGGGTTTCTCACGCTCGGCCATCATGTTCTTGAGCAGTTGCACGAACAACTCGCCTGTAAGCGCTCCCTGGTAGGTCTCAAACCAGAACGCCCCTTTGGAGTTGACGGCTGAGGCCGCCGAGATCGACTGGCGCTGGCCCGGGCGCTCCACGACCGGGGTCTGGCCCTTGGCTCCCCAGGTCTTGCCATGCACGGCATCAGCGCGAAAGCCCGACGTGGGTTTTTGCCGTTGACCCAGCGAAAAACCTGGCGCTCCTGCACGGGTGTGAGGCTGCGCGGGCGGCCTGTGCCTTTGGTCGAGCGCAGCGCGCGCAGCCCATTTCCGCGCCCGCTGGCAGCGGCTTTGCACTTGTAGGCCCAGCCCCTGTGCATGCCCAAGGAAGCCGCCACCGCTGCTGGCGACTCTCCTTCGCGCATGCGCTGTACGGCCAGCATGCGCATTTCTTCCAACACATTGTGGGCCAGGGTGCGTCCGTCTCGTTTCATGCCGTCAATGAAAGCACCGATCGCCGCTCTGCGCAAGAGAGTGTTCTCTAAGTTACTGACTTATGAGTAACGTCCCGAATAGTCGCTCTACTTTGCCTCGACCTTGCGGCCGGCCGACAGTCGAGTACACGATTTGGAAGTGCAGGTCCGCTGCAACCTGGTCAAGGTGCGTGCTGGTGAAATCGCTGCCGTGATCGACGTAGAGCACATCGGGGATGCCGCCGACGGACCATTGCGAATCCGACTTTCGCCAGATCGCCTGCCGCAAAGCGAGCGACGTTTGTAACGAAGAAGGCGCGCCGAGAAAGACCGTGTAACCCGCGACAGCTCGCGAATGATCGTCAATGACGGTTGTCAGCCAAGGGCGGACCGGCCCAACGTTCGAGTCCAGAATCAGGATGTCGAATTCGGTATGGTCGGCCTGCCAGATCGCATTTGGACGCTCAGCGCGGTGCCGATAAATCATCTCGAACTGGTTACTATACGCGGCGTGCCCCTCGTGCGCGAGGGTGACAAGTGCGGGGTCCAGTGCAGCGACAATCGAATGGATGCTGCTGTAAGACGGCGGTGACCATCCTTGTTGTCGCGCGACGGTGACTATGCGGCGATGAAGTGTCGCCGTCGATGGTCGCGGGTTTTGCAAGGCCATGCCTTCGATCAGTTCGACGATCTCAGCGCTCAATTTCCGCAAGCCGCTATCAGACCGCGCCGACCGAGCAAGTCCCACCAGGCCCCCGTCCAGGTATCGTGCGAGCCAGCGCTCGGCGGTCCGGATCGAAACATCGGCGTCCGCCGCTGCTCGTGACAGGGGCACGCCATCTTCAAGATGCCGCTTGAGCACAGCGACTCGGGCCATTGCCTCTTCGATCCGATCGGTCGCTAATCCTGTCAGATCGGATTTCCCTCTGCCGCCTGAAGTCATGTCGCTCACTCCATGCTGAACCGTTCGCCGCCTTGCGTCAGTGTCCGTATGAGGATCGTTCAACGGACATCCAAATTTCGAAAACAGGGCAACGAAGGTATGCCGCTCTTCGCGTCTCATAGAGATGGTACGATATAAATCTCTTTCAAGGCCCCTTAATCGTACACCTTCCTCATGCCGAAGACACTCATTGGCTACGCGCGCTGTTCTACCGACAAGCAGGACCTGGCTGCTCAACAGGGTGCACTCGTTGAACTTGGCGTCGCGCCCGACCGGATTTACACCGATCATGGCTTGACTGGCACCCATCGATCCCGACCGGGACTGGATCAGGCGTTAGCTGCCGTTCGGCGCGGGGATACGCTTGTTGTGCCGAAGCTCGACCGGCTGGCGCGATCAGTTCCGGATGCGCGTGATATTGCGGATTCGCTCGTAGCACGCGGGGTAAAGCTTGCCCTTGGCTCAAGCGTGTACGATCCAACCGATCCGATGGGCAAGATGTTTTTCAACATCGTGGCGACCTTTGCTGAGTTCGAAGCTGACCTGATCCGTATGCGCACCCGCGAAGGGATGGCCATTGCGCGCGCAAGAGGAAAACTCCGAGGAAAGCAACCCAAGCTCTCCGTTAAGCAACAGAAAGAGTTGTGCCGGATGCACGACGGCGGCAAGCATTCGATCAGCGATCTGGCCGAGCTATTTTCGGTGTCGCGTCCCACCGTGTACCGGACGCTTGCACGGCATCCAGACACTACGTAGCCGTTTGGACAAGGCCAAGAACGCTTGGCTTCACAGTTTGGCACTAAGACCAGGACGCGAGCGTCGTCACAACCCGTGCGAATTCCTGCAACGTGCAAACATTTTTGTACTCGACGTAATACATGTACTCGTACGTGGCCTGCCGTTCCTTCACACCAGCAAGGCGGCCTGCTTGACTCGTATCGCAAAGGATCTCCAGTTTTTCGAGATCAAAACGCTCTTTGCCGTTCTTGTCCGCTAGTTCCTTGGCCGCATCAAGCTCCGCATTGCGTAAAACGGCATTGCGTTCCTTGAGTTTTTTATGCAAGAGGAGCGCATCTGCGCCTTTCAGGCCTGTCATAGTCTTTTCTCGGGTCAAGTCAGTGAACTGTGGGCCGCTAGAGCATCTGACCATGTCATGCCCGCGTAGCGCTCCAATGCGACGCGGGCATCGGTTGCACGCGCAGGGTCGTCGATACCCTTGGTCAGATGATCGATCAGCGCAGCGTCGATTACCTGGCCGCCGGTATGGCCCGCTGTGACGCCTTGGGGAACTGTAATACTCTCATATAGCTGAGGGTCATGGATGCTCAGCTCACCGTTGACGACGCTAGCAACCGTCACTTTGCTGCCGCTCTCAACGGTGCCGAATAGATGATAGCTCCCCAAGGCCGGGTTCGAGACAAACTTGTCGATGACATCCAATCGATTGCCCCGAACCGCCGAGAACCCGTTTGCAACTGCGACGTAGGGCGGTCGAGGAGCGTCACCTTCGGGCGTCCGCTGGAGAACGCCCATTAGCGATCGCTCGAGTGAAGCATCAATATCACACAACTCGACCTTGCGACCGGTCTCCTGGGCCAACTTGATGTAAGCATCGATTTCGTGCGCTCCTGCCAGTCGCTTGTCGACCAGCATGCTGGCCGTCGCGCCGCTCGCGGTCTTCTGCAACCGGAGTTCGTCTTCGAGCCGGTCGGCGAGTACACACGATTCGGCGTGTACCTGCGCCGAGCTGAGTTTCGCCTTCCCTGGAGTTTCGGCTAGCGAACGCTTGAAGAGGTCGGGATTAATACAGCCGACGCCACCACTCTCTTTGAGAGCATTGGCGAGCAAGGGAATTGTCTGCGTCGCCATGCGGGTCTTTCCCGTAGCAGTATTGCCTCGCAGCGCAAACAACGTCGGTTGGTGGCCGCCGCGCTCAATGACCTCGGCAAAAGTCTGGGCAGCAGCTTTCGCATCGCCGATCAGCCGGTCGTGTAATTGCTGACGCTCGGGACGCCAATTTTCCGGTTTGGCCAGATAGTCCCATCGGGCCGGGCCGGGAGCAGGAAGTTTCCCCAAACCGAAGATCTCGTCCGACGGTTTGGGTTCGGGCGGCAAACGTATCGTAAGTTCGTTGGCGGATGTCTCCAGCATCGACGCCCCCGTCGGCAGGGAGGTTCGACACGGTGAGAGCGATGACCTGTGCAAGCTCCGCGGCTGGGCCGGGAGGTCGTCTAGCAGCGTATGCACTGGACGAGACGTTCGGTGCGGTGGTGTTCCTTGCCGGTTTATCGACGGGGCGTCGCCAGCAATTGGAAGGGGCGTTGAATCTAGTGGGCTGAGATTTCTGATGCTGTCTGTCATTGAGGGGCACCATCCCGATTTTCTAGCTATGCGCGACGTTGTTAAACGAACCTTGAGGTCAACCCGGCTCGACGGAATGACTCATCTATCGAAGGGCTAGGGAGCCACAGCTAAGTCACCCTCAAATTTATGCGCTTTGCAGCCCCGCCCCGAGCCACACACGAAAACAGTGACTACGGAGCGACATTCAGGCTTGCGTCAAATAACCGTAAAAAACACCGTCATTTATCGCTGAAAGTCACAGTCCAGGCCGGCACCACCATGAGCGAAATCATCGCCACCAACACCAACACCAACACCAACACCAACACCAACACCAACACCAACACCAACACCAACACCAACACCAACACCAGCGTCGCGTCCATCATGGGCGAAATCATGGCGGCCAGCGGCGAGCAGAGCCGTGACATCGAACGCGTGAACCAGGCCATCGCCCAACTCGACACCACGACCCAGCAGAATGCGGCCTGGGTGGAAGAGGTGTCCGCTGCCGCACGCTCCATGCAGGAGCAGACCGACCTGCTGCGGCAGGTGGTGGGCGCCTTCAAGGTGTGATGGGTTTGGGGCTTGAGGGTCCAGGCGGGGGCAGTTGGCGCTGGTGCTGACGCTGACGCTGACGCTCAGAATCGGTTGCACCCTCAAGAACCCCCGCCAGTCTGCGGCTGGCGGGGGTTTCTTATTTTGTGCGTTGGTCGGATGGTTGCGTGCCGTGCTTTTCAGTGGCGCAAGCGGTCTCTCCGTGAGGGAATGCGGCCATTCCCCAATCCCTCCTCATGGAGCCTTGGCGAATGAATCGCACCGGAAGGCCCACAAAGAAAAACCCCGCAGGCTTCGCAGCCTGCGGGGTTTTTATGGAGGCGCCGGGCAGAAGAGTCTTCAGCCCGGCACGGCCATCGGCAATTACATGCCCATGCCGCCCATGCCACCCATGCCGCCCATGTCAGGCATGCCGCCGCCAGCAGGCGCGTCATCCTTGGGGGCTTCGGCGATCATGCATTCCGTCGTCAGCAGCAGGGAAGCCACCGAAGCTGCGTTCTGCAGGGCCGTGCGGGTGACCTTCGTGGGGTCCAGAATGCCCAGTTCGAGCATGTCGCCGTACGTGTCGTTGGCAGCGTTGAAACCGTAGTTGCCCTTGCCAGCCAGCACGGCGTTCACCACCACCGAGGCTTCGCCGCCGGCGTTGTTAACGATTTCGCGCAGAGGGGCTTCGATGGCCTTCAGCACCAGCTTGATGCCGGCGTCCTGATCGGCGTTGTCGCCCTTGATCGAGGAACCCACGGCTTGCTTGGCACGCAGCAGGGCCACGCCACCACCAGCCACAACGCCTTCTTCCACCGCTGCGCGCGTGGCGTGCAGGGCGTCTTCCACGCGGGCCTTCTTTTCCTTCATTTCGACTTCGGTGGCAGCGCCGACCTTGATCACTGCAACGCCGCCAGCCAGCTTGGCCACGCGCTCTTGCAGCTTTTCACGGTCGTAGTCGGACGTGGCTTCTTCGATCTGCACGCGCACTTGCTTCACGCGGGCTTCGATGTCTTCGGCAGCGCCGGCGCCGTCGATGATGATCGTGTTTTCCTTGCCCACTTCGATGCGCTTGGCTTGGCCCAGATCGGCCAGCGTGACCTTCTCGAGCGTCAGGCCCACTTCCTCAGCGATGACCTTGCCGCCCGTCAGGATGGCGATGTCTTCCAGCATGGCTTTGCGGCGGTCGCCGAAGCCAGGGGCCTTCACTGCCACAACCTTCAGGATGCCGCGGATCGTGTTCACCACCAGCGTCGCCAGGGCTTCGCCTTCGACTTCTTCGGCAATGATCAGCAGGGGACGGCCGGCCTTGGCGACTTGCTCCAGCGTCGGCAGCAGGTCACGGATGTTGCTGATCTTCTTGTCGAACAGCAGCACGAAGGGGTTGTCCAGAATCGCGGATTGCTTTTCGGGGTTGTTGATGAAGTAGGGCGACAGGTAGCCGCGGTCGAACTGCATGCCTTCCACGACGTCCAGCTCGGACTCGAGGGACTTGCCGTCTTCCACGGTGATCACGCCTTCCTTGCCGACCTTGTCCATGGCGTCAGCGATCAGCTTGCCGATGGTTTCGTCGGAGTTGGCGGATATCGAGCCCACTTGAGCGATTTCCTTGGAGGTCGTGGTGGCCTTGGAAGCCTTCTTCAGCTCTTCCACCAGAGCCGTCACGGCCTTGTCGATACCGCGCTTCAGGTCCATCGGGTTGATGCCTGCGGCCACGTACTTGAAGCCTTCGCGCACGATGGCCTGTGCCAGCACCGTGGCGGTCGTCGTACCGTCACCAGCGTTGTCGGACGTCTTGGAAGCCACTTCCTTCACGAGCTGGGCGCCCATGTTCTGCAGCTTGTCCTTCAGTTCGATTTCCTTGGCCACGGACACACCGTCCTTGGTCACGGTGGGGGCGCCGAACGAGCGCTCGAGCACCACGTTGCGACCCTTGGGGCCCAGGGTGACCTTGACCGCGTTGGCCAGGATGTTCACGCCTTCGACCATGCGGGCGCGGGCTTCGCCGCCGAAAACTACGTCTTTTGCTGCCATTTGATTTCTCCGGATTCAGTAAACAGGATGTTCAGGAAAAGGGCCTTGAGGGCTTACTTTTCGACGACTGCGAACAGATCGTCTTCCTTCATCACCAGCAATTCGTCGCCATTGACCTTGACGGTCTGGCCAGAGTACTTGCCGAACAGAACGCGGTCGCCGACCTTCATGTTCAAGGCGATCAGGTCGCCCTTGTCATTCTTCTTGCCGGGACCGACGGCCAGCACTTCACCTTGATCGGGCTTTTCAGCAGCGTTGTCGGGGATCACGATGCCGGAAGCGGTCGTGGTTTCGCTTTCAATACGCTTGACGATCACGCGATCGTGCAGGGGGCGAAGGTTCATTGCATCTCTCCTGGTTCAAAAAAGGATTTCGACATCAACAACGTGCCCGCAAGAGCGGGCGCTTTCTGACTTGAGCGGCTGGTGCCGGCGTTGCTAGCACTCGGTCGCATCGAGTGCTAATGATACGGGCATTCTTTCGCATTTCAAGAGGGGCGGTTGCTGTAAGAAGGCAGCTTCCTGTGGCGAAGGTGGTCGGCTGGAGCATGGACGGGGCATGCACCTACAATACCGACCTCCGTGAGGCCGGAGGTGATCCGGCGCCTGATGCCAGTCTGCAGTGCCAGGCAGGCAAGGCGCCGTCTCGGCGGTGCTCTCAATCAAACGTCCGGGTGGCGGGCAGCTCAATCGATTCGGGAGTCTGATGGCGTCTTTGCAAGCAACCACCGCGCTGATGGGCATCGGCCTTGCGGTGCTCATCCTCTACCTGATCCGCAGGGACCACCTGTATCTGATGCATGGCCTGTTCTGGGTCGTGGTGGCGGCTGCGGCCGCCATGCTGGGGGCATGGCCGGGTCTGATCGATCGCCTGGCCAGGCTGCTGGGCATCAGCTACCCCCCCGCGCTGCTGCTGCTTCTGGCGAGCATGGTGCTTTTGGTGAAGTCGTTGCATACCGACATGGTGAACACCCGCATCGAAAGAGATGTCCGCCGGCTGAACCAGCGGCTGGCCCTGCTGCAGGCCGATAACGAAAGCCTGCGCGCGCGCGTGATGGGCGAGGGCCCCCAGCCATGACCATGGCGCAGCCGTTATTGCCGGTGATCCTGTGCGGCGGGTCGGGCACGCGCCTGTGGCCCCTGTCGCGGGAGGCGTATCCCAAGCAATTTCTGGCTCTGGCCGGGGCCATGACCATGCTGCAGGACACGGCGCTGAGGCTGCAGGGGTGGGCGCCCGAGGTAGGCGTCGCCACCGATCCCATCCTTGTCTGCAATACCGAGCACCGCTTCGTGGCCGCCAGCCAGTTGCTGGCCGTCGGCATCCGCAAGGCACGCGTCCTGCTGGAGCCGGTCGGACGCAACACGGCGCCAGCGCTGACCCTGGCTGCCCTGCAAGCAGGTGCCGAAGGGCACGATCCCGTCATGCTGGCCATGCCGGCCGATCATGTCGTGCAGGATCTGCTGGCATTTCATGCAGCGGTCCGGCGGGCTTTCTCCATCGCCGAAGCCGGCGGACTGGTAACGTTCGGCATCGTGCCGGACCGGCCCGAAACGGGCTACGGCTACATTCAATGCCACCCGGCGGGCGAGCAAGGCCAAGGCATCCATCGGATCGCCAGCTTTGCGGAAAAGCCCGACGCGCCGACCGCGCAGCGTTATCTGGACGCAGGCGACTATTTCTGGAACAGCGGTCTTTTCATGGTGCGCGCCAGCCAGTGGCTTGCCGCCATCCGCGCATGCCGGCCCGATATTCTCTCGGCTTGCGAAGCCGCCATGCAAGGTGCTCAGCGAGACCTCGACTTCATTCGGCCCGACGCTTCCGCCTTCGAGGCCTGCCCCCCCGACTCGATCGATTACGCCGTCATGGAGCGGCTGCCCCTGATGCCGGAACTGGGTATTCCCACCTTCGCGGTCGCCATGCAGGCCGGCTGGTCGGATCTCGGAGCCTGGGACGCCTTGTGGAACGTGCTGGAGCGAGACGGCAATGGCAACGCAACGGTGGGCGATGCACTCTTGGAAAACAGCGAAAACACGCTGCTGATGTCCACGCACCGGCTTGTGGCAGGCGTGGGGCTCGACCACATCGTCGTCGTCGAAACACCCGATGCGGTGCTGGTGGCCGACAAGCGGCGGACTCAGGACGTCAAGCACATCGTGGCCCGGCTGAAACAAGAAGGGCATGCCCTGGCCCACCACCACCGCAAGGTCCATCGGCCCTGGGGCTGGTACGACGCCATCGACAGCGGCGAACGCTTTCAGGTCAAGCGCATCGTGGTCAACCCGGGCGCCCGCCTGAGCATGCAAATGCATTACCACCGTGCCGAGCACTGGGTGGTGGTGCGAGGCACGGCAGAAATCACCAATGGCGATGACACCTACCTGCTGGCGCAAAACGAATCCACATTCATTCCCGTCGGTCGGCGCCACCGTCTGGCCAATCCGGGAAAAACGCCCCTCGAGATCATCGAAGTCCAGTCCGGAGACTATCTGGGCGAGGACGATATCGTCCGGTTCGACGACATCTATGGGCGGTCCACCAGTGCTGAGGGCCTTTCGTGATGAGCCGCCGTTTCGTCTGCTTGAGCGCTCAGCCAGCCTATCTCGAACGTGACTGCCCAGGTTTCGTCTGCGCCTGATCAGGCTCTATTTTTTCCGACATAAAAACATGAATCTAGAACAAGCAAGCATTGCCGTGATCGGTCTTGGCTACGTTGGATTGCCCCTGGCAGTGGAGTTTGGCAAGCAGCGCCAGGTCATCGGCTTCGACATCAATGCGGCGCGCATCGCCGAGCTGCAGTCCGGCAAGGACAGCACCCTGGAGGTGAGCCCGGAGGATCTGCATGTGGCTCGTCATCTGCAGTACAGCGCCAACCCTGAAGACCTGCGCCATTGCAAAGTTTTCATCGTCACGGTGCCCACGCCCGTGGACAAGGCCAATCGCCCGGACATGTCGCCACTGGTCAAGGCCAGCGAAACCGTCGGCAAAGTCATGCCGGAAGGCGCCGTGGTCATTTATGAATCCACCGTGTACCCCGGTGCCACCGAAGAGGTGTGCGTGCCGGTACTCGAACGGTTCAGCGGCAAGACATTCAACGTGGGCTTCTTTTGCGGCTACAGCCCAGAGCGCATCAACCCGGGCGACCGGGTCAATACGCTGACCAAGATCAAGAAGATCACCAGCGGCAGCACTCCCGAGGTGGCCGATGCGGTGGATGCTTTGTACGGCAGCATCATCACCGCCGGAACCCACAAGGCCAGCAGCCTGAAAGTGGCCGAGGCCGCCAAGGTCATCGAAAACACGCAGCGCGACCTGAACATCGCGCTGGTGAACGAGCTGTCGGTCATATTCGAGCGGCTGGGCATCGACACGCTCGACGTGCTGGAGGCGGCGGGCAGCAAGTGGAACTTCCTGCCCTTCCGGCCGGGGCTCGTGGGTGGGCACTGCATCGGTGTGGACCCCTACTACCTGACCCACAAGGCTGAGGAAGTGGGCTATCACCCCCAGGTCATCCTGGCCGGGCGTCGCATCAACGACAACATGGCCCGGTATGTGGCCCGCAACACCATCCGCCTGATGCTCAAGAATGGCATGGACGTGCCGCGCTGCCGCATCGGCATCCTGGGCATCACGTTCAAGGAAAACTGTCCCGACATTCGCAATAGCAAGGTGGTGGACATGGTGCGGGAGTTTCTCGCCTGGGGCGCCGACGTCGTCATTGCCGACCCCTGGGCCAGCGCCGAAGAGGTAGATCACGAGTACAGCCTGCCTTTGGGGCGCGTCGATGCAGACCACCCCGTGGATGCCTTGGTGGTCGCGGTGGGCCACAACGAATACCGGCAGGCAACGCCCGCCGAACTGCGCACGTACTGCCGTGGTGCGCAGCCGGTGCTGGCCGACGTCAAGAGCCTCTACAACCGCCAGCATGCCGCAGAGGCTGGCTTTACCGTTTTTCGCCTGTAATTCTTTTCGGATCCGATATGAAAAATTTCGCCCTCATCGGCGCTGCCGGCTATATCGCGCCGCGCCACATGCGCGCCATACAGGACACCGGCAACCACCTGGCCGTGGCGTATGACATCAACGATTCGGTCGGCATCATCGACAGCATTTCTCCGCAGAGCGACTTCTTCACGGAGTTCGAGCGCTTCGCGGAGCATGCGCATCAGCTCCAGCGCAACGCGGCTACCGCGCTGGACTACGTGTCCATCTGCTCGCCCAACTACCTGCATCATGCCCATATCGCGGCAGGCCTGCGCCTGGGCTGTGACGTCATCTGCGAAAAACCGCTGGTCCCCACGCCCCAGTTGATGGACGAACTGGCCCAGGTCGAGCAGGAAACGGGAAAGCGTGTTTTCAACATCCTGCAATTGCGCCACCATGACGCAATCTTGAAGCTGCGGGAAAAAGTGGCCGCAGCCCCGACAGACACCAAGTTCGACGTCGAGCTGACCTACATCACCTCGCGCGGTAAGTGGTACCTGGAAAGCTGGAAGGGCGACCCCCGCAAGTCATTCGGCGTGGCTACCAACATCGGAGTGCACTTCTTCGACATGCTGCATTTCATCTTCGGCAAGCTTCAGGACAACCGGATTCATCTGAGCGAGGAAACAAAGGCCGCCGGCTATCTGGAATACGAACGCGCCCGGGTGCGATGGTTTTTGTCCATCGATGCCAACGATCTCCCGGACGAAGTCAAAGGCAAGAAGCCCACCTATCGCAACATCGATGTGAGCGGTGAGCAGCTCGAGTTTTCCGAAGGGTTTACCGATCTGCACACCACCAGCTACCGCGAGATCCTGGCGGGCCGGGGGTATGGGCTGGTGGATGCAAGGCACTGCATCGAAACGGTGGATGTGATTCGCAGCGCTTCCATTGCCCAAGATACGGATGAGCGCGTGCATCCCTTTGTGCGTCAGAAGGGGTATTGAGAGCATGCAAGCGTCTGGTCTGAAGCCGCTTTCTCAATTGCAGTTGCTGCTGTCTGATGTGCAGGGTGCGTTGAAGCTATGGCGTTTCTGGTTGCACTTGGGGCTTGAAGATATTCTCAAGCAGTACCGAAGGTCCTTTCTTGGACCGGTATGGATATCGATCAACACCGCGATTTTTATCGGTGCGTTCGGCTTGATCGGCTCGCAGGTTTTCAAGATCGACGTGCAGACTTACCTGCCGTTTTTCTGCGTCAGCCATGTTCTGTTTTTGTTTATTTCACAGTCTATTTCAGACAGTTGCCATACGTTCACTTCTGCCGGCGCTTTCCTGAAGCAAACGCCTTATCCCAAGTCTGCCTTTGGTCTTCGGGTGATATGGCGCAACCTGCTTATGCTCGGGCATAACATTCCCATCGCCATCGTCGTATTGCTTGTATTTGGTGGTTTGGGAAAAGTTCAGGTGCTGCCTTTTTTGTTGGGACTAGTGTTTACCGTAATCTGCGCGGTATTGGTGGCATGCGTTCTGGGGTCGCTATGTGCTCGATTCAGAGACATTCCCATGATCGTCACTAGTTTTATGCAGGTAGCGATGTTTCTTACCCCGGTGATGTGGCAACCCTCGCAACTCAGCGAGCGAGCCAAGCTGATCGTGCACATCAATCCGCTCGCGGCTTTTCTGGACTTGATCCGAGCTCCAGTCTTGGGGCAGGCAGTCGATCCTCACAGCTATTTGATGGCGGGGCTGACCTTCATCGCGCTGGTGGCCGCATTTTTCACCATTTTTCTTAAGAGCCGCCGCAGGCTCGTGTATTGGCTCTGAACATGGCAAGTATCGAACTCGACCAAGTGAGCGTCGATTTCCCATTGTTTTCTTCACGCTCGCGTGGCCTTCTCAATACCTTGCTGGGCAAGGCCCAAGGACACAGAGGCCGAATCGAAGATATCGGCGGTGGCGCGATTGCAGTAAGGGCGCTGCGAAACGTGACTTTGTCGTTCAAGGATGGGGATCGTGTGGGGCTGATCGGGCGCAATGGTGCGGGTAAGTCCACCATGTTGCGGGTGTTATCCAGCGTCTATGAGCCTACCTCTGGCGTTATGCGCTCTTCCGGGCACATCTCCTCGTTGATCGACCTGATGCTGGGTATGGATCCCGAGGCAAGCGGGTATGAGTTCATTGCGACGCGGTGCGTCGTCATGGGCATCAATAGCAAGGATGCGAAAGCACTGGTGCTGGACATTGAGGAGTTCACGGAACTTGGCGATTACCTGCATCTGCCAGTGCGCACCTACTCTTCGGGAATGATGCTGCGACTTGCCTTCGCTGTGTCCACTGCGGTGGCGCCCGACATTCTTTTAATGGATGAAATGATCGGTGTAGGGGACGCGCAGTTCATCGACAAAGCCCGGATTCGCCTGGAGAACATGATGAGCCGCGTCAAGATATTGGTGTTGGCATCTCACAGCGATCCTATTCTCAAGACCTTCTGCAACCAAGGCATCTGGCTGAATGAAGGGCAAATTCGCATGCACGGCAACATTGATGACTGCCTTGCGGCATATCACGCCAGCTAGCGAAACATCAGGAGCAATGGCATGAGCGAGCCTATATATACAGCCCATCCAACAGCCATCATCGACCGGGGCGCGCAAATCGGGGCCGGAACTCGCGTGTGGCACTGGGCACATATTTGTGCCGGCGCGCGCATTGGAGAAGGATGCTCATTCGGGCAGAACGTTTACGTGGGCAACGATGTGGTCATTGGCAATAACGTCAAGGTCCAAAACAATGTCAGCGTCTACGACGCTGTCACTTTGGAAGACGACGTCTTTTGTGGCCCGAGTGTCGTTTTCACGAACGTCTATAACCCCAGAAGCAGTGTCAAGCGCAAGCATGAGTACCGTGCAACCCTCGTTCAGCGTGGCGCAACCTTAGGTGCCAATGCCACCATCGTGTGCGGAAGCACCGTAGGCGCACATGCTTTCATTGCAGCAGGTGCGGTGGTCAATCGCGACGTCAAACCATATGCCTTGATGGCTGGCGTTCCCGCTCGTCAAATTGGCTGGATGAGCGAGCACGGCGAACGACTGGATTTGCCCCTGGACGGTGACGGTGACGCGGCCTGTCCCGATACCGGTTTGTACTACTCCTTGCGAGATGGCCAGCTCCAGCGCGCGTGACTCCTGTAAACACAAAAAAGTCCACACATGGAATTCACAGACCTCAAGACCCAATATCAAAAGCTTCGACCTGATATCGACGCCCGCATTCAGAAGGTGCTGGAACACGGTCAGTACATCCTGGGCCCTGAAGTCCATGAACTGGAAGAGCGGTTGGCTGCGTACACCGGCGCGAAATATTGCATCACAGTGGCCAATGGCACGGACGCGCTACAGATCGCTCAGATGGCCCTGGGCATCGGTCCAGGGGATGAAGTCATCACGCCTGGTTTCACATACATTGCCACGGCGGAAACCGTTGCCTTGCTCGGTGCACGGCCCGTCTATGTGGATGTCCGGCCTGACACCTACAACCTTGATGCGTCTAAGCTTGAAGCAGCGATCACGCCGAAGACCAAGGCCATCATTCCAGTCAGCCTGTATGGTCAATGCGCGGATTTCGACGCGATCAATGCGGTTGCTGCTCGCCATGGCATCCCCGTCATCGAAGATGCAGCCCAAAGCTTTGGCGCGACCTACCATGGCCGAAAAAGCTGCAATCTCACAACGGTGGCGTGTGCAAGCTTTTTCCCAAGCAAACCTCTAGGCTGCTACGGCGATGGTGGCGCCATTTTCACCAACGATGAAGCGCTCGCGCGAGTGATGCGCCAGATTGCCCGCCATGGGCAAGATCGGCGATATCACCACGTACGGGTTGGGGTGAACAGCCGTCTGGACACCTTGCAAGCCGCTGTGCTTCTGGCCAAGCTGGATAGTTTTGACGAAGAAATAAAGTTGCGCCAACAAGTGGCGGACCGTTATCACCAATTGCTGAAGTCAGCGGGTATTTCCACCATCCCGCTCATCGCAGCCAATCAGCAGAGTGCCTGGGCTCAGTACACCGTTCGTGCGCAAGGGCGTGATCGCGTCCAAGCCTTGCTGAGCGAGGCAGGTGTGCCTACCGCCATTCATTACCCACTTCCTTTGAATAAGCAGCCTGCTGTGGCAGACCCGGATGTGCAGTTACCCGTGGGTGATCGTTTGGCTCAAGAGGTGCTGAGTCTGCCCATGGGCCCCTTCCTGACCATTTCCGACCAGGATCGGGTAATCAGTGCATTGACGAAAGCCATGGAATGACCAGACGCAAGATTCTCACGATCGTGGGTGCCCGACCCCAGTTCATCAAAGCAGCCGCAGTGTCGCGGACCATCCAGTCTGGTTTTGCCGATCAATTGGAAGAACTGATCGTTCATACGGGCCAGCACTTTGACGACAACATGTCGAAGGTGTTTTTCGACGAGTTGGAGATTCCTGCACCCCATGTGCACTTAGCGATATCCGGAGGCAACCATGGTGCGATGACCGGCCGCATGCTGGAGGCAATAGAGGCGGTACTGCTAAAGGAGCGGCCAGATTGGGTGCTGGTCTACGGTGATACCAATTCGACACTGGCCGGCGCATTGGCGGCGGCCAAGTTGAACATTCCCGTGGCGCATGTGGAAGCGGGCTTGCGATCATTCAACATGCGCATGCCGGAAGAAATCAACCGGATTTTGACGGACCGTGTTTCGACACTGTTGTTGTGTCCTACGTCTACCGCCGTTGGGCATCTTGCCAACGAAGGCCTTACCCGCGGGGTTCATTTGGTGGGGGACGTCATGTACGACGCATCGCTGTTTTATGGCAGCCTTGCCCTGCAGCGGAGTTCCATCCTTGACCAGCTGCAACTGTCTCAGCGCGGCTATGTGCTTGCAACATGCCACCGCGCCGAAAACACAGACGACTCCTCACGTCTTACGCAGATCGTCGAAGCGTTGGTAGAAGTCGCGCAGGACATGCCCGTTGTGCTCCCTTTGCATCCGCGCACAAGACGCCTTATCGAGGCAACGGGCTTGCAAGCCAGCTTGGCGAAGTTGCATGTGGTTGAACCGCTCTCATATCTCGATATGGTGGCGCTGGAGCAAGCGGCAGCAGTCATCATGACGGACTCTGGCGGTGTTCAAAAAGAAGCCTATTTCTACAGGGTTCCCTGCATCACCCTCCGCGATGAGACGGAGTGGGTTGAAACTGTCACGCTGGGTTGGAACCGCCTGACAGGGGCGACGAAAGATCGCATTCTCTTGGCTTATCGGGACGTCGTAGCTTCGCCCCCTCCTGCGGCCGGTAACGAAAATCCCTACGGAAATGGCGATGCATCCGCGCGCCTGCTGCAATTCCTCGCTTCATAACTCTTCACTGGAAAAATCACATGAAAGTTTTTGTCACTGGTGGCCTCGGCCAAATTGGCTCTCACGTCGTTGAAATGCTGCTTGCTCGCGGCGACGACGTGCTAACGATCGATAACCTTGCCACTGGCAGGCGTGAGCATTTGGATGAGCATCCACAATTGAAGGTTGTGATTGGCTCTATCGCAGACAAGCCACTGGTGGACCAACTGCTGGGTGAGTTTCGCCCGGACGCGGTGGTCCACACCGCAGCCTCTTACAAGGACCCCGATGACTGGTACAACGACACGCTGACGAACTGCGTTGGAGGTTCGAACGTCATCGACGCAGCGAAGCGCAACGGAGTGAAGCGGTTTGTATATTTTCAAACCGCTCTTTGCTACGGCCTGCGCCCGCAACAGCATCCCATCCGCCTGGACCATCCGCGCTTGCCGGGTGGCAGCAGTTATGCCATCAGCAAAACCGCAAACGAGTTGTACCTCGAGCTGTCCGGGCTGGACTTCGTAACGTTCCGCCTAGCGAACGTGGTGGGGCCGCGCAACGTGGCTGGTCCGCTGCCCATTTTTTATCAGCGACTCAAGGATGGAAAACGTTGCTTCGTCACCAAGGCACGGCGCGATTTCGTCTTTGTCGAAGATCTGGCTCGGGTCGTCCTCAAGGCATGCGATGGCATCGGACATGGGACATACCATTTTTCATCCGGCACGGATATCGCGATTGAAGAGTTGTACAACGCGGTGGTCACTGCGATGGGCTTCACCGACAAGCCAGAAGCCGAGGCCAAAGAACTGGGCCCGGACGACGTCGCCTCGATCCTGCTGGACCCTTCTAGGACGTTCGAAGACTTTGGTCAGCTGACTTTTACACCGCTCCAGCATACGGTCGATGCGGCAATCAATTATTACAAGCAACACGGAACGCTTGGTGAGTACACGCATTTAAGAATTGAACATGGTAAGAAATAACAGTTCAATAACTCCTGCTTGGTTTATTTTTTATTGAACATTTTTAATGATTCTAAATCCGCCAAAAATTAGTGGACGTTCAGAGGGCATAGATTTGATGCGTGGAGTGTGCGCTCTCGCCGTTTTGCTTTTTGCCCATCTTGTTTTTTGGTCGGATTTGGCTCATAAGGATGTCCCTTCTAGCCTTTTAGTGGTTGGAAGGGCTTTAATATTTGTCTTCCAAAAACATGGCGAACTTAACCCTTTTGTCCTGGCATTTATTGTTCTTAGTGGGTATTGCATTCATCGCAATGGTTTACGGTCTAGCTCGGGATTAAAAGTATTTTTAATTCGAAGATTTTTCAGAATTGTCCCTGTATTTTTTCTGGCGACAATTCTTGGAGTATATTTATTTGGAGTTTCTTCGAATATTAACGGAGGATTGGCTTCTGCTTTGACTGGAACTTCTGAAATCAAAGGTGAGTGCTTGGCTGCAAAACTCCTTTTAATTCCTGCGCTATTTCCTATTGCTCATCCTTGCGACTTTTTAGGAAATGCTCCCTCATTGACGGTAATGGTGGAGTTGGCTCTTTATATTTTTTATGCTTTAGTTTTTTGGAAAATTCCAGAATATTGGCTTAGAGTATTGCTGGTGATTTCTATTGTAGTGGGAATTTTTGTGGCTTCAAATAATACAAAATATCCCACTGCCTATAATTGGTGGCAAAATAGTTCGGCGTTGGCTTTTTTGCCGTACTGGTGGGTTGGGGCGGTCTCAATTGTTCCGAATTATAGAAAACTGTTTAAGGCTCGGTGGGCTCTGGTTTTTTGTTCTTGGCTAATTCTATCGGTATTTTCAGTATTTTATGAAAGTGCTGTTGCTGCAGAATTGCGCAAGCTGGTTTTTGCTATATTGATTGCTTCAGTTGTAATTAAGTTGGATGAGGCGGTAGTATGGAAAAATCCGCTATCGATGCTTGGGAGGGCAGGATACAGCCTCTATGCAATTCACGCTCCAGTTAGTGTGTTTTTTTTAGTGTCTGGATATGGGTGGTTACAAACACTGCTCCTGACAATATTGTGCGGAATAGGTTGTTATTTTATTTTGGAACGACCGGTCGATATTTTTGGAAAACGTCTGGCTTTTAATTCGGCTTAAAATATTAAGATGTGAGACAAGGAAAATAGTATGCGTATTTTGATTACAGGAGGAGCCGGCTGTTTAGGCTCCAACCTTATTGAACATTGGTTGCCAAAGGGGCACCAAATCGCCGTGCTGGACAATTTCGCCACGGGCAAGCGGGAAGTTGTGCCGACGGTCGAAGGTCTTCAAGTGCATGAAGGCCATATCGCTGATGCGGCCTGGGTGGACAAGACATTCGACGCGTTTGCGCCAGAGATCGTCATTCACGCCGCTGCTGCGTACAAAGATCCTGAGGACTGGCGAGAGGACGCGAACACCAACGTCAATGGCAGCATTGCCGTGGCGCGCGCCAGTGAACGTCATCAAGTCAAACGGCTTGTGAATTTTCAGACTGCGCTTTGCTACGGCCGCCCTACATCATTGCCCATCTCGACGCAGGAGCGTTGCGCGCCCTTTACCAGCTATGGCATCAGCAAAACGGCCGGCGAGCAGTTCATGCTGATGAGCAAGGTGCCTTCGCTGTCTCTTCGCATTGCGAATGTGACTGGCCCTCGCCTCGCGATCGGCCCCATCCCTACCTTTTATAAAAGGCTCAAGGCTGGGCAGAAGTGCTTTTGCTCAGATACCGCCAGGGATTTTCTGGACATGCAGGATTTCCTGCGATTCATGGACTTGGCCATTCAGCAAGATGCCCCGGTCGGTGTCTACAACGTGTCGAGCGGCGAAGCGCACACGATCTTGGAGATCTTCCGCGCAGTAGAGCGTTATTTGGGACTTGATCCGACAGAAGTGCCTGTGGTGGCACCGTTGGCAGACGATGTTCCTGTGGTTTGCCTTGACGCGAGCAAAACAGAAGCGGACTTTGGTTGGAAGTGCCAGCTCGACTTTGAGCAAACCATTCAGCGGCAACTGCAGTGGTATGACCAGCATGGAGTCAACGACGTCTTTAGCCACCTCAAACCGCCCACCGCTGCTTAAATCATGAATGTGAATTCCGCTACGTTTTCTGGTCAACGCGTGCTGATCGTTGGGGGCGCAGGCTTCGTGGGCAGTAATCTGACCCACGCAATCCTGCAACAAGATCCACGAGAAATCATCGTCGTGGACAACTTGCTTTCATCAGAGGCAAGCAATATTCCAGCCGACCCTCGCGTGCGCTTTGTATTTGGGTCGATTACCGACGATCAGATCCTGTCATCGTTGCCCGAGAACCTTGATTACGCATTCCACTTGGCTTGCTATCACGGTAACCAATCTTCCATCGCCAATCCGTTGGCAGACCACGAAAACAATACGCTGACCAGTTTGAAGCTGTTTCAGCGCTTGTCTGCCATCAAAGCGCTGAAGAAAGTGGTTTACGCAGCCGCAGCTTGTGCGGTCGCAGAAAAGACTTATGACGTCGCTTCTGCCACGACGGAAGATCAACCTGTCACGCTCTACCATGACAGCCCCTATTCGATCTCCAAGATCATTGGTGAGTTGTATGGAAACTATTTTTTCCAACGAGCAGAATTGCCGTTCGTGAAAGCTCGATTTTCCAATGTGTATGGGCCAAGAGAAATCTTGGGCGCTGGTCAATGGCGTGGCACTGCCCATACCGTATGGCGCAACGTAGCCCCCACGTTTGTGTGGCGGTCGTTGCAACAAGAGGCATTGCCTTTGGACAATGGCGGCAACGCTAGTCGTGACTTTATATTCGTGGAAGACATGGCGCGCGGATTGATGGCATGCGCTCTCAACGGACAGAAGGGTGAAATTTATAACCTGGCTACCGGTCGTGAAACCACGATTCTCGAACTAGCTACTTGGATTAATGAATTCACAGGCAATAAAACACCTCTTGATTTACGGCCTGCCAGAGATTGGGATCGATCCGGTAAACGTTTTGCCTCAACGGACAAAGCCCGCGAACATTTGGGTTTCGAAGCCCAAGTGGACATACGAGAAGGTCTTCGCCGCACGGTCGAATGGACGCAAAACAATGCCGAAATGATCAAGCTTTGCATGGCGAAGCACCAAAAAATGATTAGCCAACACTGACATGTCACTGCCAATAAAAGGCCACTCGTTCCTCGTGATTGGTGGTGCTGGGTTTATAGGTTCTCATCTGGTAGAGCAGTTACTCAGCGCCGGAGCTGCACACGTCAGGATTTATGACAACCTGTCCAGGGGGCGCCTTTCGAATCTTGATGAAGCTTTGAAGGATCCTCGTTGTGAAATATTCCCCAGTGGAGGGGATATTTTGCATCGGGATACTTTAAATGCTGCAATGCGTGGTATTGATGGAGTATTCCATTTGGCAGCGTTATGGCTGTTGCACTGTAATGAATATCCACGTTCTGCGTTTGAAGTCAATGTTGGTGGCACGATGAATGTTGCCGAAGCCTGCATTTCAAATGGAATTCGCCGGCTGGTTTATTCTTCTTCAGCGTCGGTATATGGGGATGCAGTTTTTGAACCGATGGATGAAAGTCATCCGTTTAATTGCGAAGAATTCTACGGCGCAACTAAAGTGTGTGGTGAGTATCTTCTGAAGGCTTTATATCGCCGTCCTGCCAGCCGTGATAAAAACTTGAGTTATGTTGGGCTCAGGTATATGAACGTATATGGGCCGCGCCAAGATGATAAGGGTGCCTATATTGGCGTAGTCACGCGGATGATCAATTCTTTAAAAGAGGGGGAGGCACCTGTTATTCATGGTGACGGCTCTCAATCTTACGATTTTGTGGATGTGCGTGATTGCGCGCGCGCTAATATTCTCGCGATGCAAGCTGAGGCTGGAATGCGCTGTTATAACGTCGGGACCGGCATTAAGACAAGCATTAAAGAGTTGAATCTTATGCTACAAGGTGTCTTCCCGTATGCCCCACCTGCGATTTTCCAAAATGTAAACCGCCCATTCGTTAAAAATCGAATCGGGTCCACTGATAAAGCTAAGCAAGATCTAAATTTTGAGGCGTCGATTCCCTTGCATCGGGGATTAATAAACCTTTGCCAGCTTTGATTTGAATGAATGGGATTCGTCCCAAGAAAATGAGGGGGGATGATGATTGAACAGCCTGGTTTTATATTTGACCAACGGAAAAAAAATAAGAAGAAGTTTCTGTTGGTTTGTTATTATGATCCAGCAGGTATTTCTACGGTGCCTGAAATAATTGCATATATTCAAAAGCTATCTGCTTTTCCGGTTGTTGTTGCCAATATATTTGAGTGCAGGGATCCGGCGGGCATTAATTCCCTTCCCTCAAATATTAATTTGTCTGAGTTTTCTGGAATTATCATTCATAATTCCATTTCTTATGATGTCGTAAATTTGCGCGTGCTGGATGCCAGATTGTCAATAAAGCTCAAAGACTTTAACGGCTTAAAAATTTTATTAAAGCAGGACGAAAATCATAAATTTCGTGAACTTGCAGAATATGTGGGGCAGACAAGGTTTGACCTGATTCTGACATGTCTACCATCCTCAGAAATTGAAAAGATTTATCCTAAAGACGTTGTTGGAGAAGTTAAATTTCAACGAATGTTCACTGGCTATGTGACGCCAACTTTGCGAGCTATCAATGCGAAACCTCTCAATCAGCGGGAAATAACTATAGGGTATCGAGGCTCAATTCAACCACTCTCATTCGGAAGGTTGGCATATGAAAAGCGATCTATCGGTGAAAAAGTTATATGTGATTTGAATGGGGTTGCAAATATTCGATTGGATATTTCGAGCAAATGGGAAGATCGATTAGGAACTGATGCTTGGTTTGATTTTTTAGGAAATTGCAAGGCTACTTTAGGTGCTGAATCTGGGGCAAGTGTTTTTGATATAGATGGATCTCTGAAAAGTAAATGTACTTTAGCGGAGCAAACACTAGGCGTTTTTCGAGAAGACGCTGATTATGCGGAAAGTTATCTAAAATATATTGTCGACCTTGAGGGGACGGTAAATTACAATCAAATTTCACCTAGGCATTTCGAGGCGGCTGCCACCAGAACACTTCAATTGCTATACCCAGGTGAGTATTCCGGAATATTTTTACCTGGAATCCATTATTTAGAATTGGCGCGAGACCATTCTAATATATTAGAAGTTATTTCATTCCTGCAGAACGATGCTGCAGTTATGGAAATTACAGAGCAAGCGCATAAAGATATTGTGATGAATCCATCCTTCTGGATAGAGGGATTCGTTGCAATGCTGGATAAGTGCATAGAGGAATTGCTTTCAGTCGAGGCTGATATCTCTCAGCTATCAGTATCTGAAAATGAGAAAAAGCAGGTGATGCTGCTTTGTAGTCATCCAGCTCAAATTGACCCTCGTATCGACTGGGTAGAAAAATATGCGCCTGATAACATGTTAATTCATGTTGTCGATATATTGAGGGACGGGGAGTTAAACTTCTCAGTCGTTACTCACGAAGATGGATCCAAGAAAATATCTACTCCAAGGATCAAGTTCACATCTCAGTTGTTCTTAAAATGGCAACGTCTTCTGTCAGGAAGCAGTGCAGGTACTAATGCGCTGTTTCAAATGACACGAATTGAAAAATTGGCTAGCTCTTCTGATTCTGAGTTAGCCAAGTTTATGGGAATGCCTGATAATGCAAAAAGACTTAACGATTTCAGATGGTATTTGAGATTTGTATTAGAAATTAATACTGGTTTGTTAGAGTCGTGTTTGGCTACCAGCAATGTGCAATGTCTAATTGCTACAGACTTGGTAACCTTGCCCGCTGCAGTGCTTTATGGCGCCATTGAAAATATTCCAGTTCACTATGATGCTCATGAATATTGGCCTGCTTCTGACACTAGGCAATTTCAAAGTGAGCAAGAGTTTTGGTTGGATTTGGAAAAGAACTTAATCAAATACACTACGGATCGTTCTACAGTTTCCCCAGGTTTAAAAGAAGTATTTGAAAAAAGTTACGGCTTGAATTTTCGTGTGGTTCCTAATTGCGAGCCGTTGAAAAACTCTTCTGATCAGAAATTTCGGGCAAAAATAATCGGTAATGAGATTTGCAACTTCTTATTTCAAGGATCTTTTGCGCCACACAGAGGTTTAGAAGAGTTAATTAGTATTTGGGTGGAAACTGACCCCAGCGCTAATTTAATTCTTCGTGGACCAGCTAACAGTTTCAAAACTGAGATGATTAATCTGGCAAAAAGTACAGGGCTTTTTGAAAGCCGAATTTTTTTCCCGGATGCAGTTTCAGAAGGCCAACTGGTAGAAATGGCAAGTGCCGCTGATGTAGGAATTATTCCGTATAAGGCACACGGATATAACTATGCCCATTGCTGTCCAAATAAGCTTTCTCAATATATGGCGGCAGAAATTCCTATTTTGGCAAATAACACATCTTTTGTTGCGAATGTTATTCGAGAGGCTAAATCGGGATTGGTTGTCGATTTTTCTAATAAAAAATCTTTATTGAACGCAATTGCTGAATTTGGATCGGACGGTGTTGCTCGTCGGGAAATGGGAAAAGCTGGAAAATTGTTTCACGAAAAGAAATTCAATTGGCAGAACGCTTCTGCTAATTTGTATGAGGCGCTTGACAATTTAATTCTAAAGCCGACAAAGCGAGTTGAAATTTTTACAGCTTCCCTAAGCGGGTCAATTGAAGAGTCAAATAAGGTGAAATGTGTTCAAGCTGTTGAGGTATTGGAAAGAAAATTTTTACGCAGCTTAATGCCTTTCTGGTTGGCATTGCCATTACGTGTTCGTGATCCAGTTGCTCCCATATTGAAAAGAATTTTAGGTGTTTAGCTATGTGTGGAATTTTTGGCGTCCTGCAAAAGCAGGCTTCTACTAGTCAGCTGATTTCCGACGTGGAAATAGGGCTAGAGAGAATTAGACATCGCGGTCCTGACGGGAGTGGAGTCTGGGCTTCAACGTCTGGAAAGGCAGGTTTAGGACACGTCCGTCTCTCTATCATTGATGTTGAAGCGGGTGCTCAACCGATGCATAGTAGAGATGGGCGCTTTACCATAGTATTCAACGGCGAGATATACAACTATATAGAACTCCGCGAAGAACTTGGAACAGATTGCTTTTCAACGCACTCTGATACTGAAGTTATTTTAGAAGCATATAGGAAATGGGGCATAGCATGTACCACTCGTCTGCGTGGCATGTTTGCTTTCGCAATTTGGGATGCAAAAGATAAAAAATTATTTATAGCTCGGGATCGTTTTGGTATAAAACCGTTGTATTGGACTCAACAAGGCGATAAGTTCTTATTTGCGTCTGAGGCAAAAGCTTTATTGCCTTTTATTTCACGTCGAGAATTATCTTCTTCTGCGATATCTGATTATTTCACATTTCAATTTTGTTTGGGTGAAAAGACTTTAATATCTGGTGTATATCAAGTGCCGGCTGCTCATTCGGCCATATTGACTCCTGGTCTACCTCCTGTATTCGAAAGGTACTGGGAAGTGCAATATGAGATCGATTATGATCATACAGCTAAATGGTTTGAAGCTAAACTGCGAGATTTGCTCGAGGACTCCGTAAAAATTCATCTAAGAGCTGATGTTGAAATTGGGAGTTATGTTAGTGGTGGAGTTGACTCAAGTTTACTAGCGGCGATGGCCAGGAAATTCAGTTCCCAAAAGAATTTTTCAGCCTTTAATGGTCGTTTCCTTGAAGGAAATCGATTTGATGAGTCAGAGTATGCTAGCGCACTAGCTGCTGAGCAAAATATGCAATTGCATATTGCGGATATTGGAGAAATGGATTTCGTCAAAAACATTTCCAATGTGATATGGCATTTGGATCAGCCTGTTGCCGGACCCGGGGCATTTCCTCAATACATGGTTTCCAAAAAGGTGGCAGAACATGTAAAGGTGGTGCTGGGCGGTCAAGGAGGGGACGAGATTTTTGGTGGCTATGCTCGATATCTCATTGCTTATTTTGAGCAATGCATTAAGGGCGCTATCGAAGGTACCTTGCACGATGGGAATTTTGTCGTTACCTATGAATCGATAATTCCTAGTCTGCAAACATTGCGGCAATATCAGCCAATGATGCAGGAATTTTTGGCTGAAGGTCTTTTTGGCGAACGGGATGCTCGATACTGGCGACTTGTCAATCGGTCAAATACGTTTGGTTCGATATTATCTCCAGGGGTGATCGATCACGCTGCTACTTACTCTGAATTTGCGCAGATATTTAAGGGGGAAAATGTCGGGAGTGGTTCATATTTCGATGCGATGACACACTTCGACTTTAAAACTTTGTTGCCAGCGCTACTGCAAGTCGAGGATCGCATGAGTATGGCGCATGGTGTCGAAGCACGTGTTCCATTCTTGGACCATCCACTGGTTGAGTTCGCCGCGACCATCCCTGCAGATGTTAAATTTCGCGATGGGGAGCTGAAGCGCCTACTGAAATCTGTTTTCTCTGACTTACTTCCGTCCGAGATAAAAAATCGTAAAGATAAAATGGGATTTCCTGTTCCATTGAATCTATGGCTTTCAAAAGGTGGGCCGGCTCGAGATTATATTGGTGATGTGTTGGGGAGCGCACGTGCGCGCCAGCGTTCGTATTTAAACGATGGATTCACTGTTGATCAGGTTCTCAACTCTCAATCTGTTTATGGGCGGAACTTGTGGGCGTTACTAAGCTTGGAGCTTTGGCAAAATCAATTCATTGACGCATGAATGTTCTGATTATTTACGACCACTTTGAAACCTATACCAATACGGTTTTTGAACATCTTTGCGCCTTTAAAAAATACTCGAAAAACAATCATTTTTACATGCACGCGGGATTGCACGATGTGCAATTTGACTTTGCTGTTTTTGAAATAATTTTGATTCATTACAGCGCGAGGGTGGCTTTTGGGCATATCTCAGCTGCGCTCAGGTTAAAAATTTCGAAGCATTCAGGGCAAAAAATATTATTTGCTCAAGATGAGTATGATCTGACATCTAATGTTTGGGGAACTATTGATGAATTAGGTGTTTCAATAGTTTTTACTTGCGTTCCGCCCTTGCACAGGGAAGAAATTTACCCATCCGCACGTTTTCCCAATGTCCGCTTTGTCACCACGTTGACCGGTTATTGTCCTGAGCAGATTCAAGAGACATCCTCACCTCCCTCAGCAATAAATAGGCCCATTACCATTGGTTATAGAGGACGGGCATTGCCGTATTTTTACGGGGATCTTGGTCAAGAAAAGCTGGAGATTGCAAAGGGTATGCAACTCGACTGCAAAAATCGCGGTATTCCTTGCGACATCGAATGGGATGAAGAAAAGCGTATCTATGGCAGCGATTGGCCTCGTTTCCTGATGAATTGCAAAGCCACTCTGGGGACTGAGAGTGGTGCCAATCGATTTGATTTTGACGGCAGCCTGCGTAAAGCAGTTAACGAGGCACTCGCTGAAAATCCGGAATTGAGTTACGGGGAGTTCAAGCAGCGGATGGGTTGGGGGGACGAACAACCCATCATGAATCAAATTTCTCCCCGTTTTTTTGAAGCAATCGCTTTCCGCACGGCATTGATTCTCTTTGAGGGAAGGTATTCCGGAATCTTGCAACCATGGGTCCACTACATCCCTTTGCGCAAAGATTTTTCCAATGTTGACGAAGTAATAGTTGCTGTGTCCGACGACGCTTTGCTGGACCGATTGACAGACAAAGCCTACTTTGATGTTGTTCAGTCCGGCCGTTATACCTATCAGAAGTTCATCGCTGAGTACGATGCATTGATCCAGTCATGCGAGCCTGCTCAGCGCAGCGGCTCGCCTTCTGGGTTGCCCGCAGAAATCACCGAACATCCTGTGAGGAAATCCCGGCTGCCTCCGGCGCCGGGACCTTTGCTGGCCGTATGGCATTCGATCCCGTGGGCCTTGCGCCGCCCTTTCAATGACGGTGTCAACCGGCTTTGGGCAAAGCTGCATTCAAAGTAATCTTTATGTGCGGTATTGCTGGACTGATTTCCCATCGCCCTGCGGCAGCGCTACAGAGCCATTTGGCGCCCGCCTTGGCTTGCCTTCGCAGGCGTGGTCCCGACGATCAGGGCGTTGAAATCTGGCAGGGCCCTAATCACGGCGTGGTGTTGGGTCACACGCGCCTGAGTGTCATTGATCTGACGGAGGCTGCCCACCAACCCATGACCAGTTCAGATGGTCGGTTTCTGCTGGTCTTCAACGGTGAAATCTACAACTACCGGGAGCTGCGCCAAGCGTTGGAAGCTCTGGGTCGCCAGTTCCGTTCAGCGTCTGACACCGAGGTGTTGCTTCAGGCTTGGATTGAATGGGGCGAGGCAGCATTGCCGCGCTTTGTGGGCATGTTTGCCTTCGTACTTCTGGATCGACGCACAGGCGATCTGCATGGCGCACGCGATGCTTTTGGAATCAAGCCGCTGTATTACCGCGCAGATGGTGAAGGATTGGCGTTTGCCTCGGAAGTGCCCGCTTTGCTGGCCATGCTTCCTCATCCCGCTGAGCTCGACTGGCAGACTTCCTACGATTATTTAGTTCATGGCCGTTACGAAACCGGTGAGCGAACTTTTTTCCGGGACGTTTTGGCTTTACCTCCCGGTCAATGTTTTCGTTATTCGTTTGAGTCGCGACAAATGACGCTTCGCACATGGTGGCGACCCACCATCGCAGTAGCGCCGCGTTTGTCATTCGATGACGCGGCGGAAGCTCTAAGAAACCGGCTTCTCGATAGCGTACGGCTGCATCTGCGCAGCGATGTGCCGCTGGGGGCCGCTCTATCTGGGGGCGTGGATTCGTCCGCCATCGTCGGTTGCATGCGCCACCTGGAGCCCGATGCGCCGATCCACACGTTCAGCTTCATCGCTTCGGGCAGCGCGGTCTCTGAAGAGCAATGGGTGGATCAGGTGAACACTGAAACAGGTGCTACTGCCCACAAGGTGTTCATTCAGCCCAGCGAGTTGGTTGCCGACCTGGATGACATGATTGCCACCCAAGGCGAACCCTTCGGCAGTACCAGCATTTATGCCCAATACCGGGTGTTTCAATTGGCACGAGAGCATGGTGTGACCGTGACACTCGATGGCCAAGGGGCTGATGAACTGTGCGGAGGCTACGTGGGCTATCCAGGTCCGCGTGTGCACAGCCTGCTGGATGATGGCCAGTGGGCAGGTGCCGCCGCATTCTTGCGTGAGTGGGGGCGCTGGCCGGGCAGGGCAGGGCTCGAAGGCTTGAAAGCGGCAGTGGCTGAATACACCAGCGATTCCGCCTACCAAGCGCTGCGCCGCATAAACGGTGCCGATGCTTGTCCGCCCTGGCTGGACGGTCGCGTGTTGGGCGACGCCGATGTGGCGCTGCGTTTTCCACGCGAAGTACCCACCCAGACTGCCCCAGGCCGTCGGCTGGTGGCAGAGTTGGCTCGCTCGCTGCATGGCGTCGGCCTGCCTGGACTGCTTCGCCACGGCGACCGCAATTCCATGCGTTTCTCGGTAGAAAGCCGCGTGCCTTTTCTGACGACGGAGCTGGCCGACTTTTTACTGACGCTGCCTGAGGAATATTTGGTGTCGCCTCAGGGCGAAACCAAGCACCTGCTGCGCCGCGCCATGCGTGGTCTCGTGCCGGACGAGATTCTCGATCGCCGCGACAAAATCGGTTTTGCCACGCCCGAGCAAGCATGGCTTCTGCAGATGGCGCCACAGGTGCGGGAGTGGTTAAGGTATCCGTTGAATTTGCCGTTCTTCCGCCAGGACGAAGTGCTGAAGGCGTTCGATCAGGTCGTTGCAGGGCAGCGTCCGTTCAGTTGGCAAGTGTGGCGCTGGATCAACTTCACACGCTGGCACGCGCAGCATTTCGCAGGTTGATTCGCTGTGGCCCGCCTGCTGTTGTTGTCGCTTTCGCCCATTGCCTCCGATCCCCGCGTAATGCGCCAGTACGAGGCGCTGGAAGAGGCGCATGAAGTCCATGTGATGGGCTTTGGCGCATGCCCGCCCGGAGTCCGGCATTTCATCCCCGTGGATCAGCCGCGTGCGGGCCCCGTGGTGGTTTTGCGCAATGCGCTCCGTTTGCTTTTTCGGCGCTACGACGCCTATTACTGGCAGCACCCTCAGATCCGAGGGCTGGAGAGGGCTGCGGCGCAACTCCCCTTTCGATTCGACTTGGTACTGGCCAACGATGTGATGGCCTTGCCGATAGCGCTGCGGCTTGCGGGCAATGCGCCTGTGTGGCTCGACGCGCACGAATACGCCCCCCGCGAATTCGAGGACCTTTGGGCATGGCGCATGTTGCTGGGACCTTTCTTCGATGCTACTTGCCGTGACGCGCTGCCACGCGTGGCGCGCATGAGCACTGTGTGCGCAGGCATCGCGCGCGAGTACGAGCGGTGCTACGGCGTGCCCGTGTCCGTCATGCCCAATTGCCCGGAGCCCCAGGCTTTGCCCGTGCAGCCGACGCGCGCAGACCGCATTCGGCTGATCCACCATGGTGCCGCCATTGCCTCCCGCAAGATCGAGGTGATGATCGATCTCATGGACCATCTGGACGATCGTTTCAGCCTCGACCTGATGCTGATGGAGCAAGATCCGGCATACCTCGCCACCTTAAGGCAACGGGCTGCCCGGCATGCGCGCATCCGTTTCATTCCGCCCGTGCCCATGCGCGATATTGCGGCGCACACCAACAGCTATGACGTCGGCCTGTTCCTGTTGCCGCCCACCAATTTCAATTACCTGCACGCGTTGCCCAACAAGTTCTTTGAATTCATGCAGGCACGCCTGGCCATTGCCATCGGACCTTCGCCCGAAATGCAGGCCCTGGTGACGGAATTGGGCTGTGGCGTGGTCAGCCGCAGTTTCGAAGCGGCAGACCTGGCTGCTCATCTGTCGCGACTCACCCCTCAGGACATCGATGCCATGAAGCGCGCTTCGGACGCTGCCAGCCATCGCTTCAATGCAGCGGCCACCCGCCAATGGCTTCGTGATGAGGTCAGCAGCTTGCTGGCTTGCCGCTCCGCCACGGTCCACTGACGCCATGCGTGCTCTGGTTTTAGGCACCCAGTCGTTCATTGACGGCGGCACCAAGGTAGGTTCGCAGCATTTGGCGCAAGCGTTGGCGGCGGCGGGTTGGTCGGTGGACTATGTGCCCACGCTCTCGTCCCCCGTTGACGTGGTGGGCCGCCAGCGCCATGCCAGGTTGGGCCGGGCGTGGAGGCATGGGTTGAGGCAGCGCTCGGCGCGCATTTCTTCGGGCCTTACCGAATGGAGTCTGCAGTCGATGTTTCCTGCGCATCGGCTTTTTTTGCGCTGGCCCTGGCAGTTGGCGGCGTACGGGCAACGGTGTCCGGCGCCCCTGCGCGATGTGACTTTCGACGCCTGCATTGCCGATGTGGCCCCCAACATGTTGCTGATGCACCAGATCACGGCCCGCGCCAAGGTCTGCCGGCTCAACGACTGGCCGCAAGGGTTCGCTCACGATCTGCATCCGGTGGTCATCCAGGCACTCGAATCCATGGTGGGCGGCCCCGGTTTCGATGAAGTGTGGGCCGTCTCTGAACCCCTGGCCGAATATGCGCGTGCGCTGAATCCGCCGGGTGAGGTGGTGCACCTCCCCAATGGAGTGGAGGCCCGGCTTTTGATGCCTGACACCCACCGCCCTGTAGCGCGGCAGCCGCGCAGCGCGGTCTATGTTGGCGGGCTGACGGCTTGGCTGGATATCGGCTTGTTGTGTCAGGCCGCAAGGTTGCTGCCCGATTGGACGTTCTCGGTGTATTCACCCGGCGTGCCGACTCGGCAGGAATGGCCCGCCAATCTTCGATGGCGTGGCACTGTGGGCCGAGCAGAGCTGCCCTCAGTTCTGCAAAGCCATGAAGTCGGCCTGATCCCCTTTTGCGAGGCCGATGGACGCATGCGCTATGTCGAGCGCCCGTTGAAGTTCTATGAGTACATTGCAGCCGGATTGGGCGTAGCCAGCACCGACCTGGGCGCGCTGCGTCATGGAATGGGCGATCTGGCCTGCTATGGCAGTGATGCGGTGACATTCGCCCGTGCCATCGTTCAAGCCCGTGAGCAGGCGCAGGCCCGCACTGCGGACTTCGCGAAAGACTTCGTGCAAGCCCACGACTGGAATGCTCGGGCACAAACGATGCTGGCCCGGTTAGAGGTGCTGCTCGCGTGAAGAACTACCTTCTCTACGATTTCATGCAGGTGGCGGGAGGTGCGGAGCGCGTCACGCTCACGCTGGCCGAGGGCTTCCCGGACTTTCAGACGCTGGTCAGCCGTTGCTACCCAGACGCCCAACCGCTGCTGGATAGCTCCACTGCCGAAGTGCAGGAACTGCGGGGTGGTTGGTCCACTTGCCTTCCGCGCATCCTGGAAAGCATGTGGTGCTTCCGGTTCCGGGCCGGGCGGTTGCACGATGCACAAACCGTGCTCTACAGCGGCTTCTATGCGCCCTTGGCGGTTTACCACCAGCGATCCGGCCGGCGCCTCTACTATTGCCACACGATTCCCCGTTTCGCCTACGACCTGTACGACAGCACACTGGCGGGCTTTCCGTTCTGGCTCCGCCCGTTCTACGCGGTATTCGTGCGCTGGTTCCGAAAGCAGTACGAAGCGGCAATTGGCCGGATGGACCGGATTTTCGTGAACTCGGAAAACGTGCGTGAACGGCTTCGACGTCACACGGGGTTGGACGCAGAGGTGATCTACCCCCCGGTGGCGACACAGCATTTTCGATGGCTGGGCGACGACGGCTATTACCTCTCCACAGCCCGGCTGGTGCCCAATAAGCGTGTGGATGTGATCGTGCAGGCGTTTCTGAAGATGCCGACCCGCTCGCTGGTGGTGTTGTCGGGCGGCCCTGAGCTGGAACGGTTGAAAGCAATCGCGGCAGATGCGCCCAATATCCGCTTCACTGGCTGGCAGACCGATGAGTCGCTGCGGCGTTGGGTGGGCAATGCCCGCTGTGTGATCTATCTGCCAGTGGATGAGGACTTCGGCATGTCGCCGGTGGAGGCCATGGCTGCAGGCAAACCGGTGATCGGCGTGGCCGAGGGGGGACTTTTGGAGACGGTGGTGCCCGGAAATACCGGCGTGCTCCTTGCACCCAGCCCCACCCCGGATGCTGTGGTGGAAGCCGTGACGCAGATCGAGCAGATGCACGGCGCACCTTTGTCGGCGCTATGCCTGCAGCGCGCTCAGCAATTCACGGAAGAGGCTTTCATCGCTCGGATGGCATCCGTCCTGCGATAGGAAGCTGTGGGTCACTCCGTCGAGCGGTGGCCGCGCCAGTGGGCGATGCACAGCAGCGATGACACCGCCACGTAGCGCAGGGCGTTGGCCCACGACTGGAAAATCTTCGAGCGGTCCAATTTTGCGGTGTGCATGGGCAAGACGATTTCCTTGATGCGAAGGCCCTGGCGCCGCATCAGCAACAAGGTGCCGATGTCCTGATAGTCCAGCAAGGTCGCTTCGGTAGAGGCAGCCACTTCAAGGGCCTTGTGGTTGTAGAGCCGAAAGCCCGACACGAAATCGTGCAGTGCAAAACCCGTCAGAAACCGGAACCATCTCCAGGCCAGTCGGCGGGCCCAACTGGTCCGTGTGGAAAAATGGCTCACCACCACATCGCCTTCCTGGCGTCGGGACAGCAGGCTTGGAATCTCTTCCACCTCGTAACGGCCTTCCGCATCGATGGTGATCACCGCGTCGTACCCGCGCGCCAGCCCGTAGCGAAGCCCTGTCTGCAGGCTGCCCCAGGTGGTCATTGCCAGCAGCGGGCGCAGCACGGTGGCGCCCGTGCTCTCTGCCAGATGGCAGGTGCCATCGGTGCTGCGGTTGTCCACCACCAGCACGTCGGCGCCCACCAGCGACCGCACGCGCTGGATGAGGTGCTGGATGCCAGCCGCGTGATTGCGTGTGGAAATCACCACCAGCACGCGCGGGTTGGGCGCGGCCGGCGTGCTGCCAAGGGCCAGGTATTGGTACTGGTGCGCCAAGGCACGCTCGCACTGCGCAATGTCGAAATACTTGAGCAACGCCTGGTGGCCCGCCTCGCCGAACTGGGCTCGCAGACGGGTGTCGTGCTGCAGGCGGGCAAGGGTGCTGCGCCAGCTCTCCACGTCTTCGATGGGCACATGCAGTCCGGCATGGGCATGCGCGACGACCCAAGGCATTCCGGAACCGGGCAGGTCCGTCACCACGCAAGGGCGCTTGTGCATCATGGCTTCGAGCAACACGATGCCGAAGGCCTCCGTGCGCTCTCGCGATGCGAGGCAGAAGACGTCGCAGCGTTCCAGCAGTGCGTGTTTTTCGGCATCCAGCACCGACCCGACCAGGCGCACGGCGGGCTCGCGGCCTGCAGGCGTGGTGTCGCGAATGAGCGATTCCAATGGGGCCCGCAATTCGCCTTCGCCGGCGATCACCAGCTCGACGCCGGGCATCGCTTGCACCGCCTTGATCAGCGTCTCGAATCCTTTGTAATAGGTCAGGCGCCCGATGGACAGCAGCCGCAACTGGGTGTCCGGCCGCCATTGCAACTCGCTGCGCAAGGCCGCTGGCGGCGGCGGTTGGCGCAGGTTGATGCCCAGGGGAATGACCTCGCACTTGCTGCGCCAGGGCTGCAAAGCTCTGCTGGCTTCCAAATACGGGGGCGAGGTGGCAAAAATCAGCTGGGCCCGGTCGAGCACGGCATGCTCGAAGGGGCGGTACAGAAAATAAGCCAGCGCCACGGACAGTTTGATGTCCGACACCACGATGTCCGAATGCCAATGCACCACGCACGGCACCTTGCGCGCGGCAGGCAGCGTCAGTGCCCACAGCGCTGAATTGTTCGGCAGATGCAGGTGCAGCACATCGGGCTGAAAGCGGCGGATGGCGCGCCCGAGCGCCGAGCGAAAACCCAGCGCGATCGGGGCGTACACCAGGTTGAACTGCACCGGCACCCGCTCCAGCCAGGGCGGGTCGTCCGGCAGGGGCGTGCCGTGTACCAAAGCCGATGCATCGATGCCTTGCGCCCGCTGCGCCTCGATCAGATCGGCCAGAAACACTTCCATGCCGCCCAGGTAGGGCGGAAAGAATTTGCCGATATGCAGAACGCGCAGTGCCACGGTGGTCTCGCTGCCCGCTTATTTCTTCGCGGCGGCGATTTGCGCCCGCACCTGCGGATATTGCGGATTGCGCGGGTCCAGCGCAATGGCTCGGTCCATGTCTTTCAGGCTGTCGTCCAGGCGGCCGGCGGCGCGGTGGGCCATGGCCCGTCCGTAGTACGCCGGCGCCGCATTGGGGGTGCGCGCAATGATCTGATCGAACAGCGTTATGGCGGCCTTCGTGTCGCCCTTGCCCACCTGTGCCATCCCCAGCCCCAGCATCAGGCGCTGGTTGTTGGGGGTGGCTTTCAGCAGGGTGCTGAAGTCGCTGATGGCGTCGTCGTACCGCTGCGCGCCGATGGCGGCTTCTGCACGGCGCATGCGCATGGCTTCCCGCATGCGCTCGACTTCCTTGTCGGTAACGCCTTCGGCAGCGCGCGTCATGCCCTGGGTGAAGCTGTCGTACGCCATGGCGAATTGGCCCAGGGCGAAGGCGGATTCGCCTCGGTGGTAATACAGCGGCAGGTCGGTAAAGCCCTGCTTTTCGGCCTCCGCGAATGCGGTCAGCGCTTCGGCATGTTTCTTTTGCTGTTGCAGCGCCACGCCGATGTTGAACCGCGCCGAGCCCTGCAGCGATCCGAGCGCTTCGGCGGTGGCAAAGCTCTTCTGCGCCTCGGCCACCGAGCCGCGGTCCAGGTGGTAGGCGCCCAGGTTCAAAAACGGCCGCCAGCGGCCGACCGCGCTCGGAGAGGCTTGCAGGTCGATCTTTTCGGCGGCGTCGCCCCAGGCTGAGTAGTCATCTCGCAGCGACTGCACGCGCTCGAAGGCCAGCAGGCCGAAGACGATTCCCACGATGCAGCCCAGCACATAGATGGCCTTCGGCTTGAACCCCGTCAGCACGATGGCGAGCAGCATTGGCACTGCAATGGCCCAGAGGTAGCTGCGATACAGAACGAACGGATCCTGCACCCAGACGGTGGCGAACTCGGTCACGTACAGCATCAAAGGGAACATCAGCGCCACGCCCACCAGGCTCAAAGCCCCGCGCCGGCGCAGCACCGCCCAAAGGGCGCCTGCCCAAAGAGCCACGTAGCCGACGACGCCCAGAATCTGCGGGAAGGCCAGGTACGACAGCGGAAACGCCGGCCGCAAGTCCACCGACATCCACATCACGTTCGGGACGAACCAGAGGAAGCCGTAGGCGAAGAAGAGCGCCGCTTCGTTCAGGATGCTGAGCGGGTACATGCGCTGCGTGATGCCGGGACTCAGGCGCTCCAGCTGTTGGGCGAAGTCCAGCGAGCGCTGGTCGAACAGCTTGCCGATGAATTCGCCATAGATGCCGAAGAAGATCACGGCGGCCACCGCGATCATCGCGGCCGATGCGCCTGCCAGCGTGGCGACCGTTTTCCAGCTGGGGCGGCGCACATGGATGTACAGCGGTACGCTCATCGCGGCGATCATGACCGCATGCTCCTTGGACAGCACGGCCGCCACGTAGCTCAGCAGGGCCAGGCCATACCAGAGCACGCCACGACCTGAGAGGCCCCGCACGAAGCACCAGCAGGCCAGCACCGCGAACAGTGTGGCCATGACGATCGAGCGCTGCACCAGATAGCCCACGGCATAGACCGCCATGGGATTGACGGCAAACAGCGCCACCCCGACCCGCACCGCGGCCAGGCGCGACAGGCCGAAATGCGGCTGCGATTCGAATTCTTCCGGAAAGCGCGTGCGCGCCAGCAGGTCGCGCACCAGGGCGTACAGCGCCGCCACGGTGGCCAGATGCATCGCGATGTTGACAAGCCGCTGCTTGCCCCAGCCGGCCCCCGCCAGCGAATCCACCCAGATGAAGCTGCCGTATGACAGCATCCGCTGCTTGAAGGTCAGCAGGCTGCCGTAGCTGCCGAAGATCGCGCCGTCCGTCAGCCGCAAATCGTCGAACAGCAACGCATGGTTCCAGCCGGGCAGGTAGATGGCCAGCACGGCCGTAAGGACGGCCGCGCCGAAAACAGCAAGGGATAGAGACGGTTTGGCCATGGGCGGGTAGGGGCAGGTGGACAGGTGCGGCGGCTGGCGGTGCGCGCAAACAGCCCGGAAGTCTAAGCGATGGAATTTTCGCACCGGCATGCACCGCCAGTGGCCGCCCCTCTGTGCCGATCGCTGCCTGGCAAGGCCTGCTGCAATGTCGGCAGCGGCCCGGCAACCCTGGGATCAGGCCACCGACGGCGCGTCTTGCGCGGGCTCGAGCCCGCGCATCACCAGGTGGCAGAGCAGTTCTTCCGCCTTGTCATAGTCCCGCTCGGTCAGCGCCGGTTTGCCCAGCAGCAGGGCGAACTGGGTCTGCTGGTCGGCATAGGCCTGGGTCACGGACCAGATGATGAACATGAGGTGGGTGAAATTCACCTTGGCGATGCGGCCCTCGCGTGCCCAGCGCTCGAAGGTTCGCACGTCGTTCTTTAGCACCGGCCCCACGCGCTGGGCGATCACCTGCGCATAGCGGGGCGCGCCAGCGATGACTTCCTTGGCGAACACCTTCGCGGCATTCGGCCGCTCCAGCGAGGAACGCAGCTTGGCGCGGATGTAGCGGCGCAGCGCTTCGTGCGGATCGTCGCCGTGGGACATTTCCTCCATGCCAGCCAGCCATTGATTGAGCACGTCGTCCAGCACGCGAAGGTAAAGCGATTCCTTGCTGGGAAAGTAATACAGCAGGTTGTGCCGGCTGAGGCCGATGGCCGCGGCGATGCTCTCCAGCGAGGCGCCCTCGAAACCGAACTGCGCGAACTGCGTCTCCGCCTCGGAAAGGATCGCCTGCTCTTTCCTGAGGCGCGATGCGCTGGGCGGTCGGGACGGCTCCGCAGGGTCGGTGGGGTCGGGGGGCACTGCCGGTGTCTTGGCGGTGCGTGCGCGCACTGGTGCGGGGCGGGAATGCGAGGCGGAAGAACTCATTTGCACCATTGTGGAACGACTGCGGGGTGCTGGGGCTGGCACGGTGTTTGCACTACGGGATTTTACCGATTGGTAAATTTTTACCGATTGGTAAATTGGAAAAAACGACAGGATCCGGCGCCGCCGAGGACACCTGCCCACGACAGCGAGGCCCCCGATGAAACCTCTGCAGACTGTACCGATGTGCGACCGCCCTGTCGCCTGCGCCCGGCCCCTCCAGCGGCGCCGAAGGCATGCCCACGCGCCTCACCGCGTGCGCACCCCCGCCTCCCACCCCTGACCCTCTGCCGCAAGGACCTCCGATGGAAACGACCGCAAGCCGCGCGTGCGGCATTCATGCCGCACGCCTGAACCTGGCCGATTACGCCGTGAACTTCGGCGACGCGCACCCGCCGCTGACGCGCCCGCAGGCGCTCGTCGAGGCCGAGCGCTGCTATTACTGCTTCGATGCGCCCTGCGCCACGGCATGCCCCACGGGCATCGACATCCCCTCTTTCATTCACCGCATCGCCCAGGGCAACGACCGCGGCGCGGCGCGCGCCATCCTGGAGGCGAACCCGCTGGGCGGCATGTGTGCCCGCGTCTGCCCGACGGAAGTGCTGTGCGAGCAGGCCTGTGTGCGCAACGCCCATGACGACAAGCCCGTGGAAATCGGCGCGCTGCAGCGCCACGCCACCGATGCGTACTTCGCCGACCCCGGTACCCCCTTGTTCACACGCGCCGCGCCCACGGGCCGCCGCGTGGCCGTGGTGGGTGCCGGGCCTGCGGGACTGGCCTGCGCCCACGGCCTGGCCGTGCGGGGGCACGACGTGGTGCTGTTCGACGCCCGGCCCAAGCTGGGCGGGCTGAACGAATACGGCCTGGCCAGCTACAAGACCACGGGCGGCTTCGCACAGAAAGAGGTCGAGTGGCTGCTGTCCATCGGCGGTATCGAGGTGCGGTGCAACCAGGTGCTGGGCCGCGACATCACCGTCGACAGCCTGCTGCAGGGGTACGACGCCGTCTTCCTGGGCCTGGGGCTGGCCGGCGTGAACGCGCTGGGCATCCCCGAGCCGCAGGTCGAGGGGCTGCGCAATGCGGTCGATTTCATTGCCGACGTGCGCCAGGCACCGGACCTGTCCACCGTTCCCGTGGGTCGCCGCGTGGTGGTGATCGGCGGCGGCATGACGGCGGTGGACGCTGCGGTGCAGGCTCGCAAGCTGGGCGCCGAAGAGGTGACCATCGTCTATCGCCGCGGCGCCGACGGCATGTCTGCCTCCACCGTGGAGCAGCAATGGGCGCAGACGAACGGCGTCGCCATCCGCCACTGGTCGTCTCCGAAGGAACTGCTGAGCGAAAACGGGACGGTGCGCGGCATGCGGTTCGCGGCCACCGCCCAGCAAGGCGGGCGGCTCGTGGAAATCGGCGAAACCTTCGTTCTGGAAGCGGACATGGTGCTCAAGGCCATCGGCCAGAGCTACCTGCCCGAATACGCCGGCACCGCCATGGCCTTGCAGGCCGGCCGCATCGCCACCGACGACGCGGGCCGCACGAGCGTGGCGCGGGTCTGGGCCGGCGGCGATTGCCGCGCCGGCGGGCGCGATCTCACGGTGGAGGCGGTCGAGCACGGCAAGGTCGCGGCCATCTCCATCAGCGAAGCCCTGCGCGGTTGACGGCCGCAGCTCCTCCTTCCGAACACCCCGCACCTACGGAGTTATTCCCATGGCAGACATCCGCAGCCGCTTTCTCGGCATCCAGAGCCCCAATCCCTTCTGGCTGGCTTCCGCGCCCCCCACCGACAAAGAGATCAACGTCACCCGCGCGTTCGAAGCCGGCTGGGGCGGCGTGGTCTGGAAGACGCTGGGCGAAGATCCGCACGTGGTCAACGTGAACGGGCCGCGCTACGGCACGCTGATGTCGCAGGACCGCCGCGTGATCGGGCTCAACAACATCGAGCTCATCACCGACCGCCCGCTGCAGACCAACCTGGACGAGATCCGCCGCGTCAAACGCAACTGGCCCGACCGCGCCATGATCGTCTCGCTCATGGTGCCCTGCGTGGAAGAAAGCTGGAAGCGCATCCTGCCCATGGTCGAAGACGTGGGCGCCGATGGCATCGAACTGAACTTCGGCTGCCCGCACGGCATGAGCGAGCGCGGCATGGGTGCTGCGGTGGGCCAGGTGCCGGAATACATCCAGATGGTGACCGCCTGGTGCAAGCACTACAGCCGCCTGCCGGTGATCGTGAAGCTCACGCCCAACATCACCGATGTGCGGCAGCCCGCGCGGGCTGCCAAGGCGGGCGGGGCCGATGCGGTGTCGCTCATCAACACCATCAACTCCATCATGGGGGTGGACCTGGAGCGCATGGCCATGAGCCCGAACACGGGCGGCCTGGGTTCGCACGGCGGATACTGCGGCCCAGCCGTCAAACCCATCGCGCTCAACATGGTGGCCGAGATCGCCCGCGACGCGCAGACCGCTGGCCTGCCCATCAGCGGCATCGGCGGCATCTCCACCTGGCGCGATGCGGCCGAATACATCGCACTGGGCTGCGGGACGGTACAGGTATGCACTGCCGCCATGGTGTACGGGTTCAAGATCGTGCAGGACATGTGCGACGGCCTGTCCAACTTCATGGATGCGCATGGCTACCGCACGCTGGAAGACTTCCGAGGGCAGGCCGTGCCCACCGTCAAGGACTGGAGGCAGCTCAACCTCAACCACATCGACAAGGCCGTGATCGACCAGGATTCGTGCATCCAGTGCGGCCGCTGCCACGTGGTGTGCGAAGACACCTCGCACCAGGCCATCACCTTCACCAAGGAAGGCGGCGTGCGGTTGTTCGAAGTGAACGAGGCCGAATGCGTGGGCTGCAACCTGTGCGTGTCGATCTGCCCGGTGCCGGAATGCATCACGCTGCGCAGCCTCGCGCCCGGCGAGGTCGATGCGCGCACCGGCAAGTTGGTGACCGGCGAGCATGCCGACTGGACGACGCACCCCAATAATCCCCAACGCGCGCAGCCCGTGGCGGCCCCGGCGCTGGCCGCCGCAGTCTGACGGATTCGATCCCGGGCACCCCCCGTTTGCACACAGGAGAGATGACATGACCCATCCTTGCGGCGCCGCCACCGCGCCCGGCCACGCCACGGCAGGCGCCGTGAATCCGCTGGCCAACGAAGACCTGCTGCCCACCACCGCCGCCCAGCGGCATTGGGGCTGGAAGGACTACGCGGCGCTGTGGGTCGGCATGGTCGTCTGCGTGCCCACCTACACCATGGCGAGTTCCATGCTGGACCAGGGCTTTTCCTGGCAGATGGCGGTGTGGCTGGTGTTCCTGGCCAATTGCATCGTGCTCGTGCCCATGCTGCTCATCGGGCGGGTGGGGCCGAAATACGGGGTGCCGTTTCCGGTGCTGGCCCGCGCGTCGTTCGGCGTCAAGGGGGCCAACCTGCCGGCGGTGCTGCGCGGCCTGGTGGCCTGCGGATGGTTTTCCATCAACTGCTATTTCGGGGCGCTCGCGCTGCACGGGTTCTTCAACATCCTCGGCTTTCAGCTCGCAGGGCCGGCCGACGGGCAGACCATCAGCACCTCGCAGCTCGTGTGCTTTCTGGCGTTCTGGGTCGTGCACATCTGGTTCATCTGGAAAGGCCCCGAGTCGATCCGCAAGCTGGAGGTGATCGCCGCGCCGCTGATGATCGCCGCCTCGGTGTTGCTGGTCGTGGTGCTGCTGATGCGCGTGCCGCCCGCCCAGCTTTTCAATCTACCGGCCAAGGTGGTGGAGGGCGGCCCCAAGACGTGGGCCGCGCTCACGGGGCTGGTGGGCTTTTGGGCGACGCTCGCGCTCAACATTCCCGATTTCACCCGTTTCGCCCGTTCGCAAAAGGATCAGGTGCTGGGCCAGGCCATCGGCCTGCCGATCCCGATGGCGCTGTTTTCGATGGTGGGGGTCATCGGGTTCTCCGCCTCGGCCATCCTCTACGGCAAGGCGCAGCTGTTTCCCGACGGGCTGCTCACGCAGATGGGCAGCGTGGCCTCGGGGCTGGGGCTGCTGGTCATCCTGCTGGCCAACCTGACCACCAACGTGGCCGCCAATCTGGTGTCGCCGTCGTACGACTTCAGCCAGATCGCGCCATCGAAGGTGAGCTTTCGCATGGGCGGGCTGATCGCCGCGCTGATCGGCCTGGTGTTCATGCCCTGGAAGCTGCTGGCCACCTCGGGCGGCTACCTGTTCACGTGGCTGGGGGGCTACGGCACGCTGCTGGGCGCCATCGCGGGCATTCTGCTGGTGGACTACTACCTGGTGCGAAAGACCGTGCTGAAGGTGGACGACCTCTATCGCCGCGGCGGTGAATACGAATACACCAACGGCTGGAACCTGCACGCGCTCGTCGCCTTCCTGCTCGGTGTGCTGCCCTGCCTGCCGGGCTATCTGGCCGTGTCGGGCGTGCTGGACAAGGCCACCATGCCCGGCGTGTGGCTGGCGCTTTTCGACGCGGGCTGGTTCTTCAGCCTGGCTGTCGCCGGTACGTATTACTTTCTGACGGCCAAGCGGCGCTGACCTGCCGCATCCGGCCTACTTTCAAGGAGATTCCATGAGCCAAGCCCTTCTGATCCGCGGCGGTACGGTGGTGAATGCCGACCGCGAGCAACGCGCCGATGTGCTGTGCGTGGACGGCCGCATCGCCGCCGTGGGCGACGACCTGGCCGCGCAGGTGCCCGCAGGCGCGCAGGTGCTGGATGCCGGCGGGCAATACGTGATGCCCGGTGGCATCGACCCGCACACGCACATGCAGCTGCCGTTCATGGGCACCGTCACCATGGACGACTTCTTCACCGGCACCGCCGCCGGCCTGGCGGGGGGGACCACCAGCATCATCGACTTCGTCATTCCCGACCCGCAGGAGCCGATGATGGATGCCTACCGCAAGTGGCGCGGCTGGGCTGAAAAGTCGGCGTCCGACTACGGCTTTCACGTGGCCGTCACCTGGTGGAGCGAGCAGGTGCGGGCCGACATGGGCACGCTGGTGCAGGAAGAGGGGATCAACAGCTTCAAGCACTTCATGGCCTACAAGAACGCCATCATGTGCGACGACGAAACCCTGGTGAACAGCTTCAAGCGGGCGCTGGAGCTGGGCGCCATGCCCACCGTGCATGCCGAGAACGGCGAGCTGGTGTACCTGCTGCAGCAGGAGGTGGCCAAGATGGGCATCACCGGCCCCGAGGGCCACCCGCTCGCCCGCCCGCCCATGGTGGAGGCCGAGGCCGCCAACCGCGCCATCGCCATCGCCGATGTGCTGGGCGTGCCCATCTACGTGGTCCACGTGAGCTGCGCCGAAGCGGCGCAAGCCATCGCCCGCGCCCGTGCCCGGGGCCAGCGCGTGTTCGGCGAAGTGCTGGCCGGCCACCTGCTGCTCGATGACAGCGTGTACCGCGACCCCGACTTCGCCACGGCGGCGGCCCATGTGATGAGCCCGCCGTTCCGGCCCCGTTCGGGCGGCCACCAGGAGGCGCTGTGGCGCGGCCTGCAGTCGGGCCAGCTGCACACCACGGCCACCGACCACTGCACCTTCTGCGCCGAGCAAAAGGCCATGGGCCGCGACAACTTCGCCAAGATCCCGAACGGCACGGGCGGCGTGGAAGAGCGCATGGCCGCCATCTGGGATAGCGGCGTGAACACCGGCCGGCTCACCCCTTCGGAGTTCGTCGCCATCACCTCCGCCAACGCCGCCAAGCTGTTCAATCTGTACCCGCGCAAAGGCCTCGTGGGCGCCGGGGGCGATGCCGACCTGGTGCTGTGGGACCCCGAGGGCACCAAGACGTTTTCGGCCAGGACGCAGCACAGCAAGGGCGACTTCAACATCTTCGAGGGCCGCACCGTGCGCGGCATTCCGAGCCACACCGTCAGCCAGGGCCGCGTGGTGTATGCCCGCGGCGACCTGCGCGCCGAGCCCGGCGCGGGCCGCTACGTGCCCCGGCCCGCGTTCGGCGCCAATTTCCAGGCCGTGCAGCGGCGCGCACACGACCTGGCCCCCACGGCGGTCGCCCGCTGATTCCCCTTTTGCAGGAGCCCACCATGGACACGAAAGCCAAGACCGACATCCGCCAACTGCGCATCAACGGCGAGCGCCTGTGGGATTCGCTCATGGAGCTGGCGCAGATCGGCGCCACGCCCAAGGGCGGCGTCTGCCGCCTCACGCTCACCGACCTGGACAAGCAGGGCCGCGACCTCGTCACCCGCTGGGCACGCGAGGCCGGCATGACGGTCACCATCGACCAGATCGGCAACGGCTTCATGCGCCGCGCGGGGCGCGACAACAGCCTGCCGCCCATCATGACCGGCAGCCACATCGACACCCAGCCGACCGGCGGCAAGTTCGACGGCAACTACGGCGTGCTGGCCGGCATCGAGGTCGTGCGCACGCTGAACGACCACGGCATCGAGACCGAGGCCCCGATCGAAGTCGCTTTCTGGACCAACGAAGAGGGCTCGCGGTTCGTGCCGGTGATGATGGGCTCGGGCGTGTTCGCCAAGGCCTTCACCCTGGAACACGCCTATGCCGCCGCCGACACCGAGGGCAAGACGGTGAAGGGTGAACTCGAGCGCATCGGCTACGTGGGCGACCAGGTGCCGGGCGACCACCCCATCGGCGCGTATTTCGAAACCCACATCGAGCAGGGCCCGGTGCTGGAGGACAACGACAAGACCATCGGCGTGGTGACCGGCGTGCTCGGCATCCGCTGGTACGACTGCACCGTGACCGGCATGGAAGCCCACGCCGGCCCCACGCCCATGGCCCTGCGCAAGGACGCGCTTCAGGTCGCCACCCACCTCATGCAGGAGGTGGTGGCCTGCGCCCATCGCCACCCGCCGCACGGGCGCGGCACGGTGGGCATGGTGCAGGTGCACCCCAACAGCCGCAACGTGATTCCGGGGCAGGTCAAGTTCAGCATCGACCTGCGCAACGCCACCGATGCCGATTGCGAAAGCATGGACCGGGACATCCGCGACGTGGCGGCCCGCCTCAGTGTCGAGACCGGCCTGCCGATCCAGATCGACCTGGTGTCCAGCTATCCCGCGCAGGTGTTCCATCCCGACTGCGTGGAGGCGGTCGGCCGGGCCGCCGCCAGCCTGGGCTACAGCCACATGCCCGCGGTGTCCGGCGCCGGGCACGATGCGGTGTACATGGCGCGCCTGGCGCCGGCCGGCATGGTGTTCATTCCCTGCAAGGACGGCATCAGCCACAACGAGATCGAAGACGCCAAGCCCGAGCACATCACGGCCGGCTGCAACGTGCTGTTGCACGCCATGCTGGAGCGCGCGGGCACCTGAGTGGCACTGAGTGGCACTGAATGGCACTGAATGGCAGCGTCTGCCGGGCGCGCAGGGCCTGCGGCGCTGTTACAGCAACCCTCCCGCGGTAGGGTTGTGGCACTGCGGCGGCGCGCATAACGTCCATCGCTTTGCTCCAAGCGATGCCTTCCATGACGACACCGACCCTGCACGCCCGCCACGCAGCCCCCGCGCCCATCCCTGCTTTCCCTGCAGCCCGCCTTTCCCTCCTGGCCGCCACGGTGGCCGCCGCCCTGGCACTGGCCGGCTGCGAAACCACCAACATGCGCATGGGCAGCCCCGACGCCAAGACCGTGGCCACGGGCAGCGCTGCCGGCGGCGCCACGCAAGGTGCCAGCAGCGAACTGGAACGCTGCGACGCGCCGCTGGGCACCGTCTCGCTCATCGAAAACCAGCAGGCCGGCTGGTACACCATTCTGCGCAACGAATACCGCCTGCCGCCGACGGCCAACCTGCTGCGCCTGCTGGTGCAACAGTCCAACTGCTTCGTGGTGATCGAGCGCGGCGCGGCCGGCATGACGGCCATGGACCGCGAGCGCGCCATCATGCAATCGGGCGAAATGCGCGGCGGCAGCAACTTCGGCAAGGGCCAGATGGTCGCCTCCGACTACGGCATGTCGCCCGAGATCGTGTTCAACAACGACAACGCGGGGGGCGCCTCCGCGTCCCTCGGCGGCCTGGTGGGCGGACGGGCGGGCGGCCTGCTGGCTGCGCTGGGCGGCAGCTTGAACACCAAGGAAGCGAGCGCGATGCTCACCCTCATCGACAACCGCTCCGGCGTTCAGGTGGCGGCGTCCGAGGGCAGCGCCTCCAAGACCGACTTCGGCGCGATGGGCCAGTTGTTCGGCGGGTCGGGTGGCGCGCGCCTGGGCGGCTACAGCAACACGGCCGAAGGCAAGGTGATCTCCGCGGCCTTCATGGACGCTTTCAACCAGATGGTGCGGTCGCTGCGCAGCTACAAGGCGCAATCGGTGAAGGGCCAGGGCCTGGGCGGCGGCGGGCGCCTGGGCGTGGATGGCGGCGCGGCGCCCTCGCAGACCTCGGCACCTCGGGCGCAGGCCGCAGCAGCTGCTGCTGCTGGCGGAATGTCGCTGCGCGATGCGCAGGCCAAGCTGAACGCGCTGGGGCACGACACCGGCACGCCGGATGGCGCCATGGGCGCCAAGACCGCGGCAGCCCTGCGCGCCTTCCAGAAAGAGCGCGGCCTGCCCGTGACCGGCCGGCTCGACGCCGCCACTGCGGCACAGCTCAGCCAGTGACGGTTTTCCGGGCGCGCCTTGACGGGGCGCGCCCGGTGGCCGAGCCGCTCGGCGCCGTCGCTGCGCCGCGGCAATAGGCCCTTGCCGCCCGTTGCGCGCACGCATCAAGGCACACGGAAACCGGGCTTTTACCCCCGCTCATCCATGGACGTTTCCCGTATCGTTGTTTCTTTTTGTAAACGATCTTCGGAGAAATGCCATGAAATTGCGCACGCGCATCCTGCTGCTGTGCGGGGCCACCCTGCTGGGGCTGGTCGTGTTGTCGGCGGTGGCCCTGACCACCTTGCGCCAGTCGATGATGACCGAGCGGACCAACCAGCTGTCCACGCTGGTGGTGCTGGCCCATGCGGCCGCGCAGAAGGCCTATGACCTGGAAAAGGCCGGCCAGCTGTCCCATGAAGACGCCTTGAAGGAGGCCAAGCGCGCCATCGGCAGCTTTCACAAGGGTGACCAGTATTTCTTCGTGCGCGGTTTCACCGACGACGTGAACTACGTGCACCCCAACCCCAAGCGCGTCGGCATCGTCGATGCCAAGGTGGGCAAGGAAGCCGGCGTGCGCTACCGCGCCGCGTTGCAAGGCAAGACCATCGGCACGGTGATCGCCAACGGCACGCGCCCCGGGGCCAAGGAAGAGGTCGAGAAGCTCTACGCCATCATCCATTTCGAGCCTTTCGACTGGATCATCGGCTTCGGCGACTACATCGACGACATCGACCAGGCCTTCTGGCGCAACACGGCCATCCTGCTGTCCATCGGCGGCGTGCTGATGCTCGTGCTGGTGGCGCTGGCGTGGGACATGCTGCGCACCCTGGTGCGCCAACTGGGCGGCGAGCCGCAATACGCCGCAGAAGTGGTCCGCCAGATCGCCGACGGCAACCTCGCCGTGGACGTGCACACCCGGCCCGGCGACAGCACCAGCATCCTGCATGCCATCCGCGCCATGCGCGACAACCTCGCGCGGTTGGTGCAACAGGTGCGCGACAGCACCGGCTCGATCACCACCGCATCGGCCGAGATCGCCTCCGGCAACGGCGACCTGTCGTCCCGCACCGAGTCGCAGGCCAGCGCCTTGCAGCAGACCGCCGCGTCGATGGAGGAGCTGACCTCCACCGTGCAGCAGAACGCCGACAACGCGCGCCGCGCCAACGAACTGGCCATGTCCGCCTCGGGCGTGGCCGTGCGCGGCGGCGCTGTGGTCGATCAGGTGGTGGACACCATGGGCTCGATCGATGCCTCGTCGCGCAAGATCGTGGACATCATCGGCGTGATCGACGGCATCGCCTTCCAGACCAACATCCTGGCGCTCAATGCCGCCGTGGAAGCCGCCCGCGCGGGCGAGCAGGGCCGGGGCTTCGCCGTGGTCGCCTCCGAGGTGCGCAGCCTGGCCCAGCGCAGCGCGGCCGCCGCGAAAGAGATCAAGGGGCTGATCGACGACTCGGTCGCCAAGGTCGGCGTGGGCACCCAGCTGGTCAAGCAGGCCGGTGCCACCATGCGCGAGATCGTGGAGGGCGTGCAGCGCGTCACCTCCATGGTGGGCGAGATCAGCGCGGCCAGCGCCGAGCAGAGCGCCGGCATCGCCCAGGTGAACCAGGCCGTCTCGCAGATGGACCAGGGCACGCAGCAGAACGCCGCGCTGGTCGAAGAGGCCCTGGCGGCGGCGCAATCGCTCAGCCACCAGGCCCAGGCGCTGGCCCATACCGTGGACCAGTTCCGCGTGGCGCAGGACGTGGGGAGCGTGACCAGTCGGCAATTGCTGCTCTAGTGCTTCGCCCGCTGCGCTAGTAACCAGTTGCTCGGCCGGCTGTGAAAACCGTTGCTGGGTGCTCACGCCCACGCAAAGCCATGCCATGCCTTGGGTCCATGTCGGCTGAAAGCAGCCTTTATGGCTTGCGCTTGCGCAATTCGTCGAGAAAGCGCTTTGCCCAGGGCGAGCTTTGCTCCACTGAATTCGGATCGATCAGCCCCAGTAGCTTGAAGGAATGGGCTCCTTTCCCATAAGGGAGCTTTGTCCGGCAGGAGGCTGTGGCACTCTGCAGTGCCGCATAGACAATCGCCTTGCTGGTGGATTCGCACGTGGACGCGGGTTTGGCCTGCGCCTTGAATCCGTGCCCGAAAAATGCAGCCACTGTGTTCCAGTCGGCCAGAAACCAGCTTTCCATGCATTGCGCCATCAAATGGGCATCTTGATCGGTGGCTTGAGCGGGAACGCTCCAACCCGCCTGATCCGACAGATGGCTCCACGGTCTGAAGGCGGGGCTGTGCGGAGGCTGATGCTGCGCTTTTAGCGGCTCTTCACTGTCCACCAGCAGCATGGCGTTCCGTCCTTGTTGTATAGCCGTTCGGAAGCTGTCGAATGCCTGCTCCCTGCCGCCGCAAGCGACGACGCGAGGGCGGCGAGTGTTACCTAGGTCTGTCTTGGCGAAAAAGGCAGCGAAAGCCTTGCGCAACTCTTTGTTCAGTGATTCGCTGTGGGCCCCGCTTCCACCGCCTTCGGCATAAACATAAAGATCGTCTTTGGTGCGCTTTACCATCTCGTTCCCCCTATCTGGCCCCGCATCCACAGATCCCCCAGGCGGTATTTTTCAAGCCAGGGAGCCATGTCTGTCGCATCCAGCCGCTCGATGCGCGAACCGCTCGCCCCCCTTGCCCCAACGGGCTCTGCTGATTCACTTGGTTCGCGGGTGCCGCCCGGGTCTCGCTCGCACACCAGGATGTTTTCCGGGCGTTCTGAAAAAGCGTCCACAAAAGCCGGGGCGTGGGTGGTCACGATCCACTGGGCGCGTGTACTGGCCTCTGACAACAGATGGGCCAGTTGGGGAAGGATGTCTGGATGCAGCCCCAGCTCAGGCTCTTCCAACACTATCAGCGGAGGCGGCGCCGGGTCGCATAAAACCGTGAGCAGGGCGAGGTATCGCAAAGTGCCATCGGACAGGCGCGTAGCGGGTATGGGTCCTGAGGTTTCAATCAGGAAGATTTGCGCATTGCCGCCGTCGTTGATCTGGACATGCATGTCTTCGATGCCCTCATAAACCAGCCGCAGCCCTTCCATGAATTGTTTCCAGGCGGGGCGGTGCATTTTGAGGCGATTGATCACCAGTGCCAGGTTCGAGTAGTCCTGTTCCAGCCGATCGCTTGGTAAATCGGTCCGCTGCTGCAGCCGGGGCGTCGCATAACGCCCGAACGTCCATTCCCTGTACAGCCGGATAGCGTCGAACTGATCGGCCAGCCAAGTCATTTCCGGATACAGGTCCGCATCGCGCTTTTGCGCCAGGATGGATTGGTCGGGTTTGATGGTCTCACGCACCAGCTTGCGTTCACCGATGCCGCGCGTGTTCAGTACAGGCCGGCCCTCGTTCCAACGGTAATAGAAATAGGGGTCCTCCCTGCCGGGGGCGGCCTGCTCGTTTTCCAGGAACTCGTCCCGCACGGCAAGGCGGCCACCCTCCTGGTTCAAGGCCAAGCCATAACGGAAGTCGTTGTTTCCCTGGGGGTTGGCGATCAGGGCCTCGATGCGCGCATCGCGACGGGCCGCCGACGATTCCGATTTGTAGAGCCAGTCCTGGATGCCGCCACCGTCGCGAATGGGCTTGGTGAGCTGCCCCGGCGCGGCCTGGAGTATGGAGAGCGCCTCCAGAAAGTTGGACTTCCCCGATCCGTTGGGTCCGATGAGGATGTTTAACGGGCCCAGGGGGACGGCTTCGCTTTCCGGGCCGTAGCTCAGAAAGCTGGTGAGTTTCAGGCTTTTGATCAGCATGGCGATGCTTGTGGCTGACGGTGCTTACGCGGCGCTATCGGTGATTTTCAAGAAGTGGTCCAGCATGTGGAAGTGGTCTTCGAAGAAGGCCTCTTCCATGGCCGCCAGTTCGGCGATGGGCGTCCATTGCACCTGCATGGCGTCGTCGTCGGCCTGCACGGCGGGGAAGGGCGCATCGCCCAGATCGAAGTAGTGGGCGTGCGTGATGGTGCGCCCGCGCTGGCTGCGGTCGGGGTGGTCGAAGACGGCGGTGTCGCGCAGGGCGCGGCGCAGGATGGCGGCGGGCACGTCGCAATGCGTTTCCTCGGCCAGTTCGCGCAGGCACGACTGCCACAGCGTCTCGCGCTGCTCGATGAACCCGCCCGGCATGGCCAGCTGGCCTTTGCCCGGGGCGTGCGCGCGGCGGATGATGAGCACGTGGTCCTGGCAGCGCAGCACGGCGTCCACGGTGACGAACACCGGCGCATAGGGCGCCTGCGCCCAGGATTCGCGGTAGCGGCGCAGCACGCGCCATTCTTCCTGCAGGGCCGCGTAGTGCGGCTGCTGCGCGAACACGTCCAGAAATTCGAGCGTGCTCGCCGGTACCTGGTCGGCCAGCGGCCCCAGCGCCGTGAGCACCCCCTGCGGCGACGCGCCGAAGTAGGCTTCGCGGATGGCCGTGGCATCGATGGTGCCCTGGCGTTCCATCGGAATGAGCGACCAGCCCGGGAAGGCATCCAGATAGCTGCTGGTCGCGTCCTTGAAGTGCCCCACCAGGCCGATGCGCGCATCGGGCAGCACATGCAGCGACACGGCACGCAGCACGGCGGCGACCCACAGGGCCTCGTTGTAGTAGTCGCGCACGGGCAGCACGGTCAGCCGGGCGCGGTCGGCCTCGGGCAGGGCGTTGCGCAGCATGGATTCGCGTTCGGCCCAGGTGAACGGGTTCTTGGGCGAGCGGGCCTGCCAGGCCGAACCCATGACCACGATCACGTTGTTGGCGCTGTCCAGCGCGCGCTGCAAAAGGGCCAGGTGGCCGTTGTGGACGGGCTCGAAGCGGCCGATGTAGATGGCGGTGTCGTACATGTGTGTTCCGGTTGGGCTCCCCGTGCCGTGAGCGGCGCCGTCGGGGCTGCTGGGAATGTAGCCGGCATGGCCGGGGCGGGCGGCCAGCCCTGCCAGAAACCCCGCTGCGGCCTGCTGGACGCATGTAAAAGCGTTTGCTATAAAAATAATAGCTATATGCCGTAGTATTTATTGTGCTGGAGGCCTTTTTGATGCATGGCCTTCAGGGCTGGCAGGGCACGCGCCCGTTCACACGTACCGCGCGGCGATGGGCATCTGCCGTCCCGTACCGAACGCCTTGGCGCGCACGCGCACGATCGGCGGGGCCTGGCGCCGCTTGTATTCGCTGCGCGCCACCATCATGCGCACCCGGTGGGCCAGCGCCCGGCCTTCCTCGCTGGTGCTCAGCTGGGCGGCGAACGCGTGGGCCGATGCGTACTCGGCGCGCGACAGGCCTTCTCCTTCGATCAGCAGCTTGAGAATCTCGTCCAGCACCGGGTAGGGCGGCAGGCTGTCGGCGTCTTTCTGGCCGGGCGCGAGTTCGGCCGACGGGGGCTTGTCGATGATGGCCTGCGGGATGAGTTCGCGCCCCGCGTTCTCGTTGACGTGTCGCGACAGCTCGAAGATCTCCGTCTTGTAGAGGTCGCCCAGCAGCCCCAGGCCGCCGTTGGTGTCGCCGTACAGCGTGCAGTAGCCCACCGAGATCTCCGACTTGTTGCCGGTGGTCAGCAGCAGGTGCCCGAAGGCGTTGGAATATTCCATCAGCGTCGTGCCGCGGATGCGCGCCTGCACGTTCTCCAGCGGCAGCCCGCGCAGCGGCTGGCCGAAGCTGGCCTCGAACTGCTTCGAAAAACCCGTCACCAGTTCCGCGATGGGGTGCGTGTGCAGCACCACGCCCAGGTTGCGGCACAGCTGCACGGAATCGTCCACCGAGCCGCTCGACGAAAAGTGCGAAGGCATGGTGATGCCCACCACGTTCTCCGGACCGAGCGCCTCGGCCGCCAGCGCCAGGGTGAGCGCGCTGTCGATGCCGCCCGAGCTGCCCACCACCGCCTGGGTGAAGCCGCAGCGGCGCGCATAGTCCCGCAGGCCCAGCACGATCTGCTGGCGGTAGAACGCCATCGTGGGCAGGCCTTGGCGCGGCACGGGGGGCAGGTCGGAGCCGTCCAGCCGGGCGAAATGCCCGTTGTCCAGCAGTTGCACGGTGGACACGTCTTCTTCGAAGCGGCGCGCCTCGAACACCACGCCGTCCTCCGGCTCGACCGCGAAGGATGCGCCGTCATACACCACCTGGTCGTGCCCGCCGACCTGGTTCACGTAAACGATCGGCAGGCCGTGCCGGCGCGCCGCATCGCCGAACACCTGGTGGCGCACCTCGCGCTTGCCGATGTGGCTCGGGCTCGCGTTGATGCTCACCACCAGGTCGGGTGCGGCATCGGCCATGCGCTGGAAGGGATTGGTCAGGTAGTCGGCGCCGGCATCGTTCCAGCCGTCCTCGCAGACGAGAAAGCCCACTTGCGACGTGCCGATGCGCAGCACCTTCGCCACGTCGGGCCCCGGCTCGAAATGGCGGCGCTCGTCGAAGATGTTGTAGGTGGGCAGAAGTTGCTTGGCGTACGACAGCCGCACCTCGCCGGCCCGCAGCACGCGCAGCGCGTTGTGCAGCCGCTTGCCCGGTCCGGGCGTGCGAATCGGCATGCCGACCACCCAGTGCAGCGCGGGCATGCCAGCAGAGGCCTGGCACAGCCGCGCCAGGCCCGCGTCCAGCCGTTCGAGAAAGGCGGGTTCGTCCAGCATGTCGCCGGGGTAGTACCCGCACAGCGAAAGTTCGGAGAACACCACCAGGTCGGACTGCGCGGCCGCGGCCTGCTGCGCGGCGGCGATCATGCGTTCGACGTTGCCTTCGATGTCGCCCACGGTGAGGTTGAGCTGGGCCAGGGTGATGCGGAGCATGGTTCGTTTCCTTCGGGTTCTTGCGTCGGGGTCGTGTGGGATGCGCGTCGGTCGCTTCAAGGCGCTGCGCGGCCTGTCATTCGGGGCGCACGTTGAACACCTGCCGCAGATAGGCCAGGTAGGTTTCGTCGTCGCACATCGTCTTACCGGGGCTGTCCGACAGCTTGGCGACCGGCTGGCCGTTGGCGCGGGTGATCTTCATCACGATGTTGAGCGGCGCCACGCCCATGTCGTTGGTGAGCTGCGTGCCGATGCCGAAACCCAGCGGTACCCGATCGCTGAAATGCCGGTACAGCGCCAGCGCCTTGTCCACGTTCAGCCCGTCGGAGAACACGAGCCGCTTGGTGTGCGCGTCGATGCGCAGGCGGGCATAGTGCGCCAGCGCCTTTTCGCCCCAGGCCACCGGGTCGCCCGAGTCGTGGCGCAGGCCGTCGAACAGCTTGGCGAAGTACAGGTCGAAGTCGGCCAGGAAGGCGTCCATGCCCACCGTGTCGGTCAGCGCGATCCCGAGGTCGCCCCGGTACTCCTGCACCCAGTCCTCCAGCGCGGCCTTCTGGAAATCTCGCAGCCGCACGCCCAGCGCCTGATAGGTCTGCAGGTATTCGTGCGCCATGGTGCCGATGGGCACCAGGTTCAGGTCGCGCGCCAGCAGCACGTTGGACGTCCCCTTGAACCACCGTGGCGCGTGCTGGGCGAACGCCTGCACCACCTCGCGCTGCCACGCGCCGCTGTAGCGCCGGCGCAGGCCGAAGTCGAACATCTCGAACGGGTGCGCCCGCTCGGGCTCGCCCGCCAGCGCCTGCACGTGCGCGATCTTTTCCGCCAGCCGGCGCCGGCCCTCGGCCAGCGCCGCCGCGGGGTCGAAGCGGCGAAAGTACAGCTCGTTCACGATTGCCAGCACGAAGATCTCGAAGCCCATCACATGCACCTGCGGGCCGCGCGCCACGATGTGCAGGTCTTCGCCCTCGGCCCGCGCTTCGATGAACGCGCGCTGGAACTGAAAGAGCCGCAGAAAGTCCACGAAGTCACTCTTGATGAATCGCAGCCCGGCCAGGTATTCCAGGTCGGCCGCCGAGAACCGCAGCGCGCACAGCCCGTCGAGCGCCTGGTTCACCTCGTCCAGCAGTTCGGCGAGCGGGTAGGCCGGCCGGTTGCGGCACACGTAGCGGTACTCCGCCTGCGTCTGCGGATGGCTGTGCAGCAATGCCTGCCACATCGTGAACTTGTAGAGGTCGGTATCGAGCAGGCTGGTGATGACGGGTTGCATGGCGTTTGCTATGGTTTTAGGAGTCGATGCCGGGATGGAATATGCGCTAGAGGCTGATTTCGTCGCTGCGGGCCAGCTGCGCCCCCTGGGCGCGCATGGCATCGAGAAAATCCTGCTGCTGCGCCTCGAAGCCGGCCACGGGGCTCATGCAATCGGTCAGCAGCACGACGCGGCTGGCCTGCCAGCCGGGCTGCAGGCGCGGCAGGTGCAGCACGATGTGCTCTGCGGTGGCGCGCACGCAGTGGCTGCCGGCCTCGCCCGCGATGACCAGGCGGTCCGCCGTGCCCAGCGCGTGCAGCAGCCGGGTGTTCAGCGCGGTGGAGGGGTCGTCGGCATCGGGCACCTCGGCCTCGATGGCGCTGTAGTGCTCGGTCCACGGATTGGTGCCCTTGAACACGTTGCACACCGCGCGCTGGCGCTGCGCCTGCCACGCGCCGCAGGCGGCCAGCACGTCGGCATGCACGCCGTGGCCCCAGCTGCCGATCTCGCAGTGCACGGGCCACACCATCAGCGTGTAGCGGCCCTGTGCCTCCAGCGCGTCCAGATAGGCGAGCACGCGGGCCATCGCGCCGCCGTCGCGCGGCACGAAGGCACCGGCACGCACCTGCGCCGCCGTGATGGGCGTGAACGGGGCGACCTCGCCGCCGTCTCCCCGGCGCCAGAACGTGGGGTGGGCCACGTCGTAGCGCTGGTGCGAATCGAGCGTGACCGTGACGCCGTCCAGCCCCTGGCCCACGCGGCGGATGAAGGCCGCCAGGCGCTGCATGTCGGCATGGGCGCCCGCCACGGGGAGGGTGGGCGCCACCGGCTGGCCGGTGAGCGGGCCGGCTGGCTGCCACGTTGCGGGCAGGTCGCAAAAATCGTTCTGCGGGTCGATCACCAACAGCTGGGTCGTCGAAGGGCGGGTCATGGTGGCAAAGTCCTTGATGCGATGGGCGAAGTCTATTCCTCTTAGTTTGATTTTGCAACTAAGTGGGTGTGACGACGTGTTCGTCGCTTTCCAACCGATGGAAACCGGGGGCGAAGGCCTGCCAGCCGCTTCGGGGTGATAGGCTTGTTCGTCCATTCCTGCACATAACTGCGATTCCGATGACCGCCCACGACCCGCCAGCCATCATCTGCACCGTCGACACCGTGCTGCTCACGCTGCGGGCCGGCACGCTCCACGTGCTGCTGGTGCGCCGCGACAAGGCGCCTTATGCCGGCGCCTGGGCATTGCCCGGCGGCTACATCCATGCGCAGGACGACGCCGATGCACAGGCCAGCGCCGCCCGCGTGCTGCGCGACAAGGCCGGGCTGCAAAGCCCCTATCTGGAGCAGCTCTCCACCTTCTCGGGCCTGGCGCGCGACCCGCGCGGCTGGTCGATCGCCGTGGCCTATTGCGCGCTGGTGCCCGCCGAGGCGCTCGACGGGTTGCCGCCCCGCCAGGGCGTGAAACTGGTGCCGGTGGATGCGTTGCCGCCGCTGCCGTTCGACCACCGCGCGATGGTGGACGCCGCCCTGGCCCGCGTGCGCAGCAAAAGCCTCTATTCCTCGCTGCCCGTGCACCTGTGCGGCGAGGCGTTCACGCTGCCGCAGCTCCAGGCGGTGTACGAGGCGGTGCTCGGCGAGGCGATCAACAAGGTGAGTTTTCGCCGCAAGATGGACGAGCTGGGCATGCTGGAGCCCGTGCCCGGAGGCATGGTGCAGGGTGGCGCCCACCGGCCCGCGCAGCTCTATCGCCTGCGGCCGGCGTTTCGCCGCACCCTGGCGCTGTCGGCCCGCGGGCTCTGACGTGAAAAAGCCCCTTGCGGGGCGTCGGAGGAGCAAGCGGGGCGTTCAGGCCGGCACGGCCTTGGTCTCTTCGTAGGTCTGCAGGTACTGTCTGGCCAGCTCGGTTTTCTGCCTTTCGGTGAGCAGCTTGCCGGCCATCTGGAAGAAGCGGTGCTCCTCTTCCTCCAGGTGGTGATGCACCTTCTCGCCCAGCTTCTTGGCAATGGCCAGCCAGGCGGAACTGCTCGGGTCGGCGGCCTCCAGGTCTTCGACCAGTTCGTCGAGGGCGTGGTGTTCGGCGATGGCGTGGCGCGACAGGTCGATGCCCGCATCGTGCTCCATGAGCGGGCGGTAGAAGTGGCGGTCTTCCGCCAGCTCGTGGGCGGCCAGCTCGCGCTTGAGCTCGGCGAAGCGCTCATGCCGCTGCGGCGTATCGCCGCTGGTGGCTTCCACCAGGCGGACCATCTCGCGCTGGCGTTCGTGGCTCTCGCGCAGGGCTTCGAAAATGTTCATGCGCCGTACCGCCTTATTTCAGCGCCTTGCGGGCTGCGCCGATGCCGAGAACGGCCAGCACGACGAACACCACGGCGATGACCAGGAAGATGAAGAACAGGATCTTCGCGATACCGGCGGCGCCTGCCGCGACCCCGGTGAAACCCAGCGCGCCAGCGATGAGGGAAATGATGGCGAAGATGATGGCGTACTTCAGCATGGTGAGAGCTCCGTTGAGTAGGGGGGTGGAGCGATCATTCCAGCGCGGCCTGCCCACTGGCGTCAGCAGACCCGGAGTGCGCCTGTAGGAAAGGCGCGCAGACGGCGTCCAGGTCTCCGCCCGGCGGCCGGCGGCCGCCGGGCGGAGGGCTCAGGCGTTCAATCCGAACGCGAAGGACCGGCCTTTGTCAAAGCGTTTCGGGCTTCGACCAGCAGATGCAGCACCTTCGGGTGGCCCTTTGATTTCGCCAACCGCTCGGCTCGCGCCAGGCTGCCATGCGCTCCTGCGTCCAGCAGCAGCTTCACCACGTCCGCATGTCCATGGGCTGCCGCCTGGGTGAGTGCCGTCTCGGAGGACTCGCCCGACCGCATCTCCAGGTTGCCGGCCATGCCGTGGCGCAGCAGCAGCGAGACGACGTCGGCATGGCCGTTCATCGCCGCCAGCATGGTGGCGTTCTCCCCGTAGAACTTGGTGGCTTGCACGTCGCCGGCGGCTTCTTTCTTCAGCAAGGTTTCCATGACCTGCGCATGTCCATTGCTGGCGGCCAGCATGAAGGGCGTCAGCCCGTCTCTGTCCTTGGATGTCGAATCCACCTTTGCGTCCAAAAGCAGTTCCACGGCGGCGGTGTGGCCATTTTTCGTGGCCGCGAGGAGGGCGGAGTACCGAAACTCGGTGCGTTGGTCGGCCACCGCGCCCGCTTTCAGCAGCAGGGCCATCATCTCGACGTTGCCGGTTTCCGCCGATCGCATCAGCGGCGTGGTTCCATCGGGCGTGTCGCGGTGAACGCTCGCCTTGGCTGCGACCAGCAGCTTGGCGGCCCGCACATTCTGTTGCCCGACCGCCCGCATGAGCGCGCATTCCCCGCGCCAGTCGCGCTGGTCCAGGTGGCTGCGGCTCGATAGCATGGCCGCCATTTCGTAGTGGCCGTTATCGAGCGCCTCCATCAGCGGTGTCACGCCACCGTGCAGAAAGCCTGTGTAGGCGTTGGGCTTGGCGCCCGCCTGCAGCAGCACCCGCGCGACCCCCATGCGGCCTTGGCGTGCGGCCTCGTGCAGCGCCGTCCTGCCGTCATGGCTCGTTGCGTCCACGCGCGCTCCGGCGCCGTGCAGCATTTGCACGAGCAGCTCGTTGCCCGCGGCCGCGGCCACCATGAGGGGCGTTCTGCCCGCGCTGGATGACTGCTCCAGCATGCCGCGGTTTTTCGCGCCCTTGAGGGATGCCTGCACGAGGATGCCCACGGAAGCCACATCGCCTGCCTGGACGGCCAGGTACAGGGCCGTTTCTCCATTCTTGTTGCGGGCATCGGTCACCGCGCTGGCTCTCAGCAGCTCGCTCACCATGGCGGTCTGGCCATAGCGCGCCGCATGCATCAAGGGCGTGTCGCCCCGTTTGTTGACCGCCTGCAGTGCCTCAGGGGACATGAGCAGGGTGGCGACCGAGCCGGCGCCCGCAGCGGCGGCGTGGTGCAGCAGGGTGTTCTGATTCCGGTCCTTCCAGCCCGATGGCATCGGCAGCGTCACCAGCAGGCTGGCGAGCGCCAGGTCGCCGGCCATCAGGCTTTGCGCCACGGCACCGGGCCGTTCCTGCTCCGGGAGCTTGTCGACCTCTTCGGCAGCCTGGTTCAGCAGGAGGAATTCCGCTTCCCGGGAGGCTTGCCGGTAGCGCTTCATGGCGGGGTGCATCAGGGCGGCGAGCCAGGCGGCGTGCGGGGCGTCTGGCGAAGCGTTTTGCGAGGTGCCCGGCAAGGTGCCGGGCGAGGTGGAGGTGCCGTTGCGGACCATGCTCCAGACCTTGGCCGGATCGAGGCTGCGCAGCTCCTCGGAATCTTTCGTGGACTGGAAGGCGCTCATGAGCAGCGCCGCAGGCCATTCCATCGCCGCAGAGAGGTCGGAAAGCCGCAGGCTCCGGTAGCCGGTTCCGCCAGCCGCATCCCGCTCCTTGATGTAGAAATCTCCGTCACCGATGCGCTTGATTTTGCGGTCGCCCTCGGCCGTCGACATGCTATCGACGACCTCGAACTTCTCCTTGTCGATCAGCCCCTGCTTTTGCATGTTCTTGGCGATGACGCGCATGAGCAGCGCAGGATTTTCAAGGATGGAATAGGGTGCGTCCTCTTCGCCGGTGGGCTCGTGTTCCGTGATGACGACCCAGGCAGGGATCGCTCCGAACCGCCCTTGCAGTCCAGCTTCCAGAGAATCCCCGTACTCCTTGTGCAACTGCCCCGCGGTTTCCAGCGTCAGCGGCCGCCCCAGGTGTTGCCTGAAGCGCTCATGCACTTCGCTCAGGCATTCCTGCGCCAGGTGCCGTACCAGCTCGACCGTGTTCACGCGGGCCTCCGCGAAGGCCGCCGCCTCCTGGACGTGGGCACTGACGGTCTGCACATCGACGAAGCTGTCGCTGCGTTCCGCGACGCCAAACCGTTCCGCCAGGAAATTGCGGTAGCCGTTCACATAGTGGATCTCGTTGCCCTCGTAGTTGGCAAGTCCCTTGTGCCTTGCGTGGCTGAAGTCGCGCAGCGCCTGGTCCAGCATGTCCTCCCATACCCTGTTGGCATAGGTGTGCAGGCCCTTGGTCAGGTTCAGGTCCTGCGTGGCCATGATCAGGTTGGTCGTGGTGCCTTCGGAGCAAACCAGCAGCCCCGATGCCAGGTTCTCGATGATGTCCATGCGTGTGGACAGCGGGATCGCGTGGTCGGCCACGGCCATGCACAGGGTGTCCAGCGACGCCTTGCCTTCGTCGTAGAGGCGCGATATCTGGGTGGAATAGTGTCCTGTCGAGCCGCCTTCGACCCGGCTTTTGAAAATATCCAGCGCCGTGATGGACTGCTGGGATTTGGCGGAGGGGTGTTCTTCCAGAAAGGTTTTCAGCTTGCCGATGCCGGCCCGGTACTGCGTCATCAGCTGTTTGCCGCGTCCCGATTTTTCGAAAGCCTTTATCGAAGTTCCGTCGCGGCTCGGCTCGTAGCGCACGGCTTCCTGCCCGGCGTAAGGCTGCGCCGCCGTCGTTGCGCGGGGCGGATTGTGGAAGTGTTTCGTGATCTGCATGGACGGCCTTGGAGATGCCGGGACCATAGGGGGACGGCGCGCGTGGACAGTGCGCGCATCCGAAGCGATTGCCGGGTGGCCGCTGCCGCCAGGCCCCTATTGCTTTCGCGGCAGGGGCCTGCGTGAATGCGTGAAGGCGCGTGCACCACGCCGGTCGCGTGGCGGGCTTAGAGCCCTGCGGCTGCGCGCAGCGCTGCTGCCTTGTCGGTCTTTTCCCAGGTGAACTCGGGCTCTTCGCGGCCGAAGTGGCCGTAGGCCGCGGTCTTTTCGTAGATCGGGCGCAGCAGGTCCAGCATCTGGATGATGCCCTTGGGCCGCAGGTCGAAATGCTCCTGCACCAGCTTGGCGATCTGGTCGTCCGGGATCACGCCCGTGCCCTCGGTGTACACGGTGACGTTCATCGGGCGGGCCACGCCGATGGCGTAGGCCACCTGGATCTGGCACTGGCGCGCCAGGCCGGCTGCCACGATGTTCTTGGCCACGTAGCGCGCGGCGTAGGCGGCCGAGCGGTCCACCTTGGTCGGGTCTTTGCCGCTGAAGGCGCCGCCACCGTGCGGGCAGGCGCCGCCGTAGGTGTCCACGATGATCTTGCGGCCTGTCAGGCCGCAATCGCCTTGCGGGCCGCCGATGACGAAGCGGCCGGTGGGGTTGATCAGGTACTTGGTGTCCTTCAGCCACTCGCTGGGCAGCACGGGCTTGATGATCTCTTCGATGACGGCTTCGGTGAAGCTGGCCTTCATCCTGGTGGACGTCTCGCTCTGGTCGGGGTGGTGCTGCGTGGAGAGCACCACGGTGTCGATGCTGTGGGGCTTGCCGTCCACGTAGCGCATCGTCACCTGGCTCTTGGCGTCGGGCCGCAGGAAGGGCAGGCGCCCGTCCTTGCGCAACTGAGCCTGGCGTTCGACCAGGCGGTGCGCGTAGTAGATGGGCGCGGGCATCAGCTCGGGCGTCTCGTCGCAGGCGTAGCCGAACATCAGGCCCTGGTCGCCGGCGCCGGTGTTCAGGTGGTCGTCGCTGGCCTGGTCCACGCCCTGGGCGATGTCGTTGCTCTGCTTGTCGTAGGCCACGAGCACGGCGCAACCCTTGTAGTCGATGCCGTAGTCGGTGTTGTCGTAGCCGATGCGCTTGATGGTGTCGCGCGCGACCTGGATGTAATCCACGTGCGCGTTGGTGGTGATCTCGCCCGCTAGCACCACGAGCCCGGTGTTGGTGAGGGTCTCGGCCGCCACGCGGCTGCGGGGGTCTTGCTTGAAGATCGCATCGAGAATCGCGTCGGAAATCTGGTCGGCCACCTTGTCGGGGTGGCCTTCAGAGACGGATTCGGAGGTGAAAAGGAAATCGTTCGCCATTTGAATAAACTCCTGTGTTCCGGCATTTTGGGCGTTGCCCTCAGCCTTGGGAGCTTTGGCGAACGCTTTAGCAGATTTGTTTTACGTCGCCCTGCAAGTTGCTCATTTAACTCAGCGACCGCGCCATTTTAATGCCAACCCTTTTTCGCTTTCTTTCGGGGCTTCCCCTCTGGCTCGCGCACGCCCTTGGCGCAGCGGCGGGCTGGCTGGTGTTTTTCGCCTCGCCCACCTATCGGCGGCGCTTTCGCGAGAACGCGGCGCGCGCCGGCTATTCGTTCGGCCAGGTGCGTGCCGCCGTGGGCCATGCAGGCCGCATGGCGGCCGAACTGCCGCGCCTGTGGCTGCGCGAACAGATGCCGTGCCGCATCGAAAACGCCGCCGCAGTCGAGCGGGCCTGGAGTGCCGGCAAGGGCCTCGTCTTTCTGACGCCGCACATCGGGTGCTTCGAGCTGTCGGTGCAGGCCGCAGCGCAGCGCTGGAGCGCCGAGCACGGTCCCATCACCATCCTGTACCGCCCCGCGCGCCAGCCCTGGCTGGCCGAGGTGATGTCCACCGCGCGCAATCGGCCCGGCATCCGCGCGGTGCCCACGGCGCTGACGGGGGTGCGCCAGATGATCAAGGCGCTGCGCCGCGGCGAGGCCGTGGGTTTGCTGCCCGATCAGGTGCCGCCCCAGGGGCAGGGCGTCTGGTCGCCGTTTTTCGGCCGCGATGCCTACACCATGACCCTGGCCGCGCGGCTGGCGCAGCAGACCGGCGCGGCCGTGGTGCTGGCGCGCTGCGAGCGCCTGGGCGCGGGGCGCGGCTATGTCTTGCATTTCGAGGAGTTGTCCGTGCCCCTGTCCGAAGACCTCGACGAGGCCGTGCTGCAGATCAATCAGGCCATGGAGCGCACCATCCGCCAGAGCCCCGGCCAATACCTGTGGGGCTATGCCCGCTACAAGCAGCCCCGCGCCGAGCCCCACGCCTCCGCCGGGGGCGCGGCATGAGCGGGCGCCTGAACGTCTGGCTCATGGGCGTGCTGGCGCGGCTGCCGTTGCCGGTGCTTCGCGCCCTGGGCTGGCTCATCGGCCAGGTGCTTTATCTGCTGGCCGCGCCGCGCCGCAAGGTGGCGCTGCGCAACCTGGAGCTGTGCTTTCCCGACGCTTCGCCGGCCCAGCGGCGTGCCTGGGCGCGCGAGACCTTCGTGCGCTTTTGCCAGACCTGGCTGGACCGCAGCTGGCTGTGGATGGCGCCGCGCGCGGTGGTCGAGAAACGGCTCACCATCCACGGCGCGCTGCACGAGCTGGAGGGCGATGCGCCCACCATCATCTTCGCGCCGCATTTCCTGGGCATGGACGCGGCGGGCACCGCGCTCACCCTGCAGACCGACCGGGCCTTCACCTCGATCTTCACGCCGCACCCGGACCCGGCCGTGGACGCCTGGCTGTTCGCGGGCCGCCAGCGCTTCGGCAACGTGCGCATGCTCAACCGGGGCGACGGCGTCAAGCCGATCCTGAGCGGGCTGCGCAAGGGCGGGCTGCTGTACCTGCTGCCGGACATGGACTTCGGCCCGAGCGAGTCGGTCTTCGTGCCGTTCTACGGCGTGCAGGCGGCAACGATCCCATCGCTGTCGCGCTTCGCGCGCCTGGGCCGCGCCAAGGTCGTGCCGCTGGTGGGGCGGCTCACGCCGACGGGTTACAGCGCGGAGATGATGCCGGCCTGGGAGAACTTTCCCACCGACGACGCCGAAGCCGACACCGCGCGCATGAACCGCGAACTGCAGCAGTGGATCGACACCATGCCGGGCCAGTACTACTGGGTGCACAAGCGCTTCAAGTCGCGCCCGGACGGCGAGCCTTCGGTGTACAAAAAATAAACGCAAATTTCAGCCAAATCGGTGCCATGCCGGCGGTTTTATTGTCTGCGATGCTATTAATTTTGTAGCGTTCTGTGCGACAGGCTGTCGGTGATGGCCTGGATCACCGCCCCGGGCTGCTCATGCACGATCCAGTGCGAGGCGCCCGGCACCTCGGTGCGGGTGAGCGACGGCACCCATTGCTCCAGCCCCTGCAGGAGCCCCGGCAGCAGGGCCGGGTCGTCCAGGCCCCAGACCACGCGGGTGGGCACGTTCACGGTGAGCATCGAATCCGGCAAGGTGAGCGCGCCGGCGGCGGCATCGCCCTCGCGCGGCGGGCGCAGGGGGCTGGCGCGGTAGTAGTTGCACGGGCCGGTGAGGCCGCCGCTCCAGGTGTCGCGGTACTGGGCGCGCACCTCGGGCGTGAGCCAGTCGGGCGCGGTGCCGTCCGGCCGGTCGAAGAAGCCGAACAGGCGCCGGAAGCCGTCCGCCGCCAGCAACGCCTCGGCGTCCGGGCGGCAAAGAAAGTGCATGTACTGGCTGGCCGCCTGCTGGGCCGGGTTGGTTTGCAGTTCGCGCAGAAAGGTGCCGGGGTGCGGCGAATTGACGATCACCAGCCGCTGCATCAGGTGGGGCCGCTGGTTGGCCAGGTTCCAGGCCACCGCGCCGCCCCAGTCGTGGGCGATCAATGCGGCCAGCGATCCGTCGTCGCCGCATTCCGCAGCGATCAGGGCGGTGATGTCCTGCACCAGGTGCTTGGCGCGGTACGCCTCGGCTTCGGGCGGGTGGCTCGACGGCGCAAAACCGCGCAGCCAGGGCGCCACGCAGCGGTAGCCGCCATCATGGGCCGGGTCGGCGAAATGCTCCAGCAGCGCATCCCAGATGAACGCGCCTTCGGGAAAGCCGTGCAGGAACAGCAGCACCGGACGGCCGCGCTCGCCGCGGGTGCGGCACTGCAGCGTGATGCCATGGGGCAGGGAGTGCGCGATGGTGTCGATCATGGTGCTCCGCTTTTGATAGCATTCAGCGCATGACCTGTCTGCGCTGGAGGCTATTCTTGCTCTGAATCCTCGTCGGCGTCCGGGGTGCCGGCGTCCGCCGCATCCGCCGCATCCGCCGCTTCTGGCGAGGGGCCGGCCACCGGGTGGGACCACTGCCACAGCAGTTGCGCCACTTCGTCCACCCCTTGCTTCTTGAGGGCCGAGAATATCTTGACCTCGCCGCCGCCGGCCTGCAGTCGCGTGATGGACAGCGCCTTGGCCTGCTCGGCGCGGGTGAGCTTGTCGGCCTTGGTCAGCAGCACCAGGAATTTCAGGCCCGATTCGACGCGCGGGCGCACGGCCTCCAGCAGCGCTTCGTCCAGCTCGGTCAGGCCCAGGCGCGGGTCGCACAGCAGCACGATGCCGGTCAGGCTTTGGCGCGTGACCAGGTAGCTCAGCATCACCTGCTGCCAGCGGATCTTGTCCGAGCGCGACACGGCGGCGTAGCCGTAGCCCGGCAGGTCGGCCAGCACCGCATCGGTCACGCCCTGCTTGCCCAGCGAGAACAGGTTGATGTGCTGGGTGCGCCCGGGCTTCTTGGAGGCGAAGGCCAGCTGCTTTTGCTGCGTGAGCGTGTTGATGCAGGTGGACTTGCCGGCATTGGAGCGGCCGACGAACGCGATCTCGGGCACGTCGATGGGGGGCAGATGGTGCAGCTGCGCGGCCGTGGTCAGGAATCGCGTGGTGTGCAGCCAGCCCATGGCGACTTTGGCGTCAGGTGCGGGCGGGAGGGAGCCAGCAACTGGCGCATGTGATGTAGTCGTCATAACGGGGGTTACCAAGGATAGAGGGCCGGGGGGTCGCATTGTAGAATCGCGCCGTTTTGCGCCCATAACACAAGAACCCTCGATATGAAGAAATTGCTTGCTCCCATGCTGATGGCTGCCGTGCTGGCAGTTCCTGCTTTTCCAGCTTTTTCTCAGGGCCACGCTCCCGCGGCAGCGGCGCAAAAACCCGCCAAGCCGGACCTCGCCAAGGGCGAAGCCACCTACACCGCCGTGTGCGTGGCCTGCCATGCGGCCGATGGCAACTCCGCCATCGCCGCCAATCCGAAGCTGGCCCAGCAGCACCCCGAATACCTCGTCAAGCAGCTGCAGGAGTTCAAGTCCGGCAAGCGCAACAACCCCATCATGAAGGGCTTCGCCTCGGCCCTGTCGGACGACGACATGCGCAACATCGCGTGGTGGGTGACCTCCAAGCAGGCCAAGCCCGGCTTCGCCAAGGACAAGGAACTGGTCGCCCTGGGCGAGCGCATCTACCGCGGCGGCATCGCCGACCGCAACATCGCCGCCTGCGCCGGCTGCCACAGCCCCAACGGTGCCGGCATTCCGGTGCAATACCCGCGCCTGTCGGGCCAGCATGCCGACTACACCGCCGCGCAGCTCACCGCCTTTCGCGACGGCGTGCGCAGCAACAGCCTGCAGATGACGCAGGTGGCCGCCAAGCTCAACGACCGCGAGATCAAGGCCGTCGCCGATTACATCGCTGGCCTGCGTTGATCTGGGTCAATCCGCCCGGTGGGCGGCCCAGCCGCACCCCGGAACCTACCGCCGATAATCACACCCAAGACGGGCGGGCGCATCTGAACGGATGGCCCGCCCTTTTGTCTTTCTCCCATGTCTGAAACCACCCACGGCATCCGCCTCCATACCCGTTCGCAGGCCGTGCGCGCGGGCGTGGAGCTGCTGTCGTCCATGCGATTCGCGATCTCGCTGCTGACGGTGATCTGCATCGCTTCGGTGATCGGCACGGTGCTCAAGCAGCACGAGCCTTCGGCCAATTACGTGAACCAGTTCGGGCCGTTCTGGGCCGAGCTGTTCATGGCGCTCAAGCTCAACGCCGTGTACAGCGCCTGGTGGTTTCTGCTGATCCTCGCGTTTCTGGTGGCGAGCACCTCGCTGTGCATCGCGCGCAACGGCCCGCGCTACCTGGGCGACCTGCGCAATTACAAGGAAAACATCCGCGAGCAAAGCCTGCAGGCCTTCGGGCTGCGGGCCCGAGGGCCGTTGCCGGGCGAAACGCCCGAGACGGCCGCGCGCCGCATCGGCGACATGCTGGCCGGCGGCGGCTGGAAGGTGCGGCTGCAGCAGCGCACGACGCCGGCCGGGCCCGGCACCGGCTGGATGGTCGCGGCCAAGGCGGGCGCGGCCAACAAGATCGGCTACATCGCCGCGCACAGCGCCATCGTGCTGGTGTGCGTGGGGGGCCTGCTGGACGGCGACATGATCGTGCGCGCGCAGATGTGGCTGGGGGGCAAGACGCCCTACAACGGCGGCGGGTTGATCTCCGAGGTCAAGCCCGAACACCGGCTGTCCGAGCGCAACCCCACCTTCCGCGGCAACCTGCTGGTGGCCGAGGGCACGCAATCGAGCACGGCCATCCTGACCCAGTCCGACGGCGTGCTGCTGCAAGACCTGCCGTTCGCCATCGAGCTGAAGAAGTTCATCGTCGAGCACTACTCCACCGGCATGCCCAAGCTCTTCGCGAGCGAGATCGTCATCCACGACAAGGCCACGGGCGAGGCCGTGCCCGCGCGGGTCGAGGTGAACCACCCGGCCAGCTACCGCGGCATCGAGATCTACCAGTCGAGCTTCGACGACGGCGGCTCGCGCCTGCAATTGCGTGCCGTGCCGCTGGCGCCCGGCATCCAGCCGTTCGACATCGAGGGCACGGTGGGCGGCTCCACGCCGCTTGCGGCCGGCGCCGCGGGCCAGCCGTACACGCTGGAGTTCACCGCGCTGCGCACCATCAACGTCGAGAATTTCACCGATACCGGCGCCGTCACTTCGGGGGCGGACGTGCGCAAGGTGGACCTGCGCCAGGCCATCGAGTCGCGCCTGGGCGCCGGCAACAAGACCGTGACCCGCAAGGAGCTGCGCAACATCGGCCCGAGCGTGAGCTACAAGCTGCGCGACGCTGCCGGGCAGGCGCGCGAGTTCCACAACTACATGCTGCCGATGGATGCCGGCGACGGGCAGCCCGTGTTCCTGTTCGGCGTGCGCGAGACGCCTTCCGAGCCCTTCCGCTTCCTGCGCATTCCCGTGGATGACCAGGGTGGCATGCAGGGCTTTTTGCGCATGCGCCTCGCGCTGGCCGACCCCGCACTGCGCGAGCAGGCGGTGCGCCGCTATGTGGCGAAGGCGGTCGATCCGTCGCGCCCCGAACTGGGCGAGCAGCTCGCGCAATCGACCGTGCGCGCCCTCACGCTGTTTGCCGGCAGCGCCACCGGCGCTTCGGGCGCTGCCAGCCCGGGAACACCCGGTGCGATGCCCCGGGGCGGGCTGCAGGCGATCTCGGACTTCATGGAAGAGAACGTGCCGCCGGCCGAACGCGAGCGCGCGGGCGAGGTGCTGATCCGCATCCTGAACGGCGCCCTGTTCGAGCTGGCCCAGCTGACCCGCGAGCGCGTGGGCCTCAAGCCCCTGGAGCAGAGCGATGCCACCCAGGCGTTCATGACGCAGGCGGTGCTGTCGCTCAGCGATGCGCAGGCGTATCCGGTGCCCGTGGCGTTCGAGCTCAAGGATTTCACGCAGGTACAGGCCAGCGTCTTCCAGGTGGCGCGCGCGCCGGGCAAGAACATCGTCTATCTCGGCTGCGCGCTGCTGATCATCGGGGTGTTCTCGATGCTGTATGTGCGCGAGCGGCGCCTGTGGGTGTGGCTGGTGCCGCACGACGGCGGCGCCCAGGCCACCATGGCGCTGTCGAGCAATCGCAAGACCCTGGACGGCGACCGCGAGTTCGCCCGGCTCACCGACAAACTCATCGGGGCCCGCCCCCATGGAGACACCGCATGAACACCGCCGCCACGGACGCCGCCCGAAGCAGTGCCGACCGCACCATCACGCTGAACGAGGGATTCCTCGCGCGGCGCAACGTGTTCGACTGGGTTTTCGCGGCGCTCGTCGCGGCGGGCGGGCTCTACGCGCTGCAGCGCTACGGCGCGTTCATGGACGTGTACGAAAAAGGCATTTTGCTGGGCGCCATTCCCTGCACGGTGTGGCTGGGCTGGTTCTGGCGGCCGCTGCGCGTGCTGATGGTGGTGGTGGCCGCGTTCGCCCTGCTGGCCATCGGCCTGTACCAGCAGGACGGCGCCGGCAGCCTGGCGCGCGCCGACACGGTGTTCGGCCTCAAATACTTCCTGTCCAGCCAGTCGGCCATCCTGTGGATGAGCATGCTGTTCTTCATGAGCACGGCGTTCTACTGGATCGGCATGTTCTCGCGCGGCGAGGGCCGCACGCTCTCGCTGCTGGGTTCGCGCCTGGCGTGGGTGGGCATCGGCATGGCGCTGATCGGCACGCTGGTGCGCTGGTACGAAAGCTATCTCATCGGTGCCGACGTGGGCCACATCCCGGTCAGCAACCTGTACGAAGTGTTCGTGCTGTTTTGCTGGATGACCGCGGCGTTCTACCTGTACTACGAAGCCCAGTATGAAACGCGCGCCCTGGGCGGTTTCGTCATGCTGGTGGTGAGCGCGGCGGTGGGCTTTTTGCTCTGGTACACCGTGGTGCGCGAGGCGCACGAGATCCAGCCGCTGGTGCCGGCCCTGAAAAGCTGGTGGATGAAGCTGCACGTGCCCGCCAACTTCATCGGCTACGGCACCTTCGCGCTGTCGGCCATGGTGGCGTTCGCCTACCTCATCAAGCAGCAGGCCGGCGAGACGCGCTGGTACAAGCTCGCGCCGCTGTGGCTGCTGGGCGTGGTGCTGTGCTTCGAGCCCATCGTGTTCCGCCAGGGCGCCACCGAGAACGGCGGCAGCTACTGGATGGTGTATTTCGGCGTGTCGGCGCTCATCGTGGCGGGCATTCTGCTCGGACGCCGCCGCATCGCGGCCCGGCTGCCGTCGTTCGAGGTGCTGGACGACGTCATGTACAAGGCCATCGCCGTGGGTTTTGCCTTCTTCACCATCGCCACCGTGCTGGGCGCGCTCTGGGCGGCCGAGGCCTGGGGCGGCTACTGGAGCTGGGACCCGAAGGAGACCTGGGCCCTGATCGTCTGGCTCAACTACGCCGCCTGGCTGCACATGCGCCTGATGAAGGGGCTGCGCGGCACCCTGTCCGCGTGGTGGGCCCTGGTGGGCCTGGGCGTGACCACGTTCGCCTTCCTGGGCGTGAACATGTGGCTGTCCGGCCTGCACAGTTACGGCACGTTGTGATGAAAATGTGAATCCTTGCGGGGCCAGCGCGCGTATAACGGGCGTTGCCCCCCGACACACAAGGATTCCCCATGCTGATCAAACGGAACGACGACGGATTCGTCCACGGCACCGGTAGCGAAATCACCCCCCGCGCCATCTACGAAGGCCGGCGCGACCTCATCAAGCTCATGGCCGGCGGCGCTGCCGGGGCCGCCCTGGCCACCTGGGCCGCGCGCGATGCCCACGCCCAGGCCGCGCGCCCGAACAAGCTGGCGGCACTGCCCGGCGGGAAATCCCCCGTGGCCGGTGCCAACACCATGGAAAAGGTGACCGACTACAAGGACGCCAGCACCTACAACAACTACTACGAGTTCGGCGTGGACAAGGCCGATCCGGCCCGCAACGCCCACACCCTGAAGACCACGCCGTGGACGGTCGAGGTGGAGGGAATGGTCAACAAGCCGGGCAAGTTCGGCATCGAAGACCTGATCAAGCTCAGCGCGCAGGAAGAACGCATCTACCGCCTGCGCTGCGTCGAAGGCTGGTCCATGGTGATTCCGTGGGTGGGCTACTCGCTGGCCGAACTGCTCAAGCGCGTGGAGCCGCAGGGCAGCGCCAAATACGTCGAGTTCGTGACCCTGGCCGACAAGAAGACCATGCCGTTCGTGGGCTCCGCCGTGCTCGACTGGCCCTATACCGAGGGGCTGCGCATGGATGAGGCCATGCACCCGCTCACGCTGCTCACCTTCGGCATGTACGGCGAGGTGCTGCCCAACCAGAACGGGGCGCCGGTGCGGCTCGTGGTGCCCTGGAAGTACGGGTTCAAGAGCGCCAAGAGCATCGTCAAGATCCGCCTGACCGACAAGGAGCCGGGCACGGCCTGGAACAAGGCCGCCAAGCAGGAATACGGCTTTTACTCCAACGTGAACCCCAACGTGGACCACCCGCGCTGGAGCCAGGCCACCGAGCGCCGCATCGGCGAGGACGGCCTGTTCGCCAAGAAGCGCAAGACGCTCATGTTCAACGGCTACGAGGCCCAGGTGGCGTCGCTTTATGCCGGCATGGACCTCAAGAAGTTCTACTGACCACGCCGCGCGCCCTTCGCCTGGATCGCCATCCAGCCCTTACCCGCCACCGCCACGCCATCGCCTTCCTGCCAGGTCCGCCGCCATGAAAAAACTGCTGATGCATCCCGCCGCCAAGCCGGTGGTGTTCGCGCTGTGCCTGTTGCCGCTGGCCTGGCTGGTGTTCGGCGCCATGACCGACCGCCTCGGCCCCAATCCCGCCGAGACGCTGATCCGGTCCAGTGGCGACTGGACGCTGCGGGCCCTGTGCCTGGCGCTGGCGGTGACGCCGCTGCGCGTCATCACCGGCACACCGGCCCTGGCGCGCTTTCGGCGCATGCTGGGGCTGTTCGTGTATTTCTACGCGGTGCTGCACCTCATGGCCTACGCCTGGCTGGACATGGGCTTCGACTGGCCCGAGATCGTGTACGACATCGGCAAGCGGCCGTTCATTCTGGTGGGCACGCTGGCCATCGTGCTGCTCACCCTGCTGGCAGCCACGTCGTTCAACCGCGCCATCCGCTGGATCGGCGCCAAGCGCTGGCAGGCCCTGCACCGGATCGTCTATCTGGTCGCAGGGCTGGCGTTGCTGCATTTTTTCTGGATGCGCGCGGGCAAGAACAACTTCGCCGAGGTCGCCGTGTACGCCGCCATCATCGGCGTGTTGCTGGGCTGGCGGGTGTGGAAGCGCGTCGCCCGGCGCGTGCCGCCGGCCCGCACGGCCTGATGGTCATTTTGCTATTGATTTAATAGCAATATGCCCTAGTACTTATTGCGGTGGAGGCCTTTTTGGCTTAAAAACGCCCCTGCACGGCATGCAGCGCCGGCCGCACCTGCCGCGTGGCCGGGTCGATGAGGGCCGTAGGGAACTGGTAGGCACGGTCGTCGAACAGGTCGATGCCGCACATCAGGTTCTCGATCCAGTCGAAGAAATCGCCGATCGCCTTCGGTCCCATGATCGGTGCGCCGTGCTGGGGCACCAGCATGGCGATGTCCATCTGGCGCACCATGCGCACCCACAGCCGCAGGATCTTGTTGGACACCATGTAGCGGCGGTGAAAGCCCTCCATGCGCGGAATGTGCGGCGCCAGATCGGTCACCGGCTCGCGCGCTTCGGCGCCCGAGGTCATCGACACGCCCAGGTCCCCCGTGAAGAGGATGCGGCTCACCGGGTCGTAGAAGTGGAAGTTGCCCTCGGAATGCATGAAGTGCGCCGGCAGCAGCACCAGTTCGTGCCGCCCCAGCGGCAGGTGTCCGCCGCCGTCCGGCACGCCGATCACCCGGTTTTCCGTCTTGCCGACCTTGGTGAAATGCGGTGCGAAGCGCTCCCACACGCGCGAGATCACCAGCGTGGCCCGGGTGCTGGTCATCCAGCGGTCCAGCGAGGCGATGATGTCCGGGTCGGCGTGCGAGGCGATCAGGTACGACAGCTTGTGCGGCGGGAAATGCTTGGACATTCCCATGAACAGCTCGTTGAAGGCGAGGTTGCCGCCCGGGTCGATGATGGCGCCCGTGTCGCCGTCCACGATCAGGAATTGATTGGCCTGAACGGCCTGTCCGTCCTCTTCGATGAGGTCGGAAAACATCAGGCAGGCGTGGTGCTTGTCTCGGTACAGTTCCAGCGGTTCCAGGGCCATGGCATGGGCATTCTTTGAAAAATGCCAATGTAGGCCGCCCTCCGCGACGGGGGCTTGATGCGAATCAAGCCCCGGCCAGTCAGCGGGTCAGTCCACCAGTTTTTCGTGGCGGAAGGTGTCGGCGGCGGATTCCCGCGCGCGGATCAGGTGCGCCTTGGCACCATCCACCATCACTTCGGCGGGCCGGGCGCGGGTGTTGTAGTTGCTGCCCATCGAGCTGCAATACGCGCCTGCCGACAGCACGGCCAGGTGGTCGCCGGGCTGCACGGCCAGCGTGCGGTCGCGGCCGATCCAGTCGCCGCTCTCGCACACGGGGCCGACCACGTCGTACACATCGGCCGACGCGGCGGCTGCCGCCGCCTGCACAGGCACGATGGCGTGGAAAGCCTGGTACATCGCGGGGCGGGGCAGGTCGTTCATGGCCGCATCGACGATGCAGAAATTCTTCTGCTCGCCCGGCTTCACGTAGAGCACTTCGGTCACGCAGACACCGGCATTGCCCACCAGCGAGCGGCCGGGCTCGATCATGAACTGGCGGTCGCCGAAGCCGCGGGCATCGAGCTTGGCCAGCAGCTTGGCCCACAGCGCATCGGCGGCCGGGGGCGTGTCGCCGTTGTAGTCGATGCCCAGGCCACCGCCGAAGTCGATGTGGTGGATCGGAATGCCGGCCGCCTCGATGTCCTGGATCAGGTCGATCAGGCGGTCGGTGGCGTCGAGATAGGGCGTTTCGTCGGTGATCTGCGAGCCGATGTGAAAGTCGATGCCCGCCACCTGCAGGCCCGGCAGCGACGCGGCGTGCTGGTAGGCCGCGACGATGCGCTCGTGCGCCACGCCGAACTTGTTGCCCTTGAGCCCGGTGGAAATGTAGGGGTGCGTCTTCGGGTCCACGTTCGGATTGACGCGGATGCTGATCGGCGCCTTCCTGCCGCAGGCCACGGCCACCTCGCTCAGCACGTCCAGTTCGGACTCGCTCTCCACATTGAAGCAGCCGATGCCCACGTCCAGGGCCTGCCGCATCTCGGCGCGGGTCTTGCCGACGCCCGAGAAAATGATCTTCCTGGGGTCGCCGCCGGCTGCCAGCGCACGTTCGAGTTCGCCACCGGAGACGATGTCGAATCCGCAGCCGTGGCGCGCGAACAGTTGCAGCACCGCCAGCGACGAATTGGCCTTCATGGCATAGCAGATCTGCACCTTGCGGCCCGCAAAGCCGCGCTGGTAGGCGGCCAGCGCGTCCAGCATCGACGCCTGCGAATAGACGTACAGCGGCGTGCCATGCGCGCGCGCCAGATCGGCCAGTGGCTTTTGCTCGATGAACAGCGCGTGGTCGCGGTAGGCAATGTGGGGGTGGCCGGGCAGGGTGGGCAAGGTCATGGAGTCGGGGACGAAGCGGAGCGGGAGGGGGAAGGGGCGGGAGGGGCGGGAGGGGCCGGGACGATCGGCGTCGGCACGGGCGTGTCGCGCATCGGGTCCAGCGTTTGGGGCAGGGTGGCCCGCTGGCTGGCGGCGGGATCGGAGGGAAGGTACAGGGGGCCGCGCTGGCCGCAACCCGCGAAGGCCGCCGCACTTGCAGCAAGGGCAAGCGTCCTGACTAGAATTTGCGATGCTCTCAACATCCGCCGATTCTAATGACTGACCTCGAATTCCTGGACCACGCGGAAAAGCTCTTGCTCGCCGTCGAACAAGGCTGCGATCGCATCAACGACACCTCGGACGCCGATCTGGACGCGCAGCGCTCCGGGGGCATGGTCACCATCGCCTTCCAGAACGGCAGCCAGATCGTCATCAACCTGCAAAAGCCGCTGCACGAAATCTGGCTGGCTGCACAGTCCGGCGGCTACCACTACCGGTTCGACGGCCAGCGGTGGATGGACACCAAAGGCGCCGGCGAATTCTTCGAGGCGCTGGACCGCGCCGCCAGCCAGCAATCGGGATGGCCCCTGTCTTTCAGCGCCAAGCCATAGCGGCGTTGGCGGCCTGCAAAATCCGGCGGTGACAAAAAAGCCCTTGCCGCGATGAACGCGCAAGGGCTTTTCTTTCGATCCGGCGGGCTGGCCCGCCGGACTCCGGCGCAGATCGATCTGCCGATGGATCAGTTGCGGAACAGATCCAGGATGCGGTTGCGCTCTTCGGTAGGTGGTGGCGCCTGGGGGGGCGATCCGGGTACCGCGGCAGCCGCTGCTGCTGCATCTTCCATCCCGACGCTGGCAACCCCTGCGTTGCGGGCGAACTCTTCGTAGAACCATTCACCGCCCACGTTGACCACGCCCGGCGGCACGGTCGGCTCCGCCACCGGAACGCCCTTGAGGGCGCGTTCCATGAAGCTGATCCAGATCGGCAGGCTCAACCCCCCGCCGGTTTCGCGGCTGCCCAGGTTGCGGGGCGTGTCGTAGCCGATCCACGTGACCGCGGCCACGGTGGGCTGAAAGCCGGCGAACCATGCATCGACGGCGTCGTTGGTCGTGCCGGTCTTTCCGTACAGGTCGGGACGCTTGAGCGTCGCCTGCGCACGGGCCGCCGTGCCGGAACGGGTGACTTCCTGCAGCAGGCTGTCCATCACGAACGCATTGCGCGCGTCGATCGCACGCGGGTTGTCGGATGTGGCGGGCGGCTGGAAGTCCGACAGGATGCGGCCCTTGTGGTCGGTGACGCGGCTGATCAAGTAGGGATTCACACGGTAGCCGCCATTGGCGAACACCGAATATGCCGACACCATCTGCATGGGCGTGACCGAACCCGCACCCAGGGCCATGGTCAGGTAGGGCGGGTGCTTTTCGGCATCGAATCCGAACTTCGTCACCCACTCCTGGCCGTTCTTGGGGCCCACCGCCTGCAGGATGCGAATCGAGACGACGTTCTTGGACCGGGCCAGCGCCGTGCGCAGGGTCATCGGGCCGTCGTACTTGCCGTCATAGTTCTTCGGCTCCCAGGGTTGGCCGCCCGTCACGCCGGCGCTGAAGAAGAGCGGAGCGTCGTTCACCACCGTGGCGGGGGTGAAGCCCTTTTCGAGAGCCGCCGAGTAAATGAAGGGTTTGAAGCTCGAACCCGGCTGGCGCCATGCCTGCGTCACATGGTTGAACTTGTTTTTGTCGAAATCGAAGCCGCCCACCAGGGCCTTGATGCCCCCGGTGCGGGGATCGACCGCCACCAGGGCGCCCTCGACTTCGGGCAGCTGCGTGATGTCCCAGGTCTTCTTGGGGGTCTGAATGATGCGGATGACCGCGCCCCGGCGGATCTTGACGTTCGGCGGTGCCTTGTCGCTCAATCCGGACAGGGCGGGCTTCAGCCCCTCGCCCGTGATTTCGATGGGTTCTCCGCTCGCGCGCGCCGCCACGATCTTCTTGGGCGTGGCCTCCAGCACCACTGCCGACATCACGTCACCGTTGTCCGGGTGCAGCGCCAGGGTGTCGTCGATCACGTCTTCGGCTTCCTGCGCATTGGTCGGAAGCGCCACGAACTTCTCGGGACCGCGGTAGTGCTGGCGGCGCTCGTAATCCATGATGCCCTTGCGCAGCGCCACGTAAGCCGCTTCCTGGTCGCCGGCATTGAGGGTCGTGTAGACGTTCAGTCCGCGCGTGTAGGCCTCGTTGCCGTATTGCGCGAAGATGAGCTGGCGGGCCATTTCAGCCACGTACTCGGCATGGATGCGGGTCGTGTCGGGGCCGGAGCGGATCTTCAGGTCTTCCTGCTTGGCCGCTGCCGCCTCTTGCGCCGTGATGAAACCGTTCTCCAGCATGCGGTCGATGATGTGCAGCTGGCGGATGCGAGCGCGCTTTGGATTGCTGATGGGGTTGTACGCCGAAGGGGCCTTCGGCAGGCCGGCCAGCATGGCCGCTTCGGCCACGGAAATACTTTGTAGCGGCTTTCCAAAATAAGCTTCGGACGCTGCCGCAAAACCGTAAGCCCTGTTCCCGAGATAAATCTGATTCATGTAGATCTCGAGAATCTGGTTTTTGGAGAGCAGATGCTCCAATTTAAACGTTAGTAATATTTCGTAAATTTTTCGAGTGAATGTTTTTTCAGACGACAAATAAACATTGCGGGCCACCTGCATCGTGATGGTCGAAGCGCCCTGGCTCTTCACCCTGCCCAGGTTGGCCAGCGCAGCGCGCACCACCCCCTTGTAGTCAACGCCCCCGTGCTGGAAGAACCGCGCATCCTCGATGGCCAGAACCGCGTTGGTCATGACCTTGGGAATGTCCTGAATCGGCGTGAGATTGCGGCGCTCTTCACCGAATTCACCCAGCAAGGCGCCCTCGACGGAGTACACCCGCATCGGCAGCTTCGGGCGGTAGTCCGCCAGGTCGGAAATGTCAGGCAGGTTCGGGTAAGCCACCGCCAGCGCCACCGCAATCGTGAGCGCGACCCCGATGGCGCCAGCCGCTGCCAGCCCCAGCAACCAGGCGGCGCTGCGGACGATCCAGCGCCACCATGCCGGCCTTTTCGGCGGGTTCTGATTGGGGGTCTTGTCGGTAGGTGATGACGGCATAGCGTTCCAGGAGAGAGCAACCGGCCATTATAAAAATATGGATCTCAGCCGTCTGCCAAATAGCTCGTGAGGGTGGAGCGCCTATACCACAGAGGTATGAATATCGGTATCGGAACGGACGGCAAATGAGCGTCTGCTTTTGACAACGAAAGTTCCGTAACAGCGCCGTAAAACTCTTGGCTGGCCTGCAACCTTGCTGATAGCATTCATGCGAAGTGTTAAGTTTTGTTGCGTCAAATCGGCAAGTTACGGGGGCTAATTTTGATCTCTTTGGGGTCTTTGTTCAGTCGCCAGTCCGCGCCACTGCTGGGTATCGACATCAGTTCTTCAAGCGTCAAGCTGGTTGAGTTGGGGCGCGACAAGGCAGGAGGGCTGGTACTGGAGCGATGTGCGATCGAGCAGTTGGAGCGCGGTTGGATCACCGACGGCAACATCGAGAAATTCGATGAAGTCGCGGAGGCTCTGCGCCGGCTGGTCAAGAAGAGTGGAACGCGCACCAAAAACGTGGCGCTGGCGTTGCCGCCATCCGCCGTCATCACCAAGCGCATCACCTTGCCGGGCGGTATGTCCGAGCAAGAGCTTGAAGTGCAGGTCGAATCCGAAGCCAATCAGTACATTCCGTTCTCCCTCGACGAGGTGAGTTTGGATTTTTGCGTGGTCGGCCCGAGCAAGAATTCGCCGGGCGATGTCGATGTATTGATCGCGGCCTCGCGCCGTGAAAAAGTGCAGGACCGTCAAGGTCTGGCTGAAGCAGCCGGGCTCAAGCCCGTGATCATCGACATCGAATCGCACGCTTCCCGCATGGCTGCGGGACGCCTCATCGAAGCGCTGCCCAGCCACGGCAACGACGCCTTGGTGGCGTTGTTCGAAGTCGGCGCTTTGACCACCAGCATGCAGGTCATCCGCAACGACGAAGTGCTGTATGACCGAGACCAGGCCTTTGGTGGGGCGCAGCTCACGCAGTTGATCGTGCGCCAGTACGGCTTCTCTCTGGAAGAGGCCGAGGGCAAGAAGCGCAGCGGGGATTTGCCGGAAGACTATCAGTCCGCCGTGCTGCGCCCGTTCGTGGAAAGCATGGCCCAGGAAATTGGCCGTGCGCTGCAGTTCTTCTTCACCAGCACTCCCCATAACCGCGTCGATCACATCATGCTGGCAGGGGGCTCGGCCCCGTTGCCCGGTTTGACGGAGGCCGTCACTCAGCACTCGGGCTGTGCCTGCACTGCCATCAATCCGTTCGAAGGCATGGAGATCGGAAGTGCAGTGCGTTTGAAGAAGATGGTTCGCGAGGCGCCTTCCTACCTCACGTCATGTGGCTTGGCTATGCGGAGGTTCCTGCAGTGATTCTCATCAACCTGCTGCCTCATCGCGAGGCTGCCAGAAAGCGCCGCAAGGAAGCCTTCCAAGCAACGATGTTCGCGTCGTTCCTGGTCGGTCTCGCCATTGCCGGTGGCATTTATTGGTGGTACCAGATGGTGATCACCGGTCAGCAAGACAAAAATTTGTTCTTGCAAAGTGAAATCAAGGTCCTTGAAGGCCAGATCAAGGAAATCGCCTCGATCGAAGAGGAAATTGCGGCCCTGCGCGCTCGCCAGAAGGCGGTGGAAGATCTCCAGTCCGATCGCAACCTGCCGGTGCATTTGCTCAACGAGTTGGTTCAGCAGTTGCCAGATGGGGTTTACGTTACCAATCTCAAGCAGGTCGATCAGGTCATCACCATGCAAGGGATGGCGCAGTCGAACGAACGCGTGTCGGAGATGCTTCGCAATCTGGCCGACAACACGCCATGGTTTTCGAAGCCTGAGCTCGTGGAAATCGTCGCCGCGAACATTGCGTTGAATCCCCGCGAGCAGCGCCGTGTGGCTTCGTTCAACCTCCGGTTCCGACTGATGCGCACGAGCGAAGCGCAGAAAACCATGGACGCTGCCAGTGCGCCAGCCACTGCGCCCAAGGCGGCTGGGAAGTGAACATGGCAACGAAAAAAGCATCCTCCATCGATTTTTCGGCCGTGCAATCCGGCTTGCAGCGACAGTTTCGCAATCTCGATCCCAAAGATCCGTCACTGTGGCCCGCATTGCCCCGGGCGCTGCTCTGCATCGCCATTGCCGTCGGCATCGCAACCTTGTTGTGGTTCTTCAAGCTCAACGAGTACGAGGCTGAACTGGAAGCCGAGCAAGCCAAGGAAGTGACCTTGCGCGCCGACTATGAAAAGAAGCTCGTCAAGGCGGTGAGCCTCGAAGCACTCAAGAAGCAGCGGGAACAGGTCCAGCAATATGTGATTCAGCTGGAAAAGCAATTGCCCAGCAAAGCGGAAATGTCAGCCCTTTTGTCCGATATCAATCAGGCAGGCTTGGGCCGCAGTTTGCAATTCGAATCTTTCAAGCCAGGTCAGATCGTTGTACGCGACTATTACGCCGAGTTGCCGATTTCCATCAGAGTGACAGGCAAGTACCACGACATCGGGGCATTTGCGGCAGATATTGCCAATCTTTCCCGGATCGTGACGCTCAATAATATTTCGATCACGCCCGGTAAAGACGCTGGCAGCCTCACGATGGATGCGACGGCAAGAACGTTCCGCTATTTGGACACTGAAGAAATTCAGGCGCAGCGCCAAGCCGCAAGTGGAGCGAAGAAATGAGAACCTGGCAAATCGCATGCTTCGCCTTGTGCGCCATGTTGGCGGGTTGTGGCTCTTCTGGTGAAGACGAACTCCGGCAGTGGATGACGGAGTTGCGGGCCAACACGAAGCCGCGCATCACCCCGTTGACGGAACCGAAGCAATTTAAACCGCAGAACTACAACGCCGAGGCCGCTACGGACCCGTTCAACTCCATCAAGTTGACCCAGGCTCTGCGTCGGGATTCGACTCAACTGGCCGCCAACGCCACTTTGATTGCTCCTGAGATGGCTCGCCGCAAGGAGCCTCTGGAAGCCTATCCCTTGGACACCATGGCCATGGTTGGCAGTTTGAATAAAACAGGTAATCCGACCGCGTTGCTCAAGGTCGACAACCTGTTGTACCAGGTGCGGGTTGGAAATTATCTTGGTCAAAATTATGGAAGGATTACCCAGATCACTGAAACAGCCATTCAGTTGAGGGAAGTCGTTCAGGATGCAACGGGTGACTGGATAGAGCGTCAAACCACGCTTGATCTCCAAGAGGGGAAGAAATGATTCAGAAAAACAGTTTTGGTGCACGCTATCGAGCGTTGTTGTTGGCTGCGGTTGCGTCGTTTGGCAGTACCTGGGCTTGCGCACAGACAGCCATCGAGGCCGTCCAAGGGGTCATGCAGGGCGGGACCGAATTGGTGCGCATCGATTTGTCGCAGCCGCTTTCTTCCCTGCCGACCGGTTTTGCCATTCAGGCCCCGGCCAGGATCGCACTCGATTTTCCTGCGACGACCAATGGCACTGGCAAGTCGCTGGTGGAGGTCAATCAGGGCAATCTGAAATCGGTGAACATCGTGCAGGCGGGGGACCGGTCCCGCGTCGTTCTGAACCTCAAGCAACCGACGTCCTACCGCGCTGAAATTCAAGGCAAGTCGTTGATGGTGTCGCTGGAGCCCGTGTCGAACACGGCGGCGGCACAACCGACTCCAGTGGCAGTCTTCGCCGAAGACCGCAACAGCGATGTGCTGCCTTTGCGTGACCTCGACTTCCGACGCGGTAGCGATGGCGCCGGTCGCGTGATCGTGGGGCTGGCCAACAATCAGGTTGGAGTGGATCTGCGCCAGCAAGGCAAGGGCCTGGTGGTTGAGTTCCTGAAATCGTCGCTGCCGGAAGGTTTGCGCCGCCGCCTGGATGTGACCGACTTCGGCACCCCGGTGCAGATCGTCACGACTTCGCAGCAAGGCGAGCGCGTCCGGATGACCATCGACCCGATCGGGGAGTGGGAGCACAGCGCCTATCAGAGCGACAACCAGTTTGTGGTGGAAATTCGCCAGAAGAAAGTGGACCTGAGCAAGCTGACACAGGGCCCCGGTTTCAGCGGCGAAAAGTTGTCGCTGAATTTCCAGAACATCGAAGTGCGCTCGCTGCTGCAAGTGATTGCGGACTTCACGAACTTCAACATCGTCACGTCCGATACGGTGACGGGCGCGCTGACGCTGCGGTTGAAGGACGTGCCGTGGGACCAGGCCTTGCAAATCATCATGGATGCCAAGGGCCTGGGCATGCGCAAATCCGGCACCGTCCTCTGGATTGCGCCCAAGGATGAGATCGACTCCCGTACCAAGAAGGACTATGAGGCGGCGCTTGCGATTCAGAAGCTCGAGCCGCTGCGCACGCAGGCATTCCAGCTGAACTATGCCAAGGCTGCCGACATGGTGACCCAATTGGCAACCAGCACCAGCAGCGGCGGTAGCAGCGGTGTTTCCACGCGCTTTTTGTCCGAGCGGGGCAGTGCGATCTCCGAACCGCGTACCAACCAGCTTTTTGTGACGGACACGCCGAGCAAGCTGGAGGAAGTGCGGCAACTGCTGTCCACGCTGGACGTGGCTGTGCGTCAGGTGATGATCGAAGCGCGGATAGTCGAGGCGCGAGACACCTTTGGCCGGTCGCTTGGGGTCAAATTGGGCGCATCCGATTTGAGGGCCAGCCGCGGTGGTGATGGCGGTTACGGCATCGGTGGCAGCAACCGTGTCGCTTTCGGTACGAGTTACAACAATGCGGTGTCCACCAGTGGCGCGAGTGCTACGGCCACCGATGCGGGAGGCACATTCGTGAATTTGCCAGCCCAGCTTTCCACTACCCCTGCCGTGGGTTCCTTCGCCCTGTCCATCTTCAATTCGGCAGCCAATCGTTTCCTGACGCTCGAGTTGTCGGCCATGGAGGCTGACGGCCAAGGCAAGATCGTCTCCAGCCCCCGTTTGATCACGGCAGACCAGACCAAGGCCTTGATCGAGCAGGGCACGGAATACCCGTACTCCGTGACGGCTCCCAACGGCGCTACGACCATTGCCTTCAAGAAGGCGGTGCTCAAGCTGGAAGTGACGCCACAGATCACTCCAGAAGGCAACATCATTCTTGACCTGGATGTGAACAAGGACAGCCGCGGCGAGAGCACCACGCAAGGCGTGGCCATCGATACCAAGCACATCAAGACCCAAGTGCTGATCGAAAATGGCGGGACCGTGGTGATCGGCGGTATCTTCGAGATGGAAGAAACCAATCAAGAAAATAAAATCCCACTGCTTGGCGACGTGCCAGTGGTCGGCAATCTTTTCAAGAGTCGCACTAAAGAATCCACCAAGCGCGAAATGCTGGTCTTTATCACCCCGAAGGTGATCTCTGACCGCGGACCTGTGCGTTGATGGTGATTCAGCAATATTTTTATCAGGGGAATAGATGAAGTTCTTAAAAAAAATCCTCATGGTCTCGGTGGCCGTGACTTTGGTAGCCTGTGGCGGCGGTGGCGGCAATCCTGGGACGACCCCCGGCTCGGGCACTGGTACCAGGGATATTGCCAATTTCGAGTACCAACTCGATAAGAATACGGTGACGAACTCCGGTACCGACCAGGCTGTGCTCACGATCACGGCACTTGATAGCAACAACAACCCGGTTACCGGGGTTCCATTGGCCGTGGTCGTCGATTCTGGTATCTACACGCCGGTAGTGGCCACGACGGACACCAGTGGCAAGGCGTCCGGGAATATCACCATCGGAAGCGCGAAATCCAATCGCAGCATCAAATTCACGATGACTGTCGGTACCAAAACGAAGTCTGATGTGCTGGCGGTAACCGGCAGCCAAGTGACTTTGGGTGCCGTGCCTGCAGCCCCAGCGCCTAGCGCACCTGTTTCTGTTTCCGTCAAAGTTGCAGATGTGAACGGCACGGGGATCGCCAATACGGACGTATCGCTGACGGGAACCTTGGGTTTCAGCCAAACACTGAAAACGGACGCGAGCGGCAATGCCGTGGCGAATATTGCAGCGGCTCCTGCCGCTCCTGGTAATTACACCGTTCAGGCGGTTGCTGCAGGTGTTACGGTATCCCGCGATGTGCAAGTTGCCAGCGCCAGCGGTGGTATTCCTAATGCAGTTGGCGTGATCAGTGCTGCCAGTTTGGCCATTACGCCCAATACCATCGCGCCCAATACGTCGGGCTCTGTCACGAATCGTGCAGGTTTGCGCGCCATCTTCCTCAATTCTGCGAATCAGGCGATCAGGAACGTGCGAGTGCGCTTCGAAATCCTGCCGCCCGGCCTGGGCAGTGGAGAACAACTCTCTTCCGGCTCCGCAGTTGTCTACACGGACGTGAATGGCGTGGCTACCGCAGATTACATTGCCGGCACACGTGCCAGCCCAACCAACGGTGTTTCGATTCGCGCTTGCTTCGGTAATACCGATGCTGACGTGGCCAACGGAGCTTGCGCCAACTCGCGCACTGCCACCATGACCGTGGCTAGCGAACCTCTGTCGATCACTCTTGGCGACAACAACGAGTTGCAAAAGGGCGCTGACAATCTGACTTACATCAAAAAATTCGATGTTGCCGTGGCGGATGCTGCAGGCAATGCAATTTCCAATGCTCAGATTTCGGCCAGCGTGGATCTGGTCACCTATCTCAAGGGCCCTTATGTCGGTCCTCGGACTGCTTGTCTCAATGAAGACAGGAATCGCAATGGCCAGTTGGATGTTGGTGAGGATTTGGATGGGGATGGTATTTTGACGCCCCGTAAGGCAGACGTCATCATTTCGTACGTAGGCTCTCGCACCACGGGGACGAACGGCCGGGCGACCATTCAGGTGGAGTATCCACAGAACGTGGCCACGTGGCTTCAATACGCTGTGAAGGTCACCACCAGCGTGGCAGGCTCAGAAGGCACGGTTGAAAAGTCTTATGTGACAAGATTTGTTGAGGGCGATGACACGAACGGGTCGTTCTTGACCCCCCCATACGGCTTTAACGGTTGCTCTACCCCTAAGTAAAGCGGATGACCGCTGGCTTGTGATCCCGATTGTTTTATTGGGCCTCCCAGGCTCCGGGAAATCCACCGTCGGGCGTCAACTCGCCCGGCGGTTGGGGATTCCCTTCATCGATTCGGACCACGTGATCGAACAGCGCATCGGCTGTTCGATCCGTGGTTTTTTCGATCGTGAGGGTGAAGCTGCCTTTCGCGATATCGAAGAGCAGGTGATCCGCGAACTGACTTCTGGCGATGGATCGAGCCATGTGCCAGCCCAGGTGCTGGCGACCGGTGGCGGTGCCGTGCTGCGTGCTCCCAACCGGGACCGGCTGAAGGCGCACGGCAAAGTGGTGTACCTCGACGCATCGCCAGAGGACATCGTTCGCCACCTGCGGCACGACACGTCCCGTCCCTTGCTGCAAGGGGCAGACCCTCTCGGACGCTTGAAGGAGCTGCACCGGCAGCGCGACCCGTTGTACCGCGCGACCGCGCACTACGTCGTGCCGACCGGGCGCGGCAAGACCGTGGCCGCTTTGGTGAGCCACATCGCCATGCAGTTGGAGCTCACTGCTGCCGGCTGACGGGCCATGCCGTGCGTGAATCGCGGTACTGCAGGCTGCGCAGGCTTGCATAGGCTGCATAGGCATGCAGGCATGTGGCAAAGACGGCCAGAACTCTCTCGGCCCAATATTCTCGCGGTGCGAACCTGCAAAGATCCGAGGCAGTGGTTTTTTTGCAGATTGCCGCACGCTTTCAGTCCCGTGCTGCTTCGCTGCCATTGGCTGCGTTCAGCCGTATCCGTGAGTGGGCCCGCTAGACTCTCGCCCATGGATCACGACACGTCTTTGGCTCCCCAGGCTTCGGCCGCTTCCACCGTACACCCCCATGCTGATGCGCATATTGGCTGCGTCCCTGCATCAGTGAACATTGCGCTCGGCGATCGCAGCTACCCCATCGTCATCGGCGAAGGATTGCTGGGCCAGCCGGCTACTTACCAAAACCTGCCAGCCGCCGCATCGGCATTGATCGTCACGAATTCGACGGTCGCTCCGCTTTACGCGCAGCGTTTGCACGATGCACTGGCGGCGCGCTACCCCCGCGTGCTGCAGGTGGTGCTGCCTGACGGCGAGGAGCACAAGACCTGGCAGACGCTCAACCTCATCTTCGACGCGCTGCTGTCCAACGGCTGCGATCGCAAGACCGTGATGTTCGCATTGGGCGGTGGGGTGGTGGGCGACATGACGGGGTTCGCAGCAGCCAGCTACATGCGGGGCGTGCCTTTCGTACAGGTGCCCACCACGCTGCTGGCGCAGGTGGATTCGTCGGTGGGCGGGAAGACCGCCATCAACCACCCGCTCGGCAAGAACATGATCGGCGCGTTCTACCAGCCGCAGTTGGTGGTGTGCGACCTGGCCACGCTGGACACCTTGCCGCCCCGCGAACGGAGCGCGGGATTGGCCGAAGTGCTCAAGTACGGTCCCATCGCCGACATGGCGTTCCTCGACTGGCTCGAAACCTCCATCGACGCATTGCGCGCGGGCGACCATGCGGCTTTGGCGCATGCCGTGCGGCGCAGTTGCGAGATCAAGGCGTTCGTGGTCGGGCAGGACGAGCGGGAAGCCGGCCTGCGCGCGATCCTCAACTTCGGCCACACCTTTGGCCACGCCATCGAGGCGGGCATGGGCTATGGCGTCTGGCTGCATGGCGAAGGTGTGGCGGCAGGAATGGTGATGGCGGCAGAGCTGTCGCGCCGTCTGGGGCTGGTGGATGCGGCGTTCGTGCAGCGCCTGCGCCAGCTGATCGAGCGGGCCGGGCTGCCGGTGCGCGGCCCGGTGATCGATGCCGGCGACAACGCCGGGCGCTATCTGGAGCTGATGCGGGTGGACAAGAAATCCGAGGGCGGCGAGATTCGTTTCGTCGTGATCGACGGTCCGGGGCGTGCCGCGGTTCGCCCGGCGCCGGACGCCATGGTGCGTGAAGTCATCGACGCCTGTTGTGCATGATTGCTATGGAAATCATAGCTATATGCCGAATCAGATAATGCGCTGGAGGCCATTTTGATACAGCAAGCCGGGCTTGCGCCCTATGCCTGCGACCCCGCTCAGAGCCGGGGCCGGCGCCACGCCCAGCCCGCCGCGCCCACGCGCTCCGAATACCAGCGCGATCGGGACCGCATCGTGCATTGCACGGCCTTTCGCCGGCTGGTCTATAAGACGCAGGTGTTCCTGAACCACGAAGGCGACCTGTTTCGCACGCGGCTTACGCATTCCCTCGAAGTGGCGCAACTGGGCCGCTCGATCGCGCGGTCGCTGCGCATCAACGAAGACTTGGTGGAGGCCATCTCGCTGGCGCATGACCTGGGGCACACCCCGTTCGGCCACGCGGGGCAGGACGCGCTGCACGACTGCATGGCCCGGCATGGCGGCTTCGAGCACAACCTGCAGAGCCTGCGCGTGGTGGACGAGCTGGAAGAGCGCTATCCCGACTACGACGGCCTGAACCTGACCTTCGAGGCGCGCGAGGGCATCCTCAAGCACTGCTCGCGGGCCAATGCCGAGCGCATGGAAGCCCTGGAGCCCGGCGGGATCGGCCAGCGGTTCCTGAAGCGCGAGCAACCCAGCCTGGAGGCGCAGCTTTGCAACCTGGCCGACGAGATCGCCTACAACGCGCACGACATCGATGACGGCGTGCGTTCCGGCCTCATCACCATGGCGCAACTGAGCGAGGTGCCTTTGTTCGAGCACTACCGCGCCGAGGCGGAGCGCGACCACCCCCATCTGGCGGAGCCTGCGGGCCAGCGCCACCTGTTGAACGAAGCGATCCGGCGCATGCTCAGCGCGCAGGTGTACGACGTGATCGATGCCACGAGCGCGGCCATCGCCCAGGCTGCGCCGTCCCATGTGGACGACGTGCGCCGGGCACCGCCGCTGGTGTCGTTCAGTGCGGAAATGCGCGCACAGTCGCAGGCCTTGAAGCGGTTCCTGTTCCAGAACCTCTACCGCCACCCCCAGGTCATGGAAACCACCGGCCGGGCCCAGCAAGTGGTGCGCGACCTGTTCGACGCCTACTCGCGCTCGCCCGAGGCCATGAAGCCGCGTTTCGCCGCACGCGCCGCGGCAGCGGCCGAGGCGCAGCGGTTGCGGACGGTGGCGGACTTCATCGCCGGCATGACCGACCGGTTCGCGGTGCGTGAGCATGAGCGGCTGACAGGCCAGCGGCTGCTGGCCTGAAGACCCGGGGGTCTTGGTGCAGGCGTGCGCCGTTCGGCGGTCGGCGGTCGGCCGATAAAATGGGCGCCCCCGCTGAAAGCCCTTTCCATGACCGAAACCCTCCCCACGCCAACGCCTGCTTCTTTCCCGCACGACACCGTGAAAGAGGACATGGTGCGCTGGCTGGAGCGTGCGGTGATCGGGCTTAACCTGTGTCCGTTCGCCAAGGCGGTGCATGTGAAGGAGCAGATCCATTACGTCGTGAGCGAGGCCACCGATGGCCGGGCCCTGCTGGAAGACCTGCAGCGCGAACTGGAGGCGCTGGCTGAAATCTCTTCGGAGCGGCGCGACACCACGCTGTTGATGGCGCCGGCTTGCATGGAAGATTTTCTGGATTTCAACGATTTCCTCGCGCTGGCCGACGATCTGGTAGAGGCCATGGACTTAGGGGGCATCCTTCAGGTGGCTTCGTTCCATCCCCAATTTCAGTTCGAGGGTACGGACGTGGACGACGTGACCAACAGCACCAACCGCGCGCCGTACCCCACGCTGCACCTGCTGCGCGAGGACAGCATCGACCGGGCGGTGGAGGCCTTCCCCGAAGCCGAGGCGATTTTCGAGCGCAACATCGAAGTGCTGGAGGACCTGGGCGCGGACGGCTGGAAAGCGCTGGACGTGGGGCCGCGTTGCCCTGTCGCCGCGCGCCCCGCGAGCGCACGGGAGGGTGCATGAAGCGCCAGAAAGACACCGCTCGGCAGGGCGGCGCTTCTTCCGCGCAGGCCAAGATGTCGCCCGAGGATCAGGTCCTGCAGGAACTGCGGCCGGGCCAGTCCATTGAACTGTTGAAGGCGCTGCACATCCTCACGCGGGAAGGGCGGCTCAACCAGGACTCGCGGCGCAAGCTCAAGCAGGTCTATCACCTGTTCCAGTTCATCGAGCCGCTGCTGCAGGAGCTGTCGCAGGACGGCCATGCGGCCACGCTCGCGGACCACGGTGCTGGCAAGTCGTACCTCGGCTTCATCCTGTACGACCTGTTTTTCAAGGCGCTGGGGCGTGGCCACATCTACGGCATCGAGACCCGGGCCGAACTGGTGGAGCATTCGCGTGCGCTGGCCGAGCGGCTGGCGTTCGAGCGCATGTCGTTCCTGAACCTGTCGGTGGCGGAGTCCACCGATGCCTCGGCGCTGCCGCAGCGGATCGACGTGGTCACGGCCCTTCACGCCTGCGACACGGCCACGGACGACGCCATCGCCTTCGGGCTGGCCAAGCAGGCCCGCGCGATGGTGCTGGTGCCTTGCTGCCAGGCCGAAGTGGCCGCTTGCCTGCGCCAGGGCAAGGCGCTGCAGTTGTCGCGCACGCCGCTGGCCGAGCTGTGGCGCCATCCGCTGCACACGCGCGAGATGGGCAGCCAGATCACCAACGTGCTGCGCTGCCTGCACCTGGAAGCCAGTGGCTACCAGGTGACGGTGACCGAGCTGGTGGGCTGGGAACACAGCATGAAGAACGAGTTGATCGTGGCCCGCTACACCGGCCAGAGAAAGCGCAGCGCGGCCGAGCGGCTGCGGGCCATCCTGGCGGAGTTCGGGCTGGAGCAGACGCTGGCTGCGCGGTTCGGCCTGCATGTCGAAGCCGCCGCCGAGGCGCCGTCCGCATCGGACTGAAGCGCGGGCCCGGCGGCCAGGGCTGTAGAAGGCGAGCCGAGGATTCAGTCTTTTCGGACTCGCGCCGTGATGTTTATTGTCTGTTTTGCTACATAAAGCATAGCAAACCATTCTGGTGTCTGGGCTGAGACCGAAGCGCCTTGGAGCCCTAACCGGTGCTGGATTCTCATTACCATGGCGCCAGCTTCACTCTGTGCGAACCTTCACGCCATGGCCCGACTGCCCCGCCTGACCCTTGCCGGCTACCCGCACCATGTGATCCAGCGCGGCAACAACCGCCAGGCCATTTTCGCGGACCGGCCAGACCACGAGACGATGCTGGCCCTGCTGACCGAGCAGGCGCGCCGCTGCAGCGTGGCGGTGCATGCCTATGTGCTCATGGGCAACCATTTCCACCTGCTGGCCACGCCCCAATCGGCCGATGGCCTGCCGCTGATGATGCAGGCGGTGGGTCGCAGCTATGTGCGCTATTTCAACAACCGGCACACCCGCTCTGGCACGCTGTGGGAGGGGCGCTACCGCTCCACCGTGCTGCAACCCGAGCGCTACCTGCTGGCCTGCATGGCCTATATCGATCTGAATCCGGTGCGCCACGGGCTGGTCACCCAGGCGGTGGACTATCCGTGGTCGAGCCACGCCCATTGCCTGGGGCTGCGCAGCGACCGGCTCATCACGCCCCATGCGCTGTTCTGGGCGCTGGGCAATACGCCCTTCGCCCGCGAGGTGGCGTATGCCGCGCTGGTTCAGGCCGGGGTGAGCGGCCTTCAGCAGCAGGCACTGACCGATTCGGCATTGTCCGGATGGGCTTTGGGCGAGCCTGCATTCGTTGAGGATTTACAGCGCCGAACCGAGCGGCGAGTCGTCAAGGCCAAAGCGGGGCGCCCGTCAGCGGCGCCCAAGATCAGCGCCTGATCACCGAAATGCGCAGATATCCATTGGGATTGTTGCTACTTTTTTTGATATGTCCCCAATTTAAATAAATGCGATAAATTCTCATCGATAATTTGTATCCGACCCCAATTAAAGTGCTTGCCCGACCTTGCTGCAATGCACTAACCTTGCTCTCCCTGCGACCCATTTCCCGAGGAGAGCGCCATGACGACGGCTGCCGAAATCCAACACCTGCAACAGCACGGCCTGTATTCATCCAGCAATGAGCACGATGCGTGCGGCCTGGGCTTCGTGGCCCATATCAAGGGGGTGAAGCGCCACGACATCGTGACGCAGGCGCTCAAGATCCTCGAAAACATCGACCACCGCGGTGCGGTCGGTGCCGACAAGCTCATGGGCGATGGCGCGGGCATCCTGATCCAGATTCCCGACGCGCTCTACCGCGAAGAAATGGCCCGGGCCGGCACGGCGCCCGATGGTTCCACCGGCGTCAAGCTGCCCCCGGCGGGCGAGTACGGCGTCGGCATGATCTTCCTGCCCAAGGAGCACGCCTCCCGCCTGGCGTGCGAGCAGGAGATGGAGCGCGCCATCAAGGCCGAAGGCCAGGTGCTGCTCGGCTGGCGCGACGTGCCCGTCAACCGCGACATGCCCATGTCGCCCACCGTGCGCAAGAAGGAGCCCATCCTGCGCCAGGTCTTCATCGGCCGCGGCAACGACGTGATCGTGCAGGACGCGCTGGAGCGCAAGCTGTACGTGATCCGCAAGACGGCCAGCGCCGCCATCCAGAACCTCAAGCTCAAGCACAGCAAAGAGTATTACGTGCCCAGCATGTCCAGCCGCACGGTGGTCTACAAGGGTCTGCTGCTGGCCGACCAGGTGGGCACCTACTACCTGGACCTGCAGGACGAGCGCTGCGTCTCGGCCGTGGGCCTGGTGCACCAGCGCTTTTCGACCAATACGTTCCCCGAATGGCCGCTGGCCCACCCGTACCGCTACGTGGCGCACAACGGCGAGATCAACACCGTCAAGGGCAACTACAACTGGATGAAGGCGCGCGAAGGCGTGATGGCCTCGCCCGTGCTCGCGGCCGACCTGAAGAAGCTCTACCCCATCAGCTTCGCCGACCAGTCCGATACCGCCACGTTCGACAACTGCCTCGAACTGCTGACCATGGCCGGCTACCCCATCAGCCAGGCCGTGATGATGATGATCCCCGAGCCGTGGGAGCAGCACACCACCATGGACGAGCGCCGCCGCGCCTTCTACGAATACCACGCCGCGATGATGGAGCCCTGGGACGGCCCGGCCTCCATCGTGTTCACCGACGGCCGCCAGATCGGCGCCACGCTGGACCGCAACGGCCTGCGCCCCTCGCGCTACTGCATCACCGATGACGACCTGGTGGTGATGGCGTCCGAGTCGGGCGTGCTGCCGATCCCCGAGAACAAGATCGTGCGCAAGTGGCGCCTGCAGCCCGGCAAGATGTTCCTGATCGATCTGGAACAGGGCCGCATGATCGACGACGACGAGCTCAAGGCCAACATCGTCAACACCAAGCCCTACAAGCAGTGGATCGAGAACCTGCGCATCAAGCTCGACAGCGTGGGCGGCGAGGCGCCGGCCGGCCCGCTGCCGGCGAAGCTGCCCCTGCTGGACCGCCAGCAGGCCTTCGGCTACACGCAGGAAGACATCAAGTTCCTGATGGCGCCCATGGCCAGGAACGGCGAAGAGGGCATCGGCTCCATGGGCAACGACAGCCCGCTGGCCGTGCTTTCGGGCAAGAACAAGCCGCTGTACAACTACTTCAAGCAACTGTTCGCCCAGGTGACCAACCCGCCGATCGACCCGATCCGCGAGGCCATCGTGATGTCGCTCAACAGCTTCATCGGCCCCAAGCCCAACCTGCTCGATATCAACCAGGTCAACCCGCCGATGCGGCTCGAAGTGAGCCAGCCCATCCTGGACTTCGCCGGCATGGACAAGCTGCATGCCATCGAAAAGCACACGCAGGGCAAGTTCAAGAGCGCGACCATCGACATCACCTACCCGCTGGACTGGGGCCGCGAAGGCGTCGAGGCCAAGCTGGCGTCGCTGTGCGCGCAGGCGGTCGATGCCATCAAGGGCGGCGCCAACATCCTCATCATCAGCGACCGCGCGGTGACCGCCACGCAGGTGGCCATCCCCGCGCTGCTGGCGCTGTCGGCCATTCACCAGCATCTGGTGCGCGAGGGGCTGCGCACCACGGCCGGCCTGGTCGTGGAGACCGGCACGGCGCGCGAAGTGCACCACTTCGCCGTGCTGGCCGGCTACGGCGCCGAGGCCGTGCATCCGTACCTCGCCATGGAAACGCTGGCCGAGATGCATGCCGGCATGCCGGGCGACCTGTCGCCCGAAAAAGCCATCTACAACTACGTGAAGGCCATCGGCAAGGGCCTGTCCAAGATCATGTCCAAGATGGGCGTGTCCACGTACATGAGCTACTGCGGCGCGCAGCTGTTCGAGGCCATCGGCCTGAACACCGACACCGTGGGCAAGTACTTCACCGGCACGGCCAGCCGCGTGGAAGGCATTGGCGTGTTCGAGATCGCCGAGGAAGCCATCCGCATGCACAAGGCCGCCTTCGGCGACGACCCGGTGCTGGAAACCATGCTCGACGCCGGTGGCGAATACGCCTGGCGTGCCCGTGGCGAAGAGCACATGTGGAGCCCAGACGCCATCGCCAAGCTGCAGCATTCCACGCGTGCCAACAACTGGAACACCTACAAGGAATACGCCCAGCTCATCAACGACCAGAGCCGCCGCCACATGACGCTGCGCGGCCTGTTCGAGTTCAAGTTCGACCCCGCCAAGGCCATTCCCGTGGACGAGGTCGAGTCGGCCAAGGAAATCGTCAAGCGCTTCGCCACGGGCGCCATGTCGCTGGGGTCGATTTCCACCGAGGCGCATGCCACGCTGGCCGTGGCCATGAACCGCATCGGCGGCAAGAGCAACACGGGCGAGGGCGGCGAGGACGCTGCGCGCTATCGCCAGGAACTGAAGGGCATTCCGATCAAGCAGGGCGACACGCTCAAGAGCGTGATCGGCGCCGAGAACGTCGAGGTCGATCTGACGCTGCAGGACGGCGATTCGCTGCGCAGCCGCATCAAGCAGGTGGCGTCGGGCCGGTTCGGCGTCACGGCCGAATACCTGTCGTCGGCCGACCAGATCCAGATCAAGATGGCCCAGGGCGCCAAGCCGGGCGAGGGCGGCCAGCTGCCCGGCGGCAAGGTCACCAACTACATCGGCAAGCTGCGCCACAGCGTGCCCGGCGTGGGCCTGATCTCGCCCCCGCCGCACCACGACATCTACTCCATCGAAGACCTGGCCCAGTTGATCCACGATCTGAAGAACGTGGCGCCGCACGCATCGATTTCCACCAAGCTGGTGTCCGAAGTGGGCGTGGGCACCATCGCCGCGGGCGTGACCAAGTGCAAGAGCGACCATTTGGTGATCGCCGGGCACGACGGCGGCACGGGCGCATCGCCCTGGTCGTCCATCAAGCACGCGGGCGGTCCGTGGGAAATCGGCCTGGCCGAAACCCAGCAGACCCTGGTGCTGAACCGCCTGCGCGGCCGTGTGCGCGTGCAGGCCGACGGCCAGATGAAAACCGGCCGCGACGTCGCCATCGGCGCGCTGCTGGGTGCGGACGAGTTCGGCTTCGCCACCGCGCCGCTGGTGGTCGAGGGCTGCATCATGATGCGCAAGTGCCACCTGAACACCTGCCCCGTGGGCGTGGCCACGCAGGACCCCGAGCTGCGCAAGAAGTTCTCGGGCAAGCCCGAGCACGTGGTGAACTATTTCTTCTTCATCGCCGAAGAAGTGCGCCAGATCATGGCCCAGCTGGGCGTGCGCAAATTCGACGACCTCATCGGGCGCACCGACCTGCTGGACATCCGCGCCGGCATCGCCCACTGGAAGGCGCGCGGCCTGGACTTCAGCCGCCTGTTCGCCCAGCCGAACGTGCCGGCCGACGTGCCGCGCTACCACGTGGACGTGCAGGACCACAACATCGAAAAGACGCTGGACCGCAAGCTCATCGAACGCAGCCAGCCCGCCATCGAAAAGGGCGAGCGCGTGCAGTTCATCGAAGTGGCGCGCAACGTGAACCGCTCGGTGGGCGCGATGCTCTCGGGCGCCGTCACCCGCGCACACCCCGAAGGGCTGCCCGACGACACCATCCGCATCCAGCTGGAAGGCACGGGCGGGCAATCGTTCGGCGCGTTCCTCACGCGCGGCATCACGCTGTACCTGATCGGCGATGCCAACGACTACACCGGCAAGGGCCTGTCGGGCGGCCGGGTCATCGTGCGTCCGTCGATCGACTTCCGCGGCGACACCACGCGCAACACCATCGTGGGCAACACGGTGATGTACGGCGCGACCAGTGGCGAATCGTTCTTCGGCGGCGTGGCAGGCGAGCGCTTCGCGGTGCGCCTGTCCGGAGCGTCCACCGTGGTGGAAGGCACCGGCGACCATGGCTGCGAATACATGACGGGCGGCACGGTGGCGGTGCTCGGCAAGACGGGCCGCAATTTCGCGGCCGGCATGAGTGGCGGCGTGGCCTACGTGTACGACGAGGACGGCCTGTTCGACACCCGCTGCAACCTGTCCATGGTGACGCTGGAGCGCATCCTGCCCGGCGACGAGCAGACCGCCAGCATCTCGCGCGGCATCTGGCACCGCGACCAGACCGACGAAGCCCAGCTCAAGAAGATGCTGGAGGACCACAACCGCTGGACCGGCAGCAAGCGTGCGCGCGAACTGCTGGACAACTGGGCGGCCTCGCGTGCCAAGTTCGTCAAGGTGTTCCCGACCGAATACAAGCGCGCGCTGTCCGAAATCCATGAACGCAAGGTGCTGGAGGACCCCGCGACCCCCGCGGTCGCCAATCCTCCGAAGGAAACGGTGCCGGCCAGGTAAGGCCCGCCCGATCGACCCGCACCGCATTCAACGATTCAAGGACAGACATCATGGGAAAGACCACCGGCTTCATGGAATACGGGCGCATCGAAGAGGGCTACCGCCCCGCCTCCGAGCGCTTGAAGCACTACAAGGAATTCGTCATCGGCCTCGATGACGCGCAGGCCAAGATCCAGGGCGCGCGCTGCATGGACTGCGGCACGCCGTTCTGCAACAACGGCTGCCCGGTCAACAACATCATTCCGGACTTCAACGACCTGGTGTACCAGCAGGACTGGAAGAGCGCCATCGCGGTGCTGCACAGCACCAACAACTTTCCCGAGTTCACCGGCCGCATCTGCCCCGCGCCCTGCGAGGCGGCCTGCGTGCTCAACGTGAACGACGACCCGGTGGGCATCAAGTCCATCGAGCACGCCATCATCGACCGTGCCTGGGCCGAGGGCTGGGTCAAGCCGCTGCCCCCGAAGCACAAGACCGGCAAAAAGGTCGCCGTGGTCGGCTCCGGCCCGGCCGGCATGGCGGCGGCGCAGCAACTGGCGCGCGCTGGCCATGACGTGACGCTGTTCGAGAAGAACGACCGCATCGGCGGCCTGCTGCGCTACGGCATTCCCGACTTCAAGATGGAGAAGTCGCACATCGACCGGCGCGCCGAGCAGATGGCTGCCGAGGGCGTCACCCTCCGCACCGGCGTGTTCATCGGTGCGGTGAAGGACGGCCTGGGCAAGGGCTCCAAGGTCACCAACTGGGCCAAGGAAACCATCACGCCCGAGCAGCTGCAAAAGGACTTCGATGCCGTGCTGCTGACCGGCGGCGCCGAGCAGTCGCGCGACCTGCCCGTGCCCGGCCGCGACCTGGACGGCGTGCACTTCGCGATGGAGTTCCTGCCCCAGCAGAACAAGGTCAACGCGGGCGACAAGCTCAAGGGCCAGCTGCGCGCCGACGGCAAGCACGTCATCGTGATCGGCGGCGGCGACACCGGCAGCGACTGCGTGGGCACCAGCAACCGCCACGGCGCCGTGAGCGTCACGCAGTTCGAACTGATGCCCCAGCCGCCCGAGGTGGAAAACCGCCCCATGACCTGGCCGTACTGGCCGATCAAGCTGCGCACCAGCTCCAGCCACGAAGAGGGCTGCGAGCGCGAGTTCGCCATCTCCACCAAGGAACTGCTCGGTGAGAAGGGCAAGGTCACCGGCCTCAAGACCGTCCGCGTGGAATGGAAGGAAGGCAAGATGGTCGAGGTGGCCGGCTCCGAGCAAATTCTGAAGGCCGACCTCGTGCTGCTGGCCATGGGCTTCGTGAGCCCCGTTGCCCAGGTGCTGGATGCCTTCGGCGTGGACAAGGACGCCCGCGGCAACGCGAAGGCCACCACCGACTTCGACGGCGGCTACGCCACCAACGTGCCCAAGGTGTTCGCCGCGGGCGACATGCGCCGGGGCCAGTCCCTGGTGGTGTGGGCCATTCGCGAAGGCCGCCAGGCCGCGCGCTCGGTGGACGAGTTCCTGATGGGGTACTCCGACCTGCCGCGCTGAGCTTCTCCAAAAGCGGCACGTCCGCAGAAAAAACAAACGGCGCTCTTCGGAGCGCCGTTTTTCGGGGTGCCGCTGGCCCGCGGGAGCCAAAAAAAAGCCCCCGCCGAATGGCAGGGGCTTTCGCGGGAAGGCCAGCGTTTGCGGCGCAGCGCCGTTCACCTTTTTCCTTCCTCTTTTTTCTCCTGCCTCCCTCTCCTACCGAAATCAGGGTGTGATTTCGATGATCTGGGCGATGTGGGGCTGGCCTTGGCCTGGCAGCGGTTGGTAGATGTGGAGCTTCACCACGCGCACAGTGTTGGGCACCACGTACTGGGCCTGGGACAGGAACGAGTAGTTGGTGCCGGCGACCACTTGGGTTGCGAAGGCGAACGGGGTGTACTTGGTCCCCGCCAGGGTCACGGCTTCCGCGAAGACCTTCTTGGCCTCTGCGGTAAGTTCGAAATTGAAGCCGGTCCAGCCGCCTGCAAGATTGTTCGACATGTCGCTCATCCTCTCTAGGTTTTGGTCGCTGCGTGAGTGAAGCCAAAAACGTGCGAGCCTCCGTTTTTGGCTGTCCATTCGTCATCGGAGAGCGATTTTTTTGAATGCTTGGTGATTCTTCGAATGCGTCGTTCCCAGCCTGCGGATTGTGGCGACGGGCCTTGCTTTTGCCCTTAACAGGGGCTGAGAAGTCCTGAAACGTTCTGAATTTTCCGGGGCCCCGCGATCGGTGCGCAGTGCGGCCTTCTGCCCTGAAAGCAAAACGACGCCTTGCGGCGCCGTTCCTGAATGCTATGAAAATGTGAGCTATATGCCGGCGCATTCATTGCACTGGAGGCTGTTTTGGCTCTGAATCTTCAGAACTTGTACTGCATCCCCACCGTCACCTGACGCGGGCTGCCCGGCATGACCCAGACGCGGTTGTAGGCGCTGTGGTAGTAGGTCTTGTCGAACAGGTTGTCCACGTCCAGCGACACGCGCAGGCGCTTGTCCAGGTTCCAGTAGGTGGTGAGCTTGGCGACCGTGTAGGCGGGCAGGCGCGGCTCGCCCGTGTCGCCGTGGCGTTCGCCCACATGGGTGAACCCGCCGCCCACGCCCAGCAGGCCGCCGCCGGCCAGCGCCATCTCGTGCGTGACGAAGGCGCTGGCGCTCTGGCGCGCGAACTGGGTGATGAGCGGGTCTGCGTCCAGATAGGTGTAGCTCAGCGCCACGCGCCAGCCGGGGGCGACCCAGCCGGCCAGTTCCGCCTCCAGCCCCCGGTTGCGCACCTTGCCCGGCCGTGGCACGAGGTACACCCCGTCGTCGTCCCACGTCGCCGTGTTGCGCTTGCTGATGTCGAACAGGGCCACGCTGCCGCCAAGACGCGCATCGGCGCTTTGCCACTTCATGCCCAGCTCGCGCGCGTTGCCGATCTCCGGCTTGATCTGCTCGCCCGCGGCCGTGGTCTGGGCCTGCGCGCGAAAGGACCGGCCGGCGCTGGCATACACCGACACTTCGGGCGTGGCCAGCCAGGTCAGCCCCAGGCGCGGCGAGGTGGCGCTCGGGTCTTGCGTGGTGACGCGGCCCGCGCTGCGCTCGTCGATCTCGCCGCGGTAGCGGTCGTGGCGCACGCCGGCCAGCAGCTTCCATTGGGGCGACAGGCTGATCTGGTCCTGCGCGTAGAACGCGGTGGTGCGGTCGTTGACCGTGCGGTCGATGGCCCGCGCGGTGAGCGCGGGGCGGGGCGCCGCGCCGTACACCGGGTTGGCCACGCTGATGCCATAGCCGAAGCGCCCGCCGCCCGCCTGCGTGAGCATGGTCTGGTCCATGTCGAAGCGCGAGACCTCGGCACCGATCAACAGGTCGTGCTGGAACGCGCCGGTCGCCATGCGGCCATTGAGGTCGATCTGCACCGTGGTGTCGTCGGACTGGAAGTCGCGGCGGATGAGCCGGCGGCACAGCCAGCCGCTGGCCTCGACCGAGGTCTGGCAGGGCGAGGGGCCGTACTGGTGCGATTCGCTGGCCAGGCCGTCGAGCGTGCCGCGCTTGTATTGCAGGCCGGCGCGCAGGCTCCAGTCGGCCGACAGGGCCTGCTCCAGGAAGAACTGGTGCGTCTGGTTGTCCACCGTGATGTCGCCGTCGCCGGGCTCGCCGTAAAAGCGCGAGGTGGGCACCGCACCCAGCTGGCCGCTCACCGAGACGACGCCCCGGTCCAGCGGCGCGCGCTGGCGCAGCCACTCGCCGTCGTAGCGCAGCACCGTGTCGGGGCCGAGCTTCCAGGTGATGGCCGGGGCGATGAGTTCGCGGCGGCTGTGCACGAAGTCGCGAAAGCTGTCCTTGTCCTCCACCGACACGTTGAGCCGGTAGGCCAGCGTGGCGGGCTCGGTGGCGCTGCCGTTCAGCGGGCCGGTGCTGTCCAGCGCCAGGCGCTTGGCGTCGTGCGTGCCGTAGTAGGCCTCGACCGAATGCGCCGCCTTGAACAGCGGCGGCTTGGTCACCACGTTGACGGTGCCCCCGGGTTCGCTGCTGCCGTAGAGCGCCCCCATGGTGCCTTTGAGGAACTCGAAGCGCTCCACATTGGCCGTGTCGCGCGGCGCGTTGAAACCGCGGTTGGCCGGCATGCCGTTGCGCAGCAGGCTCATGCCCATGTCCTCGTGGCCCACGAAGCCGCGCATGGCCACGTTGTCCCAGATGCCGCCGAAGTTGTTCTGCCGCGACACGCCGGCCACGTAGTCCAGCACATCGTCCAGCCGCTGGGCGCCCAGGTCATCGACCAACTGCCGCGTGACCACGCGCACGGCCTGGGGCACCTCGCGCAGCGGCGTGTCGGTCTTGGTGGCGCCCTCCGACTCCTGGGCGTGGTACTGGCCGGACTGCTGGCGGCCCACCACTTCGGTGGCGGGCAGTTGCGGTTCGGCGGCCGCTGGCGCCTGGGCGAAGGCGGGCAGGGCGGCGCCCTGCACCAGGGCCGCGAGGCTGGCGGCGGCCAGCAGCGACCGGCGCGGTGCAGGGGCGATGGTGGGCGGGAGGATCGGAAATCGCTGGTCAGGGGTCGGGTGGCGGTGCATCGGCGCTTTTCTCGTTGGTGGTATCGAGAAGAAGACACGCAGCACCCGGGAAAGGGGACAGCCTTTCGTGCGATTTTTCTTCTTCTTCAAACCATCAAAACGTGTGCTTCGCCGTGAACGTGACGTGGCGCGGCGCACCGGGCACCACCCATACGCTGTTGTAGGCGCTGGCGTCATAGCGCCGGTCGAAGGCGTTGTCCACCTGCAGCGACAGGCGCAGCGATGGCCCCGCCTGCCAGTGCGCGAGCAGCCGCACGGTGGTGTAGGCGGGCAGCCGGGGCGAGCCGGCATCCCCCGTGCGCTCCCCCACGTGCGTGAGCCCGCCCCCGAAGCCGACCGTGTGCCCGCCTGAGCCGGTGCCGCCCGCGCCTGCGTCCAGCGCCCACTCGCGCACCAGCAGCACGCTGCCGCTTGCGCGCGGAAACTGCGGCAAGGCCCGCTGCAGCCAGGCCGCGCCGGACACGACGTTCCAGCCCGGCACGGGCCGGCCCGTCAGTTCGAACTCCACGCCCCGGCTGCGCACGCGCCCCGCCGCCACGCTGTGGTCGGGGTTCTGCGGATCGGTGACGAGCACGTTGCGCTTGGCGATGTCATAGATCGCGAGCGAGGCCGACAGCCGGCCCTCGGGCGGCTGCCATTTCACGCCGAGTTCGCGCGCCAGGCCCTTCTCGGGCGCGAACGCGCTGCCTCGCACATCGACCCCCACGTTCGGGCGGAACGAAGCGCCGACGCTGCCGTACACCGCCCATCCCGGCACGGGCAGCCACGTGAGGCCGGCGCGCGGCGAGAACGCGCCCTGCGCCTGGCGCCGCGTGCCGCCGGCCAGCCGGTCGTCCACGGCCTGGCGGAAGCGGTCGTGGCGCAGGCCCAGCAGCGCCTGCCACTGCGGCGCGAGCTGGATCTGGTCCTGCACGTACAGGCCCACGCCGCGCTGGCGTTCGTCGGTGGACAGAAAATCCTGCGTGCTCGGCCGCGCGGCCCCGTACACCGGGTGGCGCACATCGATGCCGTCGCTCTCCCAGGCGCTGGCCGGTGCCTGCTGCATGACCTGCGACAGGCTGAAGCGAAACGCCTCGGCCCCCGCCAGCAGCGTGTGCTGCAGCCCACCGGCCACCCACTGGCCCTGCAGATCGATCTGGCCCGACCGGTCGGACGACGCGAAGTCGCGCCAGCGCCGCTGGCGCCACAGCCAGCCGCGCGCCTGCAGGTCGGCCAGGGCCTCGCCGTAGCCGTGGCCGTAGGTGGTGGTGCCCCGCATCGTGCCGCGCCGCGCCATCAGGCCCGCATGCAGGCGCCAGCCCGGCGACAGCGCATGCTCCAGCAGCCACTGGTGCGTCTGGTTGACCATGGTGAGGTCGCCGTCGCCGGGCTCCCCGTAGAACGCGCCGATCGGCACCGTGCCCAACTGCCCGCCGAGCGCGACCACGCCCCTGTCCAGCGGCGCGCGCTGGCGCAGCCATTCGCCGTCGTAGCGCAGCGTGGTGGCCTCGGCCAAGTGCCATGTGAGCGCAGGCGCCAGCATTTCGCGGCGCGTGCGAACGTGCTCGCGAAAGCTGTCCTTGTCCTCTGCCACGGCGGTCAGCCGGTAGGCGATGCGGGCGGGCGCGGGCGGGTCGTCGCCTGCTTTTCCGTCTCCGTTGACGCCAGCGTGGGCGTCAACGTCCAGCGGGCCGCCCAGGGTGAGCGCGGCACGCCGTGCGTTCCAGCGGCCCAGGCTCCATTCGATGGTGCGCAGCGGCTCCCACGGCGCCGGCTGCGTCACCACATTGATGGTGCCGCCGGGCTCGGACACGCCGTACAGCGCGGCCACCGGACCGCGCAGGAATTCAAAGCGCTCCACGTTGGCCGTGTCGCGCGGCGCGTTGTAGCCGCGGTTGCCGGCCATGCCGTTGCGAAGCAGGCTCATGCCCGTGTCTTCGTGCCCGGCGAAACCCCGCACGGCCACGTTGTCCCAGGTGCCGCCGAAGTCGTTCTGGCGCGATACGCCGGGCACGTAATCGAGCGCGTGGTCCAGCCGCGTGGCACCCAGCGCATCGAGCGACTGGCGCGACACGACCGACAGGGCCTGCGGCACGGCCAGGGACGGCGTGTCGGTGCGAATCGCGGCGCCAGCAGCGCTCCATTCGACGCCTTCGTCCGGCGCTGCGCCGCGCCGGGCCGTCACCCGCACCACGGGCAGCACCTCGGCCTCGGGAGCAGGGAGCGCAGGCCACGGGGCCGTCGCCTGGCGCCGCAGCACGAACACCCCTGGCGATTCTTCGGCCGCGGCGAGCCCGCTGCCCGCCAGCAGGCGTGAAAGCGCCTCGCCCGCCGTGAGCCGGCCCGCCACCCCCGGCGCCTGCACGCCACGCAACAAGGTCGCGTCGGCCTGCACCGAGGCGCCGGTCTGGGCCGCCAGCGCGGGCAATCGGTCGGCCAGCGGCCCTGCCGGCAGATCGATGGCGAGCGGCCCGGGGCCTGCTGCCTGTGCGTTGGCAGCGGCCAGCAGGCACAGCGCCAGGGAGCCGGCCAGTGCGCGCGTGCGGGCCACCATCAGCCTTGCGCGTCGGCCGGCAGCACCCGAGCCCAGTAGCGCGTGCGCCAGGCCACACGCACGGGCAGGGTGCGGGGCAGGGCGTCGAGCACGGCGTCGGTGCGGTCGATCTGGAACGCGCCGGCGATGCGCAGCCCGGCCACGGCCGGGTCGCACTGCACGATGCCCGCGCGGTAGCGCGCCAGTTCACCGAGGAATTCGCCCAGCGGCTGGTTGCGCGCCACCAGCAGCCCCTCGGTCCAGCGACCGGTGAACGGGTCGGCCGGCACGCTGGGCGACAGTTCGCCGGCCGTGAAGCGCATCGCCTGGCCCGCCGCCACCGTTCGCGCCAGCCCCTGCGCCGTGCGCACGGCCACGGCGCCCTCGTGTACCGTGAGGCCGCAGCCATCGGCCGAGTCGCGCACCACGAAGCGCGTGCCCAGCGGGCGCAGTTCGCCCTCGCGCGTGGCGAGCACGAAGGGCCGCGGCGCGGCGGCCTGCGCGTGCGCAGCGGTTTCGATCAGCACCTCCCCGCGCAGCAGCCGCACGCTGCGCTGCGCGGGCGAATAGGTCACGTCGATGGCGGTGTCGGTGTTGAGCCAGATGCGCGTGCCATCCGGCAGGGTGATGTCGCGGCGCTCACCCAGCGCGGTGCGGTGGTCGGCCGTCCATGCCGGGCCCCACTGGCGCCAGGCCAGGTGTGCGGCGGGCACCGCCACCACCAGACCGCCCAGGGCCCTCAGCGCGCTGCGGCGGCCCGTGTCGCGCGCGCGGCCCAGCACGGCATTCGCAAGCGGCGGTGTGATCAGCCCCAGTTGCGCCTGCATGCGCTGCGCGCGCTGCCAGGCCCGCTCGTGTTCGGGGTGCGCCGCGCGCCAGCGTTCGCAAGCCGCTTGGTCGTGCGCATCGGCGTGGCCGCTGTGCAGCCGCGCCAGCCATTGGGCGGCGGCGCGCACGGCGTGGCGCTCCAGGGGCAGGGCCACGCCAGTGCCGGCCGGTTCTGCGCTGCCGCTCACCTCACTCCACCGCCAGGATGTACGCCTCGAACGCCTGCGCCATGTAGCGCTTGACGCTGCGCTCGGTCACGCCCAGCGCCACGGCAACGCGGGCGTAGTCCTGGCCGTCGATCTGCGACAGCAAAAAGGCCCGCCGCGCGCGATCGGACAGGCCGGCCAGCGCGGCATCGAGCCGGTGCAGCGCCTGGCGGGCCATGGCGTGCTGCTCGGCCGATGGCAGCTGCGCCTCGGGCAGCGTGGCGAGCGCATCCAGCCAGGCGCGCTCCAGCGACAGGCGGCGAAAGTGGTTGGCGACGAGCCGGCCCGCCACCGTGACCAGATAGGCGCGGGGCTCGCGCGGGGCGGCGGCATCGCTGCCGTCACCGAAGCCGCTGCCCAGGCGGTGCACCAGCAGGCGCACGAAGATGTCCTGCGCCAGATCAGCCGCCTGGTGCGGGCAGCCCAGCTTTGCCCGCAGCCAGCCCAGCAGCCAGCGGTGGTGCTCTCCGTACAGGCGGCCGATCTCGTCGGCCGGCCGGAGGGCGGGCGCAGCGCAAGGGTGAGCGGCGGACACGGAGGCCAAGGGCGGAAGTCCTATGAATGAGAATGTGTCGCATTATCTCATCCGTTGGCGGCTGCAGGCCCGCAGCGTGTCGAGCAGTCCTCCGACGGAGCTAACTCTTGCTGATGTCGCGCGGCAACATGCAGATCAATGCGTACCGCTACGGCGCCCAGCCGGGCGAATGCAATTACTTGGCGCCGGGCGGAGCCCTGGCAGAGCACTGATCGCAGACGACCTGCTCGCCTTGCAGACCGCCATGGGCTACACGCAGCAGGAGGCGACGCAGCAGTTGGGCATCTCCTGGGCGACTTACAAGCGCCACTTGGTGGGGATCCCTGCCAATGGGTTTGGCCTTCGCCGCGCTGGCGACCGGGTTGTCGCCATGGTCCCACCAACCGCCCCAACGATGCAAGAGCGCCAAGGCAGCTACGGCTTGGCTTGAGGCGTTGACGCCTGCTCGTTCACCCAATCCAGGCTCTTGCCTTTGACACACCATGCTGGATCGCGTACCCAGTCGGTGAACCACATCGTGGGGTTGTCCTGCAAGTCCGCACAGATTGTGTAGCCCAAACTCGGCATGTAATACCTCACACTCACTGCAGTCACAGGCACCATCAACAAGGCTACGCCGCTGGCGATCACCGCAATATTGGCTGCACGCTCTGAACTCTTGATTACGCGGTCGCTGCAGGGAATTGCCCGCATGCAAGCCACCACCATGCCGATAAGGCAAGTAACGGCGATAAATGGCGCCAACTGTGCAGCAGGAGAAATCCTGACTGCGGGTGCTATTGACGCGATTGCCTTCAGTGTCGGAACGATCTCATGGGAAATCATCAGGATGCAGCCTGCAGCCACGCCCAAGCAAAGCGGAATACCCCATATCAAGCCCTGTCGGATTTGTTGAATGTTGTGCATTGAAGTCGATTCCAATGACTAATAACGTCTGCAGGAGATTCGGCAAAGCCAATCCTTGACGCCGGTGTCAATCGCACGCCCCATCTCCACTTTCTTTTGCTCAATGACATTGCGCAACTCGTCCTGCCAAGATTGCACCTTGGTGTCGATGTAGTAGAGACCTTGAGCGGTGTTTTCGGGAAGCGTCTTGAGGGCCGCAATCACGTTGCTCTTAATTTTGTAGTCACGGTCCAGCACATTCAGGCCGATGCCCGCGCCTACTGCTACGACAGCCATGAAGACCAGCGGAAGGACGGCAACGGTAGTAACCATTCCTCCAAAAAACGCACCAAGCCCGTAGGCGACCAACGCCCCCAGGCCGCCTTTGACGGCCTCCACGCCGATCCCGCCCACCAAGTCATACATGGTCTTCTCGTCATTGAACATGAAGTCCATCAACTCAATCCCCGTTGACACGACCACGCCCAGCATGAAGCCGCCCTTGGCGATGCCCTGCAGGCTTTTCATGCCCAGGCCCAGTTGCAGCATCTTCGGATGGGTCGCCAGATACCGAGTGCCTTGCAGCGCACTGCTGCGCCGTGCCGAGTAGCCCTTGATGATGATGTACGTGCCTGCTGCCGTGGTCTTGATGTAGCTGCCGATGCCGGCAATGCCGATGGCGTTCAGCGTCTTGGTGATGGCGAGAGCGTCGTTGGCGCCCTGGGCCACCGGCCCGACCCACGGCTCACCCGCATTCGGGCTGAACTCTTTCTGCCAGTACTGCCCGAAGGTGGATTGGGACAGCATCTTGCGCAGGCTGAATTCCAGCGCCGCGCTGTTCCTGGCCTTGTCCTGCAGGATGCTCATGTACTGGCCCTGCGTCAGCACCAGCACGTCCACCTGGTTCTTGTCCATGGACTGGGCCAGGGTCTGTCCGTAGCCGACGTTGAAGAACGTGGCCGCCAATTCAGCGCTCATTCAATCCCCCCTTGAGATTGCGTTTTCGTTGGGTGCGAATGCTAGCTGCAGGCGAAAACGGGAAAGACGTCAGGATGCAACAAGGTGTTTGAACAGCCTTTGGTCGGGCCGGCAGAGGGCCTCGCGGAAAATTTCCGTGAGCATGCTTTAGAAGACTCGGTTAAAGCACTTGGTGCCCAGGCCCAGGTGGCTTGCAGCCTGCCGCCCCTGGTCGTGAATTGCTATGCTTTTAGTAGCTGTATGCCGGCGTATTGATTGTGCTGGAGCCCTTTTTGACTCAAAGTGCCCGAGCACCCTGCACCGCCCTGCACCGCCCTGCACCGCCCTGTGCCGCTTTGGGGCGCTTTGGGGCGCTTTACGCGTCTCGGAGACAATATTGCCCTGGACCCACTCCCATCGCGCGTGGCCGCCTGCCCCTGCAGGCTGCCGCGCGCGTTTGCTTTTCGTCTCCCTGGAAAACTCACTCAAGCCATGAACAAGATTGCAGCCGTTTTATTGATGTCCCTGGGCGCCCTGCTGGCCGGTTGCGGCAAGAACGACAGCGCGCAGCAGGCTGCACCCGCCGCCGTCACCAGGATCGTGGTGGGGCTGGACGACAACTTCCCGCCCATGGGCTTTCGCGACGAGAAGAACACGCTGGTGGGTTTCGACATCGACATGGCGCGTGAAGCCGCCAAGCGCATGGGCGTCGAGGTCGAGTTCAAGCCGATCGACTGGAGCGCCAAGGAGGCCGAGCTGTCCGGCCAGCGCGTCGATGCGCTGTGGAACGGCCTGACCATCACGCCCGAGCGCAAGCAGAACATCGCCTTCACCGCGCCTTACATGGAGAACCACCAGATCGTCGTGGTGTCCGCCAAGTCCGCCATCAAGACCAAGGCCGATCTGGCCGGCAAGGTGGTGGGCGCGCAGGAGGGCAGCAGCGCGGTCGATGCGGTCAAGAAGGAAGATGCCGTGTTCAAGTCGTTCAAGGAATTCAAGACCTTCGGCGACAACGTGACCGCGCTCATGGACCTGTCCACCGGCCGCCTGGAAGCCGTCGTGGTCGATGAAGTCGTGGGCCGCTACTACGTGGCCAAGAAGCCCGCCGAATACGCCGTGCTGGACGAGAACTTCGGCACCGAAGACTACGGCGTGGGCGTGCGCAAGGACGACACCGCGCTGCAGGGCCGCCTGGACAAGGCCCTGGCCGACATGAAGCAAGACGGCACGGCCGGCAAGATCGCCACGCAGTGGTTCGGCAAGAACATCGTCAAATAAAGAACAACCCCCTGAGGCGCTGCGCGCCTTCCCCCTTCACCCTTCTCTCGCATCACTGCGTGATGCGGGAAGGGGGACCGCAGCCGGCGCGGCGGGGCGGCCCTTGCGCGGCTGCCGCTGGTATCTGGCCGCGCCAGTTGCCCAGGCTGCAGGCCTTTCCGGCCGCAGTCGTTTAGCCATGGACTCTCGTCGCTCATAGATGGATTACGTTCTTTCCCTGCTGGGGCCGATGGCGCAGGGCGCCGCGGTCACCCTGAAGCTCTTCGCCATCACGCTCGTGCTGGCCGTGCCGCTGGGCCTCGCGCTGGCGCTGGCCCGGGTGTCGCGCTTCGCGCCGCTGTCGGGGCTGGTCAACGGCTACATCTGGCTCATGCGCGGCACGCCGCTCATGCTGCAGATGCTGTTCATCTATTTCGCGCTGCCGTTCGTGCCGGTGATCGGTGTGCGGCTGCCCGACTTTCCCGCCGCCGTGGTGGCCTTCGCGCTCAACTACGCGGCGTATTTCGCCGAGATCTTCCGCGCCGGCATCCAGTCCATCGACCGGGGCCAGTACGAAGGCGCCAAGGTGCTGGGCATGACGTACGGGCAGACCATGCGCCGCATCGTGCTGCCGCAGATGGTGCGCCGCATCCTGCCGCCCATGAGCAACGAGACGATCACGCTGGTCAAGGACACGTCGCTGATCTACGTGCTCGCGCTCAACGACCTGCTGCGCGCCGCGCGCGGCATCGTGCAGCGCGATTTCACGACCACGCCGTTCATCGTGGCGGCGGCTTTCTATCTGACCATGACCCTGGTGCTCACCTGGGGCTTCCAGCGCCTGGAAAAACGCTATGCCAAACACGACGAATGACACCGCCGGCGCGCCGATGATCGAGGCGCGCGGCCTGCACAAGGCTTTCGGTGCCACGCAGGTGCTGCGCGACGTGTCGCTCACGCTGGGCCGTGGCGAGGTGGTGGCGGTGATCGGGCCTTCCGGCTCGGGCAAGAGCACCTTCCTGCGCTGCCTGAACCATCTGGAAACCATCGACGCCGGCGACATCGCCATCGAGGGCGAGCCGCTGGCCACCACCGACGCCTCGGGCCGCTGCACCTACGTGCCCGAGGCCCGTGTGCGGGGCATCTGCCGCAAGATGGGCATGGTGTTCCAGTCGTTCAATCTGTTCCCGCACCTGACCGTGCTGCAGAACCTCATCGAAGCGCCCATGGTGGTGAGCGGCGTGCCGCGCGAGGCCGCCGTGGCGCGCGCCGAAGCGTTGCTGGCCAAAGTGGGCCTGTCTGAGAAGCGCGACAACTTCCCCGGCCGGCTGTCGGGCGGGCAAAAGCAGCGCGTGGCCATCGCCCGCGCGCTGGCCATGGAGCCCGACATCCTGCTGTTCGACGAGCCCACGTCCGCCCTCGACCCGGAGCTGACGGGCGAAGTGCTGCGCACCATGCGCGAGCTGGCGCGCGAGCGCATGACCATGCTGGTCGTCACCCATGAAATGGGCTTTGCCCGCGAAGTGGCCCACCGCGTGGTGTTCATGGACCGGGGCGAACTGATCGAATCGGCCCCGGCGGCCGAGTTTTTCGCCAATCCGCAACATGCGCGCACCCAGGCATTTCTTCGCAGCATGCTTTGACCGACCGGGTGCCGTCCTGGAAAATCAAAGCCAAATCGGCCACCAGCGCAATCACTGCTAGGGCATGTTGCTATAAAAAACGGAGCAAACGGTTTTTGTATGGCTTTGCAAACATCCATGCATGTATGTTTGCGTTACCATCGCGTGCCCGGGGTTTGCCCTTACCCGCGACAATCGCCCGTCGGCCCTTTTCCCGAATCCCGTAAAACCCTGAATGCCTGAGCACCCACAACTGGTCGAACTGCGCAACGTGACGTTCTCGTACGGCGAGCGTGTCATCCTGCGCGATGTGTCGCTGTCCGTGCCGCGTGGCAAGGTGACGGCGCTCATGGGCGCCTCCGGAGGCGGCAAGACCACGGTGCTGCGCCTCATCGGCGGGCAGCAGCGGGCGCAGCAGGGCGAGGTGCTGGTCGCCGGCCAGGACGTCGGCCGCATGGATTCCAAAGCCCTTTATGCCGCGCGCCGGCGCATGGGCATGCTGTTCCAGTTCGGCGCGCTGTTCACCGACATGAGCGTGTTCGAGAACGTGGCCTTTCCGCTGCGCGAGCACACCGACCTTCCCGAAGAGCTGATCCGCGACATCGTCCTGATGAAGCTGCATGCCGTGGGCCTGCGCGGTGCGCGCGACCTCATGCCCAGCCAGATTTCTGGCGGCATGGCACGGCGCGTGGCACTGGCCCGGGCCATCGCGCTCGATCCCGAACTCATTCTTTATGACGAGCCCTTCGCCGGGCTCGATCCCATCTCGCTGGGCATCGCCGCCCAGCTCATTCGCCAGCTCAACGACGCCATGGGCCTCACCACCCTGATCGTCTCGCACGACGTGGAAGAGACCTTCCGCGTGGCCGACCACGTGATCGTGCTCGGCCCCGGCACCGTTGCCGCGCAGGGCACGCCCGCAGAAGTGCGCGCCAGCAAGGACCCGCTGGTGCACCAGTTCGTGCATGCGCTGCCGACCGGGCCCGTGCCTTTCCATTACCCCGGCCCGGACATCGATAACGATTTCGGCCCCACTCCCGGAGGTGCGCGATGAGCTGGTGGCGTCCTTCCGACGTGGGCTTTGCCGTGCGCAGCCAGCTGGCGGGCGTGGGCCGTGCGTCGCGCCTGTTCGTGCGCCTGATCGGCCTCTTCGGCGCCACGCTGCAGCGGCCCGGGCTGGTGCGCGACCAGATCCATTTCCTGGGCAACTATTCGCTGTCCATCATTGCCGTGTCGGGCCTGTTCGTGGGCTTCGTGCTCGGCCTGCAGGGCTACTACACGCTGCAGCGCTACGGCTCGGCCGAATCGCTGGGCCTTCTGGTGGCGCTGTCGCTGGTGCGCGAGCTGGGCCCGGTCGTCACCGCGCTGCTGTTCGCCGGCCGCGCGGGCACCTCGCTCACGGCCGAGATCGGCCTGATGCGCGCGGGCGAGCAGCTCTCGGCCATGGAAATGATGGCCGTCGATCCGGTGCGCCGCATTCTGGCTCCGCGCTTTTGGGCCGGCGTGTTCACCATGCCGCTGCTGGCCGCCGTGTTCAGCGCGGTGGGCGTGATCGGCGGCTGGATCGTGGGCGTGCTCATGATCGGCGTGGACGGCGGCGCCTTCTGGGGCCAGATGCAGGGCGGCGTGGACGTGTGGAAGGACGTGGGCAACGGGGTGCTCAAGAGCCTCGTGTTCGGCGTCACCGTCACCTTCATCGCGCTGCTGCAAGGGTATCTGGCCAAGCCCACGCCCGAAGGCGTGTCGCGGGCCACCACGCGCACGGTGGTGATGGCGTCGCTCGCCGTGCTGGGGCTGGACTTCGTCCTCACCGCCCTGATGTTCAGTATTTGATGGGGCCGCACGCCGGGCCCGCTAGGAAAACACACACCATGCAGCATTCCAAGAACGATATCTGGGTCGGCCTGTTCGTCCTGCTGGGCGGGGCGGCGCTGGTCTTTCTGGCCTTGCAGTCGGCCAACCTGCTCCGGCTGAACTTCCAGACCGGCTACCAGATCACGGCCCTGTTCGACAACATCGGCGGCTTGAAGCCCCAGGCGGCGGTGCGCAGCGCCGGCGTGGTGGTGGGCCGCGTGCAGTCCATCACTTTCGACGACAAGAGCTTTCAGGCCAAGGTGACGCTGGAGCTGCAAAAGCGCTATGCCTTCCCCAAGGACAGCTCGCTCAAGATTCTCACGAGCGGCCTGCTCGGCGACCAGTACATCGGCATCCAGGCCGGTGCCGACGAGGCCAATCTGGCCGAAGGCGACAAGATATCCTCCACCCAGTCGGCTGTGGTGCTGGAAAACCTCATCGGACAATTTCTATACGGCAAGGCAGAAGGCAGCGGTGGCAGCAGCAGCGCCGCGCCCTCCAGCACAGGTGGCAAAAAATGACGACAACGACCATGAAAAGGGCCCTGGCCCATGGCGGCGCACTCGCACTGGGCGCGCTCTTCCTGACGGGCTGCGCGAGCGGTCCGGGGGCCAACCCGCGTGACCCGCTGGAGCCCTACAACCGCAGCATGACGAATTTCAACGAGAACGTGGATTCGATCATCCTGAAGCCCGTCGCCACGGCCTACCGGGACGTCACGCCCGCGCCGGTACGCACCGGCGTCAGCAACTTCTTTGCCAACCTGAGCGATGCCTGGTCTTTCGTGAACAACCTGCTGCAATTGCGCGTCGAGGGTGCGCTCAACAGCCTGGTGCGCTTCAACGTGAACACCGTGTTCGGCCTGGGCGGCGTCTTCGACGTGGCCAGCGAAATGGGCGTGGACCGTGCCAAGCAGGACTTCGGTCTCACGCTCGGCCACTGGGGCATTCCCACCGGTCCTTACCTCGTGCTGCCGCTGCTCGGTCCTTCCACCGTGCGCGACACGCTCGCGCTGCCGGTCGATGCCAAGGGTGACCTCGTCTCGTACGTGGACCCGGTGTCGGCGCGCAATTCGCTGTATGCCCTGCGCGTGGTGAACATCCGCGCCAACCTGCTGCGCGCCAGCTCGGTGCTGGACACGGCGGCACTCGACAAATACAGCTTCACGCGGGACGTGTTCCTACAGGTACGCAGCCAGGAAGGCGGCGCGCCGGCCAGCAATGGCGACGAAGAATACGACGACGGTGGCGGCAAGCTGCCCGAAGAGCCGGCGCGCTGAGGCGCCCGGCCCTTGCGTGGCGCGGTTGCAGTTGCTTGCATCCGTGCACCGGACCGACGCATCTGTGCGCCGGCCCGACCCGAAAATGAATGAATCGAAGGGGCGCCGCCCTGGCGCACCCGATGAAGGAAACACACCATGATGAATCGACGCACCCTGAGCCAAGCCGCCCTTTGCACCGCCGCCGTGCTGTGGCTGGGCGCACCGCTCGCCGCCCTGGCCGCCGAAGAGGCGCCCGATGCGCTGGTCAAGCGCCTGTCGGCCGATGTGCTGGACACCGTGCGCAACGACAAGAGCATCAAGGCCGGCGACGTGAACAAGATCATGGCGCTGGTCGACAAGACCATCCTGCCGCACGTCAACTTCCGCCGCATGACCGCCGCTGCCGTGGGCCCGGGCTGGCGCCAGGCCACCCCCGACCAGCAAAAGCGCTTGCAGGAAGAATTCAAGACGCTGCTGGTGCGCACCTACTCCGGCGCACTGAGCCAGGTCAACGACCAGACCATCACCGTCAAGCCGCTGCGCATGGCGGCCGACGACAAGGACGTGCTGGTGCGCACCGAGATCCAGGGCCGTGGCGAGCCGGTCCAGCTCGACTACCGCCTGGAAAAGACGCCCGGCGATGGCGCCGGCTGGAAGATCTACAACCTGAACGTGCTGGGCGTGTGGCTGGTCGAAACCTACCGCGGCCAGTTCGCGCAGGAGATCAACGCCAAGGGCGTGGATGGACTGATCGAATCGCTGGTGGCCCGCAACAAGACCAACGCCGCCAACGCTGCCAAGGGCGGCTGACCGCCGGCTCTGACGGACAACCGCCATGCTGGTGCTTCCCTCGGAACTGACCCATGCCCAGGCCAATGCGAGCCTGCGCATGCTGCTGCAGGGCCTGAAGGCCAACCGCGACGAGCTGCTGGTGGTGGATGCCAGCGCGCTGGCCACGTTCGATTCGTCGGCGCTTTCCGTGCTGCTGGGCTGCCGCCGCGCGGCGCTGCTGGAAGGCAAGCGCTTCGAGGTCAAGTCGCTGCCAGAGGGCCTGCAAAAGCTCGCCGGCCTGTACGGCGTGGGCGAGCTGCTGCCGGCTGCCTGAGGCGCCGGACAGACGGCCCGTGCATGGAAGAACCGGCCTGCGCGGATAGGCGGGCCCGGGCCTTGTACGGGCCTGATCCGTTCACACCGTCCGCGTGGCCGCGTCCAATGCGGGCCTTTTGCGCTGAATTCTCATTCCCATCGCTTTCCCATCGCCTTGCGCGGGCACCGGTTGCCGGCACGCCGTAAAATCCCCGGCTCCCATGCCCGCAGTCTCCTTCCAGTCCGTCTCCAAGACCTATTCCACGCCCAAAGGCCCCTTCCAGGCGCTCGACCATGTCAGCCTGGACATCGAGGAGGGCGAGTTCTTCGGCCTTCTCGGCCCGAACGGCGCGGGAAAGACCACCCTCATCAGCATTCTTGCCGGCCTCGCCCGGGCCACCAGTGGCCATGTGCGCGTGCAGGGCAGCGATGTGCAAACCGATTTCGCCGCCGCACGCCGCAAGCTGGGCGTGGTGCCGCAGGAACTGGTGTTCGATCCCTTCTTCAATGTGCGCGAGGCCCTGCGCATCCAGTCCGGCTACTTCGGCGTGAAGAACAACGACGCCTGGATCGACGAGCTGCTGGAAAACCTGGGGCTGGCCGACAAGGCCACATCCAACATGCGACAGCTCTCGGGCGGCATGAAGCGCCGCGTGCTGGTCGCCCAGGCGCTGGTGCACAAACCCCCGATCATCGTGCTGGACGAGCCCACCGCGGGCGTGGACGTCGAGCTGCGCCAGACGCTGTGGCACTTCGTCGCCCGCCTGAACAAGGAAGGCCACACGGTGCTGCTCACCACCCATTACCTGGAAGAGGCCGAGGCGCTGTGCAACCGCATCGCCATGCTCAAGCGCGGTCGCATGGTGGCACTGTCCACCACCTCCGACCTGCTGCAGGGCGCCTCCACGAACGTGATGCGTTTCAAGACCGACGATGCGCTGCCGCCCGCCCTGGCGGCCGTTGCCCGGGTGACCGGCCGCGTGGTGCAGCTGCCCGCCCAGGACGCGCAGGACATCGAACGCCACCTGGCCGTGCTGCGCGCTGCGGGCGTCACCGTGCATGACGTGGAGATCCGCAAGGCCGACCTGGAGGACGTGTTCCTCAACGTGATGGCGCAGGGCAGCTACCCCGATCCGGCGCGCGAGCCCGCGCCACCCGAAGGGCCCGAGGCCACGGCCGAAGGCGGGGTGCGCCTGTGACCGGCTGGCAGACCCTCTTCTACAAAGAAGTGCTGCGCTTTTGGAAGGTGAGCTTCCAGACCGTGGCCGCACCGGTGCTCACGGCCGTGCTGTACCTGCTGATCTTCGGCCATGTGCTGGAAGACCACGTGAAGGTGTACGACCGCATCAGCTACACGGCTTTCCTGATTCCGGGCCTGGTGATGATGAGCATTCTGCAGAACGCCTTCGCCAACAGTTCGTCCAGCCTGGTGCAGAGCAAGATCATGGGCAGCCTGGTGTTCGTGCTGCTCACGCCGCTGTCGCACTGGGCCTGGTTCGTGGCCTACGTGGGCTCGTCCATCGTACGCGGGCTGGTCGTGGGGCTGGGTGTGTTCGTGGTGACGCTCGCGTTCGCGCGGCCGGAGTTCGCGGCGCCGCTGTGGATCCTGGCTTTCGCCCTGCTGGGTGCGGCGCTGTTGTCCACGCTGGGGCTGATCGCCGGGCTGTGGGCCGACAAATTCGACCAGATGGCGGCGTTCCAGAACTTCGTGATCGTGCCCATGACGTTCCTGTCGGGCGTGTTCTATTCCATCCAGTCGCTGCCGCCGGTCTGGCAGACGGTGAGCCATCTGAACCCGTTCTTCTACATGATCGATGGCTTTCGCTACGGCTTCTTCGGCCAGAGCGACACTTCGCCGTGGCTGAGCCTGGGGATCGTGGGCATCGCCTGGCTGCTGGTGAGCGCCCTGGCCATGCACCTGCTGCGCACCGGCTACAAGATCCGGTCATGAGCCCGGTCATGAGCCGCCCACCTCCCTTGAACCGCTTCGTGGCCCGCCGCCGTGGGCCCGCCGAGACGGCCGGGGCGGCACCGGCCGCCTTCGCTGCGGGGCCTGCACAACGCAATGGATCACTGACATGACTGCAGACCAACTCAAAAACCTCATCAGCGCTGGCCTGGCCTGCGACCACATCGACCTGGAAGGCGATGGCCGCCATTGGTACGCCACCATCGTCTCGGCCGAGTTCGAGGGCAAGCGCGCCATCCAGCGCCACCAGCGGGTGTACGCCACGCTGGGCACCCGCATGCAGACCGACGAGGTGCATGCGCTGTCGATGAAGACCTTCACGCCGGCCGAGTGGGCCGCGCAGGGCGCCTGACGCTCGCACGCATCATTGCTCACTTTTTAATAGCTATATGCCGGCGTATTCATTGCGCTGGTGGCACTTTTGACTGAAACATCGGGCTCAATGCCATGGACAAACTCCTGATTCGCGGCGGCCGCGCGCTGCATGGCGAGGTGCTGGTTTCCGGCGCCAAGAACGCCGCCCTGCCCGAACTGTGCGCGGCGCTGCTCACGGCCGATCCCGTCACGCTGCTGAACGTGCCCCAGCTGCAGGACGTGGCGACCATGCTCACGCTGATCCGCAACATGGGCGTGGCGGCCGAGCGGTCTGCCGACGGCACCGTGCGCATCGATGCCAGTGCGCTTTCCACGCCCGAGGCGCCGTACGAGCTGGTCAAGACCATGCGCGCCTCGGTGCTCGCACTCGGTCCGCTGCTGGCGCGCTTCGGCGAAGCGACCGTGTCGCTGCCGGGCGGCTGCGCCATCGGTTCGCGGCCGGTGGACCAGCACATCAAGGGGCTCACGGCCATGGGCGCCGAGATCCTCGTGGAGCATGGCTACATGATCGCCAGGCTGCCGGCGGGGCGCACCCGCCTCACGGGCGCGCGCATCACCACCGACATGGTCACGGTGACCGGCACCGAGAACTTCCTCATGGCCGCCACGCTGGCCGAGGGCGAGACGGTGCTGGAGAACGCCGCGCAGGAGCCCGAGATTTCCGACCTGGCCGAGATGCTGATCGCCATGGGCGCGAAGATCGAAGGCCACGGCACCAGCCGCATCCGAATCCAGGGCGTGGAGCGGCTGCACGGCGCCACGCACCGCGTGGTGGCCGACCGCATCGAGGCCGGCACGTTCCTGTGCGCCGTGGCGGCCACCGGCGGCGAGGCGTTGCTGCGCCACGGCCGGGCCGACCACCTGGACGCCGTGATCGAGAAGCTGCGCGAAGCCGGCGTGCAGGTGCAGGCCGAGGCCGACGGCATCCGCGTGAAGAGCGCCGGGGCCGCGCAGCTGCGGGCCCAGGGCTTTCGCACCACTGAATACCCGGGGTTTCCCACCGACATGCAGGCGCAGTTCATGGCGCTGAACGTGGTGGCGCAAGGCACGGCCACGGTCACCGAAACGATTTTCGAAAACCGCTTCATGCACGTTGACGAACTGGTGCGCCTGGGTGCGCGCATCCAGACCGATGGCAAGGTCGCGGTGATCGAGGGCCTGGGCAGTGCCTCGGCCCGCCTGTCGGGCGCCACGGTGATGGCCACCGACCTGCGCGCCTCCGCCAGCCTGGTCATCGCGGGCCTCGTGGCCGATGGCGAGACCGTGGTGGACCGCATCTACCATCTGGACCGCGGCTACGACTGCATGGAAGCCAAGCTGCGCGGCCTGGGCGCCGACATCGAAAGGGCGGCATGAGCCGCCTGCCGGCCTGCTGGCGCCTTGCGGCCGGGCTCATCTCTTCTTCACACGTATGACCATGATCACTCTCGCCTTGTCCAAGGGCCGCATCTTCGATGAGGCCCTGCCCATGCTGGCGGCCGCCGGCATCGAGGTGCTGGAAGACCCCGAGAAATCGCGCAAGCTGATCCTGCCCACCAACGACCCCGCCGTGCGCGTGGTGCTGGTGCGCGCCTCCGACGTGCCGACCTACGTGCAGTACGGCGGCGCCGACCTGGGCGTGACGGGCAAGGACACGCTCATCGAGCATGGCGCGCATGGGCTGTACCAGCCGCTGGACTTGCAGATCGCCAAGTGCCGCGTGAGCGTGGCCGTTCGCGCCGACTTCGACTATGCGCACGCGGTCAAGCAGGGCTCGCGCCTGAAGGTGGCGACCAAGTACACGTCGATCGCACGCGATTTCTTCGCCACCAAGGGCGTGCACGTGGACATGATCAAGCTCTACGGCAGCATGGAACTGGCGCCTTTGACCGGGCTGGCCGATGCCATCGTCGATCTGGTGTCCACCGGCAACACGCTCAAGGCCAATCACCTGGTGGAGGTGGAGCGGATCATGGACATCAGCTCGCACCTGGTGGTGAACCAGGCAGCGCTCAAACTCAAGCAGGTGCCGCTGCGCCGCATCATCGATGCGTTCGCGTCGGTCATTCCCTCGGGCCAGTGACGTTGTCCGCACCCCCCAGATCGGTCCCCCGACGTGTCCAAGAGACGTCAGAATCCGGGCTGCGTCGAGAAAAAATGGGGCAGCGACCGCCTGGGCCGCAACCCACGGGTGAACGGCGCATCGCGCAAGTTCAAGTTCGGCGACACCAAGCACTGCGTGCAGGACATCAAGGTCGTGTTCACCGACGATTCGTCGTAAGTCGAGCGGGAGGGTTTCAACCTCTGCGAACTCGACAAGATCACGCTCAAGTACAACCGCAAGACGGGCGACGTGTCGGCAGAGACCGAGTAAAGCCCGGCGGTTCTTCCTTCCTTTTCGCCATAGAGATCGAGACAGAAAAAACATGAAAGCCATGCCTGTTCGTTTGCGTACCGATAGCGCCGATTTCGAGACCGCTTTCCGGGACCGCCTGCATTGGTCCGCAGAGACCGATGCCGCCATCGAGCAGCGCGTGGCCGACATCCTGGCAGACGTGCAGGCCCGCGGCGACGACGCCGTGCTGGAATACACCCGGCGCTTCGACGGCCTGGCCGTCGATTCCATGGCCGCGCTGGAGTTGTCGCAGGACGAACTGAAAGCCGCCTTCGACGCCATTCCCGCAGCGCAGCGCGAGGCCCTGGAGGCCGCCGCCGCCCGGGTGCGCCGCTACCACGAAGCCCAGAAGCGGGCGAGCGGCGAAAGCTGGAGCTACCGCGACGAAGACGGCACCTTGCTGGGCCAGAAGGTCACGCCGCTCGACCGCGTGGGCATCTACGTGCCCGGCGGCAAGGCCGCATACCCGTCCAGCGTGCTGATGAACGCCATTCCCGCGCACGTGGCCGGCGTGGGCGAGATCATCATGGTGGTGCCCACGCCGCAAGGGGCGAGAAACCCGCTGGTGCTGGCCGCCGCCCACGTGGCCGGCGTGACCCGCGCCTTCACCCTGGGCGGCGCACAGGCCGTGGCCGCGCTGGCCTATGGCACGGCCACCGTGCCGAAGGTGGACAAGATCACCGGCCCCGGCAACGCCTATGTGGCGAGCGCCAAGAAGCGCGTTTTCGGCACCGTGGGCATCGACATGATCGCGGGCCCGAGCGAAATCCTGGTGCTGGCCGATGGCTCCACGCCGCCCGACTGGGTGGCCATGGACCTGTTCAGCCAGGCCGAACACGACGAACTGGCGCAGTCCATCTTGCTGAGCCCCGACGCCGCCTACATCGACGCGGTGCAAGCGGCCATCGACCAGTTGCTGCCCACCATGCCCCGCGCCGAGATCATCGCCAAGAGCCTCAGCGGCCGTGGCGCGCTGATCCTCACCCGCGACATGGAAGAGGCCTGCGCCATCAGCAACCGCATCGCGCCGGAGCATCTGGAAGTGTCGAGCCGTGACCCGCACCGCTGGGAGCCGCTGCTGCGCCACGCCGGAGCGATCTTTCTCGGGGCCTACACCAGCGAATCGCTGGGCGACTACTGCGCCGGCCCCAACCACGTGCTGCCCACCAGCGGCACGGCCCGCTTCTCATCGCCGCTGGGCGTGTACGACTTTCAAAAGCGCAGCAGCCTGATCGAAGTGAGCGAAGCCGGCGCCCAGACGCTGGGCAAGATCGCCGCCGAACTGGCCTATGGCGAGGGCCTGCAGGCCCACGCGCGGGCGGCGGAGATGCGGATCAAGTCCTGACCCGGGTCATCCTGCGTTCGCTCTTTGTGCGCCTGAGGTATTGCGTTGACTGCGGGGCCTGCGGAGTGACGCGCCCGGTGGTCGAGCCAGCCTGGTCGTTCACCCAATCCAGGCTTTTGCCCTTGACGCACCAAGCTGAGTCGCGGACCCAATCGGTGAACCACATGGTCGGGTTGCCCTGCAGTTCCGAGCAAACCGAGTAGCCTAGGCTTGGCATGTAGAAGCGCTGTACCACGGAGGTAACGGGGACCAGCAGCAAAGCAATCCCGCTCGCGACGACCGCGGCATTGGCTGCCAACTCAAACTTCTTGATGAGGCGGTCACTGCAGGGTATTGCTCGCATCACGCCCACCACGATGCCTAGCAGGCAAAAAAGTGCGATGAACGGGGCTAACTGTGCGCCAGGTGCAATCCGGACCGCTGGAGCCTGCACTGCAATGGCAGCGACCGTGGGAACGAGGATGTAGGCCACCATCAAAGCGGAGCCAATGATCAGCCCTATGTACAGCGGAATGCCCCACACGAGAAGCCTTCGGATTTGCTTGATATCGTTCATCGCAGTCGTGGTTTTTCAGTAGCGCACGCACGTGATGCGGCATAGCCAGTCTCTCACGCCTCGGTCGATGGCACGGCCAGCCTCTACTTTCTTCTGCTCGATGGCGTCACGCAGCTCGTCCTGCCAAGATTGCGCAGCAGTGTTGATGTAGTACATGCCCTGGGCCGTTTGATCAGGGATCATCTTGAGCGCGGCGATCACCTTGCTCTTGACTCCATAGAATTCTTGGGTAAGAGAATTTGATAAATCCTTCTGCGAAATGCTTGTAGCTGCTGTCGCAAACTGAGTTGAAATCGCCTCGGTAACTAAAACTGCGTATTAGTTCATTCCGCACGAGCTTCGTGCTCCACGAAGTTCGTGTAGCATTTCGCCCATGAAGAACGTGACCATCACCATGGACGACGCAGCCGCCGAATGGGTGCGTGTGGAAGCCGCCAAGCGGGGCAGCAGCGTGTCGCGACTGGTGGGTGAATGGCTGGCCGAAAAGATGCGCCAGGAAGATGCCTACGCCCAGGCCATGCGCGAGGCGCTGGGCTTCGAGAGCTGGGGCGCTTCCGATGGTCCTTACGTGCCTCGTGAGATTCTGTTCCGGCGATGAGCACCGTACCCATCTTTGTCGATACCGAAGTGCTGCTGTGCAGCGTGGACGACCGCGATCCGGCCCGGCAGGCGCGGGCCCGCGAGTGGCTTGCGTTTTGCTGGCAGACGCGCAGCGGGCGCGTGAGCTCGCAGGTGCTCAACGAGCTTTACAACCAGGCCATCCAGCGCTTTCGCGGGCCGCACGTGCTGCAGCAGGTGCGCGCGCAGGTGCGGCGCTTTCGCGTGTGGCAGCCGCCGCACCTGGATGCCTACACCGTCGATGGCGCGTGGGACCTGCAGGACCGCTACGGCCTGGGCTATTGGGATGCGCTCATCCTCTCTTCCGCGCACCAGCAAGGCTGCCGCTATCTGCTGACCGAAGCCCTGCCGCACGACCAGCCCATGGACGCCGTGCGCCCCATCAATCCCTTTCTCATCGCCCCGCACGAACTGGACACCGCCGAATGACGAGCACCGCCACGCCCACCGCCGCCGCCGTTGCCAGCGCCCCCTTGCCGGCTTGTGGCGCCCTTGACCGCATCCGCCCCGACGTGCGCGCCATGCATTCCTATGCCGTGCAGCCTTCGTCAGGCATGCTGAAGATGGACGCGATGGAAAACCCCTTTCGTCTGCCGGCGGCCTTGCAGTCGGCCCTGGGCGAGCGCCTGGGTGCGCTGGCGCTCAACCGCTATCCCGGCGACCGCATCGCCGATCTGAAGGCCGCGCTGGCGGCCTATGCCGGCATGCCGGCCGGACACGCGATGGTGCTTGGCAATGGTTCCGACGAGCTCATCACCTTGCTGGCGCTTGCCTGCGCCCAGCCCGGCGCGGGCCAGCGCGCCACCATGCTCGCGCCCATGCCCGGCTTCGTCATGTACCCCTTGAGCGCCCAGCTGCAGGGGCTTGATTTCGTCGGCGTGCCGTTGACGGCGGACTTCGAACTCGACGAGCCCGCGATGCTCGCCGCCATCGCCCGGCACCGCCCGGCCATCACCTACATCGCCTACCCCAACAACCCCACCGCCACGCTGTGGGACGAAGGCGCCGTGCAGCGCATCATCGACGCGGCAGGCGCCGTGGGCGGCCTCGTGGTGATGGACGAGGCCTATCAGCCCTTCGCCAGCCGCACCTGGATCGACCGCATGCGGGCCGAGCCCGCCCGCAACACGCACGTGCTGCTGATGCGCACGCTCAGCAAGTTCGGCCTGGCCGGCGTGCGGCTGGGCTATCTCATCGCCCCGGCTGCGCTGGCGGCCGAGATCGACAAGGTGCGTCCGCCCTACAACGTGAGCGTGCTCAACTGCGAGGCGGCGCTGTTCGCGCTCGAACATGCCGAGGTCTTCGCGGCCCAGGCCGCCGAACTGCGCCAGGAGCGCACCGCGCTGCTGGCCGCGTTGCGCGCCTTGCCCGGCGTGGAGAAAGCCTGGGACAGCGAGGCCAACATGGTGCTGCTGCGCGTGGCCGATGCCGCCCGCACCTTCGAGGGCATGAAAGCCCGCAAGGTGCTCGTCAAGAACGTTTCTACAATGCACCCATTGCTGGCCAACTGCCTGCGCCTGACGGTCGGCAACGCGGCCGACAACGCCCAGATGCTCGCCGCGCTCCAGGCCTCCCTATGACCTCTTCTGCACTCGTTCCTTCCGTCCCGTCCGACAACCCCGATGCCGACCGCATCGCGGAGGTGTCGCGCAACACGGCCGAAACCCGCATCCATGTGCGCGTGAACCTCGACGGCACGGGCGAAGCCCGCCTGTCCACGGGCATCGGCTTTTTCGACCACATGCTCGACCAGATCGCGCGCCACGGCCTGATCGACCTGCGCATCGAATGCGAGGGCGATCTGCACATCGACGGCCACCACACGGTGGAAGACGTGGGCATCACGCTCGGCCAGGCGTTCGCGCGGGCCGTGGGCGACAAGAAGGGCATTCGCCGCTACGGCCACGCCTATGTGCCGCTGGACGAAGCGCTGTCGCGGGTCGTGGTCGATTTCTCGGGCCGCCCGGGCCTGCATCTGCACATTCCTTTCACGGCCGGCAGCATCGGCGGGTTCGACACGCAGCTCACGTACGAATTTTTCCAGGGCTTCGTGAACCACGCGGGCGTTACGCTGCACATCGACAACATCAAGGGCATCAATGCCCACCACCAGTGCGAGACGGTGTTCAAGGCTTTCGCCCGCGCGCTGCGCGCCGCGCTGGAGCGCGACCCCCGCGCGGCCGGTGTCATCCCCTCCACCAAAGGGTCCCTTTAAGGTTTGAGCCAAATTGGCATCCAGCGCTTATCCAATATGCGCAAGCAGCTATGAAAAGTGAAGCAAAAACCGTGGCCGTCGTGGACTACGGCATGGGCAACCTGCGCTCCGTTTCGCAGGCCGTTCAGGCCGCGGCCGAAGGCACCGGGTGGACGGTGGTCGTCACCTCGCAGCCCGAGGAAGTGCGCGCTGCGCAGCGGGTGGTGCTGCCGGGGCAGGGCGCCATGCCCGACTGCATGCGCGAGCTGCGCGAGTCGGGCCTTCAAGCCTCGGTGATGGAGGCTGCCGCGGCCAAGCCGATGTTCGGCGTGTGCGTGGGCATGCAGATGCTGCTCGATCGCAGCGCCGAAGGCGACACGCCGGGCCTGTCGCTGATCCACGGCGACGTGCGCAAGTTCGACCTGGGCGGCCGCCTGCAGCCCGACGGCAGCCGCTACAAGGTGCCCCAGATGGGCTGGAACCGCGTGGCCCAGATGCGCCACGGCGCCGCCGTGCACCCGGTGTGGGCCGGCGTGCCGGACCAGAGCTACTTCTATTTCGTGCACAGCTTCTACGCGCGTCCGCTGGATGCCGCGCATTGCACGGGCGAGGCCGATTACGGCGGCCCCTTTGCAGCAGCCATTGCGCGCGATAATATTTTTGCCACGCAATTCCATCCGGAAAAGAGCGCGGAGCACGGCTTGGCGCTCTATCGCAATTTCCTTCACTGGAATCCCTGATCCATCAACCCCCCTGCCGGTCCTGTGGCCCGGCCTGGCAACTCCTAGCCTTTCCATCATGCTGCTCATCCCCGCCATCGACCTCAAGGACGGACACTGCGTGCGCCTCAAGCAAGGCGATATGGACCAGTCGACCACTTTCGGAGAAGACCCGGCCGCCATGGCGCGCAAATGGGTCGTCGCCGGGGCGCGCCGGCTGCACCTCGTGGACCTGAACGGCGCATTTGCCGGCACGCCCAAGAACTACACGGCCATCAAGTCCATCCTGAAGGAAGTCGGCGACGACATCCCGGTGCAGCTCGGCGGCGGCATCCGTGACCTGGACACGATCGAGAAATACATCGACGGCGGCCTGCGCTACGTGATCATCGGCACCGCCGCCGTGAAGAACCCCGGGTTCCTGAAAGACGCCTGCAGCGCTTTCGGCGGGCACATCATCGTCGGCCTGGATGCCAAGGACGGCAAGGTCGCCACCGACGGCTGGAGCAAGCTCACGGGCCATGAGGTCGTTGACCTGGCCAAGAAGTTCGAGGACTGGGGCGTCGAGTCCATCATCTACACCGACATCGGCCGCGACGGCATGCTCTCGGGTATCAACATCGAAGCCACCGTCAAGCTGGCGCAATCGCTCACCATTCCGGTCATCGCCTCGGGCGGCCTGGCCAACATGGCCGACATCGAGCAGCTGTGCGCGGTGGAGGACGAAGGCATCGAAGGCGTGATCTGCGGCCGCGCGATCTATTCCGGCGATCTGGATTTCACGGCGGCGCAAACGCGTGCCGACGAATTGAACGGCGTCGCGTGATGCGCGGCAAGGCCGCTGTAGGCTTGGCCGGCTGATTCGCCTTTTCAGCGCCAAGAGTTCGCAGCGCCAACGTTTTACGGCTCCCGGTAAAGGGAGCCGTTTTTCGTTCCAGGGCCTTGGCGTGGCGTGGCCGATGTCGATTCAGCAGCCTGGCAGAGCCCGCCCCTGGTTCACCGCCGTCACCGTCTGCAGCAGGCCCGTCCAGTACGACGGCAGGGCATCCCAGGGGTTGCCGACATCGGCCACGGGGTCGTACTCGAGGTTCGTCATGTAGATGGGGCCGGCGTTGTAGCGGTTCGATGCCGCCGACTGCACGGCCCGCTGCATGTCGGCGCAGGTCGCGGTGTTGTGCACCAGCGAGCTTTGGCGGCTGTTGGCCAGCGTGTACAGCCAGGGTGTGGTTCGTGGGTCGTAGCTGGCATAGGTGACGTTGCGGCCTTCGAAGGTGACCAGCACGTCGGCCACCGCGGCGTAGCCCGCGGCCGGCACCATGCCGGGATTGCCGATCACGCGCAGGCTTGCGTCCTTGGCCTTGATGTAGCTGTAGATCTCGCGGTAGAAGTCCAGCCGCGTGGTTTCGGAGGCCATCTCGTCCAGGAAGATGCCGCTGATCGCCCCGCGCCCGAAGAGCGCGATGTAGTTGTCGATGTTGGCCTTGATGCTGGCCAGCGAGCGTGAACCCGTGCCATAGCCGGTGTACACGTAGCCCACCACCTTGCCACCCGCCGAAACGAACGCGTTGACGGCGCTGACGTAGCTCGTCTCCGCGGTGGTGAACACGCCGTTGTCGGGGTTCAGGATGGCCGTCACCGAGACGGCCGGGTTGGCCGCCGCCCCGCTGGCCAGCAGGGCCCAACCCTGGCTGGAGGCCGGGTGGAAGTACGCCGGCACCAGCACCTCCAGCGCTGCCGGGGCGGGGCGCAGGTAGACCACGCGCGTGGCGGTGACCGACTGGCCGGACACGGAGGTGGTCGCGCTGATCTCCTGGCGGCCGGTCGCAGCGCCGGACAGGGTGGCGGTCGCCACGCCTGCGCGGGTGGTGCCCGTGGTCGCGAACGGGCCGGGCGAGGCGGAAAAATTCACCGCCGTGCCGTCGGCCGCGTCCACGCCGTTCACCGTGACGCGGGCCGTGACCGACAGCGCAGCCGTGGCTGTGAAGACGGCCTCGGCTTCGGGCGCGGTCAGGGTGATGGCGACGGTGGTCGGTGTCGTCGGCGCCGTCGGGTCGCTGGCGCCGCCTCCGCCACCGCCACCACAGGCGGCCAGCAGCGCGGCCAGGGACAAGCCGCACCAGCGGGAGATTCGGGCGATGCGGGAGGGGGTGTGAGCGGGAAGGCGTTGCATGGTGGTTTCCTTGGGCGGAGCAGTGCAGTGCGGGAGGGATGGTGGCAGCGCGTTTTGGCGATTGTCGGTTTGCAGGCGTGTCGGTGCCAGCGGCGGGTCAGCAAGTGGGCAGGGTGGCGCCCCGGTTCACGGCATCCACGGTGCCCAGCAACTGTGTCCAGTAGGCCGGCAGCGTGTCCCAGGGATTGTCCTCCTGGGTGTCGGGATCGAAGGTGTCGTCCGTCACATAGATCACGCCGCTGTTCATGCGCGCCGTGGCAGCGGCCCGCACCGATGCCTGCATGGCGGCGCAGTTGGCTGCGTCGTGCACCAGGGCGTTCTGGCGGCTGTTGGCCAGTTGATAGAGCCATCCGCCGGTGGCGCGGGGGTCGTAGTCGGCAAAGCTGGCCTGCCGGTTCTCGAAGGTCACGAGGGTATCGGCCACCGCGGCGTAGGCCGCGTCGGGCACCGTGCCCGGGTTGCCCACCACGCGCAGGGTGGCGCCCTTGCTTTTGATGTAGTCGAAGAGTTGCCGGTAGTAGGCCAGCCGGCCGGGTGCCGAAGACATCTCGTCGATGAAGAAGCCGCTCACGAGCCCCGTGCCGTAGAGGCTGAGGTACTTGTCGATGTTGCCCTTGACCTTGCTGATCGAGCGCGAGCCGTAGCCGGTATAGACATAGCCCAGCAGCTTGCCCCCCGAATGCACGAAGGATCTGGCGGCCGCCGTGAACTCTGGATTGGCGCGGGTGAAGACGCCGTTGTTCGGATTGAGAATGGCGGTGACGCTCACCGACGGATAGGCCTGCGTGCCGGCGGCCAGTGCATCCCAGGGCGAGCCTGCTGAGGGGTAGAAATAGGCGGGCACCAGGATTTCCATCGGCGCGGGCGCCGGCCGCACATACAGCGTTCGGCTGGCGGTGGCCGCGTTGCCGCCGCCCAATGTGCCTGAAGCGACCGACGCGGTCAGCGTCTGCCGGCCTGCCGCGGTGGGGGTGAATGCCGTCACCGCCTCGCCGCCCAGCAGCGAAGCCGCCAGTGGAATGAAACTGCCCGAGGCGGCGGAAAAATCGACGGCCAGGCCATCGGGCAGGGCGCCGGTGCCGGACTGCAGCGCCAGCGATACCGGCACGCTGGCCCCCAGATCGAACACGGCCTGGTCCAGCGGTACGGCAAAGGCGATCTGCAGGCCGGCTTGCGCGGCCTCGGCCTTCTGCCCCGCCACTTCGGCCGGCTCGCCGCTTCCTCCGCCGCCGCAGGCGGCGAGCAGCACCGCCGCCGCCGCCGCCAGTCCGGCGAATACCGGTGCCCCCCGGTGAAACACGGTCCGGTCCGGCAATGCACGATGGATCGTCTTCGGCATGACTCCCCCCTTGTGTAACGGCTTCGATGAACGCTGTTCGGCCCATTGTCCACCGAGAGCCCCGCAGGCTACTGCAGCATGAACGTTTCGTACTCCAGCCGGTTGAGCTGGCGCGACAGCAGGTACATGCCGGTGCACAGCGTGATCAAGGTGGACAGGGCAAACCCGTAGCCGTACAGGGCGGCGCCGGTGTACAGGGTGAAACCGGTGAGCGCGATGTTCAGCAGCACGAACTGCACGCACAGCAACAGCACGATGCGCCGCTGGTCCAAATAGAAGAACACGTTCAGGATGGCCATGAGCCCCACCTGCAGCCCCGCACCGATCACCTGCACGTGCAGCAGCGGCAGGTACAGCCGCGAGATGCCCAGCACGTCCAGCACCGCCGGGCCCGCCACGAACGTGACCAGGATGGCCAGCGTCTGGATCTTGCCGATCTCGCCCAGGCCCTGCTGGATCGAATAGACCATTTCGTCGCGCATGGCCTCGATGTATTCGAGCGAGCCGCCGCTGCGCACCGCGTCGTAGAACTTGTCGTAGTACTCGACGAAGTCGGTCTCGATGCGCACCAGGAAGACGGCCATGCCCGGAATGATGGACAGGTAGGCCAGGAACACCGGCAGGTCGTAGATGAGCGATGCGCGCAGCCCGCCGATGATGTTCTGGGACGTCGGCGGAAAGTACCAGAACATGAACTTGTCGATCCAGATGCCGAAGTTGTACAGGAACCCGATGGCCACCAGCGACGGGTACAGCAACTTGCGCTGCGCGAAATCGAACGCGATCAGCCGGCCCTTGGGGTTGAACTCCTGCACCACCAGAATCCACATGCCGGCCAGCAGCAGGTAGTTGCCCAGCACGAAGCCGGCCAGCAACCCCTCCAGCCCCCATGGGCGCATGAAAAGCGAGCCGATCACGATCACCGCGTAGGCGAGCCCGAACAGCACCACGATCTCCTTGTAGCGCTTCATGCCGGACAGCAGCACGGTCAGCACCCACACGTCGCACATCAGCGTGAAGCCTGCCAGCATGAGCATGCGGTACACGAGCCCCAGATCGGGCAGCAGCGTGAACAGCGCCAGCGTGCCCAGGGCCCCCGCCACCAGCGTGACCACCAGCAGCAGGCCGTGCAGGTTGGGCAGGATGAGGTCCTTGCGCTTTTCGAACAGCCGGTCGGACACGAAGCGCGTGAATGCCAACTGCACCAGCCCGGTGAGGATCAGGCTGCCCGCCACCATGTAGGTGACCGAGGTCTGGAACTGCGTGACCAGAAAACCGGGCACCACGACGCTGGCGCTGAAAATCCCGATGAGCAGAATGCCCACGATGGAGAACACCCACGGGCCCGAGCCGATCACGCCGGCATAGGCATAGGCCTGCACCAGGCTCACCAGGGTGTTCTTGCGCAGCATGCGCCGCAGTTCGAATCCGATGCCAGCCATCAGCGGGGGCCCTCCGTCTTCTGGAACGCGGTTTCGTACACGCGGCGGTAGCGGTCGAACATCATCGTGTCGGTGTAGTAGCGCTCCACCCGCGCAATGGCCGCGCGGCTGGCGCTCTCCCAGGCGGCCGGGTCGTTCAGCAGCGACAGCGATGCGTCGGCCAGGCGCTGCGGGTCGGCGATCGGCACCACCTTGCCCGATGCGCCGAGGGCCTTGTCCTCATCGTCCAGGCCCTCGATCAACTGCCGGCACGAGCCCACGTCGGTGGACACCGTGGGCACGCCCGCGGCGTATCCCTCCAGGATCACCAGCGGCAGCGCCTCGCTGATCGACGACAGGATCACCAGCCCGATGCGCGGCATGAGGTCTTCCACGCGCTGAAAGCCCAGGAAGCGGATGTTCTGCTCCAACCCCAGGCTGCGCACGAGGTTCGTGCATTCCTGGGCATAGGCCGGGTCTTCCTCGGTAGGCCCGGCGATCCAGCCTTCGGCCTGCGGCAACTGGTTGACGACCCGGCGCATCGCGCGGATGAACGTCTTGATGTCCTTGATGGGCACCACGCGGCCGATCAGGCAGAGCACCGGCGGCACCTCGGCCGGCCGCTTGTCGCGCAGCGGGGCGAAGCGCCCCAGGTTGATGCCGTTCGGAATGTTGAAGGTGCGCGACGCCTCGGCGCCGTCGGTCACCTGGCGCAGCCGGTTGGTCTCGTACAGCGCGATGATCGGGTCGGCTGCGGCATAGCAGTAGTAGCCCAGCCACTCGAAGAACTGGATCCACATCTGGCGAAAGTACGACAGCTCGGTCGGGTCGCGCTGGAAGATGTTGCGGTTGTCGCGGATCCACTCGCTCTTGAACAGGTCGATCTTGCGTTCCTTGGTGTAGATGCCGTGCTCCGACAGGATCAGCGGCACGCCGCGCGCCTGCTCGATCAGCCCGCCGAGAAAACCCGCATACCCCGTGGAGGCGCAGTGCACCACGCGCACCGGGATGAGCTGCTTGGCCACGCGCGCCAGCGTCCACAGCGGCTGGTACATGATGCGCACCGTCCAGAAATAGTCCACGAACGAGGGGTCGGTGCAATGGTCTCTGTAGCTCTTGCAGATGATCTCCCAGGCCCGTTCGCTGTAGAGAAAGTCTTCCAGCGGCAGGTGGCCGCCCGGCTGCATCTGCCGCGTGATCTCACGGAACGCGGCCATGGTCTGTGGTGTGCGGTCGCCCGTGCGGAACGATTCGACCAGCGTGTGCACCATGTCCAGCGCCTCGCGGCTGCCCTTGCGCCGGGCGGGCAGCGTGCGCACGCCCAGGTGGTCGTAGAGGTAGTGCTCCTCGAAGTGAACGACGTTCGGCGGCAATTCGTACTTGAACTTGGAATAGTCCTCGCGCCGGCTGCCCAGGAAGACGATGGCGAAGCGGTATTCCGGGTACGCACGGATGATCTGGTTGATCCAGCTCGACACGCCGCCGCTCACGTAAGGGAACGTGCCCTCCAGCAGCAGGGCGACATCGGCCTCGCTGGCTTTCGGCCCGGTCATGGCGCGCTCCAGTAATCCAGGATCGGGCGCAGCCGCGGCAGCGCCCTCCACTGGTTGAGCTGCTGCACGAGTTCGCGCGTCTGTGCGAAGTCTCGCCGCTCGAAGCACAGCTCGGCCTGATAGGGCAGCACGCGGGTGGCTGGCAGGCCCAGATCGCGGGCGAGGGCGTAGGCCGCTTCTGCCTCGTCCACCCGGCCGAGCAGGTGCAGCAGGCGGCCGCGCCGCAGGTTCAATTGCGGATGGTCTGGCTGCTGCGCCAGCACCTGGTCGCAGTATTGCAGAGACTCTTTCACCGCGTGGTCGCGCAGATCGCCCTGCACCAGTTCTTGATAGACCAGTTCCCAGTAAAGGTCGGACAGGCGGAAAGCCGACTCGACCGTGAGCGGGCCGGGCGTGTCGCCTTCTTCCAGCTTGGCCTGGCGCAGCGCATCCAGTTCGCTGTCGATGGTGCGGTTGATGCGCTTTTCCAGCGTGTCCAGCATGCCATAAGCCAGCAGGCGCAGGTCTTCGCTCGGGTCGCTCAGCACCGTGCGCAGCAGGGGCGAAGCGATGCGTCCGGACACGTGCTGCAGCGCCACCATGGCGCGCATGCGGGTCTGCATCGGGGCCTGGCTGTTGCCCAGGAAGGACCGCAGGCCCGCTTGGCGAAAGCTGCCCTGCATGCGCTGGTGGCGATCGAATTCGGGCAAGCGCAGCGATTCGAAGTCGCCCTGGGACGCCGGGCTGCGGTAGATGCGCAGCACCACCACGGCGGCGATCACGCCGATGAAGCCCACGATGGGCACGGCATAGCTGAACACCGCCATCAGGCCCAGAACCGGGGCGCGGGGCCTGGCCTGGTCGCCCGACAGGAAAGGCAGCAGAAACAGCGACAGCATCAGGCAGGCGCCGGCATGCACGAGCAGATAGCTCGACAGGGCCGCATCGGTGCGGCCTTCCAGCAGCGCGGGCCCGGTCCACGCGCCGATCTCCAGCAGCAGCGCGGAGATGCCGAACTTGAGGTTAAGCATGGGCCATCCCGTTCAAGCGCTTGAGCACGGTGAGGGTCTCGCCGTTCAGCGCGATGATGTGGGGGAACACGCCGGACTCGGCCAGCGGCTTGCCGGTCTTTTGGCCCGACCAGGTTTCCAGCCGGTTGATGTAGCCCTCGGCCGTGGCCGTGTCGCCCAGCGGCATCAGCATGGCCAGCACCTGGCGCTCGGCGCCTGTGATGAGCCAGCTTTCGTCCAGTTCGCGCTTCAGGCGCTCGATCTGTCCAGGCAAGCCGGCCTCCATGGCGCGGGGCAGGAATTCGAGCGCCACGATCACGCTCGGCACCTTGGCGCTGTCGCGGATGTGCGCCAGCCGCTGCGCCTCGAAGGCGAAGTTGGCCGGGCAGTCGGGCAACTCTTTCAGGATCGGCGCCGCCACCGTCTGCATGGCCAGGCCGTCGGTGTAGTAGCCCAGCAGCAGGTTGATCGTTTGCAGGTTTTCGGCTTGCAGCGAGAAGAACGGCATGTCCTCGATGACGAGCAGCCCGTAGATCTCGCCCCCGAGGTCGAGCAGGGGCGCCGCGGCCAGATAGCGCGTTTGCTGCTGGTCGGCCAGCATCTGGCTCACGTGGCAGAGCTTGCGCGTCTCCAGGGCCTGCTGCACCAGCGGATCGCGCGGATCGAGTTCCGTACCGCTGCCGATGCGCGCGATGGCCCGGGCCTCGATGCTGTCTTCGGTCGCGGCGTAGAGCGCCGCCGATTCCAGCTGGCAGTACTGGGCTAAGAGCCGCAGCAGGGTCTGCGCGCCCTGTGCCGCATCGTCCTGCGCCCCGCCCAGCGCCTGCAGCGTGGACAGTGCATCGCGCATCGACATGGGCCGGCCGATCAGTTCCTGCTCCAGGCGGTCGTGCGACAGGCGCAGCAGGTAGTACTGGCGCACGAGGTGTTCCAGGCGCTGGTCGAGGTACAGCTGCACGTTCTCGGCGCGGCGGGTGCGGGCCTGCCACAGGCTGGAGAACTCGCCCACCAGCATCACCAGAATGAGGCCGCCCAGGAAGTAGATCTGCGGGAAGGCATCGTAGTGGCCGAAGTTGATCGCCAACCAGCCTGCCAGCAGCACGCACGCGCCGCCCAGACCGGCCAGGGGACCGTAGCGCAGCGCGACGATCGTCGGTGCGAGCCATGCCCAGGGAAATTCCGCCTGGGTCCACAGCGGATCGTCGGGCTCCAGCGCCAGGCCGAGCGCCAGCGCGATGATCGGCAGCAGCAGCGTTTCGCCCAGCATGATCGCGGGGCGCGTGTCGGTGTCGGCCAGCTTGCCCAGCAGGTTGGCGGGAATGTGCCGAACGCTCGGCGTGGCAGCCGGCTCGGGCGCGGCCGCGCCGACGTTGCGCCGCCGTTCAGCCGACGAGGTCGTCTCTGACACCATGGCTTCAGCGGGCTCGGGCCAGGCCGGAATCCAGCAGATCGCGGATCAGCTTCTGCGCCACGCCGGAGAGCGCCTCGCGGCTCCAGCCGCTCTTGCCGCCCGTGCCGCTCCAGATGGTGTCGCCCGAGGCCACGTCGATGATCTGCAGCGTCACGCCCGCAGCCGGCTCGCCATCTACTCCGACCTTGTAGCGCCACTCGTCCACGGCGCCGGTCAGGGCGTACTTGGCCTGCTGCTCCCGTGCCCAGGCCAGTACCTCCTGCTGGCGCTTGGCATCGCCCGCATCGAACAGCGCTTCCTGCTGCGTGCTGGTGGGGTAGCGCTGGATGCGGCCCACGCCGCGTGCATGCAGCAGCGCCTGGGCGATGGCTTCGGCGCGGTTGCCGGCCAGCGGCGTCTCGGTGTGGTTGGCGAAGGGCAGCACCACCCAGGTGGCGTTGCGCTCCAGCGCCGGCGGCTCTCCGCGGTCGATGGTGGAACAGGCGGCCAGCAGCAGCAGGGCGCCGCCGGCGGCGAGGACTTGCAGGCGTTGCAGCAGGGTGCGGTGGTGTTGCATGGTGGATTCCTTTGGAGACGACATCAGAAATGGAGACGGTAGGTGAACAGCAGGCTGCGCGTGAGGCCCTGCAGTTGCAGGCCCGATTTGCCCACGCCCCAGCTCAGGCCCAGGTGGTCCGCGCCGAGCACGCTGCCGGCCATGCCCAGGCGCAGTTCGTAGCCCGGGCCGAGCACGCTGTGCCAGGTGCGGCTTGCCGTGGCGAAGGGCAGCAGGGCACGGGTGTACTCCTGCTCGTAGCGCATGTTGGTGGACACCTGCAGGCCATAGAAGCTGAAGCTCTCGGGCAGGAAGAAGTCCTGCCCCAGCGGGCCGGCGTTTGCGGGCACGTAGCGGCGCACTTCCAGGTCCCGGGGCGCGAGCGTATTGAGGTCGCGCCGCGTGAAGTCGTGGTGCGACCAGAAGGCGCCGAACTCCAGCAGCGGCGTTTCTTGCCGGTAGGTGTGCGTGTAGTTGATCGAGGTGTGCCGGCCGCTGCCCAGCGAGGCGCCGGTCTGCAACGTGTAGCGCTCGTCGGCATAGCCGATGGTGAACTGGTCCTGCCGCGTGGCCTGGTAGCGCAGGCTGGCGCCGGCGCGGTCCTTCATGCCGGCGATTCGCAGCGCTAGGCTTTCCTGGCTGGGCAATTGCATGCCCAGTTCCATGCGCAGGGTCAGCCGGTTGTCGATGCGCTGCTCGTGCTCCACCTGCAGCGGCGTGTAGGCCAGGAAGCTCTCGCGGCGGCCGGCGCGGAACATCGTCTCGCCGTCCGGATGCCGCCAGCGCACCTGCACGTCCAGCGCCCGTTCGTCGGGCGGGTTGCGTACCACCAGCGCGCTGGTGGCGTGGCGGCGGATGCTGATGAAGTTCACGTCCATCGCCAGCCGCGGGCTGATCGCGATGTGGAACACCGCGTCGGACTCGCTCTCGTCCATGCCACCCAGCTGCTGGTACTGCAGCTTGGTGCCCGCGTGGTCACTGAAGGCCAGCAGGCTTTCGGTGAGCTGCAGGTGCAGCGGCTGGTCGTCGTGCTGGTCCTGCTGTGCGTCGAACGCGGCGGTCTGCGCAAGGCGGATGTCATCCACGGCGCGCGCTGCGTTCACGCGGTCGTAGCGGGGCAGGCGTTCGTCGAACTCCTGCAGCAGTTGGCCAGTGGCCGACTTGTCGTCTTCGGCCAGCGCCACCGTGATCTCCGCCCACAGCGGGCGGTTGCTGCGCACGCCGCGGCTGCGTGCGTACTGGTGCCAGAGAAAGCCTCGCTCGGCCGTGTATTCGCCGGCATCCTGCAGCCAGCCGATGGCCGTTTCGGCCGCGGCGTTGGACATGTTGCCCTGGGCATCGCGGTCCAGGCGCAGCAGTTCGCGCAGCACGTCCACCGAGGGGTCGCCCGGCTTTTGCGTGAGGAACAGGCGGGTGCGGGCGATGCGCCGGGTCTGGTCGATGCCTTCTTCGGTCAGCCAGCGCTTGCGGGCCTGCGCAGGCGTGAGAAGCGCGCCGCCATCGCCCTTTCGCACCGACTTCCATTCGCGCGCCAGCAACTCGCGGCGCAGGCGCCATGAGCGGTCGGACTGCTGGTTCTGGTCCAGCGCGTCGGCATAGTTCATGAGCCACAGGAAATCGTCCTGGTGCTCCTTCAGGTGCGGGGTCAGGTAGCGGTCCAGCGCCACCTGCGGCAGCGACAGGGCCTGGTACGCCGCCGCCAGCGCGTCGTGCATATCGCTGTCGCGTGCCCAGCTGCGTTCCTGCGTGGCCAGCAGCGTGCGCAGCGAGACGGCGTCGTTGCTGTCGATGAACAGCCACATCAGCGCCTGGCGCATCTCCGATGAATCGGGGCTCAAGCGCAGGCCGGCTTCGAAGTGCCGGCGCGCCTCGGGCAGGTTGCCGGTGTTCTGGTAGTAGGTGCCGGCCAGCCGCAGGAATTCGGGCAATTGCCACAAGCGGGCGAGAGATCGCTTGGCGGCTTGCGGAGCGGGGTCCAGTTGGGCCAGCAGCGGCCCGAAAGCCTCCCACCGGCTGCGGGAAGAGTACAGCGACAAGGCTTCGACCAGATAGCGTGGCTCGTCAAACCGCTGCCACGCGAGCACCGACACGCGGGCGGCCTCCAGCGGCTGGTCGGTGATGAGCAGCCGCACCAGGGCATCGAAGTCCGACACATCGGTGCCCTTCGTTTCCACCAAGCGCCGGTAGGCCTGCACGGCCAGGTCGTTGCGTTCGCGGCTTTCGGCCAACTGGCCCGTGAGCCGCCAGAAGTCGGTCTCCATGTCCTGCGGTGGCAATTGCTGCTGCTGCGCCGTCTCCAGCCATTTCAGGCCTTCGTCGGGCCGGCCGTGGGTGAGTGCGAGCACTGCCGCGCGCATCGCCCGGGTGGGGGTGACCTGCGCCTTGTCGCTCAGCAGCCTGCGCCAGTTATCGAGCGCGAGGGTGGGCTGCCCGGCGCGCTCGGCCAGATTGGCCAGCAGTTCCACCGCCTGCGGGCTCTTGGCATGGTCTTTCAGATAGTCGATGGCCGGCTGGGGCTCGCCGATGCGCTCATAGGCGTCCACCAACGCGCGGACCAGCGCGAAGTCATCGGGGCGGCTGCGCAACTGGTGGCTCAGCGCCTGCACCAGAGCGCCGTCGTCGAACTGCCCGGGTGCCAGGCGCAGCACGGCCTGCCAGGCGGTTTCTTTTTGGGTCTGCCGCGCGATGAACAGCCAGTTTTCCAGGGCGGGCGTGGGGCGCTGCGTCCATTCGGACACCTGGGCCAGCCGTTCGCGCCAGGCCAGGTCCTGCGGCTGCTGCTGCACGGCGGCATTGGCCAGGGCCCAGGCGTCGTCCAGCTTGCGGTTTTCCAGAAAGACTTCGTAGCCCAGCGTGTAGATCTTGTCGTCGAAAGGCAGGCCGGGGGCGGGCACGTTGCGCGGCGCGGGCCGCGCTGCAGGGGGGCTGTCCGCTGCCAGTGCTGCGGACTGCCCCGCCATGCGCTGCACGCGCCACGGGCCGGCCAGCGCCGGGTGCGGCGCCTGCATCCGCAGCCACGGGGGCACCAGCCAATGGGCACCATCGTCGTAGCTGCGTTGGGGGACGGCGGGATGCGAGGCGCGGCCCAATGGACGCAGCAGGGCGCCCACGGGCAGCATGGCGGCCGTCTCGGCGTCGGCCTGCGCAAGGGCGCTGGCCGGGCCGCTCATCTGGTTGCCGAGCGAAATGCGCAGCAGGCGCCGCACATAGCGGTCGGCCACGGCCGGCTTGCCGGCGGCGCGGGCCAGGTTGGTGATCATCAGCAGCGTTTGCGGATCGTCGGCCAAGGGGCCGATCTCGCGCTCGGCCAGCGCCAGCGCGGCCACCGCCTGGTTGCCCGATTGCAGTGTGCGCACCGCCGCCAGGTAGAAGGCCTTGGCCTGCTGCGGGTCGGGCGTGACCTGGCGCGCCAGCAGGTACAGCTCGGCGCTGCCGAAGTAGTCGCCCGTGCCCAGCGCTTCCTTGGCCGCGCGTTCGTAGAGCCTTGCCGCTTCGCGCGGGTCGCTGGCCTCCTGGGCCAACTGGCGGCTCATGGCGACGCCGGTGGCCCGGTCTTCCATTTCGGCGGCGCGGCGTGCCAGCATCAGTTGCCGGTCGGCGGGCCACGTCTCCTGTGCCAGAACCTTCAACTGGCGCTGGAGCCCTTCGCGCAGCGATTTGCGGCGCTCGGTTTCCTTCTCGGGCGTGCGCTGGTACTCGGCATACGACAGGTCCCACAGGCTCCACAGCGCGTCGCGGTGCAGTTGCGGATCGGCGGAGTCCAGCGCAGGCTGCAGCGTGGCCCGTGCGTCCGCCATCTCGCCCACGGCGATCTGGCGCTGCGCCAGCAGCAGGCGAAGGCGCGGATTGTCGGGATCGCTGCGCAGCAGATTGGTGAGGTAGGCCACCGACAAAGCGGTGTCGGTGGTCTCTGACAGCCGCCGTTCCAGATCCTGCCGGGGATACAGCAGCCACAGCCCCCCGCCGACCATGCTCGCCAGCAGGGCGATCAGCCAGGAAGGCGCCAGAACGGGGCGCTCAGCGGGCTGGGCACTGGAGCTGGATTTGCGCAGCAGCATCGGCGATCCGGAATTGTTGGACGTCCGGGCCGGCTGGAGCGGCCGCCCGCGTGGGAGTGAGCAGTTTCTGGTTGGCGCGCACCTGGCAATTGCCCGCCGCAGCCACGCTGAATGCCAGCGGGGCGTGGGCTTTCAAGGTGAACTCGGTGCGCGCGCCCTGGTCGCCCACCTTCCAGTCGCCGATGCGGCCATTGGCATCGAACAGGTACGGGCCATTGGGGGCCGCGGCGGCAGGTGCCGCCGCGCTGGCGTTGCTTGCGGTGCCGGTGTCTCCGCGCGTCTGCACCCATGCCGTGCCACCCGTCAGATGCACATAGGTGCCTTCCGCGCCGCCCCGGTAGCCAGCAACGCCCTGGCTGGCCTGCACCAGCGGCGTGCCCAGAGCGGGCGGCAGGCGCAGGGTGCGCAGGTCGCCGTCGCCACGCACGCGCCAGCCCGCACCGTCGCGCGCCAGCGCGTAGGTATGGAAGTCGCGCACCTTGAGGATGAATTCCGAGGCGAACACCGGGTGCAGCGGCTGGGCCACCGCCCAGTCATACACCTTGCGCAGCACGTTGAGCCCGGCGCGCTTGGTGGTGGAGTACACGTGGTAGTAGATGTCCACGGGCTTGATGCGGCGCGGCGTTTCCGTCATCTCGAAGCTCTGCAGCACCTGCTCGTAGCCGTAATAGGGGCCTCGCCACAGGTTGGTGTAGATGTTCTCGTTGGTGATGGGGGCGTACACCTGCAGGTAGCCGTTCTTCTGGATGCCATGCGCCCCCACCGCCGTGAGCGAGGGGTTGGTGCGCGTGATGGAGGTGTCGCCCCCGTTCATGTTGAGCAGGCCCGCGCGCTCGGTGATCTCCAGCGCGTCGGCGCCGGGCGCGGTGTCGCCCGACCACAGCAGGATCTTGACCTTCTTGTCCGGCGGCGCCAGCCGGGAGTTGATGTACTCGGTCGATCCCACGATCTCGCGCTTCAGGTCCATGGTGTAGCCGGGTACGTCCAGGCTCATGGCGGCTTCGGAGTTGTCGCCGAACACGCCGTGGCGCACGCTGCGGTCCCACAGGAAGGGGTGCGAGTAGGTGTGGCTGGCGAGCTCGACATGGGGCAGGCGGAACATGCGCCGCGCGATGTCCTCCAGCTCCTTGCTCATCTCGGGGTGCAGGCCGTGCGGCGCGATCTCGGCCTCGATCACGGACATGGTCTGCGGCACGGTGCGGTATTTTTCGAAAATTTCCTTGAGCAGCACCAGGCCTGCATTGGGGCTGCCCGGCAGTTCTGCCAGGGACGGAAAGCCATCGCCGTCCACATGCGAGAACATCAGCCGTCGGCCGTTCTCGGTGGTCACGTCCGGCACGGGAATGGGGGGCAGGCGCAGGGCCTGCGTGAGAAAGGCGAAGGGGTCGACCACCCACCGCGCGTAGTCGGTGCCCGGCACCTCCACCACCACGAAGGGGTCCATCACGAAGCCGCCCCAGGGCATGATCGAGCCGCCGATGAAGGACTGCCCGCGCTGGTCCTTGTACTCGACCAGGGAACGCCCCGCCTGCACCGGCACGCCGTTGCGCATCACACGCTCGAACTGGGCGCGGGCGGCGGGTTCCACCGCCATTTCAAAGCCCATCATCGGGTCCTGGACCACGGATTTCTGCGTGCCGCGGGGAGGGGCCGCATTGCCCTGGATGCCGAGCTTTTCATTGAGCTGGCGGTCCAGTGCGAAGCCGAAATTGCCGAACACGGCCAAGGGCGTGTTCTCCGCCAGCCGGGCCTGAAGCCACTGGTTCATGGCTTTGGTGCGGGTTTCGGGCAGGAAGCCGGAAAACCACGTCACGATGCCCGCATAGCGGTCCTGGTACACGCCGGCGGGCAGTTCGTTGCGCACGTCGGCATAGTCCACCACGTAGCCCATATGGTTGAGCGGCATCTGCAGGAAGCGGTGGGCCGCAGCGTAGTTCAGCGCCGGGCTCTCGCCGCCGTAATACACCACCAGCACCCGCCGAGGCACGACCTCGATGCTGCCGATGCCGACGGTATGCACCTGGCTGTCCGTCACCCAAGGGATGAAGCCCAGGTCCTTGATCTTCTGCGCCGTGGCGCGGGTGAGTTCACGGTCGGCCGGTGGCACGTAGTCGATGGCCAGCACCGGCAGGCCATCGCGCTCGCGGATCGTGCGCAACTGGCCCAGCAGCCATTCGCGGTCTTCCGCCTTGACGGGCTCATAGCGCTGGGCGCCGGCGTTCCAGCCCTGGTAGAGCGACTCGGCCGCGACCATCTGGATCTTGTCCTTGACCCGGGGCACGATCTCGAAACCCCGGTTCAGGATGAGCTTGATGCCAGGAAAACGCTGGTGCAGCAGTTCGATCACGCGGACGATGCCCGCCTGCTGCGCCGCCTCGTCGAACTGATTGGCGAGGCGGTAGGAATCGAGCGTGTCCAGGAAGAATCCGCGGTAGCCGCTTTCCCACAGCGGCCCGACCACCCGTGTCGCGAAGAACTCGGGCCAGTCCGCCGGCGTCTGGTCGATCACCTCTGAATTCCAGGCGCCGTTGCGTGCCAGCTTCCACGCGGCGGGAATGTCCTGGTAGTACGGCCGCGAGGCCTGCACCTCAGCCACCGACACGTACCCATACAGCTCGCTGCCGCTTTTGCGGTAGGCGACCGGGTCCTGCCCATGGCCGGGTTCGACCACCACCATGTCGAACACCTTCAATTCCGAAAGCGGTGCCGACAGGCCGTAATGCAACGCCACGGCGGGCGCCGGCGCCCCCCAGGCAGGCAATGCCAGAAATAGGCTCAAAAACAACAGGCGTAACTTGGATTGCACGGCGTCGAGTGTTGGAAATCGGTCGATGAAAACGGTTCGTTCGCAGGTGATCTCATTCGGATCACTCGGGTCTGCGTTCGCGGAAGCAATGGCTCTTCCTTGAAGACTTCGCTACTTATAGACACATTGGCATGGAAAGGGGAGATGGCTGCACCCTCTTATTAATAAAAACAATCGACACAATAGTTTCATATTCCCACGTTTCACCTTCCAGACCGCCAAAGGTTTAAATTTGATGGCTCTCAGCTTGGTGACGGGTTTCGTAACTCCCTGTTCGGAGCAGGGCCTATCCCGCGCTGCGCACGGGAGGGGTACGCAGCGGCAGGCCATTCGGTTTCAAAAAGGAGAAATTTCGTGATCCTTGTCACAGGCGGCGCCGGATTCATCGGCTCCCACACATGCGTGGCGCTGGCAGCAGCCGGCATTCCCTATCTCATCCTCGATAACTTCTGCAACAGCCGGCGCTCGGTTCTGGAACGCATGGCCCGCATCACGGGTGCGGCTCCCCGCTGCGTGGAAGGCGACATCCGCGACGAAGCGCTGCTGGCCCGGGTGTTCGCGGAGCACCCCATCGAAGCGGTGGTGCATTTCGCGGCACTCAAGGCGGTGGGCGAGTCGGTGCGCAAGCCGCTCGACTACTACGACAACAACGTCTCCGGCACGGTCGTGCTGCTGCGGGCGATGCAGGCGGCGGGTGTCCGGTCGCTGGTGTTTTCGTCCTCGGCCACGGTGTATGGCGAGCCCGCCTCGGTGCCGATCCGCGAGGACTTTCCGCTGTCGGCGACCAATCCCTACGGCTGGACCAAGCTCATGATGGAGCAGGTGCTGGCCGACGTGGACACGGCCGAGCCCGGCCAGTGGCGCATTGCCCGGCTGCGCTATTTCAACCCCGTGGGGGCCCATGAAAGCGGGCTGATCGGCGAGGACCCGCAAGACGTGCCCAACAACTTGTTGCCCTACGTGGCACAGGTCGCTGTCGGCCTGCGCGAGAGCCTGAGCGTGTACGGCGACGACTACCCCACGCCCGATGGCACCGGCGTGCGCGACTACATCCACGTGTGCGACCTGGCCGACGGCCACGTGGCCGCGCTGCGCTACCTGCGCGAGCACCCCGGCCTGCTCACCGTGAACCTGGGCACGGGCCGGCCCGTGTCGGTGCTGGAAATGGTGCGCGGCTTCGAGACGGCGAGCGGACGGCCGGTGCCCTACCGCGTGGTGGCGCGCCGCCCTGGCGACGTCGCCCAGTGCTGGGCCGACCCGGCGCTGGCCGAGCGCCTTCTGGGCTGGAAAGCCCGCCACGGGCTGGACCGCATGTGCGCCGACGCCTGGCGGTGGCAGGACGGCGCGGCGCGCTCGCTCTGATCCCAGGCGGCGGCTGGGTGGCCGCCGAAGTGCTGCCGGGGTACCGAGCGCGGGCTGGCCTGAATCAGGCGGGATTCTGCGCACCGGCCGCGCCGCTGTGCGGAGTTGCGTCGGGCTCGGTATCCAGCGTGGCGGCATGCACGGCGGCTTCTTCCTCGGACAGCAGCGCGCCTTCCCACTTGGCCACCACGGCGGCGGCGATCGAGTTGCCCACGGCATTGGTCGCCGAGCGGCCCATGTCGAGGAACGTGTCCACGCCCAGGATCAGCAGCAGTCCCGCTTCGGGAATGTCGAAGTGGTTGAGGGTGGCGGCGATCACCACCAGCGAGGCGCGCGGCACGCCCGCCATGCCCTTGGAGGTCAGCATCAGGATGAGCAGCATGGTGACCTGCGTCTCCAGCGGCAGGTGAATGCCGTAGGCCTGCGCGATGAACAGCGTGGCGAAGGTGCAGTAAATCATCGAGCCGTCGAGGTTGAACGAATAGCCCATCGGCATCACGAAGCTGGAAATGCGGCGCTTCACGCCGAACCGGTCGAGCGCGTCCAGCAGCTTGGGGTAGGCGGCCTCGGAACTGGCCGTGGCGAACGACAGCAGGAACGCCTCGCGGATGTTGCGCAGCAGCACCACGATGCGCCTGCCCAGGGCCAGGTAGCCGGCCAGGACCAGCACGCTCCACAGAATGATCAGCGCCAGGTAGAAGTCGCCCATGAACACCGCGAACTTGAGCAAGATGCCCAGCCCGTTCACCGCCACCGTGGCCGCCATGGCGGCCAGCACGGCCACCGGGGCGAACTTCATCACGTAGCCGGTGATCTTCAGCATCACGTGCGACAGCTCCTCGATGCCGCGCACCAGGGTGCGGGCCTTCTCGCCCAGCGCGGCCAGGGCCACGCCGAAGAACATCGAGAACACCACGATCTGCAGGATCTCGTTGTTGGCCATGGCCTCCACGAACGAGCGCGGCACCAGGTGATTCACGAAATCCTTGAGGGTGAATTTGGAGGTCGCCAGCTGCGCGGACTGCGAAGCGTCCGGCAGCGCCAGCCCCATGTTGGCGCCTGGCTGCAGCACGTTCGCCAGCACCAGGCCCAGCAGCAGCGACACGAGCGACGCCGTCAGGAACCAGCCCATGGCCTTGGCGAAGACCCGGCCCACCGACGCGGCATCGCCCATGTGGGCGATGCCCACCACCAGCGTTGAGAAGACCAGCGGCGCGATCAGCATCTTGATGAGGCGCAGGAACACGTCCGACCCGATGGAGATGTAGCCCGCGATGCGCGCCGCCTCTTGCGGCTCCAGCACGTTGGCGTGAATCAAATGGCCGATCACGATGCCCAGCACCATGGCGATGATGATGCCGACCGCGGGCGGGAGCTTTCTCTTTTGGGATTGCATGGGTGAATGGGCGCTGCCGGGGCGTCCTCGAAAGGCGGACGGGGCTGCACCAATTTGGGGAAAACCCGCGATTGTGCTGCATCCGGCGCCGGGGTCCGCCGCCGCTTGCCAGGGGCGCCCGCGCCATGCGCTTCTACAATCGCCGCATGCCTGCCAACCTGCCTGCGCCGCCGTCCGTGCGCCCTCTGTCGTTTCACGGCCAGCCTGCCATGCAGCTGGCCTTGCCCACCGGCGAAACCGCCACCGTGGCGCTGCAGGGGGCCCAGGTGCTCTCCTGGACCGGCCGAGGCGGCGCCGAGCGCATGTACTTCAGCCCGCGCGCCCGCCTGGACGGCCACTCGCCGATCCGCGGGGGCATTCCGGTGTGCTTTCCCCAGTTCAACCAGCGCGGCCCGTTGGCCAAGCACGGCTTCGTGCGCAATCTGCCCTGGCGCCTGGAGAGCCGCAGCGAGGGCGAGGGCCAGGGCGACGGCGAGAGCGGCGTGGATGCCGGTGTTGATGCCGGCGTGGCCCGCGCGGTGTTCGCGCTGGACGACACGGCAGAAACCCGGGCCTGGTGGCCACACGGCTTTGCCGCGCGCCTGACGGTGGAGCTGTCTGCCGAACACCTTCTGCTGGACCTGGCAGTGCGCAATACCGGCACCACGGCCTGGGATTTCACCGCCGCGCTGCACGGCTACTACCGCGTGAGCGACATCGCCGCCACCCGGGTGGAAGGGCTCGACGGCCGCCCGCGCTGGGACTCGGTGGCCGATGTGCATTCGGTGCAGCAAGGCCCCGTGGCGTTCGACGGCGAATACGACGCCATCTTCTCGGCCGCAGCCACGCCGCTGCGGCTGCACGCGGGCGACCACACCCTGTCGCTGGCGCAAAGCCCGTCGTGGATCAACACGGTCGTCTGGAATCCCGGCGCCGCGCTCTGCGCCACGCTGCCCGACATGCCGGCCGACGGTTACCGGCACATGGTCTGCGTGGAAGCGGCCTGCATCGACCAGCCCGTGCATCTGGAGCCGGGCGCTGGCTGGTCGGGCTGGCAGCGCCTGCGTGCCGACTGAGCCGCACCTTCAATCGTTTCTTTCTTCGGACTCCCCATGCTTGCCAAACGCATCATTCCCTGCCTGGACGTGACCGGCGGTCGCGTCGTCAAGGGCGTCAACTTCCTCGAACTGCGCGACGCGGGCGACCCCGTCGAGATCGCCGCGCGCTACAACGGCCAGGGCGCCGACGAGCTGACGTTTCTCGACATCACGGCCACCAGCGACGGGCGCGACCTGATCCTGCCCATCATCGAAGCGGTGGCCAGCCAGGTCTTCATTCCGCTGACGGTGGGCGGCGGCGTGCGCACGGTCGAAGACGTGCGCCGCCTGCTCAACGCGGGCGCCGACAAGACGAGCTTCAACTCCGCCGCCATCGCCAACCCGGACGTCATCAGCGCTGCATCGGCCAAATACGGCGCGCAGTGCATCGTCGTCGCCATCGACGCCAAGCGGCGCCAGGGCGAAGACGTGCAGGCGCGCGGCGAAGGCTGGGACGTGTACAGCCACGGCGGGCGCAAGAACACCGGCCTCGATGCCGTCGAATGGGCCACCGAGATGGCGCGGCGCGGCGCGGGCGAAATTTTGCTCACCAGCATGGACCGCGACGGCACCAAATCCGGCTTCGATCTGCCACTGACCCGCGCCGTGAGCGACGCGGTGAGCGTGCCGGTGATCGCCTCGGGCGGCGTCGGCAACCTCGACCACCTGGCCGACGGCGTGCAGCAGGGCGGGGCGGATGCCGTGCTGGCGGCCAGCATCTTCCACTACGGCGAATACACCGTCGGCCAGGCGAAAGCGCGGATGGCCGAGCGCGGTATTCCGGTGCGGCTGTGATGGCCCGCATCAAAGCCAGCGCCCGGGTCCGCACGGGAGTCGCGGCGGTCTGCACCCTTCTTTTCGCCGCCGCCCTGACCGGCTGCGCGCAAGGCCCGCGCGCTGCGGCCAGCACGCCCGCCCCGTCGTATGCCTCGGGCTATTTCGACCGCGCGCCGTGCGTGGACCGCATCGGCCGCTGCTTCGACGCCACCATCGGCGGCCAGCCGGTGGAGGTGATCGCCACGCGGGAAGAGTTCGAACGCCTGCGCACGCAGCTGCGCGCGCTCAATGGCGGCGTGCGCGACGTGTACTGGATCGTGCGCCGTCCGCTGGGCCGCGCCGCGGCGCTCGATGTGAAGACCTTTGCCAACGATTTCGGGCGTGCCTCTGTCGGCGATCCGCGCGAGGAAGCCGACGTGGCGGTGTACGCCCTCGACGGCCAGGACCTGGAAAGCGAAACCGAGCATGTCGCCAGCCCGGACGTGCGCATCGGCGGCCGCCCGGCCGTGGTGCAGCAGGAGACGCTCACGCAGGACACGCTGCCGCCCGGCCGCTACGCCTTCGCCATCAAATACCTGGGCCGCGCCAACTGGGACCGCAAGTGGGTCTTCCTGACGGTGCAGTGACGACCTCCCTGAGGCTTAATGTGAAAATGGCCTCCAGCGCAATAAGCACTAGGGGATATTGCTATAAAAATAATAGCAATATGATGCCATGCTGCAGTGCGGCAAATGACCGAGAATGACTCCATGAACTGGCTCAACGAAGTGAAATGGGATGCGCAGGGCCTCGTGCCCGCCATCGCGCAGGAAGCGGCCACGGGCGACGTGCTCATGTTCGCGTGGATGGACCGAGAGGCCCTGGCGAAGACGGCCGAACTGGGCCGCGCCGTGTATTTCAGCCGGTCGCGCGGCAGGCTCTGGTTCAAGGGCGAAGAATCCGGCCATGTGCAGACCGTGCACGAAATCCGCCTCGATTGCGACAACGATGTCGTGCTGCTCAAGGTGACGCAGCTCGGCCACGAGCCCGGCATCGCCTGCCATACCGGCCGGCACAGCTGCTTTTTCAGCGTGCTCAAGGACGGCGCCTGGCAGGCGGTCGATCCGGTCTTGAAAGACCCCGAGTCCATCTACAAATAACGGTAATGCGCATGACCATTCCTCTTGCCGATCTGCAAGCCCCTGCGGCCCGCCCCTCCGAAGACGCGCTCGCGCGCCTCGCCGCCGTCATCGAAAGCCGCAAGCCCGCCCATGGCGGCGATGCCGACAAGAGCTATGTGGCGCGGCTGCTGCACAAGGGCCCCGACGCCTTCCTGAAGAAGATCGGCGAAGAGGCCACCGAGGTGGTCATGGCCGCCAAGGACGTGGACCACGGGGCCGACCCGTCCAAGCTCGTGTACGAAGTGGCCGATCTGTGGTTCCATTCCATGATCGCCCTGGCGCACTACGGCCTCACCCCGGCCGACGTGGTGGCCGAGCTGGAGCGCCGCGAAGGCACCAGCGGCATCGAGGAAAAATCCCTGCGCAAGGCCCTGGCCCGCGCCAACGACGAAGGAGCGACCCCGTGAGCGACATCATCGACGTGGAACCGAACGAGCGGGCCGAATCGCTCAAGACCGTGGGGTGGATCAGCTACATCCTGCACCTCATCGTCGCCGTGGGCGCGGTCATTCCCGGCGCCCAGCCGGGGGCGGTGCTGCTGCTCATCGCGCTGGTCATCGACCTGGTCAAGAAGAGTGACGCCGACGGCACCTGGCAGGCCAGCCATTTCTCCTACCGCATCCGCACCGTGCTCTGGGCCGGCGTGCTGTACGTGCTGACCGCGCCGCTGTGGCTGCTGTTCATCGCGCCGGGCTGGATCGCCTGGGGGCTGATCTCCATCTGGTTCCTGTACCGCATCGTGCGGGGCATGGTGGCGATGAACAAGGGCCAGGCGCTCGATGTCTGACGGCCCCACCGTCGCGGCGCCGCTGCGGCTGAACCTCGCCCTGCAAGGCGGCGGCTCCCATGGGGCGCTGACCTGGGGCGTGCTCGATGCGCTGCTGGAAGACGGCCGCTTCGTGTTCGATGGCATCAGCGGCACCAGCGCAGGGGCCATGAATGCCGTGGCGCTCGCCCACGGCTTCGCCCAGGCCGCCAAGGCCGATCGGCACGGAAGCGCCGAAGCGGTGCGGCGGGCCGGCTGCGAACTGGCGCGCGACACGCTCAGGCGGCTGTGGGAAGGTGTCGGCACCATGGGCAGCCTGCTGTGGGGCGTGCCGCTGGCCTCCAGCCCCTTCCTCGGGATGATGTCGCAGTGGCTGTCGCCCTACCAGACGAACCCGCTGGACATCAACCCGCTGCGCCGGCTGCTGGAGCGCGAGGTGGATTTCGACGTGCTCAGCGCATCGCGGCACCCTCGCGTTTTCGTGTGCGCCACCAACGTGCGCACCGGGCGTGGCGAAATCTTCTCGGGCAAGGCCCTGAGCGCTGACGCCGTCATGGCCTCCGCCTGCCTGCCCCTCATGTTCAAGGCGGTGCAGATCGGCAGCGAGCACTACTGGGACGGCGGCTACTCCGGCAACCCCGCGCTGCACCCGCTGATCTACAGCACCGAGTGCAGCGACATCCTCCTGGTGCAGATCAACCCCATCGAGCATGCCGAAGTGCCCGACACGGCCTCCGAAATCATGGAGCGCATGAACGAGGTCACCTTCAATGCCAGCCTGCTGGCCGAGATGCGCGCCATCGAGTTCGTGCGCCGCCTGCTGGCCGAGGGCAAGCTGGATGCGCAGCGCTATAAAAGCGTGCGCATGCACCGCATCGATGGCGGCGCCGTGCTGGCGCCGTTCGGCGCGGCCAGCAAGACCCGCGCCGACCTGTCGTTCATCCGCCAGCTCTTCGAGCTGGGCCGCATCGCCGGCCAAGGATGGATCAAGGCGCACCACGCCGACGTGGGCGTGCGTCCCACGGTGAACATCGCCGACAATGCCTGACCCGGCAGCGCCATGGCGGCGCGCCTTTTCTTCCGACCCCACCATGCAGCACGATCCGAACTGTCTTTTCTGCAAGATCATCGCGGGCCAGATACCTTCGAAGAAGGTGTACGAGGACGAAGAGATCTTCGCCTTCCACGACATCCACCCCCATGCGCCCGTGCACTTCCTGATGGTGCCCAAGCTCCATGTGCATTCCATGGCCGGCGTGAGCGACGCCCATGCGGGCGTGCTGGGCCGCATGATGGTGCTGGCACCCCGGCTGGCCATGGAGCAGGGCTGCAATCCGTATCCGGACGGCGGCTTTCGCATCGTGGTGAACACGGGCACCGAGGGCGGGCAGGAAGTGCATCACCTGCACATCCACGTCCTGGGCGGGCCGCGCCCCTGGCTCAAGGGCTGAAGGTGCTGGCGGGCCCGCCGGCCGGGCCGGATGCGCCACACCCTCCGCGCGCCGCAGGGGTATGAACTTCCCCGTCATGCCGCGGGTCTAGAATGGTCTGTATTCGTTAGGAGATATGTCATGGGTTCGTTTTCCATCTGGCACTGGCTGATCGTGCTGCTCATCGTGGTGATGGTGTTCGGCACGAAGAAGCTCAAGAACATGGGCTCCGATCTGGGCGGCGCCGTCAAGGGCTTCAAGGACGGCATGAAGGACGGTTCCGCCACCGACGCGCCACCGGGCACGCCGCCTACGGGGCAGGTCATCAACAACACCGCCGCGGACCCCAAGGGCACCACGATCGACGTCGAAGCCAAGCACAAGGGCTGAGACGGCGGCATGAAAAAGCCCACGGGCCGGTACTGCTTCCATGATTGATATTGGTCTGTCCAAAATGGCGCTCATCGGCGCCGTTGCGCTCATCGTCATCGGCCCCGAAAAGCTGCCGCGCGTGGCGCGCACCGTCGGGACGCTGCTGGGCAAGGCGCAGCGCTATGTCGCCGACGTCAAATCCGAGGTCAACCGTTCCATGGAACTGGATGAGCTGCGCAAGATGAAGGAAACGATGGAAGGCGCCGCCCGCGACGTGCATCAGACCATCCACACCAGCGCCAGCGACTTCGAAAAAGACTGGAACAACGACCTCGCCGGCACCTCCGGCAGCACCGATGCCGGCCTGCCGTACGACGCAGCGGGCGAGTCCACCGTGGTGCCCGCGTACAAGCACCCTGGCAAGAACTGGCGCCTCAAGCGCGGCGCGACCCCGCAGTGGTACAAAGCCCGCAGCGGCGTGCGCACCAAGGCGCTGTCGGGCGCGGCCCGCGTGGCCCGGTTCCGGCCCCAGAAATTCCATTGATGGCTGCGCACCCCGCGCAGCCACCCGCGCGGGTGCAATGCCCGCCCCACCTGCACCATGTCCGAAATCCCCACTAAAGAAGACGAGCTGGCCGGCACCGAGCAGCCTTTCGTGCAGCACCTCATGGAGCTGCGCGACCGTCTGGTCAAGGCGCTGATCGCCATCGGCATCGCCGCGGGCATCCTGTTCCTGTACCCCGGCCCGGGCGCGCTGTACGACCTGCTGGCCGCGCCGCTGGTGGCCCATCTGCCCAAGGGCGCCACGCTGATCGCCACTTCGGTGATCTCCCCGTTCATGGTGCCGCTCAAGATTTTGCTGATGTCGGCCTTCCTGGTCGCGCTGCCGGTGGTGCTGTGGCAGGTTTGGGCCTTCGTGGCCCCGGGCCTTTATTCGCACGAAAAGAAACTGGTGCTGCCGCTGGTGGTGTCCAGCACGCTGCTCTTTCTGGTGGGCGTGGCGTTCTGCTACTTCTTCGTGTTCGGCCAGGTGTTCGCCTTCATCCAGAGCTTTGCGCCCAAGAGCATCACGGCCGCGCCTGACATCGAGGCCTACCTGAGCTTCGTGCTCACCATGTTCCTCGCATTCGGCCTGTCGTTCGAGGTGCCGATCGTGGTGATCGTGCTGGCGCGCATGGGCATCGTGAGCGTTGAAAAGCTCAAGGGCTTTCGCGGCTATTTCATCGTGCTGGCCTTCATCATCGCCGCCGTGGTCACGCCCCCCGACGTGGTGTCCCAGCTGGCCCTGGCCGTGCCGATGTGCCTGCTGTACGAGCTGGGCATCTGGGCTGCGCAACTCTTCATCCGGCACACCAAGGCGCCCGAAGACGAGCAGGCGCAAGAGCCCACCTGATCCGACCGGATCGGACCGAATTCCATTGAATTGAATTGAATCGGGGGCCCGGTACACCGGTGCGGTGTGCCTGGCTCCATGCCCCGCGAGGCCGGCTCTGTCGTCGGGATTTGCGGTGGTGATCGACTCTTCATTGCGGCGCCGATGCCTGCGGTGCGCCCCATGGCCCGTTCTCTGGCCTGATGCACCACACCGGGCGCTCACCTTGCCGGCCAAGCCCTCAAACACGGCGCCTATGCGGCGGGCCCTCTGCGAGCCCTTTGCGGGCCACCCCGCACGGCCCCGTGCATCGCCTGCCCGTTTCAACCGACCGAAACCGTGTCCCGCGGCGGCAAAACACCCCGGACAGAGCGCCTCTCAGCGCTGCTGCTGCTGCTGGGGCGCTTGCTGCGTGCGCTGCGGGCGGGGACGCGTTCCGGGCACCACCTCCAGCTCCACCCGCGAATCGCCGCGCTGCAGCTGGAATGTGGCTGGCGTGCCGGGCTTGAGCGAGGCCACGGCGGTCAGCAGGGCGGAGACGCTGGCGGTCGGCTTGTCCTCGACCTGCACGATCACGTCGCCCGGGCGCATGCCGGCACGGGCGGCGGGGCCGTCCTGCAGCACGCCGGTGATGATCACGCCTTCCGATGCCTTCACGCCGAAGGTCTGGGCCAGTTCGGGCGACAGCTCGTTCGGCTCCACGCCGATCCAGCCGCGCGTGACCTGGCCGTCCTTCACGATGCCGTCCAGCACCAGCTTGGCGGTGGACACGGGAATGGCGAAGCCGATGCCCATGCTGCCGCCCGAGCGCGAGTAGATCGCGGTGTTGATGCCCATCAGGTTGCCGTTCACGTCCACCAGCGCGCCGCCCGAATTGCCCGGGTTGATGGCCGCATCGGTCTGGATGAAGTTCTCGAACGTGTTGATGCCCAGCTGGCTGCGGCCCAGTGCGCTCACGATGCCGCTGGTGACCGTCTGTCCCACGCCGAAGGGGTTGCCGATGGCCAGCACATGGTCGCCCACGGCGAGCTGGTCGGAATTGCCCAGCACGATCACGGGCAGCTTGTCGAGCTGCACTTTCAGGATGGCCAGGTCGGTGTCCGGATCGGTGCCGATGACGGTGGCGCGCGTGCGGCGGCTGTCGGTCAGGGTGACCTCGATCTCGTCCGCGCCTTCCACCACGTGGTTGTTGGTGAGGATGTAGCCGTCCGGGCTGATGATCACGCCGCTGCCCAGGCCGGTCTGCGCCTGCGTGCCCTGGTCGCCGAAGAAGAACTGGAACCACGGGTCGTTGCTGCGCGGGTGGCGCACGGCCTTGCTGGTGTTGATGCTGACCACCGCCGGCGCGGCCTTGCGCGCCGCTGCGGCGAAGCTGCCAGGGGCGGGCGGCGCGGCAGGCGTGGTGGGCGCCTCGATCAGAGCCACGCCTGCGCTGCTGCGCGTCGCACCGCGCCGCAGCCAGTCCGGCTGGAGGGTGGCGACGACGAAGTAGGCGGCGACGAGCACCGTCACGGTCTGGGAAAACAGCAGCCAAAAGCGCTTCATGGTGGGCAGGGAAGAAAACCGGGGAAGGGGGATTGTCGCCAGTTTGGGCCGGACGCTGGGCGAACAAGCCCTTGTGGGCGTCAGCCCGGGGTCAGCCCCCGCATCTGCCGCTCAGGGCAAACCCCTAAAATCGCCCCGTCTGCCACCGCGCCCCCTTGCCCGTTCTCTTTCGCGGCCTGGCCCACCGGCCATGCCGCCCGGCGACATGTCCCATCCGGAAACGCCTGTTGAACGTCGGCCGCGAACCGCCACCGCGGTGCCGCGCAGTCCTGCCATCGATTTCCCCGGAACCTGCCCATGACCTCCTCTCCATCCGCCGCCGGCCCCACGGGCGCCGCGCCCCGCCGCCCGCTCACCCGCCACGATTACCAGACCCTGGGCCTGTCCGCCCTCGGCGGCACGCTCGAGTTCTACGACTTCGTCATCTACGTCTTCTTCGCCGCCGTGCTGGGCGGGCTGTTCTTCCCGGCCGACATGCCCGACTGGCTGCGCCAGCTGCAGACCTTCGGCATCTTCGCCGCCGGCTACCTGGCACGTCCGGTGGGCGGCATCATCATTGCCCACTTCGGCGACAAGCTGGGCCGCAAGCGCATGTTCACGCTGTCCATCTTCCTGATGGCCGTGCCCACGCTGGTCATCGGCCTGCTGCCCACCTACGCCACCATCGGCGTGGCGGCGCCGCTGCTGCTGCTGGCCATGCGCGTGCTGCAGGGCGCTGCCATCGGCGGCGAGATGCCCGGCGCCTGGGTGTTCGTGGCCGAGCACGTGCCCGCCAACCGCTATGGCCTGGGCGTGGGCACGCTCACCGCCGGCATCACGGGCGGCATCCTGCTCGGCTCGCTGGTGGCGATCGGCATCAACCGCAGCTACGCACCCGCCGAGGTGCAGGAATTCGCCTGGCGCATTCCGTTCATCCTGGGCGGCGTGTTCGGCCTGGTGTCGGTGTACCTGCGGCGCTTTCTGCACGAAACGCCCGTTTTCCAGGAACTGGCGGCCCGCCGCGCCGTGGCGCGCGAGCTGCCCGTGAAGACCGTGCTGCGCGACCACCGCGGCGCCATGCTGCTCGTGGCCCTGATGACCTGGGTGCTGTCCACCGCCATCGTGGTCGTGGTGCTCATCACGCCCACCTACCTGCAAAAGGCGTTCCACATTCCCGCCACGCTGGCACTGGAGGCCAACGCGGTGGCCACGCTCACGCTCACCATCGGCTGCGTGCTCGTCGGCTGGGCCACGGACCGCTTCGGCACCCGCCCGGTCATGCTGGTGGGCTGGGGCGGGCTGGTGGCCACCACCTACCTCTTCTATACCAACCTGCCGGGCACGCCTGCATCGCTGGTCTTCAACTACGGCGTGATCGGCCTGTTCGTGGGCTCGATTGCCTTGCTGCCCATCGTGGGCGTGCGCGCGTTTCCACCCGAGGTGCGCTTCACCGGCCTGTCCTTCTCGTACAACATGGCCTATGCGGTGTTCGGCGGCATCACGCCGATCCTCATCACGCTGTGGCAGCAGCACGACGTGCTGGCCAACGCCCACTGCGTGGCGGCGATGGGCGTGCTCGGGTTCGCACTGGGTTTCGTGCCGCTGGCTTCGCGCGGCTGGCAGCCTGCGCCAGCGCTGTAGTAAGAGAAGAATGACGCTGGGCCGTTTTGAACGGTGCCAGCAGCTGTCGATGCGGACTGCGGGAGAGGGGGGGGGCTTCGAATTGAATCGATTCTCTCTTGAATCCGCTTTGAAAAATCGCAAGCCGTTGATCCGCCTTGCGTTTCTTTGGGTTGATAGGCGCAGGATTTGCAAGGTATGGTGTTGCCATACCTGCTTCGCAGATCGGGCGCTACGCGCACGCCAAACAGTTCAAGCGCATGAAGAAGGCGGTGCGCACGCTGTGCATCCGTGTTGGCCGTGTGCACCGAGAGGTGCAGCGCCACTGCATGTGCTGACCGATGCGACCAGTGCCAAGGTCCAGGATTTGTTGCAACGCACCGCTTGCATCCTCACCCAGTGCATCAAAGACAAGAGCAAACCGGCGGTGCTGCACAAGCTCTCCGTGAAGATATCTGCGCCGCGCATGGAAATTCAGGAGTCAGGCTGGATTTTGCTTCGCAGGAAGCGCGTCAGGCGGGGGTATTTCAGCAGCCTGTTAGGGAACCCTCATCACGCCCCTTCAAGTAGGTCGAAACGCCGGTGCGTTTTTCAGGACGCCAAAGCCGTCCTGGGTGGATGATCTATAACGCCCTCACTTGGATCGATTGAGTCATCAAGGAAGCGCAGCGCTTGGGCCACAAACTCGTTGTGATATTGAAAGATCCCGCCGTGCCCCGCATCTGCGTAGATGACCAGTTGCGCGCCCGGAATGCGACGCGCCATGTCGTGGCTGTTGGCGGTGGGGACCATGATGTCGTTGTCACCATTGGCGATGAGCACAGGGATGTGGATGCGCGCCAGGTCCTGCGGCGCTTGCTGGCCCCAGGCCTTGATCGCCTTAAGCTGCCGCAGGAACGCACCGGGTTTGGGGCTCTTGTCCCGGTTCATCTTGCGCTCCTTCAGCCGCTCAAGAAAGGCCTTTGCGGCTTGGCGTCCAGTGGTCGTTGCAGTAAAGAACAGGTAGGTTTTGGGATCGCGCAGCGTCAGCAATCCCTTGAGTATCAGCGGCCAGGAAACAGCACCGACTTGGTCGATGCCCCTTCCGCCTGCAGGACCAGTCCCGGTCAGGATGAGTCTGCGTATCAGATCGGGAGCTTTGATCGCCACATCCTGCGCCACGAATCCGCCGAGAGAAAAACCGAACAAATCGAGCTTCTTCAATCCCAGCGCCTGGACCAGCGCGATCACATCCTGTGCCATCGCATCGATGCTCACAGGTGCTGTTCCGCCTGAAGCGCCGATCCCGCGGTAATCGATGGCGATGACACGATGCTTGCGGGCCAATCCATCGACGATCCGTGGGTCGAAGTTATCGAGCACCGCGCCCCAGTGATTCAGCATGACCAGCGGCACACCGCCATGCGGCCCGAGGTCACGGTAAGCAAAAGCAGTCCCCCCGACATCGATTGATCGGGTGGGGGTGTCGCTGTAAGGCATGAGTGATTCCGTGCGTTGATTGGTGGAGGTTATCGTCGATTCGTGGTGATCCGGGTGGCGCGGCACGCGTGTGTCTGGCCCCAGTTCAGTTCGCCAGGCCCAGGTAGTAACCGAGTCTTCGTTCGAGTTCATCTAGCCCGTGCTGGGCCGCAAGCTCGCCCATCCTCGGGCTCCGGGCGCGGAAACCGGGCCATGTCAGCGACTGGCTGTATTCAGCATAAGCGGCCAGGAGATCCCTGTCTGGCGGCAGGGTCGCCCGATTCACCTGGGCCTTGGCGCCAGAGAGAGATTGCTTGTCAAACCCGGACAGGCGTGCGGTCAGCGCGTTGACGAAGGGGTCCAATTCGTTGTCCGGCAGTGCACGTGTCACCATGCCGAAGCGCTCGGCATCGTCGGCGGTGTAGTCCTGGCTGCTCAGGATGATCTCCAACGCGCGATCTCTTCCGGCGAGCCGCGGCAGCCTCTCGGTCCCGCCTCCGCCCGGCAAGATGCCGCTACCCACTTCGGGCTGGCCGAACAGCGCTTTTTCGAGACTCGCGTACCGGAGATCGCATGCCAGCGCGAATTCATTGCCGCCGCCCCGTGTCCGGCCGCGGATGCTGGCGATGCTGATGACTGGCGACTTACTCAGCCGTAGCACCAAGTCGGTCCAAGTCGGCAGGGGCGGGTGAGTTGGCTCGATCGGGAAGTCCCTTGCCTTACTTAGATCGAAGTGGTTGATGAAGTATTCCTCAAGGTCACTCCTGAACACAATCACCTTAACCTCTGAATCGCGTTCCATGTCCCTCACCACGGCATGCAGTGCCGACACCATCTCTGGCACCACAAGGTTGAAGGGCGGGTTGGAGATCGTCACCTCCCACAGTTGCGGCGTGCGCTTGTGCAGTTGCACCGTCGGCGACGGTGAACCTGCGCCGACGTAGTTGCTCGCTCGGGGTGTACTCTGAGCTGCGGCCGGATTTGGCAATGCCGCAGGTAGTGCCATCGCTGCCACGGTCACAGCCGAGGCAACGAACTCCCGGCGCGACACGCTCTGCTCCGGAGACGGCGTTTCACGTGTTGTCTTCATGAAATGGACCTCTTGAAAAAGTGCCAGTTAAGGCGCTGGCAGTGAAGAAATAGATCATGGTCTCGCTGCGAGAGCTGCGAATTAGGAATAACGGGTCGCAAGGGGCGAGAACCGGCAAGAGGTGCGCCACGGCTTCACTCTTCCAGGAACTGGATCGATTGCCGAAGGAAGCGCTCAGGATGCTGGTACTGCGCGCCGTGTCCGGCATCGGGATAGATCAACAGTTGCGCATTGGAAATATTCTGCGACAGGTGCCAGGAGTTGATCGTGGGAATCATGATGTCGTGGACGTCGTTGAGCACCAGGTGCGCTCGACCGCGAGGCGTCATTGAGGCATTCTTGTGGATGTTCATTCGAGGAGTCCTGAAGGAAGTTGGCCGGCTTGAGAACCTCCATCTTCTTTCACCTCGGGTGAACAACCTCTTGGGAAACGACATCTAGTTGTCGAGTTGCAATAGGTTATACCCGGCAAGTCGGGAAGCTGGAGGTCTGTAGCCCAAGGCCGAGTGGGGCCTCCTGGCGTTGTAGTAGCTCAGGAACGCAGGCAACCATGCTGTGCGTTCCTTGCT
>NZ_BQXQ01000007.1 GCF_030159055.1 Acidovorax sp. SUPP3334
ATCTGCGGCCAGGACAAAGGGCCATGCTGGTTGCCACAGCTACCCAGTTCGGCTCGGTTCTCCGGGGTGTCCGGTGCCGACCAGACCACGCCATCCACGGCCAGCACGCGCAGGGGCTGCTGCGCATCGACTGCGGGACGGCTCCAGGCATGGGTCAACAGGCCGAACAGCTCGGCCAACGGCTCCTCGCCCAGGCGCTGGCGGGCCTGCACGCTGACACTTGGCACGGGCAGCGCTTGTGCGTCCAGGCTCAAATCCAGCTGCTGCACCACCTGCCACAGCGGTCGATCTCGAAACAGCGCCAGTCCGATCACCAACCACACGGCATGCTCGGCAGGCAGCTTGCGCCGCCGGATGGAGGCCTTGCCGCTGGCCGCAAGCGCCTGCGCGATCCAGCCGGGGTCTATCAACGCGCTGAGTTCATCGAGCCGATCTGGAACTCGGGGCAAGGTATCGCGCAGCGCGCTCCGAAGCAGGCTCATCAAGCAAAAAGGGAACGTGTTGAACACGTTCCCTTCTTACTGCATCAGTTGGCCTGGGGGCTTAACTGACTGGCATTGCCCCGAGAGGCGCTTTTTTGCTTGCTTACTGGCGGAGAGGGCGGGATTCGAACCCGCGGTGGGGATTAGCCCACACACGCTTTCCAGGCGTGCGACTTAAACCGCTCATCCACCTCTCCGAAGCCCGCGATTGTAGCAGTGGTTTCGGCCTGTTTTTAGAAAAACCGCTGCAACGCTGGTTAAGGGGCGCGTTGCGTGGTTTGAACCATCTTCATCGCAGAGCCGATCAGTGCTGAAACTTCGCGCATGTTGCTGGGCACGATCAGCGTGGTGGTGGCGTCGGCGGCTACCTTGCCATAGGCATCCACCGCCCGTTCGGCCACCTTCAGTTGCACGGCCTGCTCGCCGCCTGGCTGGCGAATGGCGGCTGCGATCCGTTCGATGGCCTGTGCCGTGGCTTCCGCCACTGCAGTGATGGATGCGGCTTCGCCTTGGGCATTGTTGATCTGGGCCTGTTTCTCGCCTTCAGACCGGGCGATGAAAGCCTCGCGTTCGCCTGTAGCGATATTGATTTGTTCTTGGCGGCGACCTTCCGATGCGGCGATGAGCGCGCGCTTTTCGCGCTCTGCAGTGATCTGCGCTTGCATGGACCGAAGGATTTCAGCCGGTGGGGTGAGGTCCTTGATTTCGTAGCGCAGCACTTTCACGCCCCAATTCAATGCGGCCTCATCGATCGCCTGAACGACCTGCGCGTTGATGATGTCGCGCTCTTCGAACGTCTTGTCCAGTTCGAGCTTGCCGATCACGCTGCGCAGCGAGGTCTGTGCCAACTGGGTTACGGCCATGATGTAGTTGCTGGAACCATAGCTGGCCCGCATGGGGTCGGTCACCTGGAAGTACAGGATGCCGTCCACCTGCAACTGGGTGTTGTCGCGCGTGATGCAGACTTGGCTCGGTACGTCCAGCGGAATTTCCTTGAGGCTGTGTTTGTAGGCCACGCGGTCGACGAACGGCACGAGGAAGTTCAGCCCTGGTGTAAGAGTGCCTGCATATTTGCCCAGCCGTTCTTTGACCCATGCGTTTTGCTGAGGAACGACCTTCACTGAGCGTGCAATGAAGATGCCGGCGATGACGACGATGACGAGAGCGATGATTTCCATGGGGTCCTTTGCGATGATGAAGAGTCAGTTAACTGTGGGTGGCGTTGGCGCCAGCATGGCGGTGGATCGCAGAGGCCAAGCTCAAAGCTTGTCGACGAGCAGGCGGTTGCCGATGACTTCCGCCACGCGGTGCATGCCGGAGGAGGGTGCATTGCCGGGGCGCAGGACCACGGTCCACTGCGCGCCGCGGTAGCGCACCTGCGCGGTGCCATCGGAGTTCCAGATATCCACGTTCACGGACTCGCCCACGTCCATGTTCACGTCGCGATTGCTCGATGCGGGCTGGGCGCCAGGGCTCTTTTTTCGAAACACATAGCACCCCGCCACGCCCGCCAATCCGACCGCGGCAGCGACCAGCAGTTGTGCCGCGACCGAACCGCCCGCATGGGCGGCGAGGGCGCCGGCGGCCAGGCCAACGGCCAGCATGAGCAGGTAGAACGTGCCCGTGAAAAGTTCTACGGCAACGGCCCCTCCCGCCATCAGCCACCAGAGGGTGGATTGCTCTATCACTGCATGCTCCTCGTTGTGTTTAGTGCATCACATTCTGGGTCAAAAGACCGGGCCGTCAAAGGCGTGACAACGTTATTCCTTACACTTCGCGCCTGTTTCGTTTTTTGGGCCCGCTCGCTCGGAGGCTGCGCATGAAATTCCGTTTCCCCATCGTCATCATCGACGAGGACTATCGTTCCGAGAACACATCCGGCCTGGGTATCCGCGCGCTGGCGCAGGCCATCGAGTCGGAAGGCTTCGAGGTGCTGGGTGTCACGAGCTATGGCGACCTGTCGCAGTTCGCGCAGCAGCAAAGCCGGGCCAGCGCGTTCATCCTGTCCATCGATGACGAAGAGTTCACGCTGGGATCGGGACTGGACCCCATCGTGCTCAGCCTGCGTACGTTCATCGCCGAGGTGCGGCGCAAGAACTCCGACGTTCCGATCTACGTGCATGGCGAGACGAAGACCAGCCGCCATCTGCCCAACGACATCCTGCGCGAGTTGCATGGTTTCATCCACATGTTCGAGGACACGCCGGAGTTCGTGGCACGCCACATCATCCGGGAGGCCAAGAGCTACCTCGAAAGCGTGCAGCCACCGTTTTTCAAGGCGCTGCTGGACTATGCCGAAGACGGGTCGTACAGCTGGCATTGCCCTGGCCATTCCGGTGGGGTGGCGTTTCTCAAGAGCCCCGTGGGCCAGATGTTCCACCAGTTCTTCGGCGAAAACATGTTGCGCGCGGACGTGTGCAATGCGGTCGAGGAATTGGGCCAACTGCTTGATCACAACGGGGCCATCGGCGAGAGCGAGCGCAATGCCGCACGCATCTTCAATGCGGACCATTGTTTCTTCGTGACCAACGGCACCAGCACCTCCAACAAGATGGTGTGGCACCACACGGTGGCCCCGGGCGATGTGGTGGTCGTGGACCGCAACTGCCACAAGTCCATCTTGCACAGCATCATCATGACGGGCGCGATTCCCGTGTTCATGAAGCCCACGCGCAACCACTTCGGCATCATCGGGCCGATCCCGCAGAGCGAGTTCGAGCCCGAGGCCATCCAGGCCAAGATTCGCGCCAATCCGCTGCTGAAGGGCGTCGATGCGAAAGCGGTCAAGCCGCGGGTGCTCACGCTCACGCAATCGACCTACGACGGCGTGGTCTACAACACCGAAACCATCAAGGGAATGCTCGACGGCTATGTGGACAACCTGCACTTCGACGAAGCCTGGTTGCCGCACGCGGCCTTCCACCCGTTCTATGGCACCTACCACGCCATGGGCAAGAAGCGTGCGCGGCCCAAGCATTCGGTGGTGTACGCCACGCAGTCCATCCACAAGCTGCTGGCCGGTATCAGCCAGGCCAGCCACGTGCTGGTGCAGGACTCGCAAACGGTGAAGCTCGACCGCCCGCTGTTCAACGAGGCGTACCTGATGCACACCTCGACCTCGCCGCAGTACAGCATCATCGCCAGTTGCGATGTGGCCGCCGCGATGATGGAGCCGCCCGGTGGAACGGCGCTGGTGGAAGAAAGCCTGCTCGAAGCCCTGGACTTCCGCCGTGCCATGCGAAAGGTGGAGGAAGAGTTCGGCAAGGACGACTGGTGGTTCAAGGTCTGGGGCCCGGACAAGCTCGTGGACGAAGGCCTGGGCCGTGCCGAGGACTGGATCATTCGCAGCGATGGCAAAGGCAAGAAGAACGCCAGCAAGTGGCATGGCTTCGGCCAGTTGGCCGACGGCTTCAACATGCTGGACCCGATCAAGTCCACCATCGTCACGCCGGGCCTCAACCTGGACGGCAAGTTCGACAAGACGGGCATTCCTGCGTCCATCGTGACCAAGTACCTGGCCGAGCACGGTGTGGTGGTGGAAAAGACGGGGCTCTACAGCTTCTTCATCATGTTCACCATCGGCATCACCAAGGGCCGCTGGAACACGTTGCTCACCGCGCTGCAGCAGTTCAAGGACGATTACGAGAAGAACCAGCCGATGTGGCGCATCCTTCCCGAGTTCTGCCAACTGCACAAACGCTACGAGCGCATGGGCCTGAAAGACCTGTGCCAGCACGTGCACCAGCTCTATGCCAAGTACGACATCGCGCGCCTGACGACCGAGATGTATTTGTCTGACCTGACGCCGGCGATGAAGCCGAGCGACGCCTACGCGCACATTGCCCACCGCAAGACCGAGCGCGTCGAGATCGACCAATTGGAAGGCCGGATCACCACGAGCCTCATCACGCCGTACCCGCCCGGCATTCCGCTGCTCATTCCGGGCGAGGTCTTCAACAAGAAGATCGTGGACTACCTCAAGTTCTCGCGCGAGTTCTCCAAGCTGTCGCCGGGCTTCGAAACCGACATCCACGGCCTGGTAGAGATCGAGGACGACAGCGGCAACGTGCGCTACTACGCCGATTGCGTGGCTGCAGCGCCGCAGGCGGCACCGGCGCGCAAGAGCCGCAAGAACGCCCCGGCGGCCGAGGACATCGTTCAAGTGGGCAGCGACGGCCCCTTCGGCCGCAAGATCTGATCGCTGGCGGCGAGAGCCGCTGTCAAGCCCGATGGGCCCGGTGGTGCGAAAGCGCCACCGGGCCCATCGCATTGGATTTGTGTGTGAATGTCACGGCGTGAATCCACGGGACGCGAGCGGCCGTATGAGTGTTCGGCCGCGCGAATTTTCGAGCGGCATGGTCTACCAACATCACATCGGAGATTTCCATGACCTTTCGTCTGAACGCCCGCCTGGCTGCTGCCGGCCTCACGCTTGCTTTGTCGGCTGCCGCGATGCCAGCCTTCGCCCAGGTGACCGTCGGTGGCGCGCCTATGTATCCCACCAAGGACATCATCGACAACGCGGTGAACTCCAAGGACCACACCACGCTGGTGGCTGCCGTGAAAGCCGCGGGCCTCGTGGAGACGCTGAAAGGCCCGGGCCCGTTCACTGTGTTCGCGCCCACCAACGCAGCGTTCGCAGCGCTGCCGGCCGGCACCGTGGATACGCTGCTCAAGCCCGAGAACAAGGCCACGCTGACCAAGGTGCTGACGTATCACGTCGTCCCAGGCAAGGTCGATGCCGCGTCGTTGTCCAAGATGATTGCCGACGGCAAGGGCTCGGCCAGTCTCAAGACCGTGGCAGGTGGCACGCTGACGGCCAAGGCGAGCGGCTCGTCCATCGCGCTGACGGATGAAAAGGGTGGCACGTCCACCGTGACCATTGCCGATGTGTACCAGTCGAACGGTGTGATCCACGTCGTGGACAAGGTCCTGCTGCCCAAATAAGTGAAGTGAGCAAGGCGCATGGCACCGATGGATGTCGGTGCCGGCCTTCGGTTTCGCCGTGAAGCGGCGAAGTCGCCAATGGGCACAAAAAAGGCTGCATGCGTACCCGCTTCGGGGGCGCTGCAGCCTTTTTGCTTTTTGCTTCTCTTGGCTCTTGTATTCAGTTCAGGGAGACGTGGGACGGAAGTCTTCACGCACCCGCATGAAGCTGGCAAACCTCGGCAGCCCGCCATCATGGATGCCACGAAACCGGTACGTGACCCAGCTGCCCAGCGGCGGCGGATGCTGACGGTCCGCATCGCTGAAGCCGGCGCCGAGCCGAAAGCGCTGGCCGGTGGGCATCTCGACCAGCAGGGCGCCCATGCGGCCCTGGTGACGGCCTTTGCCGGGCACATACCCCACGACCTTCGCTTCGGCGTCCTCGTGGGTTTTTAGCTTGATCAGGTCGTCGCCGCGACCTGCTTTGTAGAGCGACGCACCGCGGTGCAGCATCAGCCCTTCGCCGCCTGCGCGCACCGTTCGGTGCAGCAACGCCTGCAGCTGGGCATCGGTGCCCACTCGCTGCTGCGCAACCGCCTGGACCCAGCGCTGGCCGATGCCGGACACCACGGTTTGCAGCGCGGGCAGGCGCTCGTCGAAAGTTCCCCCCTGCGACGGCAGATCGAACACCATGAACTGGATGTGGCGCCATGCCGCATCGTCGGGCCGTTGTTGCCGCACCGTCGATTGCGCCTGCGCGAAGCGGCCACGGCCGGCCCAGAGTTCACCATCCATCGGCGTGGCTGGCCAGCCTTGCGTGAACCACGCGGGCGGATTCACGCTTTCGCCACCGCGCGTGCGCAGCCGCGTGCCATCCCAGTAACCGCGTACCCCGTCGTACTTTTCGCTCACCCAATAGTCCGCCAGAGGCAGCCCGGGCCGATACACGCTGGCCAGCAAAAGCGATGGGGGAGACGACGTCTGCGCCCCGGCGGACGCCACGCAGCAGCCCAGCAAGGCGATGATCGCAGCGCGGCGCAGCATGGCTTCAGTTTGCTATGTTATTGATAGCTATATGCCGGCGTATTGATTGCGCTGGAGGCTGTTTTGACCAAGGTTTCAGGACAGTTCGCCGCTGTCGCGGCTGATGCCGCCGGTCTGGCTGAAGCCGCCGTCCACATACATGATTTCGGCCGTCACGCCGCTGGCGAGGTCCGACAGCAGGAAGGCGGCGGCGTTGCCCACGTCTTCGATGGTCACGTTGCGGCGCAGGGGCGAGGCGCCGGCCACCACGCCCAGCAACTTGCCGAAGTCCTTGATGCCGCTGGCGGCCAACGTCTTGATGGGCCCGGCGCTGATGCCGTTGGCACGCATGCCGCGCGGGCCCAGGGATTCGGCCAGGTAGCGCACGCTGGCTTCCAGGCTGGCCTTGGCAAGGCCCATGGTGTTGTAGTTGGGCACCGTGCGCAGCGCGCCCAGGTAGCTCAGCGTGACCACGGACGATTTTTCGTTGAGGAAGGGAAGTGCGGCCTTCGCCATGGCGGGAAAGCTGTAGGCGCTGATGTCGTGCGCGATGCGGAACGACTCGCGCGACAGCCCTTCCAGGAAGTCGCCGGCGATCGCCTCGCGGGGTGCGAAGCCGATGCTGTGCACGAAGCCGTCGAATTTGGGCCAGGCCTGAGACAGGTCGGCGAACATGCGTTCGATCTGTTCATCGCTGCCCACGTCGCAATCGAAGATGAGTTTGGAGTCGAACTCCGCCGCGAAGTCGGTGATGCGGTCCTTGAAGCGCTCGCCCACGTAACTGAAGGCAAGCTCTGCGCCTTGTGCGTGGCAGGCCTTGGCGATGCCGTAGGCGATCGAGCGATTGGACAGCACGCCGGTGATAAGCAGCTTCTTGCCGGTCAGAAAACCCATGGTTCTTCTCCTGTGAATGCGGGGGATTGGTGGCTTTGGCGGCGCAGGTGCCGCCGATAGGCCTTTCGGGGCATGTGACAACGAAACGCCGGGCGCCGCCAGCGTAGTGCAGAATTGTCGCATGCGTCTTTGGCCGATCTTGTTGCTGTGGGGGAGTGCGATGCCCGTCTGGGCCGGGCATGCCTATGCGCTCTGGGGCGAGCCCCGCATGCCCGCGGGCTTCGACCATTTCGCTTACGTGAACCCCGATGCCCCCAAGGGCGGGGAGCTGCGGTTGGTGAGCAACCTTCGCGTCTCCACCTTCGACAAATACAACCCGTTCACCATCAAAGGCAATGCGCCGGCTTATCTGTCGGACCTGATGTTCGACACCTTGCTCACCGGCTCTCTCGACGAGACCGCCACGGGCTATGGCCTGCTGGCGCAGGACGTGGAGGTCGCGCCCGATGGCCTGTCGGTGGTGTTCCGCTTGCGGCCCGAAGCGCGCTTTCACAACGGCAAGCCGGTGCTGGCGCAGGACGTGAAGTTCAGCTACGACACGCTGATGGGCCCCTACACCTCGCCGGCGTACAAGACGGCGCTGTTCGATGTGGCGGGCATCGATGTGGTGGACGACCGCACGGTGCGCTACCGCTTCAAGCACCCCAACCGCGAACTGCCGCTGACGGTGGGTGGGCTGCCGGTATTCAGCCGCGATTGGGGCGTTGAAAACGGCAAGGCCAAGCGTTTCGACCAGGTGGTGATGGACATCCCCATCGGCAGCGGCCCCTACAAGATCGGCCCGGTGCGCTTCGGCAAAGACATCACCTACGTGCGCGATCCCGGTTACTGGGGGCGCGATCTCAACGTTCGCAAGGGCACGGCCAATTTCGACCGCATCCTCGTCAAGATCTATCGCGACAACACGGCGCGGCTGGAGGCTCTCAAGGCCGGCGAGTTCGACCTGATGCGGTTTTTCAGCGCGGGTGACTGGGCCCGGCGGGTCACGGGCCGCAAGTTCGACAGCGGTGAACTGGTCAAGGGCGACTTCGCGCACAAGCTGCCTTCGGGCTTTCAAAGCCACGTCCTCAATACGCGCCGGCCGCTGCTGAAGGACGCCCGCGTTCGAGAGGCGCTGGGGCTTGCGTATGACTTCGAGTGGATGAGCCGCCAGTTGTTCTATGGCACCTACCAGCGCATCAACGGGCTTTTCGGCAACACCCTGTGCGAGACCCGCGGTACGCCCTCTCCCGAGGAACTTGCCTTGATGGAGCCCTGGCGCCAGAGCATTCCGGCCAGAGCCTTCGGGCCCATGACCGTTCCGCCGCGCACCGAAGGCGGCACGACACTGCGCGACAACCTGCGGCGGGCCCAGGCACTGCTGAAAGAAGCGGGGTGGGAGGTCAAGGACGGCGCGCTGCGCAACGCGCAGGGCCAGCCCATGGTGCTGGAATACCTGGACAGCAGCGAGGGCGGCGTGCGTTCGTTGTCGTCCTGGATTCGCAATTTGCAAAAGCTCGGCATCACGCTGAACTTCCGGGCGGTGGACTTCGCGCTGTATCAGCAGCGTCTGAGCAAGTTCGACTTCGACATCGTCACCATCGCCTACCAGGGCACCAACAATCCGGGCCAGGAGCTGGCAGACATGTTCGGCTCGCAGGCGGCGGACACGGAAGACTCGGGCAATTTTCCGGGCGTGAAGAACAAGGCCGTGGACGCGATGATCCGCAGCATCGTTTCAGCCAAGACGCTGGACCAGCTCTTGCCGGCGTGCCATGCCCTGGAGCGGGTCATCGCGCACGAGCATTACCTCATTCCCCAGTACAAGGCAGCGTCGCACCGCATGGTCTACAACGCCTGGCGCCTGGAGCGGCCCGCCACGCTGCCCCCGTATTCCACGGGCGAGGCCTGGGCCATCGATACGTGGTGGGCCCGCATGCCGCCCCAGACGGAGCCCGGCCCCGTGCGGCGCTGACCGGCCGCTAGCGATCCACCGTCCGCTTCATTTCCCGACGCCACAACGCCACCATGTTCGCCTACATCCTCAAGCGCGTGCTGCTCATGCTGCCCACCCTGCTGGGCGTGCTGCTGCTGACCTTCGTGGTGATTCAGTTCGTGCCGGGGGGGCCGGTCGAGCAGTACCTCGCCGAATCCAAGGCCGGAATGGGCCGTGGCGGCGGGGCGGAGGGCGGCGGCCTGGCCTACCGGGGGGCGCAGGGCGTCGATCCGAAACGCCTGGACCAGATCAAGGCGCTGTATGGCTTCGACAAGCCGGCGCACGAGCGCTTTTTCCAGATGCTGGGGCAGTTCGCACGCTTCGACCTGGGCCGCAGCTTCTTTCAAAACAAGGACGTGTGGCAACTCGTGAAGGAAAAGCTGCCCGTGTCGATCAGCCTGGGGCTGTGGACCTTCTTCATCAGCTACCTCGTGGCCGTGCCGCTCGGCGTGGCCAAGGCCGTGCGCGCGGGCTCGCGCTTCGATTTCATCACCACGCTCATCGTGCTGGTGGGCTACGCGATTCCGGGCTTCGTGCTGGGCGTGGCGCTGCTGGTGATCTTCGGCGGGCAATTGCAATGGTTCCCGCTGCGCGGACTGACATCGGCGAACTGGGACGAGATGACCTGGGGCGCCCGCATCGTGGACTATCTGTGGCACATCACGCTGCCCATCACGGCCATGGTGCTGGGCAGCTTCGCGGTGACCGCCATGCTGACCAAGAATGCCTTTCTTGAAGAGATCCGCAAGCAATACGTGCTCACGGCCCGCGCCAAGGGGCTGTCGGAGCGGCAGGTACTGTGGAGGCATGTGTTCCGCAATGCGCTCATCCCCATCATCACCGGCTTTCCGGCCGCCTTCATCGGGGCCTTCTTTACCGGGTCGCTGCTGATCGAGACGCTGTTTTCGCTCGACGGCCTGGGCCTGCTGAGCTATGAAAGCGTGATCCGCCGCGACTATCCCGTGGTGCTGGGCACGCTGTATCTCTTCACGCTGATCGGGCTGGTGACCAAGCTGGTGAGCGATCTCTGCTACGTATGGGTGGATCCGCGTGTCAAGTTCGACTAACCCCCCCGCCGAAAAAACCGTGGCACCGGTCGGGCGCGTCCCAGCCGGCGATGCCCGCCACATCGCCGCGCCTTCGCTCTCGCCGGGGCGCCGGGCCTGGCGCCGGTTCAAGCGCAACCGGCTCGGTTACTGGAGCCTGATCCTGTTCAGCGCGCTGGTGGCCTTGAGCCTGATGGCCGAGCTGATCAGCAACGACCGCCCGCTCATCGTGCGCTACGAAGGGCAGACCTATCTGCCCATGCTCCACGACTATTCCGAAAAGACGTTCGGTGGCGATTTCGACACCCCCACCGATTACCTGGACCCTTTCATTCGCGAGCGGCTGGGGCAGGGCAACAATTGGGCGCTGTATACCCTCAACCCGTACGGCCCGGACACGCTGAACTACTTCGCGAAGTCACCCAATCCCTCCGGCCCCACGGCCCAGAACTGGCTGGGCACCGATGACCGAGGGCGCGACCTGCTCGCGCAACTGATCTACGGATTTCGCGTGAGCGTGCTGTTCGGCATCGCGCTCACCGTGGTGGGTGTGCTGCTGGGCGTCATCACCGGGGCCATACAGGGATTTTTCGGTGGCAAGACCGACCTGGCATTCCAGCGGTTCATCGAAATTTGGGGTTCGATGCCCGAGCTGTACCTGCTCATCATCTTCAGCGCCGTGTTCGCGCCGAGCGTGGTGCTGCTGCTGGTGCTGCTATCGCTGTTCGGCTGGATGGGCCTGTCCGACTACGTGCGTGCGGAGTTCCTGCGCAACCGGCAGCTCGACTACGTGAAGGCCGCCCGCGCGCTGGGCGTGCCGAACGGGCAGATCATCTGGCGCCACATCCTGCCCAACAGCATGACGCCGGTCGTCACCTTCCTTCCGTTTCGCATGAGCGCGGCCATTCTGGCGCTCGCCTCGCTCGACTTCCTGGGGCTGGGCGTGCCGCCCGGCACCCCTTCGCTGGGCGAGCTTCTCAATCAGGGCAAGAACAACATCGACGCCTGGTGGATTTCGCTGTTCACCTTTGCGGCACTGGTGGTCACGCTGCTGCTGCTCACCTTCATGGGCGATGCGCTGCGCGATGCGCTCGACCCTCGCAAGGCAGACCATTCATGACCGACGAACGCGCGCACGGCGCCACACCGAACGCTTCTTCGGCGCCCTTTCATGCGATCGGCCGGGCCGCTGCGGCGGGCGATGCGCAGGGGGCAGCCCTGCTGCAAGTGCAGGACCTGCATGTGCGGTTCGGCGACAAGGAGGTGGTGAGCGGGGTGAGCTTCGACATCGCGGCTGGCGAGAAGCTCGCGCTGGTGGGCGAATCGGGCTCCGGCAAGACCATCACCGCGCTGTCGGTCCTGCGGCTGGCGGGCGAGGCCACGATCGGTGGCCGGGCGCTGATGGCTGGCCGCGATCTGCTCGCACTGTCCGAGCGTGAGATGCGCGGCGTGCGTGGCGGCGACATCGCCATGGTGTTCCAGGAGCCCATGACCGCGCTCAATCCGTTGATGTCGGTGGGCGATCAGGTGGCCGAAGTGCTGCAGCTCAAGCAGGCTCTGTCGCGCTCGCAGGCCGCACGGGCGGCCATCGAATTGCTGGCCAGCACCGGTATCCCCGAACCGGCCCGGCGTGCGGGCGCGTTCCCCCATCAGCTTTCGGGCGGGCAACGCCAGCGCGCGATGATCGCCATGGCGCTTGCCAGCCGGCCGCGCCTTCTGCTCGCCGACGAGCCGACCACCGCGCTGGATGTCACGCTGCGTGGCCAGATTCTCGAACTGCTGTCCGATCTGCAGCGCCAGACCGGCATGGCCGTGCTGCTCATCACGCACGACCTGAATCTGGTGCGCCGTTTCGCCGATCGGGTGGCCGTGATGGAGCACGGCGTGCTGGTGGAGCGCGGTGCGGTGGCTGACGTGTTCAGCGCGCCACGGCATTCCTACACCCAGCGGCTGATCGGCAGCGTTCCGCGGCGCGATGTGGTCGAGGCTGCGCCCCTGGCCGACGCGGTCCCTGCGGCGCGAGCGCAAGGTCTGCGCGTGGCTTACGCCACGCCCCTGCCCGGCGTGCGCGGCTGGTTCAGGCGCGGCGAGTTCGTGGCGGTGAAAGGGGCCGACTTTTCTGTCGAGCCCGCACGGACCCTGGGCGTGGTCGGCGAATCGGGCTCGGGCAAATCGACGCTGGCCCAGGCGCTGCTGGGGCTGCTCCCTTTCCAGGGAACCTTGGATATATCGGGGCAGGGCTGGCAACAGCCGGCCCAGCGCAACAGCGCCGCCAATCAGGCGCTGCGGCGGCAGGTGCAGGTGGTGTTCCAGGACCCGTTTTCCTCGTTGTCGCCGCGACTGACCGTGGAAGAGATCGTGGGTGAAGGGCTCTTGGTGCATGAACCCGGCCTGGCGCCTGCCGAGCGCCGCACGCGCGTGCAGTCGGCCCTGCACGACGTGGGCTTGACCGAAGGGCAGTTCCCGGGCTTGCTCGCGCGTTACCCGCACGAGTTTTCCGGCGGACAGCGCCAGCGGCTGGCCATTGCCCGGGCACTCATCCTGAGCCCGCGCCTGCTGGTGCTGGACGAGCCCACCAGCGCGCTCGATGTCACCATTCAGCAGCAGGTGCTGACGCTGCTGCAGCGGCTGCAAAAGGAGCGCTCGCTCAGCTACCTGCTCATCACGCACGATGTGGCGGTGATCCGTGCGATGGCCCACGACGTGATCGTGATGAAAGACGGAGAAGTGCTCGAAGCCGGCCCCGTGCATACCGTGCTGGATGCCCCCCGGCACCCGTACACGCAGCGGCTGGTGTCGGCTGCCGGGTTGGATGGCCTCGCCTGATCGGAGTGATTTAGCCCGTTGCCGCCGGTTTGATTGCCTATGTTGCTATTGATTTAGTAGCAAATTGGTGAGCCTGGGGGCAGCGACGCTTGCCGGGCACTTTCGCGATGAACTGCGCCAGGGTCGCTGTGGACATCAGGCGTACGTATCCACCTGCGTGCCCAGATTGGGCGGGGAGGGCGGCTTTTTCTTCTCGGCCGATTGCATTTGCTGCATCGCCTTTTCCATGGCTTTTTGCTGCTGTTCCTGCTGCTGCGCTTGCTGGATGGCCTGAATCTGCTGCTGCACCAGCTGGATTTGGTTTTGCAGTGCCTGCATCCTCTGCTGCTTGGCCTTGGCTTCACTCGGATCCGAGGACTGGCCTGCCTCTGCCGACGCCTGCTTGAGGTCGGCCGTCAGGTCCTTGAGCTGTTTTTGCAGGGCTGCGATGTCGCTGTTCGATGGGCCGGAAGAACGGCCGGCCGAAACGTTGGAGGAAGTGCCAGAGGCCGATGCGATGGAGAGGGACATGTGGGTGATATCGGTTACGACGGCAGACAACTGAAGGGCTGGCCCCGTTTTTATTTTTGGCGCGGCAGTGGGCGTTGCCGGCGACGGGATGGTCTGATCCGCATTCGCCGCTATTCCTCGGTTGGCATGGCGGAGGGTTCGGCCGCCTCGGCCGCACGGAATGCCGAAACGACGGTGGGTTCCTGATCCGCGCCGGCATACAGCCGAAAGTGCCCGCGTCCCGCCCGTTTGGCAGCGTACATGGCCATGTCGGCGCTGCGGGCCAACTCTTCGAAACTGCGGCCATGTTGCGGAAAGAGGGCGATGCCGCCGCTCAGGCCGATCTGCCTGACCTCGCCTTGCAGATCGAACGGAGGCTCGCAGGCCGCCATGATTTTTTGCGACACCAGGCAGGCCTGGTCCGCATTGTCCAGCTTGGGCAGCAGCACGACGAACTCATCGCCTCCCTGGCGGCACACGGTGTCGGAATCCCGGACGGCGCCTTTGAAGCGGCGCGCTACCTGGATCAGCAACACATCGCCAGCGTCGTGGCCGAGCGCATCGTTGATCTGCTTGAACCCGTCCAGGTCGATGTACATGAGTGCCAGGCTGCGCCCGTCGCGCACCGCATGCGCGATGGCCTGCTGGGCGCGGTCCTGCAGCAGCACGCGGTTGGGCAGGTCCGTCAGCACGTCGTACTGCGCGAGATGGGCCATCCGGCGGGACATTTCCATCGCTTCCGTCACATCGCGCAGCACCATGACCGTCCCGGTGACGTGGCCGTGGCGGTCCATGATCGGGCTCACCGATTTTTCGATATCGATGCGCCGCCCATCCCGGCACTGCAGCACGATGCCGCGCTCGGACGGCTGGGGCGTGCCGTCTGCCAGCGCCTTGCGCGTAGGGCTCATGCCGCCTTCGCTGCCCGGCTGCAGCAGCGGCACGACGTCGTCGATGTCCGATCCTGCGGCGTGAAAGGCCTGCCAGCCCGTCATCTTTTCGGCGACCGGGTTGATGTAGGTGACCCGGCCCTCGGCGTCGGTGCAGATGACCGCATCGCCGATGGACTGGAGGGTCAGGCGGATCAACTCCTTTTCTTCGAACAGCAGGTCTTCCATGCGCTTGCGGTCGGTCAGGTCGTCGATCTGTACGAAGATGCCCTGCACCTCGTCTCCGTCCTTGTCGGGGATATACGAGACGAGCGTGTGGCGCACGTCGCCCGAGGGTAGCGGTACGGTGCGTTCGAACACCTGCTTGTGTCCTCTCAGGGCCTGCTGGATGTGCGTCAGCGCGTGGTGGTTGTAGGTGGTTTGATCGAGCACATCCAGCAGCTTCACGTCGGGCATGCGCTCCGGCGATACCCCCAGCCAGTCCATGTAGGCCTGGTTGGCGAAACGGTTGCGCTGGTCCTTGTCCCAATAGCTCACCAGGGATGGCAGGTTGTCCAGAATGGTGCGCATGTCGTGCTCGGCCTGCTTCAACTGGGCAGCGATGGCCTGGCGGCGCTGCAGCTCCCGCGCGAACAGGGCGGATAAACCCAAACACGCGGCCATCAGCAGCACCGCGAAGGCCCCGAGCACCTTGGCACTGGCGCGCCATTTGGCAAGAATGGTGTCCGCCGACTGGCCCACGCTCACGACCAGCGGGTAGCCGCCGATGCGGCGAAACGCGTGCAGCCGCTCGGTTTCGTCCTGAACGTCCTGCGCCGTGAAGCTGCCGCTGTCGGAGGCTTGCAGGCGGGCGAGCTGGCTGGCGTCGTTCATCGGCTGGCCGACGTCTTTTTCCTCATAAGGAAAGCGGGCCACCGCGACGCCGTCCCGCGTGCTCCAAAGATCCACACGGCTCAGCGGCCCCACGTCGATCGACGCGAACAGTTCCTTGAAGTAGCTGATCCGTACCGTTCCCACCACCACGCCGCCAAAGCTGCCATCGGACCGGAAGTAGGCCCGGCTGATGGGCAGGCTGTACATGCCCGTCAGCCGGCCTTGAATGGGCTTGCCGACGTACACCCCCTCGCGCTCGACGGTCTTGTGGACCTGGAAATACTCCCGGTCGGCCAGGTTGAGGGTGACCGGCTCCACGCTGGTGGAGCGCATCAAGACGTTTCCCTTGTCGTCCAGCACGGCCACCGTGCCCAGGCCCGGCGTGTGCAGCGAGTGATCGAACAGGAAGGTGTTGCGCATTTCGGGGCTGAGATTCGGCAGGCCCGGATCGGACAGGCTCTTGGCCACCCCGATCAACGAGTAGTCAAAGCCATCCAGCGTGCGCTTGATGTTTTGCTCCAGCGTGCGCGCCAGGCTGGCATTGGTGTTCAGCGCGTGAGACCAGGCGTCGTCGCGTATCGTGAGAATCGCTCGCGCGAACAGCGCACCGATGCCTGCCGACAGCACGAGGGCCAGCAAGACGAGGCGGCGGGGCGAAATCTGGGGCATGGCGGATGGCAGCCGGCAAGGGTACCGGCAGGTGCCGCAGTGCAGGCTACTTTAGCGAGGATTCAGGCGGTTGCGAGAACAGGTCCCAGGTAGCGATGAAAAGCGCTGCGATCACCGGGCCGATCACGAAGCCTGTGAGTCCGAACAATGCCATGCCGCCCAGCGTGGAAATGAGCACGATGTAGTCAGGCATCTGGGTGTCCTTGCCCACCAGCACAGGACGCAGCGCGTTGTCCACCAGCCCGATCACGCACACGCAGAACGCTACCAGCACCGAGCCCTGCCAGATGGCGCCTGTGGCGAAGAAATAGATCGCCACGGGTCCCCAGATCAGACCTGCGCCGATGGCCGGCAGCAGGGACAGGAAGGCCATCAGCACGCCCCACAGGATAGGTCCCTGGATGCCCAGAATCCAGAAGATGCCGCCGCCCAGCGCGCCTTGCACGGCCGCCACCACGATGTTGCCTTTGACCGTGGCGCGGATCACCGTGGTGAATTTGCTGGCCAGCTGGCGCTTGTGTTCTTCGTCCAGCGGCACCGCCTGCCGGATGCGGTTGACCAGCGAACTGCCGTCGCGCACCAGGAAGAACAGCAGGTACAGCATGATGCCGAAGCTCACGATGAATTGGAGCGTGTTCTGGCCCACGTCCAGCGCCTTCGTCGCCACGAACTGGCCGGCCTGTACCGAAACCGAGGACAGCTTGGCCTCCACCTCTGCGGCGGTGGTCAGGTTGAAACGGTCCAGCAGCCCCAGCAGCCAGGAGGGCAGGGCACCCAGCACCTGCTGCACGTAGGCGCCGAAGTTGAGCTGCCCGGTTTTCATGCGCTCGTAGATCAGCCCGGCCTCCTGCACCAGCGAAATGCTGATGAAGGTCATGGGCAGGATCACGATCACCAGGCACAGTCCCAGCGTGCAAAGCGCCGCCAGATTGCGCCGACGGGGCATGCGCCTCAGCAGCCGCCTGTGCAGTGGCGTGAAAAGAATCGCCAGAATCACCCCCCAGAAGACTGCTCCGTGGAACGGCCACAGGATGGCGAAAAACGCAATCGTCACCGCGACGAGAAGAAGCAAAAGGGTGCGGCTTTGCAGGGTGGGTGAGTTCATAAAGAGCAGTAACAGCGAAAGCAGAAATGTAAGCGACCCGTGGAACAAGGCCGAGCGGGAACATGCGCTTACGCCCTGTAGGGGGCACGCTCTCCATCGTTCGATGGCACAATGGCGCCCGCACCCCCGGCCCTTCCCCAGCCACAGTCGCATCCGCCAATCGGTTCAGCCGTGTCGCGGAAGGTTTACCCACCAGCTAATGCTTCCCCAAGGGAAGCGGAGGTCAGCGGAATATGAGCGATACGACATCCGTATACCAAGCCTACCAAGGCAACACCTATCTCTTCGGCGGCAATGCGCCCTATGTCGAAGAGATGTACGAGAACTACCTCGTCAACCCCGGCAGCGTGCCTGACACGTGGCGTGAGTACTTCGACGCGCTGCAGCACGTGCCCGCCGTCGATGGCTCGAATGCCAAGGATGTGCCCCATCTGCCCGTGGTCAACGCGTTCGCAGAACGTGCCAAGCAAGGTGGCACGAAGGTCGTCGGTGCCACCAGCGCAGACTCCGAAATGGGCCGCAAGCGCACCGCTGTCCAGCAACTGATCTCCGCCTACCGCAATGTCGGCCAACGCTGGGCCGACCTCGATCCGCTGAAGCGCACCGAGCGCCCCGCGATCCCCGAGCTCGAAGCCTCTTTCTACGGCTTCAGCGATGCCGACCAGGAAACGGTGTTCAACACGAGCAACACCTTCTTCGGCAAGGAAGCCATGCCGCTGCGCGAGCTGATCAATGCGCTGCGCGAGACGTACTGCGGCTCCATCGGCGTCGAGTACATGTACGCCACCGACCAGAACCAAAAGCGCTGGTGGCAGGAACGGCTCGAAACCATACGCAGCAAGCCCAGCTTCGGTCCTGACAAGCAAAAGCACATCCTGGACCGTCTCACGGCCGCTGAAGGCCTCGAGCGTTTCCTGCACACCAAGTACGTCGGCCAGAAGCGTTTCTCGCTCGAAGGCGGCGAAAGCTTCATTGCCGCCATGGACGAACTCATCCAGGTCGCCGGCACCAAGGGCGTCCAGGAAATCGTGATCGGCATGGCCCACCGTGGCCGCCTGAACGTGCTGGTGAACACGCTGGGCAAGATGCCCAAGGACCTGTTCGCCGAGTTCGACCACACCGCTCCGGAAGAATTGCCTGCCGGTGACGTGAAATACCACCAGGGTTTCAGTTCCGACGTCAGCACCCCTGGCGGCCCGGTGCACCTGTCGCTGGCCTTCAATCCGTCCCACCTGGAAATCGTGAACCCCGTCGTGGAAGGCTCCGTGCGCGCCCGCATGGACCGCCGCGCCGACCCGCATGGCAAGCAGGTGCTGCCCGTGCTGGTGCACGGCGATGCCGCTTTCGCCGGCCAGGGCGTGATCCAGGAAACGCTGGCGCTGGCCCAGACCCGTGGCTACTCCACGGGCGGCACGGTGCACATCGTGATCAACAACCAGATCGGTTTCACGACCTCCGACCCGCGCGACAGCCGCTCCACGCTGTACTGCACGGACGTGGTCAAGATGATCGAGTCCCCCGTGCTGCACGTGAACGGCGACGATCCCGAAGCCGTCGTGTTCGCCACGCAACTCGCTCTCGAATTCCGCATGGAATTCCAGAAGGACGTGGTCGTGGACATCATCTGCTTTCGCAAGCTGGGCCACAACGAGCAGGATACCCCGGCGCTCACCCAGCCGCTGATGTACAAGACGATCGGTGCGCACCCCGGCACCCGCAAGCTGTACGCCGACAAGCTTGCCACGCAAGGCCTGGGCGAAACCCTGGGCGACGACATGGCCAAGGCCTATCGCGCCGCCATGGACGCGGGCAAGCACACGGTCGATCCGGTGCTGACCAATTTCAAGAGCAAGTACGCCGTGGACTGGAGCCCGTTCCTTGGCAAGAAGTGGACCGATGCCGGCGACACCGCCATTCCGCTCGCCGAGTGGAAGCGTCTGTCGGAAAAGATCACCACCATCCCTGAAGGCGTGACGCCTCACCAGTTGGTCAAGAAGGTGTACGACGACCGCGCCGCCATGGGCCGTGGCGACATTCCCGTGGATTGGGGCATGGGCGAGCACATGGCCTTCGCCTCCCTGGTGGCCAGCGGCTTCCCGGTCCGCCTGTCGGGCGAAGACTGCGGCCGCGGCACCTTCACGCACCGCCACTCGGTCATCCATGACCAAAAGCGAGAGAAGTGGGATACGGGCACGTATGTGCCGCTGCAGAACGTGAGCGAGAACCAGGCTCCGTTCGTCGTGATCGACTCCATCCTGTCCGAAGAGGCGGTGCTGGGCTTCGAATACGGCTACGCCTCCAACGACCCCAACACGCTCGTGATCTGGGAAGCGCAGTTCGGCGACTTCGCCAACGGCGCGCAGGTCGTGATCGACCAGTTCATCGCCTCCGGTGAAGTAAAGTGGGGCCGCGTGAACGGCATCACGCTGATGCTTCCGCACGGCTACGAAGGCCAGGGCCCCGAGCACAGCTCGGCCCGCCTGGAGCGCTTCATGCAGCTGTCGGCCGATGCCAACATGCAGGTGGTGCAGCCCACCACGGCCAGCCAGATCTTCCACGTGCTGCGCCGCCAGATGGTCCGCCACCTGCGCAAGCCGCTGATCATCATGACGCCGAAGTCGCTGCTGCGGAACAAGGACGCGACCTCGCCGCTGTCCGAGTTCACCAAGGGCAGCTTCCAGACGGTGATTCCGGAGCAGAACGAAGCCATCGACAAGAAGGCCGACAAGATCAAGCGCGTCATCGCATGCTCGGGCAAGGTGTACTACGACCTGGTCAAGAAGCGCGAAGAGAAGGAAGCCGACGACGTGGTGATCCTGCGTGTGGAACAGCTCTATCCGTTCCCGCACAAGGCTTTCGCTGCCGAACTGAAGAAGTACCCGAACGCCACCGACATCGTCTGGTGCCAGGACGAGCCGCAGAACCAGGGCGCCTGGTTCTTCGTGCAGCACTACATCCACGAGAACATGCTCGACGGCCAGAAGCTGGGTTACTCCGGCCGTGCCGCCTCGGCATCGCCCGCGGTCGGTTATTCGCATCTGCACCAGGAGCAGCAAAAGGCTCTGGTGGACGGTGCATTCGCCAAGCTCAAGGGGTTTGTCCTGACCAAGTAAGGCCGGAAACCCGATCACACAAAAGCAGAAACATTCCCCGAAAGAATTCCCATGGCTATCGTAGAAGTCAAAGTTCCCCAACTGTCCGAATCCGTGGCGGAAGCCACCATGCTCACGTGGAAGAAGAAGGCCGGCGAGGCCGTCGCCATCGATGAGATCCTGATCGAAATCGAAACCGACAAGGTCGTGCTCGAAGTGCCCGCACCGTCGGCCGGCGTGCTGGCTGAAATCGTCCAAGGCGACGGCGCCACCGTGGTGGCCGACCAGTTGATCGCCAGGATCGACACCGAAGGCAAGGCCGGCGCCGCTGCGCCTGCCGCGGCAGCCCCTGCCGCCGCTCCCGCAACTGCCGCTGCACCCGCGCCAGCCGCGGCTGCGGCCCCTGCCGCCGCTGGCGGCTCCAAGGGCGATGTGGCCATGCCGGCCGCCGCCAAGCTGCTGGCCGACAACAACCTTTCCGTCTCGGCCGTGGCCGGCACGGGCAAGGATGGCCGCGTGACCAAGGGCGACGTGCTGGGCGCCGTGGCCTCCGGCGCTGCCAAGCCCGCCGCCGCACCCGCTGCGATTCCTACCGGCGTGCCCACCAAGGCGCTGCCCCAGGTGGCCGCACCGGCCGCCAAGGAAGACCTGAGCGGCCGTCCGGAGCAGCGCGTGCCCATGAGCCGCCTGCGCGCCCGCGTGGCCGAGCGTCTGCTGCAATCGCAGTCGACCAATGCCATCCTGACCACGTTCAACGAAGTGAACATGGCCCCCGTGATGGACATGCGCAAGAAGTTCCAGGACGCATTCACCAAGGAACACGGCGTGAAGATCGGCTTCATGAGCTTCTTCGTGAAGGCTGCCGTGCACGCCTTGAAGAAGTACCCGGTGCTGAACGCCTCGGTCGATGGCAACGACATCGTCTACCACGGCTACTTCGACATCGGCATCGCCGTGGGCTCGCCCCGTGGTCTGGTGGTGCCGATCCTGCGCAATGCCGACCAGATGACGTTCGCCGATATCGAAAAGAAGATCGCCGAGTTCGGCCAGAAGGCCAAGGACGGCAAGCTGGGCATCGAAGAGATGACGGGCGGCACGTTCTCCATCTCCAATGGCGGCACGTTCGGCTCCATGCTGTCCACGCCGATCATCAACCCGCCCCAGTCGGCCATCCTGGGCGTGCACGCCACCAAGGACCGCGCCGTGGTGGAAAACGGGCAGATCGTCATCCGCCCGATGAACTACCTGGCCATGTCGTACGACCACCGCATCATCGACGGCCGTGAAGCCGTGCTGGGCCTGGTGGCCATGAAGGAAGCGCTGGAAGACCCATCGCGCCTGCTGTTCGACATCTGATCCCCCTGGAATGACCCACCCGCGTGGCCCGGCCGTTGGCCGCGCCCGCCGGTGGGTTTTTCTTTCAACCGATTGAGTGAGATTGACATGAGCAAACAATTCGACGTGATCGTGATCGGCGGCGGCCCCGGCGGCTACATCGCTGCCATCCGCGCTGCACAGCTGGGCTTCAACGTGGCCTGTATCGACGAGTGGAAGAACGGCAAGGGCGGTCCCGCACCCGGCGGCACCTGTACCAACGTGGGCTGCATTCCCTCCAAGGCTCTGCTGCAATCGTCCGAACATTTCGACCAGGCCAACCACCACTTCGCCGACCACGGCATCGAGGTCAAGGACGTCCGCATGGACGTGACCAAGATGATCGCCCGCAAGGACAGCGTGGTGAAGCAGAACAACGATGGCATCCTGTACCTGTTCAAGAAGAACAAGGTCACGTTCTTCCATGGCCGCGGTTCGTTCGTGAAGGCGGCCGACGGCGGCTATGAGATCAAGGTCGCCGGTGCGGCCGAAGAGTCCATTACCGGCAAGCAGATCATTCTGGCCACGGGCTCCAACGCCCGCGCGCTGCCTGGCGTGCCGTTCGACGAAGAGTTCATTCTCTCCAACGACGGCGCGCTGCGCATTGGCGAGACGCCCAAGAAGCTGGGCCTGATCGGTGCCGGCGTGATCGGCCTGGAAATGGGTTCGGTCTGGCGCCGCCTCGGTGCCGAAGTGACCGTGCTGGAAGGCCTGCCGACGTTCCTCGGCGCGGTGGACGAACAGATCGCCAAGGAAGCCAAGAAGGCGTTCGACAAGCAGAACCTGAAGATCGAGCTGGGCGTGAAGATCGGCGAGATCAAGACCGGCAAGCAGAGCGTGACGGTCGCCTATACCAACGCCAAGGGCGAAGCCCAGTCGCTGGAAGTGGACAAGCTCATCGTCTCGATCGGCCGGGTGCCCAACACCATCGGCCTCAATGGCGAGGCCGTGGGTCTGCAGCTCGACGAACGCGGCGCGATCGTGGTCGATGCCGACTGCAAGACCAACCTGCCCGGCGTGTGGGCGGTGGGTGATGTGGTGCGCGGCCCGATGCTGGCGCACAAGGCCGAGGAAGAAGCCGTTGCGGTCGCAGAGCGCATCGCGGGCCAGCATGGCCATGTGAACTTCAACACCATCCCCTGGGTGATCTACACGAACCCCGAGATCGCGTGGGTGGGCCGCACCGAGCAGCAGCTCAAGGCGGACGGCGTGAAGTACAAGGCCGGCACGTTCCCGTTCCTGGCCAACGGCCGCGCGCGGGCACTGGGCGACACGACCGGCATGGTCAAGTTCCTGGCCGACGCGACCACGGACGAAATCCTGGGCGTGCACATCGTCGGCCCGATGGCCAGCGAGCTGATCGCAGAAGCCGTGGTGGCCATGGAGTTCAAGGCGAGCGCCGAAGACATCGCGCGCATCTGCCACGCTCACCCCAGCCTGAGCGAAGCCACCAAGGAAGCGGCCCTGGCCGTTGACAAGCGCACGCTGAACTTCTGATTCCGGGAATTTGAGCAAAAATGGCTGCCAGCGCTTGAAACACTGGCGCAGGCAGCTATATTTTTTATAGCGTTTGGAGTGTGCGTGTGAATGTGAAGCAGGCGTATGAAGCGGAGTTGGCCAGCAAGGGCTACCAAAGCGATCCGGCCCAGTTGCGCGCCGTGGAGGCATTGCAGCGCTGTGCCGACGACTGGGCGCTGTACAAGGAGCGCCGCTCCAACGCTCTGAAAAAGCTCATCAACCGGCCCGAAGTGCCCCGTGGCGTTTACATGTACGGCGGCGTGGGGCGGGGCAAGAGCTTTCTGATGGATTGCTTTTTCAACGCAGTGCCGATTCGCCGCAAGGTACGGCTGCACTTTCACGAATTCATGCGCGAAGTGCACCGTGAGTTGGCTGGCCTGCAGGGCACGGTCAATCCGCTCGACGTGCTGGGCGAGCGCATTTCCAAGCGCTACAAGCTCATCTGCTTCGACGAATTCCATGTGGCCGACATCACCGACGCGATGATCCTGCACCGCCTGCTGGCCGCGTTGTTCGAGAACGGTGTCGGCTTCGTGACGACGTCCAATTTCGAGCCTGACGGATTGTACCCCGGCGGCCTGCACCGCGACCGCATCCTGCCGGCCATCGAATTGCTGAACCAGCGCATGGAAGTCGTCAACGTCGACAACGGCACCGACTACCGTCGGCGCACGCTGGAGCTCGTCCGGCTGTATCACACGCCGCTCGGCCCGCAGGCGGATGCCGAAATGTCCGAGGCGTTCGACCACTTGGCCGAGGTGCGCGACGAAGACCCTGTGCTGCACATCGAGGCCCGCGAAATCCGTGCGCGGCGCAAGGCGGGCGGCGTGGTGTGGTTCGATTTCAGCGTGCTGTGCGGCGGCCCGCGCTCGCAGAACGATTACCTCGAAATCGCCACGCAGTTCCATACCGTGCTGCTGTCCGACGTGCCCCACATGCCCGTGGCAATGGCGTCGCCAGCGCGGCGGTTCACCTGGCTGGTGGACGTGTTGTACGACCGGCGCGTGAAGCTCATACTCTCCGCAGCCGTGCCGCCCGAGGAGCTCTATACCGAAGGCCCGCTGGCGCACGAGTTTCCCCGCACCGTGTCGCGGCTGAATGAAATGCAGTCCAAGGAATTCCTGGCCCTTGAGCGGCGAACCGTCGACACAGGGCTCACCTGACCCCATCTTTCAACATGCCATCCTCCTTCCATCGCCTTTTCATTGCCGCTTCGGTCGCGTTGGCCGCTTCGCTGGCTGCTGCCCAGGCTCCGCTGGACGGGGCCCGGTCGGCAGCCGATGCGGCCCAGGCCGAGCGCCGCGCCGAACTCGACCAGATCCAGAAGGATCGGCGCGCCCTGCAGGCCCGCCGCACGAAGGAAGAGAGCGTTTGCTACCAGCGCTTTGCCGTGGAGGGCTGCCTGGCCGAAGTGCGGGCGCAGGCACGGGACCAGGAAACCGCGCTGCGCCAGCGAGAGATTGCGATCAACGATGCGGGGCGGCGCGAAAAAGCCGACCTGCGCAAGCAGTCCATCGAGCAAAAGCAGCAAGAGCAGCGTGAAAAGATCGAAGGCGGAGAGCGTCCCGCGCCCATGCAGGCGGCCTCGCGTGCCCAGTCGCAGGCTCAAGGCCGCGCCGAGCGCGAGCACGAAGCGCAGCAGCGCGCGGCCCAGCAGCACTCCCGTGAAGAGTCGCACGATGCCGCCAAAGCCCAGCGGGCAGCCGGACAGCCCGCCGCCATTTCCGAGGCGCGTGCCCGTTACGAGGCCAAGCAAAAGGCCGCGCAGGAACGGCGCGAAAAACATGAGAAGGCCCAGGCCGAAGCCGCTGGGCAGGGCCGCAAGCCAGCGGCTGCATTGCCACCTCCACCGCCTGCGCCACTGTCTCCAGCCAGCGCCGCGCCTTGACAGGGGTACCGCGGGCCAGGCCAGGCTGACTGCGCGCCAGGGGGCTCGCCCTCAGGCGTTGATGATCAGCGCACCAGCCGGGCAGGCTTCTTTTCTTCGGTCAATGCTTCGATTTTCACGATCGCGAGGGAGAGGTTGTCGCCGCCGCCACGCGCCCGTGACCGCGCTTTTTCGATGAGAAATTCGGTCGCTTCGCGCGGTGACAGCGAGTCCACCACCGAGGCCAATTCGGTGGGCGAAAAATAGTGCCAGACCCCGTCGCTGCAGGCCAGCAGCACGTCTCCCGGCAACAGCTGCGGAATCATGTGCTGCGTCACCGGGGGATCGCTCTCGGTGCCCAGGCACCCCACCAGGATGTTGGAATGCGGATGGGTGTTGGCTTCAGCTTCGGTGATTTCTCCGCGGTCCACCAGCGCCTGCACGTAGGAATGGTCGCTGGTGCGAAAGGCCAGCCGCGCGCCCTGGAAGTGATAAATGCGCGAGTCGCCTGCATGCGCCCAGTGGCAGTCGCCGCGCGGATTGATGATGAAAGCCGCCACGGTGCTGTGCGGCTCCTGCTCGGCGGAGATGGCGGTGAGCCGGATCACGATGTGGGCTTCTTCCACCATGTGCTTGAGCATTGCGGCGGTGTCGTCGCTGTCCGGCGAATACCGCTCGAACCACTGGCGGGCCGTGAGCATCACCTGATCGGAGGCCTTGCGCCCGCCGCTGCGGCCTCCCATGCCGTCCGCCAACACGCCCAGCACGCAGCCGTTGTAGCGGGGATGGGCGATCAGCGCTACCTGGTCTTGCTGGTATTCGCGGTCGCCCTTGTGGATGCCGGTTGACGCAGTGAGGCGAAACGGTTTGGTCATGGCGGGGATCGTGTGGGGCTGGGAGCCGCGGGCCGGGCGAAGGGGCGGGTGAGCACGTATTATCGGGCGCCCCGTGGCGGTTTTGCCATGCGACGCGCCCTCAGCGTTCTTTCCTTGCCCTGCCTTTCTTTCTCTTTGCCATGCCGCAATCCCACGGAGTGGGCGGTGCCGATTGCCTGGCGATGCAACGCCTGACCGGCATGGAGTTGCCTCGCATCGAATCACTGGTCCACGGCGTGCAGGCGGCGTTCGCGCCGGGCGGCGTGCTCACGCTGGCACACGAGCGCTTCAAGCCGCGTGCCGGTCAGACCGAAATGGCTGTCGCGGTGGCGCAGACCATCGAGCAGGGCGGTTCGCTGGTGGTGGAAGCGGGCACAGGCGTCGGCAAAACGTTCTCTTACCTGGTGCCCGCTTTGCTCAGCGGTGAGCGGGTGCTGGTGTCTACCGCCACCAAGGCCTTGCAGGATCAGCTCTTCGCACGGGATCTGCCGCGCCTGGTGGACGCCTTCGCGCTGCCCGTCCGCACGGCCTTGCTGAAGGGCCGGGCCAGTTATCTCTGCCTGCACCGGATGGAGCTGGCACGGCAGGACGGCGCAGCGCACGATGCCTCCGTGGCCCGCGTTCTGGCCCGCGTGGAGACCTGGTCGCAGAGCACCGTGAGCGGCGATCTGGCCGAACTGCCGGGCCTGGACGAGCGTTCGCCCGTGATTCCACTGGTGACCTCCACCCGGGAGAACTGCCTGGGTTCTCCGTGCCCGCGTTTTCGGGCCTGCCACGTGCATCGCGCCCGGAGCGAGGCGCTTGCTGCCGACGTTGTGGTGATCAACCACCATCTCTTTTTTGCCGATCAGGCCATACGCGATTCCGGCATGGCCGAGCTGTTGCCCACGGTGCGCGTCGTCATCTTCGACGAAGCGCACCAGTTGAACGAGACTGGCGTTCAGTTCATGGGGCGACAGGCGTCCACCGCACAGCTTCTGGATTTTTCCCGCGATGTGATGGCTGCCGGGTTGCAGTTCGCGCGTGGGCTGGTGGATTGGCTGACGATCGCGGCTGCGCTGGACCGGGCTGCCCGTGATCTGCGGCTGGCGGTCGGCCGTGTGGCTGCCGGTGCCCGGCTGCGCTGGACTGACGAAGTTCCCGACGGGGTAGAACCCGGCGAATGGCATGCGGCCATGCGCCAGGTGGTGGGCGCTTGCCGCGCCGCGCTGGCGGCATTGGATTCGGTCAGCGAAATCGCACCAGACTTCGTGCGCCTGCACGGTCGCGCCGTGCAACTCATGGAGCGCATGGATGGCTTTTCACAGGCCTGCAATCAGGATGCGGTGCGATGGGTGGATGTATCGGCTGCATTGCGCCTGGTGGAAGCACCGCTGGACATCGCAGGTCCGATGCGGTCTTTGTGGCATCTGCCGACCGGCGAATCGACGAGAGACGGCGAACCCGATGCCCAGGCCGACGCATCGGCCTGGGAGGAGCCTGCGGCAGAAAGAGCCCCGCAGGGCAAGCCCCGCGCCTGGATCTTTACCTCTGCCACGCTGGGCGACGACGCGACCCTGCGCTGGTTCACCGAACCCTGTGGCCTGCAGGACGCGCGCGTTCTGACGGTGGAGAGCCCGTTCGACTATGCATCGCAAGCGGCCTTCTACGTGCCGCGGGAGTTGCCCAAGCCTGCGGACCCCGCGCACAGCGTGGCACTGGCGGCCTGGGTGGGCGAAGCGGTCCAGGTGCTGGGTGGTCGCACCTTGGTGCTCACCACCACGCTCAAGGCCCTGCGCATCATCGGCGAGGCGCTTGAGGCGCGGTTTGCCGCAGCGCCTGGCATCGAAGTGCTCGTACAGGGCCAATGGCCGAAGCGGCGTTTGATGGAGCGCTTTCGCGAAGGTGCTTCGGAGGGGCGGGCCGGGTGCGTGCTGGTCGCATCCGCCTCGTTCTGGGAGGGCTTCGATGTGCCGGGTGAGGCGCTTCAACTGGTCGTGATCGACAAGCTGCCATTTCCGCCGCCGGGTGACCCGCTGGTAGAAGCACGGTCTCAGCGGCTGGAGCAGGCCAAGCGCAGTGCGTTCCGCTATTTCTCGCTGCCGGAGGCGGCGATTGCCCTCAAGCAGGGCGCAGGACGGTTGATTCGCAGCGAAACCGACCGGGGCGTGCTCGTGGTGGCGGACACCCGGTTGGTCGATATGGGGTATGGCAAGCGCTTGCTGGCAGCGCTGCCCCCGATGCGGCGCCTTCAGTCGGCGCAGGAATTCGATGCAGCCCTGAGCGCGCTCACCACACCTTCCACCATGGTTCCGCCTTGGCCTTGATGCCTTCGCGGTTCAGTTCGCTCTGGGGGTAGGAGCTGACCATGACGCGCTGCGCGTCGTCCCGCAGCTGGATCATGCCCAACGCGTCGTAGGACTTCACCAGGATGTACAGGGCTTCTTCGAGCGCAGGCACTTCCTTGTAGTCGGCCAAGGCGATCTGTGCACGGCTGATAGCGGCCACATAGGCGCCGCGCTCGTAGTAGTAGCGGGCCACGTGCACTTCATACTGCGCCAGGGAGTTGACGATGTAGGTCATGCGCTGGCGCGAATCCTGGGCATAGCGCGAGTCTGGAAACCGCGTGGTGAGTTCGCGGAAGGACTCGAAGGAGTCCTTGGCGGCTTTCTGGTCGCGCTCGGAGAGGTCCTGGCGCGACAGCCAGGAGAACAGCCCCAGGTTGTCATTGAAGTTGACCAAGCCCTTCAGGTACAGGGCGTAGTCGTAAGCAGGGCTGGCAGGGTGCAGCTTCATGAAGCGGTCCAGCGTGGCGATGGCCTGGGCTTTTTCACCCGCCTTGTACTGGGCGTAAGCTTTTTCCAGCTGCGCCTGCTGGGCCAAAGGCGTTCCTGCAGCACGGCCTTCCAGTTTTTCCAGCAAAGGCACGGCCTTGTCGAAGCCGCCACTGTTGAGTTCGTCGCGGGCTTCGGAGTAAATGCGATTGGGGCTCCAGCCGGCGGTCTTGTCTTCGGGGGTGCTGGAGCAGCCCGCCATCAGGCCGGCGGCCAGCAGGACGGACAACAGGGGCAGGGGAAAACGCGGCATGAAGGCAGCTTTCAGGCAATAGAAGGGCATCGGTTCCCGCTTCCGATCGACAAGCCGCCTGGGCCACAGGGGCTCGGGCGGCGATCGGGCAGGAGACGGATTGTACCGGCGCGCTGGCCGCCAGCCCGAACGCAACTCCGGGGCTCTGGCGCGGGACGGGTGGCCAGCATTCCTACAATACCCGCCATGTTTGTTCATTTGCGCCTGCACACCGAATTTTCCGTCGTCGACGGCACCAATCGCATCGACGAGGTAGCCAAGGCAGCTGCCAAAGACGGCCAGCCTGCCCTGGCGATCACCGACCTCAACAACCTTTTCGGCGCCATCAAGTTTTACAAGGAAGCGCGTGGCAAAGGCGTGAAGCCGGTGCTGGGCGCCGAAGTGTTCCTGGAGCCCGAAGAGCCCGGCAATCCGCCGTCCCGCATCATCCTGCTCGTGCAGGGCAAGCAGGGCTATCTGAACCTGTCGGAACTGCTCGCCCGTGCGTGGACGCGCAACGTGGTGAAGAACCAGCCCCTTTGCACCTGGGCCTGGATTGAAGAGTTGGGGGAAGGCCTCATCGCCTTGGCAGGTGCACAGGCCGGCCCGGTGGGCCAGGCGATCGTGAAGGGCGACGATGCGGGCGCTGCGCGCCTGGCCTTGCGTTTGGCAGGTCTGTTTCCGCACCGTTTCTACCTTGAAATCCAGCGGGCAGGTCGGGCCGACGACGAGGCGCACGTGATCTCGGCCGTGCAACTGGCCGCACGGTTGAATCTTCCGGTGGTGGCGACCCATCCCGTGCAGTTCGCGACCGCCGACGACTACGAAGCCCATGAGGCTCGGGTCTGCATTTCCGAGGGCGAAATCCTGGGCAACCAGCGGCGGGTGCGCAAGTTCACGCGAGAGCAGTACTTCAAATCGAGCGCGCAGATGGAGGCGCTGTTCGCCGACGTTCCGTCCGCGATTGCCAATACGCTGGAAATCGCCAAGCGTTGCAACCTCACGCTGGTGCTGGGTAAGCCGCAGTTGCCGGACTTTCCCACGCCGGGCGGCATGCCCATCGACGAGTATTTCCGGGTGGCTTCGCTGCAGGGCCTGGAAGAGCGGCTGGCGCACCTGTACCGCAAGGAGGCGGAGCGCGACAAGGAGCGGCCGCGCTATCTGGAGCGGCTGGAGTTCGAGATCAACACCATCCTGAAGATGGGATTCCCGGGCTATTTCCTGATCGTGGGGGACTTCATCCAGTGGGCCAAGAACAACGGCTGTCCGGTGGGGCCGGGCCGGGGCTCTGGCGCGGGCTCATTGGTGGCCTATGCGCTCAAGATCACCGATCTCGACCCGCTGCAATACAACCTGCTGTTCGAGCGGTTCCTGAACCCCGAGCGGGTGTCGATGCCCGACTTCGACATCGACTTCTGCCAGTCCAACCGCGACCGGGTCATCGACTACGTGAAGGACAAGTACGGCAAGGATGCCGTGAGCCAGATCGCCACGTTCGGAACCATGGCTGCAAAGGCGGCGATCCGCGATGTGGGCCGTGTGATGGACATGAGCTACACGTTCTGCGACGGCATCTCCAAGCTCGTGCCGGGCAAGCCCGGCATGTCGTACACGCTGCAATACCCCCCCAATCCGAAAAAGGAGGGTGACAAGAACAACTACGCGCTGGAGCTGGAGCCGCTGCTGGCCGAGCGCGTGCAGAAGGAAGAAGACGTCAAGACCATCATCGAGATGGCGCAAAAGCTGGAAGGCATGACCCGCAACATCGGCATGCATGCCGGCGGTGTGCTCATCGCACCGGGCAAACTCACCGATTTTTGTCCGCTCTACCAGCAGCCGGGCAGCGATTCTGCCGTGAGCCAGTACGACAAGGACGATGTGGAGGCCATCGGCCTGGTGAAGTTCGACTTCTTGGGCCTTGCCACCCTGACCATCCTGGAGATCGCCAAGGAATTCATCGTCAAGCGCCACAAGGGCCAGGAAAACTTCACGTTCGAGAACATTCCGCTGGACGATGCTCGCACCTACCAGTTGTTCTCCGACGGCAAAACCGAAGCCGTGTTCCAGTTCGAAAGCCGCGGCATGCAGGGCATGCTCAAGGAAGCCCGGCCCAGCCGCCTGGAGGACCTGATCGCCTTGAACGCGCTGTACCGGCCAGGCCCGATGGACCTGATTCCCAGCTTCGTGAACCGCAAGCACGGCAAGGAAGTGGTGGAGTATCCGCATCCGCTGGTCGAGAAGGTGCTGTCTGAAACCTACGGGATCATGGTGTACCAGGAGCAGGTGATGCAGACCGCCCAGGTGCTGGGCGGCTATTCGCTCGGCGGCGCGGACATGCTGCGGCGGGCCATGGGCAAGAAAAAGGCCGAAGAGATGGCCGAGCACCGCGAGATATTCCGCGCGGGCGCCGCCAAGCAGAACATCGGCCAGGAGAAGGCCGACGAAGTTTTCGACCTGATGGAGAAGTTCGCGGGGTACGGCTTCAACAAGTCGCACGCAGCCGCCTACTCGCTGCTGGCCTATCAGACCGGCTGGCTCAAGGTGCACTACACGGCCGAGTTCTTCTGCGCCAACATGACGGTGGAAATGGACGACACCGACAAGCTCAAGGTGCTGTTCGAGGACGCCATCAAGAACTTCGGCCTGTCGTTCGAGCCGCCGGACGTGAACCGGGGCATGTACCGGTTCGAGCCCGTGACCGACAAGGTCATCCGTTACGGCCTGGGCGCCATCAAGGGCACGGGCCAGCAGGCCATCGAAGCCATCATCGCCGCCAGGGAAGGGCGGGGCGCAGGGCCGCGAGGCGATACGAAAGGTCCGTTCACGAGCCTGTTCGATTTCTGCGTGCGCGTGGACCGCACTCGCCTGAACAAGCGCACGCTGGAGGCGCTGATCAAGGCGGGCGCCTTCGACGCCATGAACATGAACCGGGCTTCGCTCGCCGCGTCGATCGACCGGGCGTTCGATTTCGCCAACGCCACGCTGGCCAATGCCAACCAGGGCGGTTTGTTCGACATGATGGGCGAGGACGTCCACGGCTCCAGCACGCAAGAGCCCGAGCTGGTGGAAATGACCCCGTGGGGCGTCAAAGAGCGCCTCACGATGGAAAAGACCGCAGTGGGCTTTTACCTGTCCGGCCACCTGTTCGATGAGGTCGCCAGCGAAGTGCGCCGCTTCGTGCGCACCCAGATCGACGAGCTGCTCGACAGCCGCGAGCCACAGATCCTGGCCGGCATCATCAGCGACTTCAGGGTGATCAATGGCCAGCGCGGGCGGCTGGCCCTGTTCAAGCTGGACGACAAGTCCGCCACCATCGAAGCTTCGGCCGACGAGAACGTCGTCAATGCGCACCGCGACATGCTCAAGGACGACGAGTTCGTGGTCATGAGCGGGCGCCTTCAGCTCGACCATTTCAGCGGTGGCCTTCGGGTGAAGGTGCAGCAGGTGTGGGATCTGGCGGGGGCCCGGGCCAAATTCGGCCGGTATCTGCAGGTCGCCATCGGCGACACCGCACCCGATGTACAGCGGCTGGTGCGCGAGTTCCCTCCGCGCCGCCAGGAAACCGAGCAGGGCGAGGTCCTGGTCCACGGCCTGCGGGTGCGAATGGGGGTCCGGTGCAAGGGAGGGCCGGGCCAGGCGACGGCCGAATTGCAGTTGGGCGAGGGCAGCCGGTTCTTTCCGTCCGATGCCGCTTTGGCTGCATGGAGCGCGCAAGCCGGCACGGGTTCGGTCAATGTCGTGTATGACGCAGGCTGAAGGCTTGAAACACCGTTGGGTGATCACTACATGGGAGAGGCTGCGGCGATCGCCGTGGCTCGGTAGAATGAAATCCATGGCAACTAAACCACCTTCCCCCACCCCCGCTCCGCCCACCAGGACGCCAGCGCGGGACGACGGCGGTTCGGTCGTGCTCGAACGGCGCACGCAAAAGACCCAGCCGCCACAGATGTTTCAGGTGGTCATGCTCAATGATGACTTCACGCCGATGGAATTCGTCATCGTCGTGCTGCAGGAATTCTTCAGCAAAGACCGGGAAGCCGCCACGCAGATCATGCTGAAAATCCATTTGGACGGCAAAGGCGTATGTGGGGTGTATTCCCGCGACGTCGCGGCGACCAAGGTGGAGCAGGTGCGCGAGGCGGCCCACAAAGCGGGGCATCCGCTGCAATGCCTCAGTGAGCCTGTTGAATAAACGGCCTTTGGTCCCGATCTACAGTAATCCCTTCCACGCAAGCACAAAGGAGTTCACATGATTGCCCAGGAACTGGAAGTCAGCTTGCACATGGCCTTTGTCGAGGCCCGCCAGCAGCGCCACGAGTTCATTACCGTGGAGCATCTGTTGCTTGCACTGCTCGATAATCCCAGCGCAGCCGAAGTGCTGCGCGCATGCTCGGCCAATATCGATGATCTGCGTTCATCGCTGGCCAACTTCATCAAAGACAACACGCCTCAGGTCGCCGGCACGGACGAGGTGGACACGCAACCCACGCTGGGTTTCCAGCGCGTGATCCAGCGCGCCATCATGCACGTGCAGTCCACCGGCAACGGCAAGAAGGAAGTCACCGGCGCGAACGTGCTGGTGGCGATCTTCGGCGAAAAAGATTCGCATGCGGTTTACTACCTGCACCAGCAGGGCGTGACGCGGCTGGATGTGGTCAATTTCATTGCCCACGGCATCAAGAAGGGCGAACCGCCAGAACCCGCCAAGCCTGAAAACCAGGCCGAGGGCGAAGAGGGCGGTGGTGGCGAACGCAACGAAAAGGCCTCGCCGCTCGAGCAGTACACGCAGAACCTCAACCAGGCGGCCAAGGACGGCAAGATCGATCCGCTGATCGGGCGCCACTACGAGGTGGAGCGCACGATCCAGATCCTGTGCCGTCGCCGCAAGAACAACCCGCTGCTGGTGGGTGAGGCCGGCGTGGGCAAGACGGCCATTGCCGAGGGCCTGGCCTGGCGCATCACGCAGAACGACGTGCCGGAAATCCTGGCCGAAGCGGTGGTGTACTCGCTCGACATGGGTGCGCTGCTGGCGGGCACCAAGTACCGGGGTGATTTCGAGCAGCGTCTGAAGGGCGTGCTCAAGTCGCTCAAGGACAAGCCCAACGCCGTGCTGTTCATCGACGAAATCCACACGCTGATCGGCGCTGGCGCTGCTTCGGGCGGCACGCTGGACGCCTCCAACCTGCTCAAGCCGGCGCTCTCCAGCGGCCAGCTCAAGTGCATCGGTGCGACCACGTTCACCGAGTACCGCGGCATCTTCGAAAAAGACGCGGCCCTGTCGCGGCGCTTCCAGAAGGTGGACGTGGTGGAGCCCACCGTGCAGGAAACGGTGGACATCCTCAAGGGTCTCAAGTCCCGATTTGAGGAACACCACAGCGTGAAGTACGCGGCTGCGGCGCTGCAGGCAGCGGCCGAGCTGTCGGCCAAGTACATCAACGACCGCCATCTGCCCGACAAGGCCATCGATGTGATCGACGAGGCCGGTGCGGCCCAGCGCATCCAGGTTGCCAGCAAGCGCAAGAAGACCATCGGCAAGGCCGAGATCGAGGAAATCGTGGCGAAGATCGCGCGCATTCCGCCCGCGAACGTCTCCAACGACGACCGCAGCAAGCTGCAGACGATCGAACGCGACCTCAAGAGCGTTGTCTTCGGCCAGGACAAGGCGCTGGAGGTGCTCGCGTCCGCAGTGAAGATGGCGCGCTCCGGCCTGGGCAAGGGCGACAAGCCGATCGGTTCGTTCCTGTTCAGCGGCCCGACTGGCGTCGGCAAGACCGAAGCGGCCAAGCAGCTCGCCTACATCATGGGCATCGAGTTGATCCGCTTCGACATGTCCGAATACATGGAACGACATGCGGTAAGCCGCCTGATCGGCGCGCCTCCGGGTTACGTCGGTTTCGACCAGGGCGGCCTGCTGACCGAGGCCGTCACGAAGAAGCCGCACTCCGTGCTGCTGCTCGATGAGATCGAGAAGGCGCACCCGGACATCTTCAACGTGCTGCTGCAGGTGATGGACCACGGCACGCTGACCGACAACAACGGGCGCAAGGCCGACTTCCGCAACGTCATCGTCATCATGACGACGAATGCGGGGGCCGAAACCATGAACAAGGCCACCATCGGGTTCACGAACCCGCGGCAGGCAGGCGATGAAATGGGCGACATCAAGCGCCTGTTCACGCCCGAGTTCCGCAACCGGCTGGATGCCATCGTGAACTTCAAGGCGCTGGACGAGCAGATCATCCTGCGCGTGGTGGACAAGTTCCTGCTGCAGCTCGAAACCCAGTTGGCCGAGAAGAAGGTGGAGGTGACCTTCACCGACACCTTGCGCAAGCACCTGGCCAAGAAGGGGTTTGATCCGCTGATGGGTGCCCGCCCGATGCAGCGCCTGATCCAGGACACCATCCGCCGTGCGCTGGCCGACGAACTGTTGTTCGGACGACTGACCGAAGGGGGCCGCCTGACGGTGGACATCGAGGTGAAGACGGACGACAAAGGCGTGGAAACGCCCGACGTGTTGCTCGATATTCAGCCGCTGCCCAAGAGGGAGCGCTCTGCGAAGTCGGAACCCGCCGAGCCGGAAGAGGCCACCACCGACTGACCGCCAGTGCCACGGCTGCCGGTGGCCGATGTGTTCAATCGTTCAATAAAAAACCCGCGTTCGTCGCGGGTTTTTTAATTGGCGTCCGGGCGGATGCTTTGCCTTCATGAAGGCACCGGCAATTCCCAGCCGCTCATCAAGGCGCTGTCAGGCGTTGCAGGAGTTCCAGGGTGGGATAGCCATCGGCGATGGCACCGATGCTCTGCTGGTACTGGCGCAGGCCGCCCCGTGTGGCAGGCCCCATCACGCCATCCGGCGTTCCGGTGGCGAACCCGCGCTGGTTCAGCGCCGTCTGCAGGTCCTTGACCTGGCTGCGCGACAGCGGCTGCAGATCCCGTGGCCATGGGGCGACCACGCCGTTACCGCCTTCGATCTGCCGCGCCAGCAACCCCACGGCCAGCGCGTAATTCACGGAGTTGTTGTAGCGCAGGATGCTGCGGAAGTTGTCGCCCACCAGGAATGCGGGCCCCCGCGCACCCGCTGGGGCGATGACGGAGGCCGCGCCCAGGTCCGGCAATGGCTGGCGGTCGATGGTAACGACCCCTTCGCTCGCCCACTGGGCTGCCGATTGTCGGACCGTGGTTTCGGCACGTGCGTGATCGAAGCCGGGGGGCAGTTGCACCTCGACCCCCCATGGCTGGCCCGTGCGCCAGCCGGAGTTGGCCAGGTAGTTGGCCGTGGACGAGGCGACGTCGGGAATGCTGCCCCAGATGTCGCGGCGGCCATCGCCATCGGCATCGACGGCATAGGCGAGGAACGCCGAAGGCAGGAACTGCGTGTGTCCCATGGCACCGGCCCAGGAGCCGATCATCCGCTCGGCGGCGATGTCGCCCTGGTCGAGGATGCGCAGCGCTGCCATCAGTTCGGTGCGCGCCCATTGGGCCCGGCGGCCTTCGAAACCGAGGGTCGCCAGCGCATCGACCGCACGGAAGGTGCCGAAGTTGCTGCCGTAGTTGCTTTCAATGCCCCAGATGGCCGTGATGATCGATGCGGGCACGCCATACCGCGCAGCCGCCGCTTGCAGCGGCGCTGCGTACTCGGCCAGCTTGGCCTGGCCCTGGGCGATGCTCTGGGCTGAGACGGCACTGTCGAGGTAGGCCCACGGCGTGCGGGTGAACTCGGGTTGCGCGCGGTCCAGTTCGATTACGCGCTGTTGCAATTGGGCGCCTGCCAATGCGGCCTGCACGGTCTCGGGGCGAATGCCCGCGGCCAGCGCCTCTTGGGTGAATGCCGCAATCCAGGCGGTGAAGCCGGCCTGCTCGGCGGCCGCCTCCTCAGGCGTGGGGGGCGCAGCGGTGGGGGGCACCACCGGCGCGGCCGGTTCGGTGGGAGGTACAGGGGCGGGTTGCGGCTGGGGCACCGGAACTGCGGCCGGTGGAGCGGTTGGCAGCGCCTGCGGTCCCTGGGCGCGGGGCTCCGAGGCGCAGCTGGCCAAAGCCAGCGCGGCGATGAGAGGCGCCAACCAGGTCGCTGCCGTGGGGCCGCGGTGGGGATGGAGGGGACGGGGCGAGGATGGGGCAAGGCGTCGGTGCATGCCTCATTATCCGGCGCCCCGGCATACTTGCGGGCTTTGGTGTTACTGGCTGCACGATTTCATGCATACCTTTTTCTGGCACGACTACGAAACTTTTGGCGCCAACACGCGCCGTGACCGGCCTGCGCAATTCGCCGGCATTCGCACCGATGCGCAGCTGAACGAAATCGGCGAGCCGCTGATGGTCTACTGCCGTCCCGCGCCCGACTACCTGCCCGATCCCGAGTCGTGCCTGATCACCGGCATCACGCCGCAACTGGCGCTGGAGCGTGGTCTGCCGGAGCATGAATTCGCCGCCCGTATCGAGGCCGAACTGGCATTGCCCGGCACCATCGGGGTCGGCTACAACACCATTCGGTTCGACGACGAAATCACGCGCTTCATGTTCTGGCGCAACCTGATGGACCCGTATGCCCGCGAATGGCAGAACCAGTGCGGCCGCTGGGATCTGCTCGACGTAGTGCGCATGTGCTACGCGCTGAGGCCCGACGGCATCGTCTGGCCAAAGAAGGAAGACGGTTCCCCCAGCTTCAAGCTGGAGCACCTGTCCAAGGCCAATGGCCTGGTGCACGAGGCAGCGCACGATGCGCTGTCCGACGTTCGCGCCACCATCGCGCTGGCGCGGCTGATCCGCGATCGCCAGCCCAAGCTGTTCGAGTTCGCGCTCGGGCTGCACAAGAAGGACCGCGTCGCTGCCGAACTGCGCTTGCCGGCAACGGCAGAAACGGCGCGGCCGTTTCTGCACATCTCGGGCATGTTCTCTGCCGAGCGCGGCTGTGTGGCGGTCATGTGGCCGCTGGCCAGCCACCCGACCAACAAGAACGAGTTGATCGCCTGGGACCTGGCCCACGACCCGTCGGAGTTGGCCCTGCTGGGCGCCGATGCGATCCGCGAGCGCCTGTTCAGCCGGACGGATGCCCTGCCTGAAGGCGTGGCGCGTCTGCCCATCAAGACCGTGCATTTGAACAAGTCGCCGATGGTGGTGGGCAACGTCAACACCCTCACGGCGCAAATGGCCGAGCGCTGGTCCATCGACCTGGAGCGGGCGGCCGGCCACGCCGAGGTGGCGCGCGACCTGCCCGACATGAGCGCCATTTGGGCCAGCGTGTTTACCCGCCCGCAAGAAGCCGCGCCCGACGTGGATCAGGACCTGTACGGCGGCTTCTTGGGCAATGAGGATCGGCGCCGACTGAACCGCCTGCGCACCCTGCCGCCCGAAGCACTGGCTGCGGCCAAGACAGGCTTTGACGATGAGCGGCTGGAAGAGCTGGTGTGGCGCTACCGTGCGCGCAATTTTCCGCACACGCTGGATGCGGCGGACCAGGAACGCTGGGAAACCCATCGCGTGGCCTGCCTGATGGAAGGCTCTGGCGGCGCACTCACCTTCGACGAACTGTTCGCGCGGCTGGACCAGCTGGGAGCCGAAGCCGATGAGCGGGGAGAAGAAATCCTGGGTGCCCTGTACGACTACGCTGAGAGCATTGCGCCGGCGATGTGAACGCAAGCTTGAATCGAAAACCGATGTCCCTGACCCCACCCCGAGATCCCGGTGCGGCGCCTGCACCCTCTGCCAGCGCGGTTGAGCCGACGTCATCTGCGAGCGGTTTGCCTGCGCTGGTGGCGTTCATGGCCGCGCACCCCCGGGTGTTCGTGCTGACTGGCGCAGGCTGCAGCACCGCGGCAGGCATACCGGACTACCGCGATGGCAACGGGGACTGGAAGCGCCCACCTCCGCTCACCTATCAGGCATTCATGGGCGACGTCGCCACGCGGCAGCGCTACTGGGCCCGCAGCTTCATCGGCTGGCGCGTGATGGGCCGCGCACAGCCTGCCGCAGCACACCACGCACTGGCGTCACTGGAGGCGGCAGGGCGGGTGGAGATGCTGCTCACCCAGAACGTGGACGGCTTGCACACAGCGGCCGGAAGCCGGCAAACCATCGACCTGCATGGCCGCATCGACACCGTTCGCTGCATGGCCTGCGAAGCCCGCATGCCCCGCGCGCAGTTGCAGGCAGAACTGCTGCGCCGCAATCCGGATTGGGCCGCGCTGCAGGCGCAGGCCGCACCCGACGGCGATGCCGACCTGGAACTGCAGGATTTCAGTGCGTTCGACGTGCCGCCGTGTCCCCGCTGCGGCACCGGCGTATTGAAGCCCGACGTGGTCTTCTTCGGCGAAAGCGTGCCGCGCGAGCGGGTGCAGGCCGCGCGCGATGCGTTGCTGCGGGCCGATGCCATGCTAGTGGCTGGTTCCTCGCTCATGGTGTATTCGGGGTTTCGCTTCGTTCAGATGGCGGTGGACGCAGGCAAGCCGGTGGCCGCCGTCAACTGGGGGCGCACGCGGGCCGATCCCCTGCTGTCGCTCAAGGTGGAGCACGAGGTCGGAGCGGTGCTCGGCGCCTTGGCCCACGCGCTGGGCGCGCCGTCCCTCGGGGCGGGTTGAGCCTTCTCCCGCGTTTGCGCGGTAGGGTCTGGCGGCGCAGTGCTCGCTGCGCCCGGCCGCCCGATGGGCCTCCAGGGTTTTGGGGAGCGACGGCGAAAGCCGTTGGTGCTAAGGTGCCAGCCGCAAGCACCCCGGCACCCCGGCACGCCAGCCATGCCGGGCGACGACTGAGCCCCAAGGAGACAGCATGCAGACGAACGCATTCCTCGGTGCGCCCGGCACGATGCCGGGCGAAATGGCCGCTTTGGCAGCGCAGCAGATCGCGCGGGCCCATGAGCGCTCCACCGCATTCGGCCTTCGGCGGACCGAAGCGGCGGATCTGCAGCCGGTGGACGCCGAGGCCCTGGCCTGGATGGTGGCCCGCAACGAAGCCCTCTTTGCCCATGCGCGGCCGGTGATGGAAACGCTGTCGGCCCAGATCGCCGGCACCCAGAGCATGGTGCTGCTGACCGATGCGCGAGGCGTGGTGCTGCACGCGCTGGGCGACGACGAATTCCTGGACCGTGCGAGCCGCGTTGCCCTGCGCCCCGGCGCCGCTTGGTCCGAGCGCAGCAAGGGCACCAACGCCATCGGCACGGCCTTGGCACTGGGCGAAGCGCTGCAGGTCAATGGCAGTGAGCACTTCCTGCAAGCCAACCACTTTTTGACGTGTTCGTGCGCGCCCATCCTGGATCCGCACGGCCGCGTGATCGGCGCGCTCGACGTGAGCGGCGACCACCGCAGCCAGAGCGCCCACACCCTGGCGCTGGTGCGCATGTCGGCCAAGATGGTGGAGAACCACCTTTTCGGCAAAGTCTTCGAAGACGCGGTGCGGCTGCGCTTTCATGCCCGCCCGGAGTTTCTGGGCACGCTGGTGGAAGGGCTGGCCGCGTTCACCCCCGATGGCCGATTTCTCGCGGCCAACCGCAGCGGCCAGTTCCAGCTGGGGCTGTCTGCCAACGCGCTGCAGGCGCACACCTTCCCCTCGCTGTTCGGGTTGTCGATGGGCGCGCTGCTCGCGCATGCGCGGCAGTCCGTTCCGGAACTGTTGCGTTTGCAGTTGCCCGGTGGCGTTGCGGTCCAGGCCCAGGTGGAGTTCCGCCTGCGGTCGGGCACGCTGCTGCCGATGGCCGAAGCGGGTGAACGCGACGATCTCAATGAAGCGGGCGGCCTGACCGATGCGGCATGCGCAAAGAACCATCGAGGCCTGCCATCACGTTCGGCGGATGCGGCAGAGCCGGGCGACGGCGCAATGCCCCGGTCCGCGCGCCCCCGCCAGGCCATGCCGGGCAAGCTGTCCAGCCTGTGCTACCTGGATACGGGCGATGCGCAACTGGCCCAGGTCATCGACCGGGTGACGCGGCTGTTGGGCAGCGATGTGTCCACGCTGATCCTCGGCGAAACCGGAACCGGCAAGGAGCTGCTGGCCCGCGCCATTCACCAGGACGGGCCTCGCCACCGCGGGCCGTTCGTTGCGGTCAATTGCGCTTCGATTCCCGAGTCGCTGATCGAGTCCGAACTGTTCGGCTACGACGAAGGTGCCTTCACCGGCGCGCGGCGCAAGGGCAGCGTGGGCAAGATCGCTCAGGCCGATGGCGGCACGCTGTTTCTCGATGAAATCGGCGACATGCCGCTGTCGATGCAGGCCCGGTTGCTGCGCGTGCTGCAGGAGCGCAGCGTATCGCCGCTGGGCTCAGCCAGGCAGGTGCCGGTGGATGTCGCGGTGGTCTGCGCCACCCACCGCAACCTGCGCGAGATGATGGCGCAAGGCACGTTCCGCGATGACCTGTATTACCGGCTCAATGGCCTGGTCGTGCGGCTGCCGGCACTGCGCGAGCGCACCGATCTTGCGGTGATCGTCGAGCGCGTCCTCCGCGCCCAGGCCGAGGAGTCCACGGGGTCCATGGGGTCCACGGGCGGTGCGGTGCCGCGGATCGCGCCGCAAGCCATGGCGCTCTTCGCCGCGCATGCCTGGCCGGGCAACCTGCGCCAGCTCAGCAGCGTGCTGCGCACCGGCGCGCTGATGGCGCGCGGCGATGGCGGTGTGATCCAGCGAACGCACCTGCCCGAAGATTTTCTGGAGGATTGCGACCAGTTGCTGGCGCACGCGAACGGCATGGCGGACTCGGCGGGCGAAACGGCTTTCCACCGCAGTGCGTCTTCTGGACCGCAGGGGACTGCCGATGGGCATGCTTTGCCGTTCCGTTCGGGCGCTCCCGTTTCCGGCACTGCCGTGCCACGCCTGGGCGACACCACCGCGGCGGCGTTGGGGCGGGCGCTGGACGCGCATGGCGGCAACGTGTCCGCCGCTGCGCGTGCGCTGGGCGTGTCACGCAATACCATCTACCGCCACTTGAAGGCGATGCAGGCCGCGCATGCTGCATCTGCCGAGCCGCCGATGGGGGCGCGCGCAACCTTCAGCGTGGCGGCCCGAGCGCGCTGACGGCTTTCCATTCCGCATCGCTGTACAGCCGCGACCGGGTCAGGAAACGCAGCCCCGTGGGCCGCTCGAGCGAGAACATGCCGCCGTTGCCGGGCACCGCGTCGATGATGAGGTGCGTGTGTTCCCAGTACGCAAATTGCGAGCGGCTCATGTAGAACGGCGTCCCTGCGATCTCGCCCAGCAGCACATCGGCATCGCCCACCATGAACTCCCCCAGCGCGAAGCACATCGGCGCGCTGCCATCGCAGCAGCCGCCCGACTGGTGGAACATGAGCGGGCCGTGCTGCGCGGCCAGGCGCTCGATGAGCGCGACCGCCGCAGGCGTGGCCGACACGCGGCAGGCGGCGTGCGCATCTGCGGCCCCGGCGGATGTGGCCGGCACTGCCGGCTCGATGGATTCGGCGGGGGGCGTCGTCATGATGCCCCCATGTCCAGCACGATGCGCCCCTGGGTCTGCCCCCGGTGCATGCGCGCGAATACGTCGTTGATGTTTTCGAGCTTCTCGCTGGCGACCGTGGCTTTCACTTGTCCCCGCGCCGCGAAGTCGAGCGACTCCTGAAGGTCGAGCTGGGTGCCCACGATGGAGCCGCGCACCGTCACGCCGCGCAGCACCATGCCCAGCGCCTGCTCGAAGGCTTTCGGCGACACGGCCGTCACCAGAGCGCCATGCACGCCCCCGATCTCTTTTTGCAGGTAAGCGGCCGGGTCGGTCGTCCTGGCGTTCACCGTCACGCTCGCACCGAGCTGGCGGGCCAGTTCGAGCTTGTCGTCTTCCACGTCCACCGCCGCCACGTTCAGGCCCATGGCCTTGGCGTATTGAACGGCCATGTGGCCCAGGCCGCCGATGCCCGAGATCGCCACCCAGTCGCCGGGTTTCGTGTCGGTGACCTTGAGCCCCTTGTAGACCGTGACACCGGCGCACAGCACCGGCGCTATTTCGATGAAGCCGATGTCCTTGGGCAGGTGGCCCACGAAGTTCGGATCGGCCAGGGCGTAGTCGGCAAAACCGCCGTTGACCGAATAGCCCGTGTTGGTCTGCGATTCGCACAGGGTCTCCCAGCCTCCCATGCAGTGGGTGCAATGGCCGCAGGCGGAATGCAGCCACGGCACGCCAACCCGGTCGCCTTCCTTCGCGTGCTTGACGTTCTTGCCGATGGCCGCCACGAAACCCACGCCTTCATGGCCCGGGATGAACGGGGGGCTGGGCTTCACCGGCCAGTCGCCTTCGGCCGCGTGCAGGTCGGTGTGGCAAACGCCGGAGGCTTCGATCTTCACGAGAACCTGGTCGTCCGAGGGCGTCGGAACCGGCACTTGTTCGATGGCCAGCGGCTTGCCGAACTCGCGGACGACGGCGGCCTTCATGGTCTTGGCGGTCATGGTGAAAAGATCCTTTCGCCTGCAGTGCAGGCAATGGTGGGAACGGGTGTCGGGCCTTTCACCTTGGGCCCGGACACCCGCATGCGTGCTGACCCAGATCAAGCGGTCAGAAGAACCCCAAAGGCGCCTGCGAATAGCTCACCAGCAGGTTCTTGGTCTGCTGGTAGTGGTCCAGCATCATCTTGTGGTTCTCGCGGCCGATGCCCGACTGCTTGTAGCCCCCGAAGGCCGCATGCGCGGGATATTGGTGGTAGCAGTTGGTCCACACGCGGCCGGCCTGGATGCCCTTGCCCATGCGGAACGCGCGTGAGCCGTCGCGGCTCCACACGCCGGCGCCCAGGCCGTAGAGCGTGTCGTTGGCGATCTCCAGGGCTTCTTCCTCGGTCTTGAACGTGGTCACCGACAGCACGGGGCCGAAGATCTCTTCCTGGAAGATGCGCATCTTGTTGTGGCCCTTGAACACCGTGGGCTTCACGTAGTAGCCGCCGGCCAGGTCGCCGCCCAGGTGGTTGCGCTCGCCGCCGATCAGGCACTCGGCGCCTTCCTGCTTGCCCAGGTTCAGGTACGAGAGGATCTTTTCCAGCTGCTCCTGCGAGGCCTGCGCGCCGATCATGGTGCTCTTGTCCAGCGGGTGGCCCTGCTTGATGGCCGCCACGCGCTTCAGCGCGCGTTCCATGAACTTCTCGTAGATCGACTCCTGTACCAGCGCGCGGCTCGGGCAGGTGCAGACTTCGCCCTGGTTGAGCGCGAACATCGCGAACCCTTCCAGCGCCTTGTCGAAAAAGCCGTCGTCGGCCGCCATCACGTCTTCGAAGAACACGTTGGGGCTCTTGCCACCCAGCTCCAGCGTGACGGGGATGATGTTCTGGCTGGCGTACTGCATGATCAGCCGGCCCGTGGTGGTCTCGCCGGTGAAGGCTATTTTTGCGATCCGTGGGCTGCTGGCCAGCGGTTTGCCGGCTTCCAGGCCGAAACCGTTGACCACGTTCACCACGCCGGGCGGCAGCAGGTCGCCCACCAGCTCCAGCATCACGAGGATGGAGGCGGGCGTCTGCTCGGCGGGCTTGAGCACCACGCAGTTGCCGGCGGCAAGCGCCGGTGCCAGTTTCCACACCGCCATCAGGATGGGGAAGTTCCAAGGAATGATCTGTCCGACCACGCCCAGCGGCTCATGGAAGTGGTAGGCCATGGTTTCGTGGTCCACCTCGCTGATGCCGCCTTCCTGCGCGCGGATGCATCCGGCGAAGTAGCGGAAATGGTCGATGGCCAGGGGAATGTCCGCCGCCATGGTTTCGCGCAGCGGCTTGCCGTTGTCCAGCGTTTCGGCCACGGCGATGGTGAGCAGATTGGCCTCCATGCGGTCGGCGATCTTCAGCAGGGCATTGGCCCGGTCGGTGGTGGAGGTCCTGCCCCAGGCGGCGTTGGCCTTGTGGGCGGCATCCAGCGCGGCGTTGATGTCCTTGTCGTTGGATCGGGGAATGGAGGTGAACACCTGCCCGTTGATCGGCGAAGCGTTCTCGAAATACTGCCCGTCGATGGGCGCCACCCACTGGCCGCCGATGTAGTTGCCGTATTGCTTCTTGTAAGGGTTGGCGATGCCGAGGCTGGCGATTTCTGCCATGTTCATGGTGCTTGTCTCCTTGGAACGGTTGGTGTTCCGCGCCACGGCGAGTGGTGCGGGCCCGGACATTCGCGCAATGCCCGTGCCAGTTGGCTTCTGCCCCGTTGAATATCAAAATTGATAGCAATAAAACAAGGTTTTGATTGCGCTGGTGCCGATTTTGATGGGGTCTGATATTTCTCGGCATGAGCCGCCCGATCTGTACCGCTCTGAACCGGTCTGTACCGACTGTTCCGTTACGGAGCAGCCAGTGAGCAGTGCGCAACACCGGTTCAATGCCTCAGCCCATCGACAGCGTGCTCGCCCGGGCGGACACAACGCGCTCCCATCGACTACCCCCCTCAGGATCGTTTCGCGCGTGAAAAAACCACCTGCCAATCCCATGAGCGCTTTCGCGCAGGAACTTCCCTCGGTCTTCGCCCCCTGGAGGCCCGTGCAGCTGCGCCGAATGTTCGGAGGCTGGGGCGTGTTTCACGAAGGGCTCATGCTGGCGCTGGTGATTCACGACACGCTGTACCTCAAGGCCGATGCGCAGACGGAACCGGCCTTCGAGCGAAAAGGGTTGCGGCCCTTCTTCTACGAGCGCAGCGGCCGCCCGGTCGCTCCGTCATACCGGCAAGCCCCTGCAGAGATGTACGAAGGCCCTGCCGAGGCCATCGAATGGGCGAGCCGCGCCTGGGAGGCCGTCTTGCGGTCAGCCGCCAAGCCGCAGGCGCGGAGCCGGCGCCCGCGCGACGGTGACGGTGACAGCGAGGGCGAGGGCGAGAGCAGTCGATAAGGGTGAGGCGTATTGCGCTATCGATTTAATAGCTATGCAGGCAATCAATACGGCGGCAGGAGGTCTTTTTTGCTCAGATCGCCACGGAGACTGCGGCGGCAAGGGTGCCTGGGTGTATAACCGATGCCCTTCGGGTCGGGCGCCCGTGCCGCGCCGCTGGGCGCAAGGATCCTTTTTTCCGAGCCGCCGCCCGGCCTGTCATCCAATCAACGAAGCCGGACGCCTTTGGAGCGCCGCAACACAAGGAATCGTCACGATGGGCGCGCAGTGGAAAGCAAAGGGCAAGGCACAGGTCGCGGATGCCAAAGGCAAGCTGTTCGGCAAGCTGGTCAAGGAAATCATGGTCGCCGCGCGCGGCGGCGCCGACCCGGCGGGCAACGCACGGCTGCGCCTGGTGGTGGAGCAGGCCCGCAAGGTGTCCATGCCCAAGGACACGCTGGAGCGTGCCATCAAGAAGGGCGCGGGCCTTTCTGGCGACGCCGTCAATTACGAGCGGGTCATCTACGAGGGCTTCGCCCCGCACCAGGTCGCGGTGATGGTGGAGTGCCTGACCGACAACGTGAACCGCACCGCGCCCGAGATGCGGGTGCTGTTCCGCAAGGGCCAGCTTGGCACGTCCGGCTCGGTGGCCTGGGACTTCAACCACGTGGGCATCATCGAAGCAGAGCCAGCCTCTGCCGATGCCGACCCCGAAATGGCCGCCATCGAAGCTGGCGCCCAGGATTTCGAGCCCGGCGAGGAAGAGGGCAACACCACGTTCTGGACCGACCCGACCGATCTGGACCTGGTGTGCCGGGCGTTGCCGGCACAAGGTTTCACGGTGCTGGCGGCCAAGCTGGGTTACCGGCCCAAGAACCCGGTGAACCCGGCCAACCTCAGCGCCGAGCAATTGGAAGAGGTCGAATCGTTCCTGGCGGCCATCGACGGCAACGACGACGTGCAGAACGTCTTCGTGGCGTTGGCGGGTTGAAAACAGTAGCAGCCATTCGAATCGAATGAAAAAGGCCGCGCTGGAGTGTTCCAGTGCGGCCTTTTTCTATTTCGAATGGAGGTTGAATGCCGGTGAATAAATCATCGGTCCCGTTTCGGGGGATTAACCCTTGCTGCCCTCCATGCGTCGAATAATCAGCACTTGCCGACGGTCGTGCTGTAAATGGCATGGCCATTCAGATAAACGGTGATTTTCGCGCCGCGAGGAATAATGCCGCACGTTTGGGCGCAAACCTTGAGGTCTGCCCCGAATGGCACGGGGATGGGCAGGGTAATGCAAAAATGGCCGATGATCGGCAGCTTGAAGCACAGCTTTTTCGTGGCCGGATCGTAGGTCGCGCTGACGCAGGCTTTGATCTGCGCCGCATCCACCCCTTCGAATGCGGAAGCGATGGCATCGAAGTTGGCCGTATGTTCTCCGTCGAAACCTGCGACGGCGAAATTCGGCACATGCTCTGCGTTGCTGTTGGATTGAACGTTGTTTTGGTTGCAGTTACAGTCGGACATCTCTTGGCTTTCTATTGTTTCTTTGCGAAAAATGCTTCGGAAAATACGGCGTATTTTTCCGGGCAGTGGCTCATGACGCACGTTGAAAGAATATTCAACGGTTTTTTTTATCCCTTGAATAAACCCCTCCTTAATGCGTTTCACGAGTGGGCGGATTTTGTGCGGCACGTCCGTGCTTTGCCCTTAACAAGCCTTGGAAAATCCTGAAGCGTTCTGAAACAATCTTGGTGTAGAGTCGGCTTCCAACCGGGGGAGGCCGGGTCGTTTCATGGAACAAGACCTTGTGCAGGCGCAATGACCACTGAATTCACGTTTTCCCACTTCACTTTGAGAGTCCATGAGCGCCAGTTGCTGGACCATGGCAAGCCCGTCTTGCTGGGGGCGCGTGCCTTCGACGTGCTGTGCGCTCTGGTGCACAAGGCGGGCGCTCTGGTGACCAAGTCGGAGCTGTTCAACCTGGTCTGGCCCGGCATGGTGGTGGAGGAGAACAACCTGCAGGTGCACGTCTCTTCGCTGCGCAAGCTGCTGGGCGCCGAACTGATCATGACGATTCCGGGGCAGGGCTACCGGTTCGTCGCCCGCGTTGCGCCGGTGGAGGCCTTGGCAGCGGACAAGGCCGTGCCCGAGCCGGCGGCCATCGCGGCGCCGAGTACATCGCGGTCGGTGGCGGTGCTGCCTTTCGGCGTGGCGGGTGGGGTCGCCGAAGAGGGCTATCTTGCCGATGGCATGGCCGAGGACATCATCAACCGGCTTTCGCGCTCGCGCTGGCTGTATGTCATCGCCCGCAGTTCCTCCGTGAGCTACCGGCATCCGCTGCCCCCCAACGGCACCATCAGCCAGCAACTGGGCGTGCGCTACCTCGTGACGGGGCTGATCCGTTTCAACGGCAACCGGCTTCGCATCACCGCAGAGCTGATCGATGGCCCGCGCAACGAGACCATCTGGGCGCAAAGCTTCGACCGCCCGGTGGACGATCTCTTTCAGGTGCAGGACGAAATATCGGCCGCCATCGTGAGCGCGATCGAGCCGGTCTATCTGCGGCGCGAAGAATGGGTCAGCAGCCAGACCACCCCGCGCGACCGGGAGCATTGGGAACTGCTGATGCGCGCTCGCTGGCATTTCTGGCGGTCCACGCGCGACCACATGCAGAAGGCAGAGTATTTCGCGCAGAAGGCGCTGGATACCAAGCCTGACGATCCGCCCAGCCTGGCGCTGATGGCCTTCGTGCTGATGTCTCGGGTGTGGGCGGGCTGGTCCGATTCAGCCCGCATGGACATCGCCGAGGCCAACCGCCTCGCCTTGCTGGCGGTGAGCCACGACGACACCGACGCGTTCGCCCATTTCACGCTGGGCACGGTGCTTTCGTTTTCGCACAATTTTCCGCAGGCGATCTCCGAGCAGGAGCATGCGCTGTCGATCTATCCGCAGTTCGCCGCAGCGGCGGGCGAACTGGGGCGCCTGCTGGCGTTTTGCGGGCGCACGCAGGAGGCCGCGGGTTACGCGCTGCAGGCCTGCGAGGCCAGCCCGCTCGATCCGCACCTGAGCCTTTGGATTCGCACGCGCGCGCTGGCCAGCTTCATCGAAGAGGATTACCAGGCAGCGCTCGGGTTCGCGCTGCAGGCCCTGTCGAAACGGCCGGACTGGTTCTTCAACCATTACCTGCTGGCGGCTTGCCAGGTCGCGGCCGGGCTGCGAGAGAACGCCCAGCAAACCCTGCGGCAGGCGCAAAAGTTCGGCCCCTACTCCCTGCAGGCGCTGAAGGCCGGGCACCCCTTCGTGGACGAAAACCATTTCAACCGCTACACCGACTGCCTGCGGGAGGCGGGCTGGAGCGAGTGAGGCGAACCCATCACGCCAGGACCGTGAAAACGTTCCGACAAGAAGCCACCGGCCATCCAAAGAGAGAGAAAGAGGGAAGAAGTTATGTCTGACGCGAATCGTTCACCCCAGAAAATCGCCATTCTCGGGGGCGGTCTGGCCGCCCTCACGGCGGCCTACGAACTGACCAGCCAGCCCGGCTGGCAGGATAGATACGCCATCACCATCTACCAGATGGGCTGGCGCCTGGGCGGCAAGTGCGCCACCAAGCGGGGACCCAACAACCGCATCGAAGAGCACGGCATCCACGGTTTTCTGGGCAGCTACTACAACGCGCTGCCGCTCATGGCCGACTGCTACAAGGCATTGGGCCGTCCCGCGGACGCCAAGCTGGCCACGTTCGAGCAGGCCTTCATTCCCGAGAGCTTCGTGCTGATGTGGGAGTTCGAAAACGGCGGCTTCAAGCGCTGGCCCATGACCGTGCCGACCAACGCGCTCACGCCGGACGATTCCTCGTCGCTGCAGACCATTCGCCAGTGGATCGGCGGACTGATCGAGACCGCACAGGGCCTGATCGACCCGAAGGCCACGCCGGGACTGAGCGAGATGCACAAGCTGGAGCTGCTCGCCGGCCAGGAGATCCTGGAGCGCCTGCAGACCGCGATCCTCGACGAAACGACCCAGCTGGGCGCAACCCATCCGGTGCTCGACGAGGTGTGGGAATGGCTGCAGTCGCACCTGAAAGCGCTGATCGATGAGAACGGCGATCTGCGGCACCTGTACATCCTGCTGGAATACCTGCTGTCCATCGTTCGGGGGGTGCTGGCCGACCACATCATCGAACGCGGCTTCGATGTGATCGACAACGAGAACTTCAGCGACTGGCTGGCGCGCCACGGCGCCTCGGTGATGACCGTGTCCTCGCCGCTGGCGCTCAACACGGTGAACCTGTCGTACCAGTACCCGCAGGGCGACACGGCCCGCACCGCCAGCATGGCGGCCGGGGCCTATCTGCACTGGTCGCTGCGCAGCTACGCCTACATGGGCGCTTTCGCCTGGCTCTTCGCGGCGGGTACCGGCGAGACGGTGATCGCGCCGCTGTACCTGGTGCTGCGCCAGCGCGGCGTGCAGTTCGAGTTTTTCCACAAGGTCGAGAACCTGGCCCTGTCGGCCGATGGCCAGTCGGTCGCCGCGGTGCAGATGGGCGTGCAGGCCACGCTGGTGAAGCCTGACTCGCCCTACGAGCCGCTGGTGCCCGTCGAGGGGCTGCCGTCCTGGCCTTCGGGCCCCGGCTACGACCAACTGGTGCAGGGCGATGCGCTGCGCGAGCAGAACATCGACCTGGAGTCGTATTGGACGCCGTGGAAGAACGTGGGCGAGAAAACCCTGAAGGCCGGCGAAGACTTCGATCAGGTGGTGCTGGCCATCGCCGTGGGCGCCGTGCCCTACCTGTGCAAGGAACTGCTGGCCGCCCGCCCCGCGTGGCGCAACATGGTCGAGAAGGTGCCTACCGTTCAGACGCAGACCATGCAGGTCTGGCTGAACCGCACCACGACCGACCTGGGCTGGGACATTCCCATGAAGAACCCCACCGACACGGTGATCGGTGCCACCTACATGAACCCGCTGGATGGGCAGGTGGACTTCACCCACCTGCTGCAGTGGGAGTCCTGGCCGGCCGCCCAGATGCCGAAATCGCTCTGGTACTTCTCGGGTGCGATGGCGGACTACGAGCCGCCACCACCGCTGACCGATACCGACTATCCCGCACGCGCCCACGCCCGGGTGAAGGCGCAGTGCATCCAGTACCTGCAGGTGTGCATGGGGCCGCTGCTGCCCAAGTCCACCACCAATGCGGTGTCGCCGCCGGGCGATCCGACCGGCATGGATTTCAGCCTGCTGCAAGACCACGATCCGGCCAATCCGGGCCTGGGCGTGCAACGGTTCGACCAGCAGTTCTGGCGCGCCAACATCGATCCGTCCGAGCGCTACGTGATCAGCCCGCCGGGCAGCACGGCAGCCCGGCTCAAGGCCTGGGAATCCGGCTTCACCAACCTGGTGCTCGCAGGCGACTGGATCTATACCGGCCTGAACGTGGGCAGCGCGGAGGGCGCGACCATGGGCGGACGGCTGGCGGCCCATGCCATCAGCGGCTACCCGGCGCTGGCCGACATCGTGGGCTATCCGGCCACCGATGCGTCGGGCGGCACGTCAACCATCGTGCCTGCTGCCTCAGAGAGCCATTGAAGAGCCGGGGGCGGGCAGGGCTCCTGCAGCCCGGTGCCAGCCCTTTCAGCCGCGCAGGAAGTCTGCGCGGCCGGGCCGGCCAGGCAGGTACAGCTCTGCCACGGGGGCAGGGCTGCTCGCCACCTTCTTGCCGCGACGCCACACGGCCAGCCGTGCGGCGCGCAGGCGGATGGCCTCGGCCGGATCGCGCGCATGCAGCAGCACGAAATCGGCATGGCAGCCGGCTTCTAGGCCGTAGCCTTCCAGCCCCAGCAGCTTCGCCGGGTTGCTGGTGACGGCCTCGAAGCACTGGCGCATGGCGCTCTGGCTGGTCATCTGCCCCACATGCAGGCCCATGTGCGCTGCCTCCAGCATGTCGCCGCTGCCGCCGCCGTACCACGGGTCCATCACGCAGTCGTGGCCGAACGCCACGGTCAGGCCGGCCGCCATCAGCTCGGGCACGCGCGTCATGCCCCGGCGCTTGGGGTAGGTGTCGTGCCGGCCCTGCAGGGTGATGTTGATGAGCGGGTTGGCCACCACGCCCAGTTGCGCCTCGGCGATCAACGCAATGAGCTTGCTCACGTAGTAGTTGTCCATGCTGTGCATGGAGGTAAGGTGCGACCCCGTCACCCGGCCGTGCAGGCCCAGGCGCTGCGTCTCGAAAGCCAGCGTTTCGACATGGCGCGAAAGCGGGTCGTCCGACTCGTCGCAGTGCATGTCCACCCGCTTGCCCAGATTGGCTGCCAGCTCGCACAGGATGCGAACGCTTTCCGCACCCTGCACCATGGTGCGCTCGAAATGCGGAATGCCGCCGACCACATCCACGCCCATGTCCAGCGCCCGCTTGAGGTTGTCCAGGCCGCCTGCGGCGCGCAGCAAGCCATCCTGCGGAAAGGCCACCAGCTGCAAATCGAGGTAGGGCGCTACGCGGCGCTTGACGTCGATCAGGGCCTGCACCGGCAGCAGCCGCGGATCGCTGGTGTCCACGTGCGAGCGGATGGCCAGCAGGCCGCGCGCCACGGCCCAGTCGCAATACCGCAGCGCGCGTTCGACGATGGCCTCCTGCGTGAGGTCCGGCTTGAGTTCGCCCCACAGCGCGATGCCTTCCAGCAGCGTGCCGCTTTCGTTCACGCGGGGCTGGCCGTAGCTCAGCGTGGAATCCATGTGGAAGTGCGCATCGACGAATGGCGGGCTGAGCAGCAGGCCGGCGGCATCGACGGTTTCGTGCGCAGGCGCTTTCAGCCCCTCGGTCACTTCCGCGATGCGCCCGTCTTGCACGGCCACGGAGATGTTGGTGCGGCCGTCGGGCAGGGTGGCGTTGTGGATGAGCAGATCGAGCATGGTGTGTATGGCGCTGGAGGGAGGACAGGGGCTGTTTTTGTGGCGGGAGATGCGGTGCGGCCAGGCATGCAAAAGGCTTGCCCGGAAAGCGCCGCCGGTCTGTCAGTGTAGGCCGCAGCCCGATGCGGCCACACGGGCAGACGATGGGGCGGCATGTGTCGGATTTCTTCCAGACGGGGTGGAAAAGGCCACCTATGCTGCGGGCACGTTCGATCCACCTGTCTTTTTTACCGAAGGGAATCCCATGCAGTTCGGCTACACCATTCTTTACGTCGAAGACGTGCCCGCCACCGTCGCCTTCTACGAAGCCGCCTTCGGCCTGTCGCGCCGCTTCGTGCACGAGGAAGGCGATTTCGGCGAGATGGACACGGGCGCCACCGCGCTGGCGTTCTCGTCGTTGAAGCTCATGGCCCGGCTTGGCAAGAACCCGCAGCGCGCAGTGGCGGGCGCCCCGCACCGCGTGAAGTCCACCAGCGCCGCGTGCACGCGGGCGACGGTTTCGGCCGGTTCGCGGTTCAGGTCGATGGCCTGCACGGCATGCAGCAGGGCGGCGGTGTCCACCACCACGCCGAGGTGCAGCCGAAAGCCCATCCAGTCCTTACCGGCGCCGGCGGGCACGCCGTAGGCCTGCTGCGGCAAATGCGACACCATCCAGTGCGCGGCCCCCTGGGCGTCGATCTGCACGCAGGTCACGCCGGGGCGATGGGCACGAAGGTTTCCGTGGGCAGGGATGTCGGCATGCGCCGATGCGATGCGATGCGATGGGAGGGGCGGGCCGGCGCCCGGCCGCCCGGCCACCCGGCTTTTTCTACCGCTCGCCCTTGCGGTAGGGCTTCATCAGCGCTTGCGGATACGCCGCCTTGCGCGCCACCAGCACCAGCGCCAGGATCGACAGCAGGTAAGGCAGCATCAGGTACACCTGATACGGCAGCCAGGCATCGCCCGCTTGCTGAAGCCGCAATTGCAGCGCATCGAAAAAGGCGAAGAGCAGGGCGCCGAGCAGCGCCTTGCCCGGCCGCCACGAGGCGAAGACCACCAGCGCCACGCAGATCCAGCCGCGCCCGTTCACCATGTTGAAGAAGAACGCATTGAAAGCCGACAGCGTGAGGAACGCCCCGGCCACGCCCATGAGCGCCGAGCCCGCCACCACCGACGCCGTGCGCGTGGCCGCCACCGAAATGCCCTGGCCTTCGGCCGCCTGCGGGTTCTCGCCCACCATGCGAACCGCCAGCCCGAGCGGCGTGCGCAGCAGCGCCCAGGCCAGCAGCGGCACCAGCGCCAGCGCCAGCAAAGTCAGCGGCGTCTGTGCCGAAAGAATGGGAATGCCCAGCCACGCCATGGGCTGGAAGGGCTCGATGGTGGGGGGCGTGGTGACCTTCGGGAAGCCCACCCGGTAACCGTAGTAGCTGAGCGAAGTGGCCAGCAATGTGATTCCCAGGCCCGACACGTGCTGCGACAGCGCCAGACCCACGGTGAGCCAGGCATGCAGCAGCCCGAACGCCGCCCCGGTGAGCGCGGCCACCAGCACGCCGGTCCACAGGCCATGGCCCGCATACACGGTGAGCCAGCCGGTGAACGCCCCCGCGACCATGATCCCTTCGATGCCCAGGTTGAGCACGCCCGCCCGCTCGCACAGCAGCACGCCCAGGGTACCCAGGATGAGCGGCGTGGCCACCCGCAGCGTCGCGATCCAGAACGCGGGATTGGCCAGAATGTCGAACAGTTCGGTCATCGCACCACAGGCCAGAAAAGTTTTGCTATTGAATTCATAGCTGCCAGCGCAATGAATACGGCGGCAGAGGGCATGTTCGCCTCGAAATCGCCCGTTGAATGCACGGCGCTCATTTCCAGCGCACCCGGTACTGCGTGAGCAGGCCCGCCACCAGCACTGCGATCAGCGAGGCGGCCACGATCACATCGGCGATATAGGTGGGTACGCCGACCGCCCGGCTCATGCTGTCGGCCCCCACCAGCACGCCGGCCACGAAGACGCCCGCAGCCACCACGCCCAGCGGATGCAGGCCCGCCAGCATGGCGATCACGATGCCGCTGTAGCCGTAGCCGGGCGACATGTCGAGCGTCACGTAGCTGGTGCGGCCCGCCACTTCGATGGCGCCGGCCAACCCGGCCAGGCCTCCGGAGAGCAATGCCACCAGCACGACCGTGCGCGTCACTGGCACACCGGCAAACGCCGCCGCGCGGGCGTTGGCGCCGGCCGCACGAATCCGAAAGCCCGGCACCGTGCGCGACAGCAGCGCCCACAGCAGCACCGCCAGGCCCACCGCCCACAGCAGGCCGGTGTGCAGCCGCGTCTGCGGCACGAGGCGCGACAGTTCCAGCTCGCTTTGCAGCGCCACGCTTTGCGGCCAGCCCAGCGCCAGCGGGTCTTTCATCGGGCCGTCGAGCAGGGCGGACACCAAAAGCAGCATCACGAAGTTCAGCAGCAGCGTCGTCACCACCTCATCCACCCCCAGGCGCGCCTTCATCAGCGCCGGGCCCAGCAGCAGGGCTGCACCGGCCAGCGCGGCCGCCAGCATCATCAGCGGGAACAGCACCGCCGATGGCAGTGGCAGCCCCGTGCCTGCGTGCATGCCCCCGACCGCCACGGCCGCGATGGCACCGGCGTACAGCTGCCCCTCCGCACCGATGTTGAAAAGGCGTGCCCGAAACGCCACGGCAGCAGACAGGCCCGTCAGGATGAGCGGCGTGGCGCGCGTGAGCGTTTCGGTCAGCGCGAACACCGACCCGAACGCGCCCTTGGCCAGCAATGCATAGGTCTGGCCCACCGGCGCGCCGGCCCAGAGCACCAGCAGGGCACTCACCAGCAGGGTGAATGCCACGGCACCGATGGGGGCGGCTGCACAAGCCAGGGCCGAAGTGCGATCGCGTTTTTCCAGCCTCATGGGGCAGTGCTTTCAGGGCCGCAAGACGGCGGAGAAATGTTCGGGCCGGGCACGGCCGCGCCGGCCATCGCCAGGCCGATGGCCTCGCGCGTCCAGGCCACTGCGGGACGGGCTTCGCTCAGGTGGCCGCCGTGCATGACCGCCACCCGGTCGCCCAGGGCGAGCACCTCGTCCAGGTCGTCGGAGATCAGCAGCACGGCCGCGCCGGCGTCGCGGGCCGCCACCAGTTGCCGCTGCACGAAAGTCACCGCGCCGATGTCCAGGCCCCAGGTGGGCTGGTGCGCCACGATCAGGCGCGGCACGGTCGTGGGCTGCGTGCCGTCCCCGGGCGACAGCAGGGCCCGGCCGAGGATGAGCTTTTGCATGTTGCCCCCCGAAAGGTAGCGCGCCGGCGCATCCAGGCCACCGCCGCGCACGTCGAAGGTTTCGGCCACGCGGCGCGCATGCTGGCGTGCCGCACCGCGCCGGACCCAGAACCCCGTGAACCATCCGCGCGAAAACCAGCGGCTGGGCAAGCGCTCGGAGACGGCGTTCTCCCACACCGGCAGATCACCGACCACGCCGACGGTGTGGCGGTCCTCGGGAATGCGGGCCACGCCCTGCGCCACCAAGCGCGTCGGACGCGCTTGCAGCGGCCCGCCCAGCAGCGTGGCCGTGCCTGCAACCGCCACGCGCACGCCGCACAGCACGTCGGCCAGCGCCACCTGGCCATTGCCCGACACGCCCGCGATCGCCACGATCTCGCCGGCATGCAGGGTAAGGCTCACGCCCCGCAGCGCATCCTGGGCCGCAGGAGACGAAGCGTGCGTCCGCACGTCGTCCAGCGTGCACACCGCCGCGCCGACCGCCATGGCGGGGCTGCGCGCGGCGGCATCCACCGCATGGCCCACCATCCACTGCGCCAATTGCCCTTGCGTGGTGCCTTGCGCCGGTGCCTCGGCCACCAGCCTGCCCTGGCGCAGCACGGCGATGCGGTGCGACACGCGCAGAACCTCGCCCAGCTTGTGGCTGATGAACACGATCGACAGCCCTTGCGCGACCATCTGGGCCAGGGTGCGAAACAGCGCCTCGCTTTCCTGGGGCGTGAGCACGGCGGTGGGTTCGTCCAGGATCAGGATGCGCGCGCCGCGGTACAGCGCTTTCAGAATCTCCACGCGTTGCCGCTCGCCCACCGACAGGTTGCCCACGCGGGCATCGGGCGCCACCGGCAGCCCGAACTGCGCCGACACCGCCATCAGCCGCGCACGGCCCTCGGCCCTGCGGGAGAACGGCTGCCACAGCGGCTCGCTGCCCAGCATCACGTTGTCCAGCACGCTCAGGTTGTCTGCCAGCGTGAAGTGCTGGTGCACCATGCCGATGCCGGCCGCCAGCGACGCGCGGGGCTGGCCCGGCGGCAGCGGCTGGCCGAAGACCTCGATGTGTCCGGCATCGGCCCGGTAATGGCCGAACAGGATCGACATCAGCGTGGACTTGCCCGCGCCGTTCTCCCCCAGCAGTGCCAGTACCTCGCCGCGCGCCAGCGTCAGGCTGATGCCGTCGTTGGCAACGAGCGGGCCGAAGCGCTTGGTGATGCCGCTCAGGCGCAGAACGGGGCCATCGCCGGTGCTTGGGCCGTTGGCCCCTTCACCGCTCACTTCGCCGTCGATTTGGGCTGGCTGTCGTCCACCTTCACGGTGAACTTGCCCGCCAGGATGTCGGCCTCCCTGGCCTTCACCTTGGCCACCACGTCGGCCGGCACCTTCTTCTCGAACGTGCCCAGCGGCGCCAGTTCGGAGCCCTTGTGCTTCATCATCGAATAGGGGCCGTAGTCCTCTGCGGCGAACTTGCCTTCTTTGACCTGCTGGATCGCGCGGTCCACGCTGGGCTCCATGTTCCAAAGCGCCGAAGCCACCACCGTGTCAGGGTACTGGGCCTGTGTGTCGATCACGTTGCCGATGGCGAGCTTGCCCTTTTCCCTGGCCGCATCGGACACGCCGAAACGCTCCGCGTACAGCACGTCGGCGCCCTTGTCGATCATGGCGAAGGTGGCCTCCTTGGCCTTCGGCGGGTCGAACCAGCTGTTGATGAACGTGATGGTGAACTCCACCTTCGGGTTCACTTCCTTGGCACCGGCCATGAAGGCGTGCATCAGGCGATTGACCTCGGGGATGGGAAAGCCGCCCACCATGCCGATCTTGTTCGTCCTGGTCATGCCGCCCGCCACCATGCCCGACAGGTAGGCCGGCTCCTGGATGTAGTTGTCGAACACGCTGAAGTTGGGCGCCTGCGGCTTGCCCGAGGAGCCCATCACGAAGGCCGTCTTGGGAAAGTCCTTGGCCACCTTGCGCGCCGCCGCCTCCACCCCGAACACCTCGCCGAAGATCAACTGGCTGCCGCCCGTGGCGTACTCGCGCATCACGCGCTCGTAATCGGCATTGGCCACGTTCTCGCTGCTCTTGTATTCGATCTCGCCGCGCGTTTCCGCCGCCTTGAGCGCCTTGTGGATGCGGCTCACCCACTGCTGTTCATAAGGCACGGTGTAGATCGCCGCCACTTTCAACCGGGCCTGCCCGAAAGCCAGCGTGGGCGCGAAGCCCAGCGTGGCGGAAATGGCGAGGGAGGTGCACAACAGGCGGCCGGTGAAGAGGCGGCGAGAGGTCATGGGAGGCTCTTTCTTTGCAAAGGGTCAAGCTCGATAACGAGATTAAGCAATTTGCGCGCCCAGCAAGGCAAGGGTTTACCCGCGTATAAGATTTTTTTGCGTGCAAGTCAATGAAATTTTTTTACTTGTCGTTCAGTTGCCTACATTTGGAAATATATGGAATAGACGCAAAAGCGACATGGAAATTACACGGTTTTGTCGAATAGCATCCGCGCCACCGATAGACAGGAGCAAGCGATGGTGGCGATCAATGCACTTCCCAGTGCCGGCGGATCAACGAGGGAAAGCCAGCCGGCCGATCCCCTCACCAGGCCAAGCGGGGACGGTGGCGTTGCCGCTCTGTGCCTTGTTGCGAGGCTGCACCAGATCGCAGCCGACCCCGCCACGCTGATGCACCAGATGGGGCTGGCTCCCAGCGATGCGGTGACCTTGCAGGACTTGGTCAGGGCGGCCAAGCACATCGGTTTGAAGGCGAAGATCAGTCCTACCACTGTGGATCGCCTGGCCCTCAGCCCCCTGCCGGCCCTGGCCATGGTGCGCAACGCGGCCGGCGAAGTGCGGGCCATCGTGCTGGCCCAATGCAACGGCCAGCGTGTGCTGCTGCAAGACCCATCCGCCGGCCCCGGAGCGAGCCGCCCAACCATCGAATCGCTGGAAGACTTCGCCGCGCAGTGGACCGGCGAGTTGCTGCTCATCACCAGCCGAGCCAGCTTGGCGGGCGAGCTGGCCAAGTTCGACTTCTCCTGGTTCATTCCCAGCCTCATCAAGCACCGCAAGCTCCTGGGCGAGGTGCTGCTCATCTCTTTCATGCTGCAGCTCTTCGCGCTGATCAGCCCGTTGTTCTTCCAGGTGGTGATGGACAAGGTGCTGGTCCACCACGGCGTGACCACGCTGGACGTGCTGGTCATCGGCTTGGTGGTCGTGGTGGTCTTCGAGAGCCTGCTGAACGGCCTGCGCGGCTACGTCTTCAGCCACACCACCAACCGCATCGACGTGGAGCTGGGTGCGCGGCTGTTTCGCCACCTCATGCAACTGCCGCTGTCGTACTTCCAGGCGCGCCGCGTGGGCGATTCGGTCGCCCGCGTGCGGGAGCTGGAGAACATCCGCAGCTTTTTGACCGGCAACGCACTCACCGTGGTGCTGGACGTGCTGTTCTCCGTCATCTTCATCGCCGTGATGCTGTTCTACAGCGTGCCCCTCACGCTGATCGTGCTGGTCAGCCTGCCGCTGTACTTCGGCCTGAGCCTGGCCATCGTGCCCGTGCTGCGCCGCCGGCTGGACCACAAGTTCGCGCGTGGCGCGGAGAACCAGGCCATGCTGGTGGAAACCGTCACCGGCATTCAGACCGTCAAGGCCAGCGCGCTGGAGCCATCGTTCGCCCGCCGCTGGGACAACCAGTTGGCCGCCTATGTCAGCGCCAGCTTCAAGACGCAGAACATCGCCGCCTGGGCACACGAGGGCGTCAACCTGATCGGCAAACTGGTGAACGCCGCCACCCTCTGGTATGGCGCCCACCTCGTCATGGACAACCAGCTCAACGGCGCGGGATTGACGGTCGGCCAGTTCGTCGCCTTCAACATGTTCGCGCAGCGCGTGGCCCAGCCCATCATGCGCATGGCCCAGCTGTGGACCGACTTCCAGCAGACCGGCATCTCCATGGCGCGCCTGGGCGACATCCTCAACACCCGCACCGAAGTGCCGCCCGCGAGCGCCGCGCAGCTGCCGCCCATCCAGGGCCGCATCACCCTGGATGGCGTGCACTTTCGCTACCGGCCCGAGGCTTCTCCCGTCCTGGGCGGCGTCAGCCTGGACGTGCGCCCCGGCGAAGTCATCGGCATCGTGGGCCGCTCGGGCTCGGGCAAGAGCACCCTTACAAAATTGGTGCAGCGCCTGTACGTGCCGGAGCAGGGCCGCATCCTGGTCGATGGCATCGACATAAGCCTCATCGATGCCGCCCAACTGCGCCGCCAGGTGGGCGTGGTGCTGCAAGAGAACCTGCTCTTCAACCGCAGCGTGCGCGAGAACATCGCCATCGCCGACCCCGCAGCACCCATCGAAGCCGTGGTGCATGCCGCCCGCCTGGCCGGCGCTCACGACTTCATCAGCGAACTGCCCGAAGGCTACGACACCCTGGTGGGCGAGCAGGGCGGCAGCCTGTCGGGCGGCCAGCGCCAGCGCGTCGCCATCGCGCGGGCCCTGTTCACCAACCCCCGCATCCTCATCCTGGACGAAGCCACCAGTGCGCTCGACTACGAGAGCGAAGCCATCATCCAGCGCAACATGGCGCACATCTGCAAAGGGCGCACCGTGCTCATCATCGCCCACCGACTGAGCGCCGTGCGGCACGCGAACCGCATCATCGTCATGGACAAGGGCAAGATCGTCGAGGCCGGCCCGCACGATGCGCTGATCCAGCGCCAGCAGGGCCTGTATGCCCACCTGTGGCGCATGCAGGATGGAAGCCAGTCCGCGCCCGCAGCCACCGCCGCTGGCAGCAGCGCTGCTGCAGCCGCCGCCGAGGGAGCCATCGCATGACGGACACCTCGATGACCGCAGGCGCCGCGCCGTCTGCGCCTGGCACCCCGCTCGCCAAAATCGAAAAACCGCGCCACCCCGCCATCGAACTGCTGGGCCGCTACCGCGCCGTCTTTCGTGCCGCCTGGGCGCACCGCGCCGAACTGGCCGGCCCCTCGCGCCTGGCGGACGAACAGGCCTTCCTGCCCGCGGCACTGAGCCTGCAGGAAACGCCGGTCCACCCCGCGCCCCGGCGCATCGCCTTCGTGCTGATGGCGCTCTTCGTCATCGCGCTGCTGTGGGCCATCTTCGGCAAGATCGACATCGTGGCCGTGGCGCCCGGGCGAGTCATCGTGAGCGACCGCACCAAGCTCGTGCAGCCGCTGGAGAACAGCGTCATCCGCCGCATCCTGGTCAAGGACGGCGACCACGTGCTAGCCGGCCAGCCGCTGGTCGAACTGGACCCGACCGCCGCTCGGGCCGACAAAGCCAGCTTTCATGAAGCGCGGCGCTCTGCCGATTCGGAATGGCTGCGCAGCCGCGCGCTGTTGCAGATGCTATTGAATCAGGAGCAAAAGACCGTGACTGCGAATGCGCTGGCGGCACGTTTGACGGCGAAGGACGTGCCGGTCGGATGGAGCCGGGAAGAAACCGCCGAGGCCAACGCCTACCTGGCTGCGGAGTGGAGCGACATCACCGCGCGCCTGGCCAAGCTGGCCGCAGAGCGCCAGCGCCGCCAAGCCGAAATGGCCACCGTGCGCGCCATGATCGGCAAGCTGGAAGCCACCGTCCCCATCGCACGCCAACGCGAGCAGGACTTCAAGGCGCTGGCGGACCAGGGCTTCATGTCCGGCCACGCCAACCAGGACCGCACCCGCGAACGCATCGAGCTGGAGCGTGACCTGGCCACCCAGCAGGCCCGCCTGGACGAAGCCCAGGCCGCGCTGCGCGAAGCCGAGCAAACCCGCAGTGCCTATCTGGCCGAAACCCGCCGCGCCTTGAGCGACCGCCAGGCCCAGGCGGACCTGAGGCGCCAGCAATCGGGCCAGGAACTGGCCAAGGCCACCCAGCGCGAGCGCCTCGCCACGCTCACGGCGCCGGTCGCCGGCACCGTGCAGCAACTGGCCGCGCACACCGAAGGCGGCGTCGTCACCGAGGCCCAGGCCCTCATGGTGATCGTGCCCGACAGCGCCGGCGTGAGCGCCGAGGTCACCCTGGAAAACAAGGACATCGGCTTCGTGGCGCCGGGGCAGGAAGTCGCCATCAAGCTGGAGACCTTCCCGTTCACGCGCTACGGCACCGTGAAGGCCACGGTGGACAAGGTGACGCAGGACGCCGTCACCGACGAAAAGCGCGGCGCGATCTTCCCGGCGCTCATCACCTTGAACCAAAGCCACATCGACGTGGACGGCAAGCCCATCCGGCTGGCGCCGGGGATGAACCTGACGGCGGAGATCAAGACGGGCAAGCGGCGGGTGATTGAGTATTTGTTAAGCCCCATCCAGCGGGCGGGCAGCGAGAGCTTGAGAGAACGCTGACAGGAGCGCTGACGGCACCACTGGCGCGGTCAGCGCGACGCACCACGGGGCCGCCGTCGCTTCCCACTCGCCACCTGCCAATGGGGCACGACAGCCCAGCGCGTCCGCACGACGAAACACCTCCTGCGAGCCATCGCACAGCCGCGGCTGCGGCTGCGATGGGCGTGGGTTTGACAGATCCATTGACAGATTCATTGAAAAACGAAAGAAATCCCGATGAGCAACAACAACAACCAGAACACCCCCGCCGCCTCATGGCGCTTCAAGGGCCCGCAGGGAGCGACGCCCTGGAAGGAAAGCTATGCCGAGTCCACCCTTGCGGCGGAACTGGCCAGCGCGGCGGCGCCCCCTGCAGGCGCCGCCGCTGCCGCGCCCGCGCTCTCTGCCGCCATGCAGGATGCGCGGCTGACGCAGACCTCCATCGCACAGGCGACCACCACTGCGCCAGGCGCCGTGCAATGGAACCTGGAGGCGCTGCAGCGTGGCCGCAATGGCGTGCCGGGCGACCTGGCCAGCACGGAAATGGCTTCGCAGACCGACGCCAGCGTGCAGAGCACGCGCCCCTATGGGTACGAGGCAGAGATGGATGCGGCGCAGCATGCAACGTCCTTGCAGCACGCCAAGCCGCTGGAGTGGTCCGCGGCCGTTGGGGGCATGGAAAGCACCCGGCCCTACACGACCGACATGGCGGCGTGGGGAATGTTCGAGTCCACCAAACCGATGCTGCTGTCCGACGTGACGGACGTTGCAGGAACGACCAAGCCGCTGGAGCTGTCGCCCTCGATGCGCAGCGCATTGGAGCAGCCCCTTGCGCCGGTACTGGCACTGGAAGGCAGCGCACAGCAATTGCTGCAGGCCATGGCGGGCTTTGCGCCATCGGCGATGGGGACTGCGGCAACGGCTTCGGCGACCCAGGCGGCTTTGTGGAACCAGGCCATTGCCGTGGGGGTGTCGTCGTAGAGGCGGCGCGGGCACGCTGGAATTCGACGTCGTGGCCATGCCGCTGGCGACCGTCAAGCGCTACGGTGCGGACGGTGCCTGGGAGGATGCCAGGGGGCAGTTTTTGTTCACGCGGAGAGCGAATGCATCGATTGCTATTAAAAATATAGCGATATGCCCTAGTAACGATTGCCTTGGAGGCCGATTCGGCATCAAACCGCCCTGTGCCAAGAGAAATACGGCGAAGTCTCGAACACGCCGAAGCAGCGCAGGCGCCGAGGCTTACCCCGTGGTCCCGGCAAGACACGCGACCCGGTAATGGGTGTCGATTAATTATTCAATCAGGGATTTTTATGCAAAGAGCAGCTTATTGGGTGGCCGTGATTTTGAGTCTGTCCGCATTGGCATCGTGCAAGGAGCATAAGCCGGAACTTACTTGCAGAGAGAGTGTTGAGGTATTTGAGAGGAATGGGCAACAGGTGCTAAAAGCAACCAATGGGGTCTATTTGAAAAAGGATTTCAATATTACAAGCTGTTCAGTGGAGCCTGGCAGAAAGGAGCCAGGCGCGAAAACATTCGTAGCAGGCGGTAGCTATGCTTTTTATTGGTATGAGGGGCGTTTGGCAAGTGGTCGTGAATATTCTGAAAGAAAAAGAAAGGGGGATTGGCCTGACGAGCATAAGCCACGCATTGAGATATACATTAGATTTGGCGAGAATCAGTCTATCAGTGAGGCTGATAAGCCAAAATCGTGGTGGTGGCAACCTGCCATACCGCACAAAATATATCCCATCGATTTACTGCCGAATTTTGGGCTTGATGTTGCTGACCCCGAAGCCGGTGTTGGGTCGATTAAATCTAGGCCATCGCCTTATTGGGCTGTTCGAGGTACTGCGAGGATAGATGGCGGAAGTCCATATACAACATTTTGCAGTATGAAGTCTCCGCCCGGTTGGGATGGAAAAAATTATTCGCCAGAAGCCACAAAAGAGCGAGATGTTGCATGGCTTATTCAAGCTAAAACATATGAAGAAAGTATTTTGGGAAATACATGTAGAGGAAGTGTCAGTGCAGATAATGGAAAACGCGTTGGCGCAATGATTGACGTGCCAGGCGCGGCTTTAAAAGACATCGACAAAATATACAAGGCTGTAGCGGCTTATCTTTCTGAAATGACTGCGGAGTAAGTAAAAAATGGCATATGTTTTCAACGATCAAGAAAAAGCAGAAATCGAAGCAGCCCGGCTGAAAAGTTCTCCGGGTGATCGACCAGAAGCAGTCAATGCCGGAGGCAACTGGGTGCAGTTCTATACGGCCCCTCCAACCTTCTGCAAAAACACCTCGCTGCTGGAAATCTGGACGAAAAAGATCAAGCCAAATTTAAGAAGAGTAAATGCATCGATTGCTATTAAAAATATAGCGATATGCCGTAGTAACGATTGCCTTGGAGGCCGATTCGGCATCAAACCGCCCTGTGCCAAGAGAAATACGGCGAAGCCTCGAACACGCCGAACCAGGACAGGCGCCGAGGCTTACCCCGTGGTCCCGGCAAGACACGCGACCCGGTAATGGGTGTCGATTAATTATTCAATCAGGGAGTTTTATGCAAAGAGCAGTTTATTGGGTGGCCGTGATTTTGAGTCTGTCCGCATTGGCGTCGTGCAAGGAGCATAAGCCAGAGCCGATTTGCCAAGAAACAGTGCAGGTTTTTGAGAGGAATGGGCAGCGAGTGAAGCAATCGGTCAATGGAATTTACCTTAAGGAGGATTTTCCGGTGAGCGGTTGTGGACGAGGGGGTAAGGGTGGCACGCCGGGTGAAGAAAAATATGTACGAATGGGATTTAACAATTTTTATTGGCGAGAAAATCGTTTGTTCACCATGAAAGAATACTCGGAATTGCTTCGAGAGGGGAAATGGCCGAAAGAGGAAGTGCCTATGGTGAAAATTCTCATAGATTTTGAAAGGCAGGGTATTCCTGCGGAAAAGGATTTGCCTAAGGATTGGTGGTATCAGCCTGCAATACCTCATAAGCTTTATCCTATCGATTTGCTGCCTAATTTCGGTCTGGACGTTCCTGATCCTGAGGCCGGAGTAGGAAAAATTAAATCCAAACCTACTGTCTATTGGGCTATTAGGGGAACAATGGATAAATTAAGTGGAACACCCTATACAACATTTTGTAGTCTTAGGTCTCCGCCTGAGCGTGACCCAAAAGACTATACGGACGAAGCAACGAAAGCGCGCGATCCATCATGGCTTGTTCAGGCTAAAACATATGAGAGCGATACTGTGGGAAATACTTGCAGAGGCTATGTGGGTGCTGATAATGGGAAATTTATCTCGGCAATGATTGATGTCCCTGGTGCCGCTGTAAAAGATATTGACAAAATATATGATGAGTTGGCTAAAAAACTTTCTGAAATGACTGTGGATTAAAAGATGACGTACTTATTCAACAATCAAGAACGTGCGGAAATTGAAGCGGCGCGACTTAAAAGTGCCTCCGGAGATGATCCGCGCGATGTGAGTGCGACTGGTAATTGGGTTCCTTTTTACACAACCCTCTCCAACCTCCTGCAAAAACATCTTTCCGCTGGAAATCTGGATAAAGAGGACCAAGCCAATTTCAAAAGCGCCAAGCTGTGGCTTGACGTGGCAGTGGGGGCCAACGGGGGGACCGGCATGCACAGCGCCTTCATCCGCACCTACACCGATCGCCAAGGAGAGCTGCGACGCGGAAGCGCGTTCAGCAGTGCTGAGATGCAGAAGGCATCGAACGGAGTGGCGCTGAATCTTTATCTCAACATCACAGGCCGCGTCCCAAATTCTCGATCTGCTCCCTGGACCGTACCATCCATCGACGGCATTGCAGAAGCGGACGCCAGTTCCATCGGCCGCAATCTCTTTGGTGCCGGTTCGTCTCAACCTCTCGCCTCTGGAGACGATGCCATCGTCTCCAACTCCGCATGGTCCGGCGCCCTGGGTTTCAGCATGCTTGGAGGCAGAGCCCCTTACGAAACATGGCGCTTGCTCAATGACGTAGCGCAAAACGACGTGGACGGCCAAGGCACGGTCAACACCCTGGACGACTTCAAGAACCTGCTGTACGCGGTCGATTCGTTCACGACCGGGGTGGCCGCAGGCCGCGCCAGCGGCGGCTCGGACTTCATCAACTACCTGGCGGCCAGCCAGCACTTCGCCATGACCGGCGAGTGGCCCGCCGACAACGCTGGCCCGCTGGCGGCGCAGTTCGCCATCATGGTCAGCAGCGGCAACGTCCTGGGTTTGGTCCAGGACGTTGCGGCCCGCACGCCGGGCATCAGCCCGGTGGTCGATGCCATCGTGGGTGTGGGGCCGCACAAATTCCTGGACATGCTGATGGGCGCGGTGCAGGGCAAGAACCTGATCGGCACGACCAAGACCGACGCGCAGTTCACCGCCAACGCGCGCAACTTCCTGGGCGCGCTGACGCCTACGCAATTGCAGTCGCTCAAGGCAGAACTGCTGCCGCAATCCGCCAGCGCGCTGGCTGGCAAGGCACTGGCCAACACCCCGGAAGGCGCCAGCGCCCGTGCGGCGCTGGCCGCGTTGAGCGTGGTCAGCGTGCAGGTCAGCCCCGAAGTGGCGGCGCGGGTGGCGCTGTACGACCCGGCCACCGGCACGGGCCAGCTCAGCGAGTCGTGGATCGCCGACCGGGCCGCATTCACCACGCGGTTCTACGAACAGCAGCAGCGCGGGGGCGGCATCTTGCAGGGCAGCCAGAACGTGGCGTACATCGAGATGGGCAATGGCGGCGGCGGCGGCACCCCGGCAGTGCAGGTGCTGGTGGGTGCAGGCAGCGCACAGCGCACCCAGTACGTGTTCGGCGGCAGCGGCAACGACCAGATCGACGGCCAGGGCTTCACCGACCACCTGTACGGCGGAGCCGGCATCGACACGCTGGACGGCAAGGGCGGCGCGGACTACCTGGAAGGCGGCGCGGGCAAGGACGTGTACCGCTTCAACGGCCAGTTCGGCAACGACACCGTGTGGGATGCGGACGGCGCGGGCACGCTGGAGTTCGACGGCGTGGCCATGCCGCTGGCGACCGTCAAGCGCTACGGCGCGGACGACGCCTGGGAGGACGCCAGCGGGCAGTTTTTGTTCACGCAGGTGGCGAATGGGCAGGGCGGCACCGACCTGCGCATCACCAAGTACACCTCCGCCACGGACAAGAGCGTGCAGGGCACGGTCACGGTGCGCAACTACCGGGCGGGCACTTTCGGCCTCAACTTGGCGGAAGCGGCCGACAAGCCCCAGGCCGCGGGCGGCACCGACACGTCGCTGGTGGTGTTGGCCGCGCAGCCGGATGACCCGACGCGGGCGGCGGACCGCAGCACGCCGCGCATATCCGAATCCACTGGGACGCTGGAATATTCGAGCACCAGCGGTGCTGACCAGTGGGTCTATGCCGATGACTCCAACGGCGGGCAGACGGTGGCGACCGGCGCGGGCAACGACCGCATCTTCGTGGGCCGGCCCTATGAGTCGCTCACGGTACCGGGCCAGCAGAACTGGGGGCCGAAGGCTGGCGAGGACGAAGACCACGTGTTCGCGGGCGCGGGCGACGACGTGGTGCTCACCGGATACGGCAGCGACGTGATCGAGGGCGGGGACGGCAATGACTATCTGTTCTCCGCAGAGGTGGGCGAGTACTCCGCAGTGCTTGGTGGCGGCTCCTTCGATGCCGTGTACGGCATGGTGTCGCAGAACCACGATGCGGACGATGCGGAAAGCTCCGACTTCGTGGACGGCGGCGCGGGCAACGACACCATCCGCGCCGGCATGGGCAGCGACGTGCTGTTCGGCGGCAGCGGCAATGATTATGTGAGCGGCATGGAGGGCGACGACCTGCTGATGGGGGGCGAGGGCGCCGACATCCTGTACGGCGATGGCGTGTACACGCAGGACGGCGAAGTGTCGGGCGAAATGATCCGGGGCTACACCTTCCGGGGCAACGACACCCTCATGGGCGAGGCGGGCAAGGACATCCTCACGGGCGGCGTGGGCGAAGACCAGCTTTTCGGGGGCGAGGGAGACGACCAGCTCTTCGGAGACACCAACAGCTATGCCTTGCCCACTGGCGAGAACCTGCTGTGGATTCCGGGGCAGTTCCATGCCGCGGACTTTCTGGATGGGGGCGAGGGCAACGACTTTCTGCTGGGCGGTGGCGGTGCGGACGTGCTGCTGGGCGGGCGAGGCGATGACACGATCTATGGCGACCAGTACAGCGGCGACCGCAATGCGGCGCGCTATGCCATCGACGTGCAGTACCACGGCAATGACCTGATCGACGGGGGTGAGGGCGAAGACACGATCTTTGCCGACGGGGGCGACGACACGGTGGAGGGCGGGGCTGGCAACGACCGGCTGAGTGGTGGCGAGGGCAACGACATCCTGGTCGGCGGCACTGGCTTCGACTGGCTGGACGGCGGACTGGGCAATGACGTGTACCGTTTTGCGGCCGGCGATTTCGAGGGTGCCAACGAAACCATCGTGGATGCTGGCGGGGTGGACCGCATCGAGTTCATGTCCGGCCTGTCGGCCGACGACCTGACGGTGCGCCGTTTTGGTGATCTGCTTGCCGTGACGTTTGCGGGACAGGGCGGGATAGCGATCAATGGGAACACCAGCACCATCGAGTCCCTGGCGTTTTCCGACGGGACGGTGATGACCTCTGCCGACCTTCTGGCCGCCGCCGTGAAGACCACGGCCGGCGACGATGAACTGCAGACGGTCGTGGCCGGCTCCAGGGTGGACGGCGGTGCTGGCAACGACAAGTTGAACGGCGACAAGTGGGCGGATGTTTTGCTGGGAGGGGCCGGCTACGACGTGTTGCGTGGCGGTGGTGGCGACGATGTGCTGGATGGCGGCGCCGGAGATGACCAGTTGTATGCGGGCGCCACCGGCGCCGCCGTGCTGATCGGTGGGGCGGGGCGCGACTTTCTCTATGGCCATGAAAGCGACACCACGTACCGCTTTGGCGTGGGTAGCGGACAGGACTACATCGAGGACAGCGGCGGAATCGACACGATCGAGCTCGGAGCGGGAATCGACCCTGCCGACGTGGTCATGAGAAGTAACGGTCTGGCGCTGCGCAGCGGTGAATTCTTGGGGATCACCAACATGTTCAATTCCGATGGCAGCTTGCGCCCCGGCGATGCCATCGAGTTCATCCGCTTCGCGGACGGCACGGTTTGGAATCAGGAGCAGATCATGGCCCAGTCGCTCTTGCCCACGGCGGGGGCGGACACGCTGCTTGCCTTTGCGAGCGACGACGTGGTCCACGGCGGAGATGGCAACGACACGATCTACGGCAACGATGGCAACGACACCCTCCTGGGCGACGCTGGCGATGATCGCCTTGACGGTGGAAATGGCGACGACACGATCGTTGGCGGCGCGGGCCGGGACGAGATGTCCGGCGGAGCCGGAAACGATGTCTATGTCTTCGCGCCGGGCGATGACGCGGCCAGCGAAAAGGACGGATTAAGTTGGGTGGAGGACCTAAAAGGCAGCAATACCGTGCGACTGACGGGCGGAATATTGGCGGACATGCAGCTGAACTGGAGCGATGGCGAAGGCCTATGGCTACTGCGCTACTCGACCACCGATACGGTCCGGTTGCGCGGTGACTTCCGCATCGAGTTTGGGGGCCAAAATTATGCCCTGGCGGATTTCGCACAGGCAATTGCCGCATCCAACCGGGCGCCGGTGATTGCGCACGCGATTGCGGTTCAGAACGCGGCAGAAGATTCTGCTTGGTCATTCACCGTGCCTGCAGATACCTTTTCCGATCCGGACGGCTCCGCGATGACCTGGAGCGCAAGGGCAGGCAATGGCGGGCCATTGCCTTCCTGGATGCGCTTCGACGCGGCCACCCGCACGTTCAGCGGCACGCCGACCGGCGAGGACAGCGGCGTGCGCAGCTTGCAGGTGGTCGTCAAAGATCCTGCGGGCGCTTCTGCCCAGATCGATTTCGAGCTGAGGGTCGCCGCCGTGAACGATGCTCCGGTCGCCACGGGCACTCTGGCGGCGCAGACATTCAAACAAGGCGCGGCCTGGGAGTTCTGGTTGCCTTCCGCGATGTTCTATGACGAGGACTATGACGATGTGCTGACCTACACCGCAACGCTGACGGATGGCAGTGCCTTGCCGTCCTGGTTGAGTTTCGATCCCATCCAGGAGGTCTTTCGCACCACGGGCAGCAGCGCGCCGGCAGGCACCGTGAACATTGCCCTTACGGCGACCGACAAGGCAGGCGCCAAAGCCACCCACCGGTTTGCAGTGACCGTGCAGTCCGGCACGATCACGGGCACCGCTGGCAACGACACCCTCACCGGCACCAGCGGCAACGACACCATCGATGGCGGCGCGGGTGCCGACACCATGACGGGCCTGGGTGGAAACGACACCTACGTGGTCGACAACGCCTCCGACAAGGTGGTGGAGGCTGCCAACGCGGGCACCGACACGGTGCTGTCCAGCGTCACCCACACCCTGGCGGCGAACGTGGAGAACCTGACGCTCACCGGCACCGCCGCCATCAACGGCACCGGCAACGCCCTTGCCAACACCCTGACGGGCAACAGCGGGGCCAACCGGCTGGACGGTGGCGCGGGTGCCGATGCGATGACTGGCGGTGCGGGCAACGACGTCTATGTGGTGGACAACGCGGGCGACACGGTGACCGAGGCCGCCAATGGCGGCACCGATGCCGTGGAGTCCTCCATCACCCACGCCTTGTCGGCGAACGTGGAGAACCTGACGCTCACCGGCACGGCCGCCATCAACGCCACGGGCAACGCCCTTGCCAACACCCTGACGGGCAACAGCGGGGCCAACCGGCTGGACGGCGGCGCGGGGGCCGATGCGATGAGCGGCGGTGCGGGCAACGACGTCTATGTGGTGGACAGCGCCAGCGACACCGTGACGGAAGGCGCCAACGGCGGCACGGACACCGTGGAGTCCTCCATCGCCTACACGCTGGGCAGCGAAGTGGAAAACCTCACGCTCACGGGGTCGGCAGCGCTCAACGGCACGGGCAACGCGCTGAACAACCGGCTGCTGGGCAACGCAGGCGCCAACACGCTGACCGGCGGCGCGGGTGCGGACTACCTGGACGGCGCGGCCGGGGCCGACACGCTGATCGGCGGGGTGGGCAGCGACACCTACTGGCTCGGCAGAGGCTACGGCCTGGACACGATCCAGGAGAACGACACCACCAGCGGCAACCAGGACATCGCGAAGTTCGCGGGCGATATCTCTTCGCGGCAACTGTGGTTTCGCAAGTCGGGCAACCACCTGGAAGTGAGCGTCATCGGCACGAGCGACAAGTTCACGGTGAGCGACTGGTACTCCGGTACCAAGAACCAGGTGGAGCGCTTCGAGGCGGGGGACGGCAAGAGCCTCACCAACGGCCAGGTGCAAAACCTGGTGCAGGCCATGGCCTCGTTCTCGCCGCCTGCGGCGGGACAGACGACGCTGCCGGCCAACTACCAGAGCGGGCTGGAGTCGGTGCTGGCGGCCAACTGGAAGTGAGAGTTGGCGCAGCCCGCATCACCGGGCTGCGCCGCGTTCTACGATGAAGGACAGGCCCATGCGGGGGGCCGTTTTTAATGCAGTCCGGCGTGGTGTCTTGCTGGGTCAATCGATACGGGCTACTTCGTCCCGAAAATGCGATCCCCCGCATCGCCCAGTCCGGGCAATATGTAGCCATGCTCGTTCAGCTCGCGGTCGATGGCGGCTGTATAGATGGGCACGTCGGGGTGCGCTTTCTGCAGCGTCGCCACGCCTTCCGGTGCCGCCAGCAGGCAGACGAACTTGATCGAGCGGGGGGTGAGCTTCTTCAGGCGGTCCACCGCGGCCGCCGCGGAATTGCCGGTGGCGAGCATGGGGTCCACGACGATGATGTCGCGCTCTTCCATTTCGGAGGGCATCTTGAAGTAGTACTCGACCGGCTGCAGGGTTTGCGGGTCGCGGTACAGGCCGATGTGGCCGACGCGGGCGCCGGGAATCACGTTGAGCATGCCGTCCAGGAAGCCGTTGCCGGCACGCAGGATGGAAACCAGCACCTGCTTCTTGCCGTCGATGACCTGGCCCGTCATGGTTTCCAGCGGGGTTTCGATCTGCACGTCCTGCAGCGGCATGTCGCGCGTGACCTCGTAGGCCATCAGGGTGCTGAGTTCGCCGAGCAGGCGGCGAAAGCTGTTGGTGCTGGCGTCCTTCTTGCGCATCAGGGTCAGCTTGTGCTGGACCAGGGGATGGGTGATGACGTGGACATTGCTCATGGGCTGGGGCCTCTTGTTGGGGAAGTGAAAAAGCGGAAAACCATTTGCGGCGGAGGGCGGAGGGCGGAGGGCGGAGGGCGGAGGGCTGGCCGGTAGCGCCGGCCGCGCGGGGGCCTGCCCGGCTCGCTGATCAGTCTGCCAGAAAGCGCCCGTAGCGGGCCAGGTCGACGTTGCCGCCGCTGATCAGAATGCCCACCCGCTTGCCGCGTACCTCCACGCCGCCGTGTACGGCCCCCGCGAAGGCGAGGGCGCCAGTGGGTTCGACGACGAGCTTCATGCGCTCGGCGAAGAAGCGCAGCGACTGCACGAGCTGCTCGTCGGTGGCGGTGACGATGTCGGCCACGTCGCGCTGGATGATGGGGAAGGTGATGTGGCCCAGCGCCTGGGTCTGCGCGCCGTCGGCAATGGTGTGGGGCGTGTCGATGCGCACGATGTGGCCGGCGCGCAGCGATTGCTGGGCGTCGTTGCCTGCGGCGGGTTTCACCCCGATCACCTGGCAGTCGGGTGCGAGCGCCTTGGCCGCCAGCAGGCTGCCGGAGAGCAGCCCGCCGCCGCCCAGGCAGACGAAGAGGTAGTCCAGGTCGGGCATCTCTTCGAACAGTTCCTTGGCGGCCGTGCCCTGGCCGGCGATGACGTGCGGATGGTCGAACGGCGGCACGAGCGTCATGCCGCGTTCCTGGGCGAGCCGCTGGCTGATGGCTTCGCGGTCTTCGGTGAACCGGTTGTAGGTGACGACCTGGGCGCCGTATTCGCGCGTGGCGGCTATTTTTGCGGCGGGGGCGTCTTCGGGCATGACGATCAGCGCCGGCATGCCGAGCAGGCGGGCCGAGAGGGCGATGGCCTGCGCGTGGTTTCCGGAAGAGAAGGCGAGCACGCCGCGGTCGCGCTGCGCATCGTCGAACTGCGCCAGGGTGTTGTAGGCGCCACGGAACTTGAACGCGCCCATGCGCTGCAGGTTCTCGCACTTGAAGAAGAGCTGGGCGCCGCATTGCTGGTCTGCCGTGCTGGAGCGCACCACGGGCGTGCGGTGGGCCACGCCCTCCAGCCTTGCGGCCGCGTCGGCGACATCGTTGTAGGTGGGGAGGGCCGGGATGTGCGTGACCATGGCTGCGTCCTTGCGTGACGGGATCGGAACGGAGCCCGCATCATAAGCCCGCACGCCGGGTATCAGGCCTCGAAAATGCCTCCAGCGCACGCCCATCAAGCGCGGGCAGCTATCGAAATTGATGCGTTCAGCCCGGGTTGCGGCGTGGCCGACCTGCGGTGCGAGTTTGTCAGCCCAGTTCGCTGAAGCGGTGCAGGGGCGCCAGCGGCGGAAAGTCGCCCGCGCGTTTGGCGCGCATGGCCTCGACCGATTCGCTCACATGCCGGTTGCTCCAGATCGCGCCTTGCACCCAGCCCATCTGGCGCAGGCTGTCGTCCACCGAATGATCGCGCGCATAGTGCTGGTGACGGGCGACTTCGCCCGCACCCTCAAGCAGGAACACGGCGCGCCGATCTTGGGCATCGTGGCGCTGCCGCTCAATTCGGCGGCCTAGATTTCGGAGGTGTTTCGCGCGGGCATCCAGTCGGTCGCGCTCGGGTAATCGGATGCGGGGCGCTGGCGCCGCATGCTGCCGCCGCTGGGCAACAACGCGATCGCGCTGCTGAAAGACACCTCGCTGATCTCCGCCATCGGCCTGGCCGAGATGGCCTATGCCGCGCGCACCGTGGCCGGGGCGTATTCGCGCGATTGGGAGCCGTATCTGGCGATTGCGCTGGCGTACTGGGTCATGACGCTCGCGTTGACCGGCGCGCTGCGCAGGCTGGAAAGCCACCTGGCCCGCAGCGACCGGGTTTGATGTCTGGACGGGCGGCGCGGCCTTGAATGAACAAGCCGCGCGCTTTCAGCGGCGCACGGTGCGGGCGTCCTGCCCGAACCAGGTCCTGCCGCTGGCGCTCGTGCGGAACGATCCAGGGGTAGCAGGCCATGTCCGCGATGGAATAGCCGCCAGCGATGTAATCGCGCCCATCCGACAGGTGTTTGTCCAGCACGCCGTACAGGCGCGCGGTTTCTTTCACGTAGCGATCGATGGCGTAGGCAATGGGCTCGGGCGCGTACTGCGTGAAATGGTGGTTCTGGCCAGCCATCGGACCGAGTCCTCCCATCTGCCAGAAAAGCCATTGCAGGGCTTCGGTGCGCCCGCGCAGTTCCTGGGGAATGAACCGGGCGGTCTTGTCGGCCAGGTACAGCAGGATGGCGCCGGACTCGAACACTGGAATCGGCTCGCCGCCACCAGCGGGCGAGTGGTCCACGATGGCAGGGATGCGGTTGTTGGGCGCGATGCGCAGGAAGCCGGGCTGGAACTGCTCGCCCCGGCCGATGTTCACGGGCAGCACGCGGTAGGGCAGGCTGGCCTCTTCGAGGAACATCGTGATCTTGTGGCCGTTGGGCGTGGTCCAGTAGTGCAGATCGATCATGAAAGAACTCCAGGGTTGGGCCCGCTTCGATGGCGAACCGGCCAGGGGGATGCCGCGTCAGCGCTTGCGGCCACCGAAGAGGCTGCCCAGCACGCCGCGCAAGATCTCCTTGCCCAGCGAGGTGCCCATGGTGCGCACGGCGGACTTGGCCATGGTCTGCACCAGCCCGTCGTGCTTGCCGCCGCGGGGGCCGGTCGAGCCGAAGAGCACGTCGTTCAGGCCACCCATGAGCCCGCCGCCTGCGCCGCCGTCCGTGCCACCGATCGCAGTGCCTGGGCCCGCTTTCGGAGTGCCCGGCGCCGTCGCCGTCGCAGCTGCGGTGCGGCCCTGCAGCTTTTCGTAGGCGGATTCGCGGTCCACGGTTTTCTCGTACACCCCGGTCACGAGCGAGCCGGCCAGCAATGCTTGCCGCTGGGCAGGCGTGATCGGCCCCAGCTGGCTGCCGGGGGGCAGTACGAACACGCGCTCGGTCACGCTGGGGCGGCCCTTGGCGTCCAGAAAGCTCACGAGGGCCTCGCCCACGGCCAGTTCGGTGATGGCCGTTTCGATGTCCAGCCCGGGTTTCTGCCGCATGGTGGTGGCCGTGGCCTTCACCGCTTTCTGGTCGCGCGGCGTGAAGGCGCGCAGTGCGTGCTGCACGCGGTTGCCCAACTGGGCCAGCACGCTGTCGGGTATGTCGAGCGGGTTCTGGGTGACGAAGTACACGCCGACACCCTTGGAGCGCACCAGGCGCACCACCAGTTCGATGCGCTCGACGAGCACCTTGGGCGCCTCGTTGAACAGCAGGTGGGCCTCGTCGAAGAAGAAGACGAGTTTGGGGACTTCCGGGTCGCCGATCTCGGGCAACTGCTCGAACAGCTCCGACAGCATCCACAGAAGGAAGGTGGCGTAAAGGCGCGGCGAATTCATCAGTTTGTCGGCCGCGAGGATGTTGACCACGCCGTGACCGTCCACCGTCTGCATGAGATCGCTGATGTCGAGCATCGGCTCGCCGAAGAACTGGGTGCCGCCTTGCTGCTCGATCTGCAACAGGCCCCGTTGTATGGCGCCTACGCTGGCGGCGCTGATATTGCCGTACCCTGTGGTGAATTCCTTGGCATTCTCGCCCACGTATTGCAGCATGGCGCGCAGGTCCTTCAGGTCCAGCAGCAGCAAGCCGTTGTCGTCGGCGATCTTGAAAACCAGGTTGAGAACGCCCAGTTGTGTCTCGTTCAAGGCCAGCATGCGGCCCAGCAGCAGCGGGCCCATGTCGGAGACCGTGGCGCGCACCGGGTGGCCCTGCTGTCCGAACACGTCCCACAGCGTGGTGGGGCAGGCCAGGGGCTCGGGGACGGCGAGATCACGTTCCTTGAGCGTGGCTGCCAGCTTCTCGCCGATACTGCCCGGCTGGCTGATGCCGGTCAGGTCGCCTTTGATGTCGGCCATGAACACCGGCACGCCGATGCGCGAGAAGCCTTCCGCCAGGGTCTGCAGGGTGACGGTCTTGCCCGTGCCCGTGGCCCCGGTGATGAGGCCATGGCGGTTCGCCAGGCCGGGAAGAAGGTGGCATTCGGTGGTGCCGTGCTTGGCAATGAGAAGAGGTTCGGCCATGGCGTGGGGGTGCGGGAGGTAGGGGATGCGTCAAAAGTAAAATCGCGGTCAGTAGATTAAATCAATACCAGAAGGACTCCTGTGGCAGGACACAGCAAATGGGCAAACATCCAGCACCGCAAGGGGCGGCAGGATGAAAAGCGCGGCAAGATCTGGACCCGGATCATTCGTGAGATCACCGTGGCGGCTCGGGCCGGCGGGGGCGATATTTCCGCCAATCCCCGTCTGCGCCTGGCCATCGAAAAGGCCAAGGCCGCTAACATGCCGGCCGACCGCATCAAATACAACATCGACAAGGCCACCGGCAACGCCGAGGGCGTGAGCTACGAGGAAATCCGCTACGAAGGCTACGGCATCGGCGGCGCGGCCATCATCGTGGACACCATGACCGACAACCGCGTGCGCACCGTGGCCGAAGTGCGCCACGCCTTCAGCAAGCACGGCGGCAACATGGGCACCGAAGGCTCGGTCGCCTTCCAGTTCAAGCATTGCGGCCAACTGATCTTCGCACCCGGCACCGATGAGGATCGCGTGATGGAAGTGGCGCTGGAAGCCGGTGCCGAAGACGTGGTGACGGGAGAAGACGGCGCCATCGAAGTGCTGACGGCCTACGCCGACTTCGAAACCGTCAAGAACGCGCTGGAGGCCGCCGGCCTGGTGCCCGAAGTGGCCGAAGTCACGATGCGCGCCGAAAACACCATCGAGCTCGAAGGCGAAGACGCCGCGCGCATGCAAAAACTCCTCGACGTGCTGGAAGACCTGGACGACGTGCAAGAGGTCTACCACAACGCTGCCCTATGAAAATGAGCCCGAACCTCAGCCATCGAAACGTGCCCGCCCATGGGCACACCGGCCTCATCGAAGCGGCCCATCGGAGTCCGGTATGAAAGTCCTAGTGATTGGTGGCGGCGGCCGTGAACACGCGATGGCCTGGAAGCTTTCGCAGTCTCCCAAGGTCACGAAGGTCTACGTGGCGCCTGGCAACGGCGGCACGGCGCTCAACTCCAAGCTCGAGAACGTGGACGTCACCGATGTGCGCGAACTGCGCGCTTGGGCCCAGGCGCATAAGATCGCCCTCACGGTCGTCGGCCCAGAGGCCTCTTTGGCGGCCGGCGTGGTGGACGAGTTCCGTGCGCACGGGCTGCGCATTTTCGGGCCGACCAAGGCCGCCGCGCAGCTGGAAAGCTCCAAGGCGTTTTCCAAGGCCTTCATGCGCCGCCATGGCATTCCCACGGCGGATTACGACACCTTCACCGACCCCGCCGCGGCCCATGCCTTCGTGGAACGGCTCGGTGCTCCGATCGTCATCAAGGCCGACGGCCTGGCAGCGGGCAAGGGCGTGGTGGTCGCCATGTCGCTGCAGGAAGCGCACGACGCGGTGGACTTCATGCTGGTGGACAACAAATACGGCGTGACCCACAACGAAGGCGGCGCCCGCGTCGTGATCGAAGCGTTCCTGCAGGGCGAGGAAGCCAGCTTCATCGTGCTCTGCGACGGCAAGAACGTCACTGCGCTGGCCACCAGCCAGGACCACAAGCGCCTGAAGGACGGCGACCAGGGCCCCAACACCGGCGGCATGGGCGCGTATTCCCCTGCACCCGTGGTCACGGCCGACGTGCATGCCCGCGCCATGCGCGAGATCATCCTGCCCACCATCCGCGGCATGGAAAAGGACGGCATTCCGTACACGGGCTTCCTGTACGCCGGCCTGATGATCGATTCGACCGGCCACCCCAAAACCCTGGAATTCAACTGCCGCATGGGCGACCCCGAGACGCAGCCGATCCTGATGCGCCTCAAGAGCGACTTCGTCGATGTGCTCGGCGCCGCCGTGGATGGCAAGCTCGACCAGGTGGAGCTGCAGTGGGACCGCCGCACCGCGCTGGGCGTGGTGATGGCCGCGCACGGCTACCCGGAAGACCCGCGCAAGGGCGATGCCATCACCGGCCTGCCTGCGGATGCCGACGATGCCATGGTGTTCCATGCGGGTACGGCGCTCAAAGACGGCGTTCCCCAAACGACAGGCGGGCGCGTGCTTTGCGTGACCGTGCTGGCGGACAGCGTCAAGCAGGCGCAGCAGCGCGTGTACGACGTTGCGCGGGGCATCCACTTCGATGGCGCGCAGTACCGCCGCGACATCGGCCACCGTGCGGTGAAGAGCTGATGCCGTTACCCGCAGCGCCCCCGGCGCCCACCATGAACGCGGCCGATGCCGCTGCCCGCGTGCGCGCCTATCTCGAAGGGCTGCAGAACCGGATCACGTCCGCCCTGGAAGAGGTCGAAGGCCCGGTGGCCCGCGGCGGAGCGCGGTTCCTGAACGATGTCTGGCGCAAGGCACCCGGCGAGCCGCTGCAGGGCGATGGCGTGACCCGCATCCTGGAGGGCGGGCGCGTTTTCGAGCGGGCCGGCTGCGGCTTCTCGCACGTGCGCGGTGCCACGCTGCCGCCTTCGGCGACCCAGCACCGGCCCGAGCTGGCCGGCGCGCCGTTCGAGGCGATGGGCGTGTCGCTGGTGTTCCACCCGGTCAATCCCTACGTGCCGACGGTGCACATGAACGTCCGCATGATCGTCGCGGCTCCGGCGGAGGGCCCGCCCGTGTGCTGGTTCGGCGGCGGCATGGACCTGACCCCGTATTACGGCTTCGAGGAAGACGCGGTGCACTTCCACCGGGCCTGCCGGGACGCGCTCAACCCGTTCGGCGAAGGCCTTTATCTGCGCTTCAAGCGCTGGTGCGACGAGTATTTCTACCTCAAGCACCGCAGCGAGCAGCGCGGCGTGGGCGGCATCTTCTTCGACGACTTTTCCGAACTGGGATTCGAGCGCAGCCTGGGCATGGTGCAGTCGGTGGGCGACGCGCTGCTGGGCGCTTATCTGCCCATCGTTCACAAGCGCCACCCGATCCCTTTCGGTGACCGCCAGCGCGAGTTTCAATGCTATCGGCGCGGTCGATATGTCGAGTTCAACCTGGTGTGGGACCGGGGGACGCACTTCGGCCTTCAGTCCGGCGGGCGCACCGAATCGATCCTGCTGTCGATGCCTCCCATGGCGGGCTGGTCGTACCAGCGCCAAGACCCTCCCGGGTCGCCCGAGGCCGAGCTGACACGGCGTTTCCTGGTGCGGCGAGACTGGCTGTGAGCCGGCGCTGGATCGCTCCAAAACACCGAAAGCTATAATTTCAATAGCTGCCCGCGCTCATTCCATGAGCGCCAGAGGCCAAAAACACCCTTGATGTGCATCCGAACGCCGAGCCGGCACCCCGGCCCGCGGCCTTGGCCCAGGCCCGGGTTGCACGCTATATTGCCCCATCCCTTTTAGACAAACGCCTGATGACCACCACCTCCAAATCGGAATCCGCCGCCAAGAAAGACGTCACCAAACTCCAACGCGCCATCGTCGATGGCCTGGAAGACGTCAAGGCGCAAGACATCCAGGTGTTCAACACCGAGCATCTCTCGCCCTTGTTCGAGCGCGTGATCGTGGCTTCGGGCACTTCCAACCGCCAGACGAAGGCCCTGGCGGCCAGCGTGCGCGATGCGGTGCGTGAAGCGGGTTTCGGCAAGCCCCGCATCGAGGGCGAAGACAACGGCGAATGGATCATCGTGGACTGCGGCGCCGCCGTAGCGCACATCATGCAGCCCGCCATTCGCCAGTACTACCGCCTGGAAGAGATCTGGGGCGACACGCCTGTCCGCCTGAAGCTGGGCGCCGCCAAGCCCAAGGCGCCGGAAGCCGCTGACGGCACCGCCAAGAAAAAGGCCGCCGCCAAGAAGGCCGCTGCCGCATCGGCCCAGCCAGCCCGCAAGCCCGGCGTGAGCAAGGTGGCCGCCAAGGCACCGGCCCAGGCACCGCAAAGGCCCGGAGCCAAGGCCCCCGCAAAGACCACGGCGAAGACTTCGGCCAAAACCTCGGCTAAAACTTCGGCCAAGAGCCCGGCGAAAACCGCTGCGAAGACCTCCGCCAAGACGGCGACCCGCAGCACCGCCAAGCAGGCGACCCCTGCCAAGACCGCGACCAAGGCACCCATCAAGACGTTGATCGTCAAGCCGATCGCCAAGAAGACGGCTGGCAAGCCGGCGGCGAAGAAAACGTCAGGCCGCTCGGCGCCTGCCGCGCCGAAGTCGTCCCCGCGCACGGCTGCCGTGAAGACCGCCTCCACCAAGCGGCCGGCTGCCAAGAAGGCGCCGGCGCGCAGGGGTTGAAGCCGATTTGTCGCTGAGCCGAGCTGATCGATGAAGCTGCTCATCGTGGCCGTGGGCCAGCGAGTGCCCGACTGGGCACAGACGGCCTATGACGACTACGCCAAGCGGTTTCCCCCGGAATTGAAGGTCGAACTCAAGGCCGTCAAGACCGAGCCGCGGGGCTCCAAGACGCTGGAAACCCTCTACGCGGCCGAGCGCGAACGCATCGAAGCGGCGATACCGCGCGGCACCCGCGTCGTGGCACTGGACGAGCGCGGCACATCAATGACCACCAAGGCGCTTGCCGCGCGGCTCAAGGGCTGGCAACTGGGGGGCGATGATGTGGCGCTGGTCATCGGCGGGCCCGACGGGCTGGACCCCGCATTTCGGCAAGCGGCGCACGAGCGCATCCGCTTGTCCGACCTCACCCTGCCGCACGCCATGGTGCGCGTGCTCCTGATCGAGCAGATCTACCGGGCCTGGTCGGTGAACGCGGGGCATCCTTACCATCGGGAATAGGCCGCTCTTTGCTTTGCGATGCGATGCGGGCCGGTTCAGGCCGCTGCCATTTCCCTCTGCAGTGCGGTGCGATCCGCCATTGCACCCGATGGCAGACCGATATGCGCTTGCATCGTCGAGGGTTCAGAGATCAGCGGTGAAATGGCCGCCAGGTATTCCGGTGCCAGCAGGCTGAAGGACATCAGATCATGGTGTTTTCCGCCCCATAGTCCAGCGCTTCGTAACAAGCCTTCATACTGAAAATCCCATCGCTGCAATGTGCGGATCGATGGCGTGTTGTCGGGATGGACCGTGGCACTGATGCGCATGAGCTTGAGGTGCAGGAAGCACCAATTCAGTACCCGGCCGAGGGCTTCGTGCATGAAGCCCTGGTTTTGATGCGCTTGTGCCAGTTCGTAGCCCACTACCGCACTGAGCGATCCGGCGTCGCACTGCGTGAAGTTGCATTGCCCGATCATTCCCGGCGTGTCCTTGCGCTCGATGGCCCAGCAGAACTCCGGAATGTGCCGTCGCGTGATCTCTTCGGTCCATTGCACGAAACCGATCGCTCCCTCCAGATTCGTGATGGCGTTGTAGCCCGCCCATTGCCGCGATTCGTCCTGCAAATGCATGGACAGCACTGCGGGCGCATCGCTGGCGACCATCTTGCGCAGCCGCAGCCGTGGTGTTTCTAGAATGGGGAAGAAGGTCATGCACTCATTGTGGAAAGGCTGTTTGCGCGAAGAGGGCGCTTGCCGAAACAGATGCCGGCCATCCGAAGCGCCGGTTCGGCAATCGGCTATCCTCCCGCCCCGTGCCGTCCTTGATCCCTTTCATCTATCTCGCATCGCAGAGCCCGCGCCGGCGCCAGTTGCTGGAACAACTGGGCGTGCGGCACGAATTGCTCTTGCCCAATGCCGACGGCGACGTGGCCGAAGACAGCGAAGCCATCGAGGCGGAGCGGCCCGGTGAAGCACCCGCACGCTATGTGCAGCGCGTGACCGGGCTCAAGCTCGATGCGGCCGTGGCCCGGCGCATTCGGCGCGGCCTGCCCGATGCGCCCATCCTTTGCTCGGACACCACCGTGGCGCTGGGCCGCACGATCTACGGCAAGCCCGAAGATGCGGCCCATGCCCGCCGCATGCTGGCCGAGCTGGCGGGCCGCACCCACCGGGTGCTCACGGCCGTGGCCCTGCAGCAAGGCACCGAGCGGTCGGTGGCCCTATCGATCTCGAAGGTGACCTTCGCCCCCCTGTCGCCGGCGCAGATTGCCGCCTATGTGGACAGTGGCGAACCCATGGGCAAGGCAGGGGCCTATGGCATCCAGGGGCCTGCAGCGCAGCACGTGTCGCATCTGGCCGGCAGCTACACGGGCATCATGGGATTGCCGCTGTTCGAGACCGCCCGATTGCTGCGGGGCGCGGGCGTGCTGCGCGATTGATTCGCGCGGCGGGGCGGCCAAGTCAGCCGTGGCCTCGCTATTCAGGCATCATGGGCGGCCACTTTTTTCCGAGCCCATGCAACAAGACATCCTGATCAACTGGTCCCCCCAAGAAACCCGCGTGGCCGTGGTCGAGCACGGTGCCGTGCAGGAACTCCACGTAGAGCGCACCCTGGAGCGCGGTCTGGTGGGCAATGTCTATCTGGGCAAGGTGTCTCGCGTGCTGCCGGGCATGCAGTCGGCCTTCATCGACATCGGCCTGGAGCGCGCCGCGTTTCTGCACGTTGCCGACGTCTGGCACCGCCAGGAAGGCGGCGAGGCCCCCATGTTCGCGCGCAAGGGCGAGCCGCCCGTGCCGATCGAAAAACAGGTGTTCGAGGGCCAGTCGCTGATGGTGCAGGTCATCAAGGACCCGATCGGCACGAAGGGCGCGCGCCTGTCCACGCAGATCAGCATTGCGGGCAGGCTGCTGGTGTTCCTGCCCCAGGACGACCACGTGGGCGTCTCGCAGAAAATTCCCGTGGACGAGCGCGACGCCTTGAGGGCGCGCCTGCAAGCGCTGGTGGGCGACAAGGCTTCGGGTGGTGGCGGCGGGTTCATCCTGCGCACGAATGGAGAGGACTCCACCGACGCCGAGCTGGCCGAAGACATCGCCTACCTGCGCAAGACCTGGGCGCGCATCAAGGACGCCTCGCTGCGCCTGCCGCCCATGTCGCTGCTGCACCAGGATTTGAGCCTGCTGCAGCGTGTGCTGCGCGATCTGGTGGGCGAAGAGACGGCCACCATCCGCATCGACTCTCGCGAGCAGTTTTCCATGCTGCAGGCTTTCGGGCGGGAGTTCATGCCGGCCGCCGCGCCCAAGCTGCAGCTGTACAAGGGCGAGCGGCCCATCTTCGACCTGTATGCGATTGACGAAGAGGTGGCCCGCGCCCTGGGCCGCCGGGTCGATCTGAAGTCGGGCGGCTACCTGATCGTCGATCAGACCGAAGCACTGACCACCATCGATGTGAACACCGGCGGCTACGTCGGCGCGCGCAATTTCGACGACACCATCTTCAAGACCAACCTGGAGGCCGCGCAGGCCATCGCGCGCCAGCTGCGGCTGCGCAACCTGGGCGGCATCGTCATTGCCGACTTCATCGACATGGCGCGCGAGGACCACCAGCACGCCGTGCTGGCGGAGTTCAAGAAGCAACTTTCGCGCGACCGGGTGAAGACCATGGCCGGCGGCTTCTCGCAATTGGGCCTGGTCGAGATGACGCGCAAGCGCACGCGCGAGTCGCTGGCCCACATGCTGTGCGAACCCTGCGAGCACTGCCAGGGCAAAGGCATCGTCAAGACGGCGCGCAGCGTGTGCTACGACATCCTGCGCGAAATCCTCAGGGAAGCCCGCCAGTTCAACCCGCGCGAGTTTCGCGTCGTGGCCTCGCCGCGCGTGGTGGAGCTGTTTCTGGATGAAGAAAGCCAGCACTTGGCGGGCCTGTCGGACTTCATCGGCAAGCCCATTTCGCTGCAGGCCGAAACGGCCGTGGGGCAAGAGCAATACGACATCGTGCTGCTGTGACGGGCATGGCCGCACACCGGGTGTGGATGCGGTCACGCTTCGGCCCTTGAGTCAAATCACGGTACTTCGATAACCCCTGCGGCACGCGGCGCACCGATCTGACGGGATGCATTCGATGGCTACAATAAAAAATCCGTCTGGATGGTTTTTTATGTCGGAAGCCCATAAACGTCTCAAACAACCCGAACGCGTCCGTGCGCAGTTGCTCGCGGTCGCTGGCGACCTGCTCGTTCAGGATGGCCCGCATGCCGTGACCCTGGACGCCGTCGCACAGCGTGCCGGTGTCACCAAAGGCGGTCTGCAGCATCACTTTCGCAGCAAACAGGCATTGCTGGAGGGCCTGTGCGACCAACTGTTCGACAGGTTCGATGTCTTCTTTGCCGCCGCGCTCGAAGCCGAGCCCGAGGGCCCGGCGCGGCATGCGCGTGCTTACTTGACATCGTCGTTCCAGGCCAGCACGCCGGACGAGCTTCGCACGCAGCGCGCGATCGCATTGCTCGCCTTCACGCTGCCGTCGTGCCGCGAGCGGTGGGGCGCCAAGATGCGTGCCTTGGTGGCAGAAGACGGCGCTGATCCTGCTGCTGCCGACCGGCTGTTCCTTTGCCGGCTCGCTGCGGACGGCGCCTGGCTCGACCAACTGCTGGACATTTACGGCACGGCGCCGGACCGCAAGGACCGCCTGTTGTCGCTGCTGCTTCGACTCACCCAAGGAGACGCGCCATGACCGTGACTTCCAGCTATCTCATTCTGGGACTCGCCATTGCGATGGAAGTGGGCGGCACTACCGCGCTGAAAGCCTCGGATGGCTTCACGCGCCTCGTGCCCAGCCTGATCACCGGGGTGGCGTATGCCGCCTCGTTCTACGCGCTGTCGCTGGTGCTCAAGACGATCCCGGTCGGCGTGGCCTATGCCATCTGGTCAGGGGTCGGCATCGTGCTGATTTCGGTGGTGGGCTGGGTGGTGTTCAACCAGCGGCTCGATCTGCCGGCCATGCTCGGCATGGCGCTGATCATCGCGGGCGTTCTGGTGGTCAATCTGTTTTCTAAAAGCGCGGGGCACTGAATCGTGAGCACTCATTTCGATACCGAAACCTCCACCATCGTCAAAACGGCGCACATCAATGCCGACGCTGACGCCGATCCGTCGGCCATCACCGATCAGGTCGTCTCACGCAGCGCGCTGGTGGAGTGGCTTGCGCGGCCCCATGCGCCGCTGTCGTTCGAGCAATGCCGCTTCGACGGCGCCGACCTGTCCGGCCTCGACCTCGGCGGGGCAAGGTTCCTGGAGTGCACCTTCGCGGAAACCCGTTTCGAGAAAGCGCTGCTGGCGGATTCGCGATGGCTCGATTGCAAGGCGCGGCAGGCGGACTTCTCCCTGGCCGACCTGTCCAACGCCCGCTTTTGCAGCAGCGATCTGAACAACACCCGCTGGACGCGCGCACGGCTTTCCTCAGCGCTGTTCACCGAGGCCAAACTGACCGGGGCCGTGTTCAACGAGGCCGTCACCCTGGGCCTCGAATTTCACCAGTGTCGGCTGGTGGGCGCAGACCTGCGGGGCCTTTCGTTTCGCAAGCGCAGCCTGGAACAACTGGACCTGTCCGAGGCCGATGTGGCGGGCTGCGACTTTCGCGATGCCGTTTTCGAAGGCGGCAGCCTGCGCGATGCCAACTTGAAAAATGCGCGGTTCGATGGGGCGGATCTCAGGTCGGTGGACCTGGGCGGGTTGACGGTGGCCATGGTGGCGCAGTCGTTTCGGGGCGCCATGCTGTCGATGGACCAGGCCGCCGTCCTTATCGGCAGCTTGGGCGTTCGCATCTGCTGAGGGGTACGGGGTACGGGGCGCGGGCCCGCGGGCTGCCACCTGGCGGGGCAGAGCCGTGCGGGCACCGTTCCGGTTCAGCGGCCCTGGGCATCGAGCCGCTGCGACACCCCGGCCGTGCAGGCCTTGAGCGCGCGTGCCACCGGCCCGTCCCAGGCCAAGCAGGCGGACGGCATCTGGCGCATCGACTTCCAATGGGGCTGGGAGGCCGACCCCGACCACGAACGAAAGCCCGAGAACATCGAGCTCCGCGTGCGTGCGCTGCTGGGGCCTCACGTGCCCTTCGAACTCGTCTGGGCCAGCGTCTATACCTTCGCGTGCCGCCGCATGGACGCCTTTCGCCATGGCCGGGTGCTGTTCGCGGGCGACGCGCCCCATGGCGTCTCACCCTTCGGCGCGCGGGGCGCCAACTCGGGCGTGCAGGACGCCGACAACCTGGGCTGGAAGCTTGCCGCCGTGCTGCAAGGCCAGGCCCCCGAGGCCTTGCGGGACACCTATGCGCTGGAACGCGAAGCCGCAGCGGACGAAAACATTCGTCACTCCACCCGCTCGACGGACTTCATCACGCCCAAGAGCCCGGTGAGCCGCATGTTCCGGGACGCGGTGCTGCAGCTGTCGCGCCAGCATGACTTTGCGCGCAGCCTGGTCAACAGCGGCCGGCTGTCGATGCCCTCGGTCCATGCCGGTTCGCCGCTCGTGACACCGGACGAGGACGCTTTCGCGGGACCGTTGTTGCCCGGCGCGCCCGCACCCGATGCACCGCTCGATGGCGAGGGCTGGCTGCTGCGCCGGGCCACGCACACGGGTTTCACGGCGCTGGTGTTCGGGGACGGGGAGGGCTGCGCCAGTGCCAGTGGTTGCGAGGGCGCCGGTGCCGATATCGATGCCAATGCCGATGCCGTGAAAGCCGCCCTGAAGGCCCTCAGTGGCTCGGGCCTCAATACCGTGTGCATCCCGCGCACGCCGGGCCATGCCATCGCATGGCAGCGCTATGACGCGCTCCCTGGCACCGTCTATCTGCTGCGCCCCGATCCGCATGTGTGCGCGCGCTGGCGCCGCCCCACGCCCGCCGCCGTGGCCGCTGCGCTCGACCGGGCCCTGGGCCGCATTGCGGCGCCGGACACGGAGCCTTTTGCCCCATCGACCTCGAACGCCGAAACACCGCATCGGAAGGCCCTGGCATGACGACTTCGCAAAGCCTCATCACCGCGCCGCACCTGGAGTCGCCCGACGATTTCTACCAGGCACTCATCGACGCGCACCAGCCTTTGACGGTCGAAGAGAGCCATGCCTTCAACGCCCGGCTGGTGCTGCTGCTGGCCAACCACATCGGTTCGCTGGCGGTGCTGCGCGAGGCGCTTGCCGCCGCGGCGCTCGGCCCGCCAGCGGCAACGCCTTCGTGCTGGGCGGCAAGGTGCGTGCCATCGGCGTGGCCAGCGCGCAGCGCATCGCCACGCTGCCCGATGTGCCCACGCTGCAGGAACAGGGCCTGGCAGGCTTCGAAGCCTATGCCTGGCAAGGCGTGTCGGTGCCCGCCGGCACGCCGCCCGAGACCATCGCGAAACTGAACAAGGCGCTGGTGGAGGCGCTCGACTTCACCGAGGTCAAGGCCCGCTTTCAGGCCCTCGGCGTGGACGGCATGCCCGGCACGCCGCAAGACATGGCACGCTACGTGAAGAGCGAGCGCGAGCGCTGGGGCCGGCTGATCCGCGACAACGGCATCCGCCTGGATTAGAGTCAAAATGGCCTCCAGCGCAATTAACACTAGGGCACATTGCTATTTAATTAATAGCATCGACTGCAAGGACGTTTTCATGACCCCCGACCCCATCACCGAGCCGCTGCGATACCAGAGCGGTTTCGGCAACCAGTTCGCCACCGAATCGGTGCCCGGCGCGCTTCCGCAGGGGCGCAACAGCCCGCAGAAAGCGCCGTTCCTGCCGTACCCGGAGCTGGTCTCCGGCAGCGCCTTCACCGCGCTGCGGCACGAGAACCGGCGCACCTGGCTGTATCGCCGCCAGCCCTCGGTGGTGTCCGGCCGCTATCGGCCCTATGCGCACGATGGCTGGACGACCGGCGCCGCTGGCGGCCATCCCGCGCCCACCGACTCCGTGGACGGCCTGCGCACCGTGGCAGCCAATGGCGACGTCGAAGCGCAGACCGGCATGGCCGCGCTGGTGTACACCGCCAATCGCTCGATGGAGCGGCGCGCGCTGGTCGATGCCGATGGCGAACTGCTGCTCATCCCGCAGCAGGGCCGGCTCGTGCTGACCACCGAAATGGGCGTGCTCGAAGTGGCGCCCGGCGAGGTTGCGCTGGTGCCGCGGGGCGTGGCTTTCAAGGTCGCGCTGCCCGACGGTCCACCGCGCGGCCACGCGTGCGAGAACTACGGCGCCGCCTTCCGCTTGCCCGAGCTGGGGCCCATCGGCTCCAACGGTCTGGCCAATCCGCGCGACTTCCTGGCCCCTGTCGCGGCTGCGGAAGGCCTGCCCGGCGACTACGAGATCGTGAAGAAATACGGCGGCCGACTGTGGACCGCACCGCAGACGCACACGCCGTTCAACGTGGTGGCGTGGCATGGCAACCTCACGCCCTGAAAGCACGACACCGCCACTTTCATGGTGATCGGCTCCATCAGCTTCGACCACCCGGACCCGTCGATCTTCACCGTGCTGACCTCGCCCAGCGACACGCCCGGCACGGCCAATTGCGACTTCGTGATCTTTCCGCCGCGCTGGCTGGTCATGGAAGACACCTTTCGCCCGCCCTGGTACCACCGCAACGCCATGAGCGAATTCATGGGGCTCGTGGTAGGCCAGTACGACGCCAAGCCGGAAGGCTTCAAGCCCGGCGGCGCCAGCCTGCACAAAGGCATGGTGCCCCATGGCCCGGACGAAGAGAGCTTCGAGCGCGCCACCGCCAGCGACCTGCAGCCGCAAAAGCTGGACGGCACGCTGGCCTTCATGCTGGAGAGCCGCTACCGCTTCGTGCCCACCGCGTTCGCGCTGCGCGAGAAGGAGCAGGGCGGCTCGCTGGACCCGGACTACCCGCGCTGCTGGCAGGGGCTGGCGGACCAGTTCAACCCCGGCTGAACCGCCGCCTTCCTGCGGTGGCCTGACGGATCTTCTCGATCTGATCCACGCCTTGCGCCCTGAAGCCTTCCGCCCTAAGCCTCACGCCCACGCCTCACATCCCATGACCCGAATCGACCGAACACACGACGCTGCCTTGCAAAGCTGGGTGGACTGCGCCAACGCGCCGGACACCGACTTTCCCATCCAGAACCTGCCGCTTGCGATCTTCCGGCGTGCGGGTAGCAACGAGCGGTTTCGCCCCGGCGCCGCCATCGGCGACCAGATCGTGGACCTGCTCGCGCTGCGTGATGACGGGTGGCTCGCTGGCGACGCGGCGGCGGCGCTCGAAGGCACCGAGGACGGCACGCTCAACCCGCTGATGGCCCGTGGCCAGCCGGCCCGCGCCGCCCTGCGCCTGGCGTTGTCCGACGGCCTTCGGGCCGGCGCGCCCGGTGCCGCGCGCTGGCAGCCTGCGCTGGTGCCGCAGGCCGAGGCGGAGCATGCGCTGCCGGCGCGCGTCGGCGACTACACCGACTTCTACACCAGCATCCACCACGCAACGGCCGTGGGCCGGCTGTTCCGACCCGACAACCCGCTGCTGCCCAATTACCCCTGGGTGCCCATCGGCTACCACGGGCGCGCGTCGTCGCTGGGCGTGTCGGGGCAGCGGTTCGCCCGCCCGGTCGCGCAACTGGGCCCGGCCAGCCCGGGCGGCACGCCGCGCTTCGGGCCCTGCGAGCGCCTGGACTACGAACTGGAGATGGCGATTTACGTGGCCACCGGAAATGCCCAGGGCGAACCGGTGCCGCTGGCCGAGGCGGAGTCGCATTGCTTCGGGCTGGGCCTGCTCAACGACTGGTCGGCACGCGACATCCAGGCCTGGGAGTACCAGCCGCTCGGCCCGTTTCTGTCGAAGAACTTCGCCTCGACCCTGTCGCCCTGGATCGTGACGATGGAGGCCCTGGCCCCGTTCCGCACGGGCTTCGTGCGCCCCGAAGGCCATCCCCCGCCGCTGCCCTATCTGGACAGTGCCGACAACCGCGCGCACGGCGCGTTCGATCTGCAGCTGGAGGTCTGGCTTCAGACCGCCGCGATGCGCGGCAACGGCCTGCCGCACCAGCGGCTGATGCGCTCCAACTTCGCCGATTCGTACTGGACCGTGGCGCAATTGCTGGCGCACCACACGGTGGGGGCTGCAACCTGCAGCCGGGCGATCTGCTGGGCTCGGGCACGCAATCCGGGCCTGGGCCGGACCAGGGCGGCTCGCTGCTCGAACTGTCGCAAGGCGGAAAGCGCCCCCTGGTGCTGGACAACGGCGAACAGCGCACCTTCCTGCAGGACGGCGACAGCGTCATGCTGCGTGCCCGCGGCGAACGCGAGGGCTACCGCTCCATCGGATTCGGCCATTGCGAGGGGCAGGTGCTCGCGGCAATGGCGCAGAAGGGTTGAGCCCAGGGCCCGTTCATCGCACCGTTTGGCCGCCGCTGCGACCGGCGCCTGGCCGGCGGCGGTGCCCGGTTCGAAGCGTGAAGGCCCCAACCCATCCGCTTTTTGCAGCGTGTGCGGCGCACCATCCACCCAACGTGACGGGCTGCTGAAAGCACCTGACTGCAGTGATTTCGCTCTGCCCCGCAAAGCCTGGTGCGTGCGTCCTCGGTCATTGGGCCTTCAGCGACCGGGCCGGTTTTTGAGGCTGGGCGCTGGCGAGCGGAACGCGCTGCGGCTCCGTTCGCGGCGCTCAGAGCTTGCGCAGCCGCTGCAGCGCCTCGCGCAGCGTGTCGTCCTGCTTGGCGAAGCAAAACCGCACCACGCGCTGGTCGAAGCCATCGCCGTAGAAGGCCGACAGCGGAATCGCCGCCACGCCCACTTCGCGGGTCACCCACTGGCAGAAGTCGGCTTCGTTCAAATCGCTCACGGCAGAAATGTCCACGCACTGGAAATAGCTGCCCGTGCTGGGCAGCAGGCGCAGGCGCGAGCCCTCCAGGCCCTGGCGAAAGAGATCACGCTTGGCCTGGTAGAAATCAGGCAACTGCAGGTAGGGCGCCGGGTCTTTCAAATAAGCGGCCAGCCCGTGCTGCATGGGCGTGTTCACGGTGAACACGTTGAACTGGTGCACCTTGCGGAACTCGGCCATCAGCGCGGCCGGGGCGGCGACGGTGCCCACCTTCCAGCCGGTCACGTGAAAGGTCTTGCCGAAACTGGAGACGATGAACGCGCGCGCCGCCAGTCCGGTAAAGCGTGCCGCGCTTTCGTGCTGCGCGCCGTCGAACACCATGTGCTCGTACACCTCGTCGCTGATCAGCAGCACGTCGGTGGGTGCCAGCAGCTCCTGCAGCGTGCGCATGTCGTCGGCCGTCCAGATCGTGGCGCTGGGGTTGTGCGGGCTGTTGATGATGATGGCGCGGGTGCGCGCCGTCATGGCGGCGGCGATCTTGCCGAAGTCGGGCCGGAAACTGCCCGGCGTGAGCGGCACGCGCACGACGGTGCCGCCGGCCAGCGCCACATTGGGCGCGTAGCTGTCGTAGCAGGGGTCGAGCACGATCACCTCGTCGCCCGCGTGCACCGTCGCCAGGATGGCGGTCAGGATCGCCTGGGTGGCACCGGCCGTGATGGTGATTTCGGTGTTGGCGCAGTATTTACGGCGGTGCAGCGCTTCTATTTTCGTAGCAACGGCATCGCGCAATGCGGGCACGCCAGCCATCGGCGGGTACTGGTTGTGGCCTGCTCGCATGGCGGCGTCCACCGCGTCGATCAGCGCCGGATCGCAGTGAAAGTCAGGAAAGCCCTGGCCGAGGTTCACGGCGCCGTGCTCGGCCGCCAGGGCCGACATCACGGTGAAGATGGTCGTGCCCACCTGGGGCAGCTTGCTGGGGAAAACGGGCGTGCGCGGGGTGCTGTCGTGGGAGGTCATGGCGCGAAAACGGGGCTTTGGACAAAAAATGGGTGGGACGCCGGGGTGACGATCAAAGCTCGTAGTCGTTCACGTGGCCGGTCATGGCGCGGGCGATGAGTTCGCGGTTCAGGCGGTCGCTCAGCAGCTCGGCAAACCTGTAGACGAAGTTGCGAAGGTAGGCGCCGCGCTTGAAGGCCACGCGCGCCACGCTCTGGCCAAAGAGGTGCCCCACCGGGCGCACCACCAGGTCGCCCAGCGGATCGTCGCGCATCGCCATCTCGGCCACGATGCCGATCCCCAGGCCCAGGCGCACGTAGGTCTTGATCACGTCGGAGTCGATCGCCTCCAGCACGATGCGCGGCTGCAGCTTGCGGGCCGCGAACGCCTGGTCGATCTTGCCGCGCCCCGTGAAGGAAGGGTGGTAGGTGATGAGGGCCTCGTGCGCGATGTCGTCCAGGCCCAGGCGCTCTTTTTGCGCCAGCGGGTGGGCGGTGGGCATCACCAGCACATGCTGCCATTCGTAGCAGGGCAGGGTCACGAGATCGGGGTAGTCGGCCAGCGATTCGGTGGCCATGCCAATCTCGGCCACTTCGTCGATCACCATGCGCGCCACTTCATGGGGCGTGGCCTGGTGCAGGCTGATGTTGACCTTGGGATAGGCGTCGCGGAGCTTGGCCACGGGCAGCGGCAACACGTAGCGGGCCTGCGTGTGCGTGGTGGCGATGCTGAGGGTGCCGCTGTCTTGCGCGCTGAACTGCTCGCCGATGCGCTTGAGGTTGCCCACCTCGCGCATGATCAGTTCGATGCTCTTGAGCACATGCTGGCCGGGCTCGGTGATGCGCTTGAGCCGCTTGCCATGGCGCGCGAAGATGTCCACGCCCAATTCCTCCTCCAGCTCGATGATGGCCTTCGACACGCCAGGCTGCGACGTGTGCAGCGCCTTGGCGGCTTCGGTCAGGTTGAGATTGCGGCGCGCGGCTTCCTGAACGAAGCGGAATTGGTGCAGGTTCATATCTTATTGCTGCTAAAGAAGGCGGTCATTATGCTGCAGCAATCTAAAGAAAACACGCGAAAAGCCGAGTGAACCCCGTTTTTACCCAGCGGTTTGCAGCGCTTTGGCTTTGCGCCATCCCGGTCAGGTCAAGACTCGCCAGCGATTTCAGCCATCAGTGCCGTCATGCGTGGGTCTTCGCCGATCGCTCCCTGTACCGTGAAGTGAACGTCGGGGTGTGCATCGCGCAGCGCCTGCACGAGCAGCGGGAGGTCTTCCCGCGCGTGCTTGCCGGTGCCGAGAAACATGGGCACGACCGTGACATGCAGGGCGCCTTCGCCGACCAGCGCCGCGACGGCCTGTGCCAGGTCGGGCGTGGTCAGCTCCAGGTACGCACAGCGCACGAGCAACTCCGGGCGGTGCTGCTGCAGATGGGCTTGCACGGCCTCCATCGGCGCGCGCCAGAGGGGGTCGCGCGAGCCGTGGGCGAAAAGGACGACGCCTTTGGGGGCAGGGGTGTTCACTCAGGCAGTCTTTCTCGTTCGGTCAACGGCGCAGCACCAGCCAGCCGAAGGCCGCCAGCGATAGCACCGAATAAATCAGCCCCGGCGCCGCCGCCGTGAGCCAGGGCGACCAGTTCTGCAGGTTGCCCGCATAACCGAACACGTTGTTCAGCAGGAAGAAGCTGATGCCTGCCATCACCCCGCCGAACACGTAGCCCGCGATGCCGCCGGAGCGGAAATGGAGGTAGGCGAACGGCAGCGAGAGCACCACCATCACCAGGCAGCTCAAGGGGTAGAACACCTTGCGCCAGAACTCGATTTCATAGCGCTGCGCGGCCTGGCCGTTGGACTCCAGGTGGCGGATGTACTGGAACAGGTCGATGGTCGCCATGCGGTCGGGCTTGAGCAGCGAGGCCGACACCATGTCGGTGCTGATGCGCGTGGGCCAGCGCAATTCGGCCTCCTGCAGGCGCTCCACGCGGGCTTCGGCGTCGCCGCTGCGGTGGAACACGCTGCGTTTGACCTGCTTCAGCTCCCAGTGGTCGCTGGCGAAGGTGCCGCTGGCCGCCTGCAGCGTGGAAGCCACCCGGCCATCGGCATCGAACTCGAACACGCGGATGTTGAGCATGCCGCCGTCGGGGCTCAATGCACGCACGTTCACGGCCATCGAATGGCTGCCCTGGCGTTCCTTCAGCCAGGCGCCGGTCGCGCCCGTGGTCAACTGGCCCAGGTGCCGAGCCTTGACCAGCTGTGCCGCCCGGTCGGTGACCGGCGCGATGTAGTCGCCGACGGCGAAGGTCAGCATGACGAACCCCAGCCCCAGCACCAGCAGGGTGCGCAGCGCACGCCATGGCCCCAGGCCGCTGGTGCGCATGATGGTGAACTCCGAGCTTTGCGCCAGCCGCGCCATCACGAAGATGGTGCCGATCAGCACCGTGATCGGCAGCAGTTCGTAGAGATGGCTTGGAATGCTCAGCGCCACGAACAGCATGGCGTGGGACAGCTGGTAGCCTTCAGGCCCGGTGCGGCCGACCCAGCGCAGCTCGTCCACCATGTCGAAAAAGAAGAACAGCGCGAGGAACCCGAGCGTGACGAACGCCACGGCCGACAGGGCCTCGCGGTAGATCAGGCGGCGGATGGTCTTCATGCGCGCACTCCGCGACGCCACAGCATGCTGGGCGACCAGCGGTGGTGCCGCGCCGTGAGCAGCGTCACGCCCAGCGCCAGCGTTCCGCCATGCAGCAGCAGCATGAAAGGCACCACGCCGAGCCGTCCGGAACTGATCCAGCTTTGTCCAAGGGTCATGAGGTTGTAATAGACGACGAAGGCAAAGAGCGCCAGTACCAGGCTGCTGCTGCGCCCCGCGCGGGGGTTGACGCTGGCCAGCGCCAGGCCCATCACCACGAAGTTGAGCGCGGCGACCGCAAGCCCGAAGCGCCACCCCAGCTCGGCGCGGAACGCGGGCTCGGCCGAGGCCAGCAGCGTGGGCGTGGAGAGGGTCTTGACGGCCTGCTCGTCCTGCGCGCCTGCGGGTGCCGAGCCGATGCGGGTGCCGTATTCGATGAATTCGCTCACCTTGAGCCCGGGCTTGTCCACCGTGGTCTCCAGCCGCTGCCCATCGGTCAGCAGCACCATGCGTTCGCCGTTGCGCGTCTCCAGCCGGGCGCTGCGGGCCGATGTGACGGTTTCGCGGCCGCGTTCGGTGGAGGCGATGAAGACGTTGCTGGCCTGCTCGGCATCAGGGCTTTCGCGGTCGATGAAGAAAACGCGGCTGCCGTTGGCGGATTCCTGGAATTCGCCGGGCGCGATGCGGTCCACATCGCCACGCTGCTCATACTGGACCTTGAGCGCCTGGATCTGCTGATTGGCCCAGGGCCAGATCACCAGCGCCAGCGTCGCGATCACGAGCATCACCGGCCACGCGAAACGCAGCAAGGGAGAGAGCAGGTTGATGAGGCCCCGGCCGCTGGCGAACCAGATCACCATTTCGCTGTCGCGGTACATGCGCGACAGCGTGCCGACCACGGCCACGAAGAGGCTCAGGCTGAGGATGGTGGGCAATTGCCCGAGCACCGTGAAGCCCATGACGAGCATCACGTCGGACGGATTGACGCTGCCGCGCGAGGCCTGGCCGAGCGTGCGGATCAGCATCATGGTCATGACCACGGTGACCAGCACCACCAGGGTCGCGCCGAAGCTGCGCGCCAGCTCCTTGCGAATGGATGAATCGAATAACATTGGCTCGAAGGAAAACACCGATTATGAACTTCGATCTGAAGACCCTGAGCCTGGACGGCGCTGCCACCGAGAAATGCGACCTGCTCGCCGTGGTGGTGGCAGAGGGTGCCAAACCCGCAGGCGGTGCGTTGCCCAGCCTGATCGCGCATGCCCTGAAGAACGGCGACTTCGACACGAAGGCCGGCAAGAGCCTGCAGCTTTACCAGATGCCTGCCGTGTCAGCCCGCCGAGTCGTGTTGCTGGGCGGTGGCGACGGTTCGCCCCGCGCCACGCGCCAGGCCATCCTGGCCGCGGCTTCGCTGCTGAAATCGCCCCAGATCAAGCGCGCGGCCGTGTGCTTTGCCGCGGCCCCTGCCGCTGGCGCGGTTGCCGCCGCCGTGCAGGCGCTGGCAGAAGCCACCTACGTGTACACCGCCACCAAATCCAAGACCGAGCCGCAGGTGCTTTCTCGCGTGGTGGTCGGCGTGGCCGATGCGGCCGCGGCCAAGGCGGAATTCACGCGGGGCGTGGCGCTGGTGTCGGGCATCGAATACGCCCGCGAGTGGGCGAATCGCCCGGCCAACCATGCCACGCCCACGCTGCTGGCCGGTGCGGCCAAGGCCCTGGCCAAGTTCCCTTCCATCCAGTGCAAGGTGATGGGGCCGGCCGAAGTGGCCAAGCTGGGCATGGGCGCGTTCCTGGCCGTCGCACGGGGATCGGAAGAGCCCCTGCGATTCATCGAACTGCGCTACGACGGCGGCCCGCGCGGCCAGGCCCCCACGGTGTTGATCGGCAAGGGCATCACCTTCGATACCGGCGGCATTTCCATCAAGCCTGCCGCCGAGATGGACGAGATGAAATTCGACATGGGCGGCGCGGCCAGCGTGCTCGGCGTGTTCCGCGCGCTGGCCGAGCTCAAGCCCGCGATCAACGTGGTGGGTTTGATTCCCGCCTGCGAAAACATGCCCGATGGCCGTGCGGTCAAGCCCGGCGACGTGGTCACCAGCATGAGTGGCCAGACCATCGAAGTCCTGAACACCGACGCCGAAGGCCGCCTCGTGCTGTGCGACGCCATCACCTACGCCGCGCGTTTCAAGCCAGCGGCGATGGTGGACATCGCGACCCTGACCGGCGCTTGCGTCGTTGCCCTGGGCGGCCTGCGCAGCGGCCTGTTCGCCACCGACGATGCGCTGGCGCAAAGCCTGCAATCGGCGGGCGATGCGGCGCTCGACCCGTGCTGGCGCATGCCCCTGGACGACGAATACGGCGAGGGCCTGAAGAGCAACTTTGCCGACATGGGCAATGTGGCCGGCCGCGCTGGCGGCGCCATCACCGCGGCGAAATTCTTGCAGCGTTACGTGGGCGACACGCCGTGGGCCCATCTGGACATCGCCGGCACGGCATGGAAGGGCGGTGGCGCCAAGGGTGCGACCGGTCGGCCGGTGGCGCTGCTGATGCACTACCTGCTGGATGCCGCCGCGCAGCCCAAGCCCGTGGTGGCGCGCAAGCCCGCCGCGAAGGCCGTGCGTGCACCGCGCGCGGCCGCCCGCTGATCGTTGCCACGGCCCGGCCTGGATGACATGACGGAAATCGCTTTCCACTTCAATGCGCCTGACAAGCTGGCCTATGCGTGCCGCTTTGCGCGCAAGGTGCTGCGCAGCGATGCACGGCTGGTGATCACCGGGCCGGAGTCCGAACTCGACAGCCTCGACCGCGCGCTGTGGGCCATGGCGCCGCAGGATTTCGTTGCGCACTGCAACGATCGAGACGGCGAGGAACTGCGCGAGGCTTCGCCCGTGCTGCTGGCCCAGGACCTGCGGCGCGTGCCCCATCACGAAGTGCTGTTGAACCTGGGCGGCACGGTGCCGCAGGGCTTCGAGCGCTTCGGCAAGCTGGTGGAGGTGGTCAGCGCGCACGACGAGGCCGACCGCAGCGGCGCACGCGATCGCTGGCGCCACTATGCGGCGCGGGGCTACCAGATCGTTCGGCACGACCTCGTTCTGAAAGGCGCCTGATGTCTTCCCCTCCGCCCAAGGCCCCTCCCAGATTCGTGCCCACGCTCACCGATGTGGTGCAGCTGGCGGACGGCGTACCCGGCGTGGGGCAGCCGGGCGTGCCAGTGAAGGGTGCCGTGAGCCCTTCCGTGCCGCACGCTCCTGCGGTATCGCCCGTGCCCGCACCGGTGCCTCGACCGTCGGTGCCTCGACCGTCGGTGGCTGTGCCCGCCGTGGCGCGCACCTTGCCGAACCCGGCGCCTCACCCCTTGCCGCCAGTGCGTCCCACGCTGCCTTCGACACCCACGCCCTCGGCCGCCCCGGCACCTGCGGTCTTCGCAAGGCCCGCTCCAGGCCTGAAGGACATCGAGGAAGTGGTGATCCACCGCGTGATGCAGCGCGTGGACGTGGTGCTGGACCAGCGCCTGCGCGAGGCGATCGCCACGGTGGTGCTCGAACAGACCCGCTCCATCGTGCCCCGCCTGCGCGAGGAAGTGGAGTCCGTGGTGCGCCACGCGGTGTACGAAGCCGTGGCCGAAGAGCTGGCCAGCCACCCGGGAACGGCGCCCGGTTGACGCAGGAATGGGCAGTGACAGGGTATTCCCCTGTGGTTTCTGCCGCATTTCATCGTGTTCCCTAGTGATCTGGCCCATAAATTGCGATATGTTTCCGGCGTTGAGACACAACAATATTTCTCAGCGCTCACCCCTTAATGGAGATTCATATGCAACTGAAGTTGAAACTGACCGTGGTTGCCGCTATCGCGGCTTTTGCCGGCGCGGCCTCTGCACAAGAGCAAGTGGTCAAGATCGGTCACGTGGGACCGGTTTCCGGCCCGCAAGCTCACTACGGCAAGGACAACGAAAACGGCGCGCGCATGGCAGTTGAAGAACTGAATGCACAAGGCGTCACGATCGGCGGTAAGAAGATCAAGTTCGAACTGCAGGCGGAAGACGACGCCGCAGATCCGAAGCAAGGCACCGCCGCTGCACAGAAGCTGTGCGATGCAAAGGTTGCTGGCGTGGTGGGCCATTTGAATTCCGGCACGACCATTCCTGCCTCCAAGGTGTACAACGACTGCGGCATTCCCCACGTCACCGGCGCCGCCACCAACCCCAACCTGACCAAGCCAGGCTACAAGACGACGTTCCGCATCATCGCCAACGACAACGCCCTGGGCGCTGGCCTGGCGTTCTATGCCGCCGACACGCTGAAGCTCAAGACCGTGGCCATCGTCGATGACCGCACGGCCTACGGCCAAGGCGTTGCCGACGTGTTCAAGAAGACGGCAACGGCCAAGGGCATGAAGGTGGTGGACGAGCAGTTCACGACCGACAAGGCCACCGACTTCATGGCCATCCTGACGGCCATCAAGTCCAAGAACCCCGATGCGGTGTTCTACGGCGGCATGGACCCCCAAGCCGGCCCCATGCTGCGCCAGCTGGAACAACTGGGCATGGGCAACGTCAAGTTCTTCGGTGGCGACGGCATCTGCACGTCCGAGATCGCCAAGCTCGCAGCGGGCGCCAAGACGCTGAACAACGTGGTCTGCGCCGAAGGCGGCGCTTCGCTGGGCAAGATGCCTGGCGGCACCGCATGGCGCGCCAAGTACGACGCCAAGTACCCCAACCAGTTCCAGGTGTACAGCCCTTACACCTACGACGCCACCATGCTGCTGGTCGATGCCATGAAGCGTGCCAACTCGTGGGACCCGAAGGTCTACATCCCTGAACTGCAAAAGTCCAACTACAAGGGTGTGACGGCCAACATCGCCTTCGAACCCAATGGCGAACTGAAGAACCCCGCCATCACCTTGTACGTGTACAAGGACGGCAAGAAGACGCCTCTGAACTGAGGACGCAGCAGCGCCGCGGGTTGAAAGACCGGCGGCGCTCGCCGAAAGCAAAAGGCCTCCGCATGCGGAGGCCTTTTTTCATTCTTGGCGCTGGCTGAAAAGCATGGCCAGCCTGCCAAAGGCGCTCAGCGCCGGACTTGCAGCGCGCCCGGGTTGACGATGTTGGTCGGCGTGCCCTTGATGTAGTTGATGACGTTGTCGAATGCGGCGCCGAAGTACAGCTCGTAGCTGTCTTGCTCCACGTAGCCGATGTGGGGCGTGCAGATGCAGTTCTCCAGCCGCAGCAGGGCGTGGCCCTGCAAGATCGGCTCGCTCTCGAACACGTCCACCGCCGCCATGCCGGGGCGTCCGCGGTTCAGTGCCGCGATCAGTGCATCGGCTTCGATCAGCTCCGCGCGCGAGGTGTTCACCAGCAGTGCGGTGGGCTTCATGCACGACAGATCTTCCAGCCGGATGGCTCCGCGCGTCTCGTCGTTCAGGCGCAGATGCAGCGAAATCACATCGCACTGGGCAAAGAACTCTTCCCGCGTGGTCGCCACCTGCAGGCCGTCGCTCAGGGCCTGCGCCCGCGAAGCTTCCCGCCCCCACACCCGCACGTTCATCCCGAAGGCGCGCCCGTAGCCGGCGACGATCTGGCCGATGCGTCCGTAGCCCCAGATTCCCAGCGTCTTGCCCCGCAGCACGGTGCCGATGCCGAAGTTGGGCGGCATGGACGCCGCGCGCAGGCCGGACTGCTGCCAGGCGCCGTGCTTCAGGTTGGAGATGTACTGGGGCAGGCGCCGCATCGCCGCCATGATGAGCGCCCAGGTCAGCTCCGCTGGCGCCACGGGGGAGCCCACGCCCTCGGCCACCGCGATGCCGCGCTCGGTGCAGGCCGCCACATCGACATGCGAGCCGACCTTGCCGGTCTGCGCGATGAGCTTCAGGCGCGGAAGCTTTTCGACCAGTTGGCGCGACAGGTGGGTGCGCTCGCGCACCAGCACGATGATGTCCGCGTCCTTGAGGCGCACCGAAAGCTGGCCCAGCCCTTTGACGGTGTTCGTGTACACCTTGGCGTTGTAGGGGTCCAGGCGTGCAGCGCAATGCAGCTTGCGCACTGCATCCTGGTAGTCGTCAAGAATGACAATGTTCATGTTGTCCGTAAAACCCGCAAGATTGGCTGGGCAAGGGCCTGTGCACAGGCCTTGCCGCAGAAATCGAAAGAACGGCGCCGCGCGGACTGCCCGGCCCGGCAGTGCCGGCAGGGGCAGGGCGTTCGGCCCAGCCGCACATTGTCGTTGATGCGCGCGGCGGCGTCGCCGCGCAAACCCGCTCAAACCGTGGATGCGGGACAGGCGGTTACAAAAGTCTCCGTCCTGGCACCATTGCGGCCCCCGCCTGTGTCCGGCTTTGGGCCCCACGGAAAGCCAGGGTCGCCCACGCGACGCTCTGTAGGGGGCATCCCCGATGCTGGGCCTGCGCAAGAACAATAGGCTGCATGGCAAAGGAATCGAATCGTCCATGCCCGCACACCATGCCTTCTGGCCTCGCCGTCTTCCGCACACGCTCACGCCTCCGGCCACCTCGCTCTGGGACAACCTGGCGATCAGCGCCCACCGCTATCCCGATAAACCGGCCTTGGTTTTCTTCGGCCGGGCGCTGACCTACCGCCAGTTGGCCGATGGCGCGCAGCGGCTGGCAGCGCACCTGCATTCGCTGGGCGTGCGAAAAGGCGACCGGGTGGTTTTGTGCATGCAGAACTGCCCGCAACTGGTGATGGCGCATTTCGCGATCCTGCGGGCCAACGCGGTGGTGGTGCCCGTCAACCCGATGAACCGCGCGCAAGAGCTCACCCACTACATCACCGACCCCGACGCGCGCGTGGTCATCACCACGGCGGACCTCGCGCCAGAACTGACCCGCGCCAGCGATGCCCTGCCGGCAGGCACTGGGCTGGCGCACCTGGTGGTCACGCAGTTCACCGATGCGTTCTCGGTCGAGGAAGCCGGGGCGGATGCGATTCCGCCCGCCTGGCAGGAATGGCTCTGCACTCGTTACCCACTGCCGCCGCTCGCTGGCGGCCAAGTGCACGCCTGGGAAGACGCCATGGCCTGCACGGCACCGCCGCCCGGCATCGAAGTGGGGCCGCAAGACCTGGCCGTGCTGCCCTACACCAGCGGCACCACCGGGCTGCCCAAGGGCTGCATGCACCCGCACCGCAGCATCATGCACAACGCGGTCGCCAGCAGCCTGTGGAGCACGGCCACGCCGGAGAGCGTGACGCTGGCCGTCGTGCCGATGTTCCACATCACCGGCATGGTCAGCGTGATGCACTCGTGCCTCTACGTGGGCGCCACGCTGGTGCTCATGCCGCGCTGGGACCGCGACCTGGCCGGCCGGCTCATCTCCCGCCACCGCGTGACCAACTGGACCAACATTCCAACGATGGTCATCGACCTGATGGGCAGCCCGAACTTCGCTCAGTACGACCTGTCCAGCCTGTCGTACATCGGCGGCGGCGGCGCCGCCATGCCGCAGGCGGTGGCGCAGCGGCTGTTCGAGCAATACGGCCTGCGCTACACCGAAGGCTACGGCCTGACCGAAACCGCCGCGCCGTCGCACACCAATCCGCCCGACCATCCCAAGCAGCAGTGCCTGGGAATTCCCTTCATCAGCACCGACTCGCGCGTGATCGACCCCGACACCCTGCAGGAGCTGCCACCCGGCGAGCAGGGCGAAATCGTCATGCACGGCCCCGGCGTGTTCAGCGGCTACTGGAAGCTGCCCGGGCCGACTGAGGCGGCGTTCATCGATCTGGACGGCAAGCGTTTTTTCCGTTCTGGCGACCTGGGGCGGGTGGACGAGGAGGGCTATTTCTTTCTGACCGACCGGCTCAAGCGGATGATCAATGCCAGCGGCTTCAAGGTGTGGCCGGCCGAGGTCGAGGCCCTCATGTTCCGCCACCCTGCGATCCAGGAAGCCTGCATCATCGCGGCGCGCGACAGCTACCGGGGCGAGACGGTCAAGGCCGTCGTGGTGCTGCGCCAGGAATACCGGGGCCAGGTGAGCGGCGACGACATCATCGCCTGGTGCCGCGACAACATGGCCGTGTACAAAGTGCCCCGCATCGTGCAACTGGTGGATGCGCTTCCCAAGAGCGGTAGCGGCAAGGTGATGTGGCGGGCGCTGCAGGAGTCCGAACTCGCCGACCCCACCGCACCGGCCTGACGGGGCGCCTCCACTCGGCCCACTCGGCCCAATCGGCAGCCTTGCGGGCGAGGCGGCGCCGGCGCCGCCAGGCTTTCAATGCGCCGCGTGCGACGCGATGAGTTCCGCCAGATCCCGCTCCAGCAGCGCGGGATCGCCCAGTTGCAGCTCGATCACGCGGCGCAGGTGGGTCACGCTGTCCAGATCCATCGTGCGGCATTGCAGGCCCGCCTGCCGGCCTTCGATGTGCACGATGTCGCCCGACATGGCGATGTGGTCGTTGTCGTCCGACAGCGGCAGCACCAGCTGGCACGGCGCGCCGCGCGGAAGGTCCGCCACCGGCGCCTCGTCGCCCAGGAGCAGCAGAGCGCCTTGCAGCGACAGGTCCAGCACCTGGACGCTGAAGGTCCCGAGGCCGGTGGTCAAGAGCGCGGGCGCATCGAAGGCCACGCGGACGTAGTGGCGGCGTTCATGGGACATGGAAATTCCTGGGGGTGGCGGGGCTCTGCGATGCTACTGCACGGCCGTGCCGCCGCCTGCCGTTGGCTGGAACTTTGGGGCCAGGTTCCACGCCCCTGCCGGGTTAAGCTTGGCCGCCATGGCGCACATCACCTTTCCCCCTCCGTATTTGCCACCGGACCAAGTGGCAAGCCATCTGCGCAGCGCCGGTTATGCCGTGCTGCGGCCTGCCGATACCGCGGCATGGATCGGTTGCCCGCTGGGCGATCTCCAGGCCCTGCACGCCGACTGGAGCGGCCTGCCGCCCGATGAATTCCTGAAGGACGGCGGACGCTACCGGCGCCGGCGCCACGCGTGCTTCGTCTCGGACGGCGACAGCGTGCAGACCGTGCCGCACCGCGCGCACTGGCAGCCGGTGGAGTACAACGCGCTGCACGGCGGCATGCAGCGCTGGTTCGCACCCATGCTGGACACCACCGTGGTGCGCCCGGCGTGGCTGCAATTGCTGGCGGCGCTGGCGCGGGTGTCGCAGGCGGCACTGGCCACCGAGCCCGAGCGCTGGTTCATCGAGGCGCACCAGTTCCGCATCGACACCACCGACGGCATCGGCCGTCCGACGCCCGAGGGCGCGCACCGCGACGGCGTGGATTTGGTGGCGGTTTTCCTGGTGGGGCGCGAGGGCGTGAAGGGCGGCGAGACGCGTATATTCGAAGCGTCGGGTCCCAGCGGCCAGCGCTTCACGCTCAACGAGCCGTGGTCGCTGATGCTGCTGGACGATGCGCGCATGATCCACGAGACCACGCCCATTCAGCCGCTGGCGCCCGGCGGGTTCCGCGACACGCTGGTCGTGACCTGCCGGCGCGGGGGCTTCCAGGACGCGGTCGAAAAACCGGCCCATGCCGCATGACTTGATGCGGATCAACGGCCAGAACGCCGGCCGCCGCGACACTCGGGCCTGAAGGCGGCCTGGCGGGCTCCAAGCCCGCTGCCCGCAAAAGGCCCTGCCTGATCCATCAACCGAAAGGAGAAGTTCCTATGTTCAAGCACATCCTGCTTCCCGTGGACGGCTCGCCGACCTCGATGACGGCCGTGGCCAAGGCCGCGGGTCTGGCCAAGGCGTTCGGCTCGGCCGTGACGGCCCTCTACGTGGTGGACCCGTACCCTTTCACGGGCGTGGGCGCCGACTTTGCCTACGGCCAGTCGCAGTATCTGAGCGCCGCCACCAAGGAAGCCAACGAGGCCCTGGAAGGCGCCAAGAACGCCCTGCAGCAAGCCGGCGTGCAGGTGACCACGGTGATCGGCGAAGGCCATGCGGTGCACGACGGCATCCTGCGCGCGCTCGAAACCACCCAGGCCGATCTGATCGTGATGGGCTCGCACGGCCGCCGCGGGCTCGAAAAGCTGGTGCTGGGCAGCGTGACGCAGCGCGTGCTGGGCGTCGTCCACGTGCCGGTGCTGGTCGTGCGCGACTGAGCCTTGCGGACGCACGGCGCGGCTTTTCGAAAGCCGCGCCGCAAAAAACGGCTCCCGAGGGAGCCGTTTTTCATGGGGCTGGCCGATCGGTCATTCGATCTTGGCGCCCGAGGCTTCCACGATGCCCTTCCACTTCGCGTAGTCGGACTTGAGCAGCGCCGAGAACTGCGCCGCCGACAGCGATTCGGCCTCGGCGCCCTGGGCCTGGATGGCCGCCTGCATCTCGGGCGAGGCCAGCAGTTTGTTGACCTCGGCGTTCACCGTGGTCACCACGCTGGCAGGGGTGCCTGCCGGCGCGAAGATGCCGTACCACGAGCTCACATCGAAACCCTTGTAGCCCGATTCGGCCACGGTGGGCACGTCCGGCAGCGAGGTGCTGCGCTTGGCCGAGGTGACGGCCAGCGGGCGCAGCTTGCCCGACTTGATCTGGCCCATGGCGGACGGCACGGAGGAGACCAGCAGGTCCACGTTGCCTGCCAGCGCATCCATCAGCGCCGGGTTGGAGCCCTTGTACGGAATGTGGCTCAGCTTGATGCCCGCGGCCTTCTCGAACAGGTCGCCGGCCAGGTGGATGGTGGTGCCGTTGCCGGGCGAGCCATAGGTGATCTTGCCCGGTTCGGCGCGGGCGGCGGCCACCACGTCGGCCAGCGTCTTGAAGCGGGAGTTGGCGCCGGTGGCGATGATCACGGGCGTATAGGCCACGTGGGCCACGGCCACCAGGTCTTTCGTGGGGTCCCAAGGCAGGTTCTTGTACAGCCAGGGCGCGACGACCAGGTTGTCTTTCTGGCCCATCACCAGGTCGTAGCCCGTGGGCGCCGCCTTCACGGCTTCGGTGATGCCGATGGTGCCGCCGGCACCCGCGCGGTTGTCGGGCACCACCGTCCACTTCGTCACCTCGGTCAGCTTGGTGGCGACCAGGCGCGAAAGGATGTCGGTGCCGCCGCCGGGCGGGAACGGCACGATCAGGCGCACGGGTTTGGTGGGGTAGGCAGCGGCAGGCGCCGCCGTTTGCGCCTGGGCGGTGGCGCCCAGCGCCAGGGCCAGCGCGGTGAAGGAAAGCAGGCGGCGGATCATTGGTTTCGTCTTCATTTTTCGAGGGGGAAATTCGGGCCGGGGTAGGCCATCAATGGTTGGCCAAAAAGGCCTCCAGCGCATGATTCACGGCGGCATGGTGCTATTGAAGTAATAGCAATCCGGATTCGCCGATGCTACAGCTTCAAGCGTCGCGCACATCCGCCACCGGCGATTCGCCGAAGTCGGCGCGCTCCAGCCAGGCCAGCACGCGCGCGGCGGCCTCGGTGGGCGAGGTGAGCATTCCGCCCGATTTGAGGTTGGCGAAGTTCTGCACGTCGGGAAAGTCGGCAGGGTTCGCATCGCGCAGGTGGGCCTGCATGTCGGTGTCGATCACGCCGGGCGCCAGCGAGCAGGCCTTGGCGCCGTTGGGCTTGGCGGCCTCGTCCAGCGCGAGGCAGCGGGTGAAGTGGTCCATGCCTGCCTTGGCCGCGCAATAAGCTGCTTGTGAAGCGCGGCGCGAAAACTCGATTTTCTCATCTGCGAAAAACGTCCCGCCCTGTCGTTACGCCGGGTGAAAGCAAATTGCATCAGAAGAGTCCCGCAGGCTCCGCTTTGCGATCCCAGTTGTAAATCACCAGCTCGCCGCGCTCGACTCGATTGGCTCCACCCCCTACTGTGTAGTCCAGTTTGAGCGCCTCCATGTCGAACTCGGCGAAACACTCCCGGATGGCTGGGTGGTCGTTGATGCTGACCACCGCTTTGCCCTTGAGTGTGCGCAGCTTGGTTGCCATGGCCGCGTACTGTTCCCAGGGGAACGGCACGCCGTAGCCCTCGGTCTCCCAATACGGCGGGTCCAAATAGAACAAGGTGTGTGGCCGGTCATAACGGTCGATGCAGGCCGCCCAGTCCAGATGCTCGATGTAGGTGCCGCCAGCCAGGCGCAGATGGGCGGCCGACAGGTTTTCCTCGATACGCAGCAGGTTGATGGCCGGGGCGGTGGTCGCGGTGCCAAAGCTCTGGCCAGCCACCTTGCCACCGAAACTCTGCTGCTGCAGGTAGAAGAACCGGGCGGCGCGCTGGACGTCGGTGAGGGTTTCCGGCCGCGTCTCCTGCAGCCACTTGAACACCTGCCGACTGGTGAGCGCCCATTTGAACTGGCGCACGAACTCCTCCAGGTGGTGGGTGACGACCCGGTACAGGTTGACCAGGTCGCCGTTGACGTCGTTCAGGACTTCGACCTCGGCCGGGTGGCGGGCCTTGTCGGCTTGCAGGCTTGATCTGCAGGTTGGGGCTCTTGCCGGTGTTACCGCACCGGCAGGGGTCGCCCGTCTTTTATGAGTGGATCGCCCTCCTCATTGCCGCCGCCAGGCGCGCGGCCAGCCGGTCGCTGGCGTCCTGTGTGCGATGCACAGAGTCGATCACATCCTTCGGCCCTTCGTACGCCTCGCCCCACCCCGCGTGATGGCGTTGAGTTCGGCACCGCGCGCCACCCAGGGCGCGGGGAACGCCTCGGATACCGGCAGGCCGACGATGCCGGTCAGCACCGCGATCCGCCCCTCCTGGGCTGCGGACGATGCTGTCCCCGTAGATCTCGGCTGTAAGCAACTCTGGGGCGCGATCATCGGGACCACCGCCGCTGCACCCAGTCAGCAATCCAAGCAACGCGGTAAAGAGAAGCGGCAACAGATACACGGGCTGACTGAGGTAAGTGGATAAAGGGGGCATGGCAGTGCTGAGGCGGGCGCTCGAATCAAAGGGTGGCTGCGTGGATGAAGAGTTCGTCCAGTGCCGAGGCGTCCAGGCCCAACGCTCCGCCCAGTTGTGCGACCAGGGGGCTGTCGCGGCGCACAGTCGGTCGGAAGTCCCACTCGATGCGCGCACGGGTCCGCCCTGGATCAGGCATCGCATTCAGCGCGGCCTCGACCGTGGCGAGCTTGCCGAGGTCGAACAAGGCCAAGCGGGCCTGGCCCATGTTCACTTCGTCTGGAACGCGCACTGGTGGCGCTGGCGGTGGCAAGTAAGGCAGAGGTTCATTGCCTGCGGCACGCCATGAGAGGTAGTCCGCGAAATCGCGGTTGTCCGGGTCCGATGGAATGCTGGCGCCGTCGGTCAAGCGAATCACCACGGTGGTTGCTGTGAGCTGGTACACGTCCATGGTCAAAGCTCCGCGGAAATGTTGATGCGCGCATCACCTGACAGCAGGCACAGGCATGCTTTGCTGTCGGATGCCAAGCCCGCGCTGGTGCTGGGCAAAATCAAAAATGCGGCTTTCCCCCCGGCCGTGCTGGCGAAGGGGCGGTCCGTGCATGAGGCGGTCCCGCCCGCGATTTGGAACTGAAATTTGTCTAGCGTTCCGGGGAAGGTGATAGTCGGCGAGGCGCGCTTTTCGGCATAGTTCAGCGGTGCCCAGACCTGGGTGCTGTTGGGCACCATCCCGGTGGCATATGCGTAGCCGTTGGCATTGTTCATCTGCTCGAAGTAGCGGCGGCAGAGATCCAGCTCTTGTGAATGCAGACGGTGCTCGAATCGCGTGGCCACCGGGCCTGGTTCAAGCTGCGCGCCCGTCAATGCGAAGACGTTGCCCGCGGTGTCCAGGCAGTTCACCTGGCTTGCGCTGCCGAGAAAGAGCGCATCACGCCATGCGCCCGGTTGTGTCTGATACCCGGCACCCACGCCCAGGCACCACCGGACGTAAAGGCCGGCACCATTGGTAAGGTTCCAACCACCCGCTGCCGGCAGTCCTCCCGTCACCGTGATCGCCTTGTACTCCCAGGTATTGGCCGCGTTGACGGTGTACTCCGCCACGTAGGACTTGTCGAAAGCCGCGTTGAACAGTGCGAGGCAATGCACGCCGACCCGTGCAGAACGCACCCAGAAAGAGACCGCAAAGGTGGCTCCGAACAGGTCGGCGATGTTGTAGCCCTCTATCACCTGCTGCAGCCCCGCCGATTCGCCCGATCCCATCGCGGGGTCCGCGGTGGTGACGGTCACCCGCGCGCTGCGGCGCAAGCCGGGCTCTGCCGCGGGGCCATCGATGGCTTGCTCCACCGTGGCGATGGCTGGGGTCGCAGAGCCCGTAAAGACGAATCGGTCCACCGGATACACACCCGATGCAATCGTGACGCCCGCAGAACTGGTGCCGCGCTGCGCGTGATCGGCCTTTCCGTTGATGATGCGATTTCGCATGCCGGCGAGCTGCCCGCCATTGATCGCCGGAGTTTGTAAGCCGGCCAGGAACTTCTGAGCCTCGGCCCACGATCCAGATTTCGTCCGCAACCACGTCATCAGGTCGGCCAGGCTGGAGCGCGCCGTGGCGCCGGCCTTGTTGAGAGCAAGAACTTCGGTCCCGTCGAGCGCTTGGGGCAGCGAAAACCCGGAGAAGTCCGCAGCCAGCTTGGTGCCTACGCTCGCAGCCAGCGCTTCGTGCTGGGCTGCGCCCACCTTGCCTGCCAGGGCCTGCGCCACGGTGGCGGCGTCGGCCTTGCCCATGTCCAGCAGCCGGTACGCAGTGTCGATCAAACCGAACGCTGCACGCAGGCGCATCACATCGTCGAGCCCATCGTTGAGCCAGTGCGGCAGTGGCAATTGCAGCACCGCGGTGCGCTCGTCCACTGGGTTTCCGGGTTGTCGGTAATCGGTCAATGCAGGCATGGACGACCTCCCTTCACAGAACGACGCAACGGAGGTTGCGCACTTGTGGGCGGGCCGTTGTGCCCCCAGTCAAGGTGAGCCGCACGCGAGCGCCCGCGCCGGCATTGAAGTTCTCCAGTTGGTGCGTGATTTCCCGCACCCCAGCCGTGGTGGTGCTGACCGTCACATAAGGCACCAGTACCCAGGGCGCGTTGGCTTGGCTTCCCTGCACATGCACCTGCACCGCAGACCCGCCTGGAATGTCGGCCTCGAAAACCACCTTCACGCGGCTGTTCGCATCGGCTGCAACGGTGCGGGACACGTAGGTGCCTGTCGCCTCGATGTGCCCGGCCACCATTTGCATGCCGGCCTGCAGCACGGCGGCCAGCGTGGCGTCTCCGCTGATCCGCGCCCGCACATGCACCTGGCCGGTGAAGGGAGCCGCCAGCCAGACAACTTGTCCATCGGTCAGGCGCACCACTTCGTTCTGCATCTCTGCCGGGAACTGCACCTCGAAAAACAGGTTGGCGGCGGCCGATGGCCGCTCTGCAAAGCCCAGGACCATCAGATCCGTGGCCGCGACCAGGTTGGCGGTGCCGAGGTCGATCACGCGCTCGTTCTCCGAGTACTGCGCTCCCAGCAAACGGAAGCACAGGTCGCGGTCGTGGTGCGCCGTCCACGTCGATGCGTTGGAGGACGAGAGCAGCACGCCGACCTGGTACGGCTGGCTTGTGACATACCCAGCGGTGGGGTCTTGCTTGCCCAGCTCGGCGATGGCCACGGCGGTGGTGGCGTCGTCGCAAAGCACCACGATGGCGTATTCGCGCCGCGCCTGCAGCAGTACAGGCGGCCAGCTGATGCGTGTGAATCCCTGCAACTGGATGGCATCCTTGGCAACCCGTGCCTCCACCACGACGGCTTGGCTGGGGACGCCGTTCGCCGTTTCACGAATCTGCACCACGACCGGCCCACCCACGGCCGTGAATGGCAGATCGATGCCCGCGCACTGGGTGAGTTCGTCCAGAACGAAGGTCTCCGCCAAAGGGTCGAAATAGCCGTCGTACAGCCACCTGCTGCACTTGCTGTTGATCTGGGTGGGCGTCGTGCCGGCGCCGCTGGGGCCGAACACCGCGCCGCCCGTAGACACAGGCGCAGGGTATGAGAGCGCCCAGGTTTCCGTGGTCACCTGTTGCTGCGTTCGCAGCAGCGTGGTGCCCTGGCCCATATAGGTCTGAGAACCCTTGGAGCCGAGCGGCCCGGAGAACTGCACCACCCGCGCACCCGCGGGCACGTTGGCCGGCACGACGAACGTGCCCGACAGTTCGCCATTGGCGCTCGCCACCAGCGTTCGGCCAGGGAGTGCCGCCGCCTGGACCGCCAGGCCATCGAAGGTCACCGCGCCCAGCGCTTCGCCGGGTCCCCAACCTGCCAGGTCAAAGCGCACCGTGGTGGGCCGCAGCGTTTCGATGTCGGTCGTCTTTTCGGAAAGCACGCGGGAGGACACCCCCGAACCCGCGAAGGAAGACTGCGTGCCGGAGCCCGTATAGAGGCGCTCTGTGACTGGCGAAGCCCACTGCGTGACGATATCGGTCCACCGATCCACATTCGGCGTCAGCGTGACGGCAGCGGGTATCGGCTCGAACGCGCGGTATGGGTTGACCAGCATGGCACCCGTGCGCATGGTCTGCGCCAGCACCACGCGGTAGCCATGCGCTGGAGCCATGCGTTCGGGCAGATTGGCACCCAGGGCGAAAACGGTCGGCGTGATCGGCAACTGCAGCGAGCCGCGCACGATTGCGGCTGTTTGCGCGATGCCGGCGTCGCGTTGGTCGTCCGAGAGGAAAGGGTCGGCAAAGATGCCTTTCTTGATGCCGGAATCCAAGCCTTGCGCGCTGCTGGCCAGGCGAAGTTCAGCCAGGTCGAGAATCACGCTATCGAGCCGTTCGCGGTAGCCCAGCAGTTGTGCCATGGGCACGACCTTCACGGCGTCGTTCACGACGCGCCGCTCGGCATCCCAGGTTTGGTACACGCTGGCGATGGCCAGCATGTCATCGGGCACCACCGGCGCGGTGGGCTTCCACGGACTGGAGATGCCGCGCAACCATTCGAAGGCGCCGTCCCGCGTCAGGCACAGCCGGTCGATGCGGCGCAGCTGCTGCTGGTAGGTCACCAGCATGAGCGTGCCAGGCACGGCGCCTTCCACGGTGCAGCCTCGGCTGTCGACTGCAGTGGGCACGATGGTGGCCACGTACAGATAGGTCACCGAGTAGTTGCTGCCAGGCGCCACCTCCGCGCCGCCCGGGCTCCAGTCCACCTGTGCGGCGGTGAGCTTGTAGTCGCTGCCGTCGGTCTTGTATACCGTGGCGCCCTGCTGGACCTTTTCGATCTGGATGACTGTGGCGTCGGGCAAGGGGTCTGCCGCCCCGGCAAAGCCACCGTGCACGATGTTGACGGTCTTGCGGGACGTGATGCGAACCTGCGGCACGCCTTTGCACGGTGGACGGCTGATGTCGATGCGCTGCGCGCCGGCCGTGGTGGATTGGTGCGGCTCGCTGTCGATCAGCAGCAGTTCGGCAGCGGTGGCGGCCACCAGGCGGCGCCCGGCTTGCAGTTCGATGGGGTAGCCTGCGACCCGGGCGCGGCCTTCCGCCACGGTGAACACTTGCTCGCCGGACGGCAGATCGGCCGCCATCACCACTTCCAGCCCGTCGACGATGTAGGACCCGCCTGCGCTGTCACGGTCATACCGCGCAAGTGCCTGCGTGACAGCATCCAGGTTCGGAGGCGCTTCCTTAGCGCGGACGAACCCATCCTCCACCACCCAAACCGGGAAGAATTCGCCATCACCGCCGTCGCCAGCAAATCCCCAGACCGGCTGCACCTTCTCGCGCCAGGCCCCCGGCTCCTGGTACGCGGGCGTGCCTCCAGCCGGGTTCAGCAGGGAGGGGTCTTCCACCTCGGTGACCGTGACCTTTATGAGATAGATGCCAACATTGACGATCCCTGCCACGGGCACTGAAAACTCGCCGGTAGGAACCCCGCGCACAGCGCCCTGCAGGTAGATCGCTCCCGCCTCGGCCTGCACCGCGCCGGTCAGGGAGTTGATGACGATGCGCGCATCGCGCACCACGTCGCCGTCGCGGAACAAGGCATCGGCGATGCCACGCACGCGGGCGGTGGCCATGGACTGCAGCTCGTTCAGTTCGGCGCTCTGCAGCACTTTGTCCTGCCGGAACTTGATGGCATCAAAGTTCTTGGCGGGGTCGAAACGGTTGTGGATGGTGGTGGACATGGCGACCTTTAGAACGGGAGCACAAACGCCTGCACCTGGCGCGTGGAGGCAGAGCGGGTGAACTTGTCGAACCGCTCCATCGTGTACAGGTCACCTGGCTGGGCGACCTGGGCGGCCGTGAAGTACCGCTGCCCTGGAGGCAGGCCCGCGACCAGTTCGCCGCCCAGGAATACCCCCAGTTCGCGCACCGTCTCGCCCGCCGCATCCGCGTAGTTGAAAACCCACGTGACGTAAAGCCACTTGGTCTCGGCGACGCTGACGCGATAGCGGCTTGCGTCGGGCAGTTCGATCTCGCCATCCGCGTGCGGCTCCGCGAACTGCACCGATGTCGCCAGCCGCCGCCCGATCTCGTCAACCAGGGTCAGCGACGTGGTGGGCTCGGGCTCGATCTGCGCGTCCCATTGCGGCAGGCCGCGTCCCCAGGCCAGATAAATCGGCATGGCGGCGACGGCTCGCGCAATCGCAACACGCCCTCGGTTTTGCAAAACGGCCATCTCAAGGCTCCTCGTAGGAAATCAGTTGGAAGTGCTCACGCCACGGGCCGTCCCATGGGCCATTCCAGTAGCGTGCGGGGTGAATGGGCACGGGCGCTGTCTTGGCCGCGGTATCGACTCGCCAGCCCACGGCTGGAGGTGCTGTCCAAGCAGACACCGACGTCGGAATGCGGGAGGAAAGCAACGTGCCTCCACCCGGCTGCAAGGCCGTACTGATGTGGGCCACCAGCTCCATGGAACCGCCGGACAGGCCGGACAGCACCTTGGAGTCGAGGCGCCACACGTCCAGCACGGGCATGTCGTCGTAGCGAGAGACGGATACGCGCACGTGGGTGGCAATGCCCACGGGCGATCCTGGCGACAGCGTTGGCAACGTGCCCCCGCGCCGTATGCCGAAGGACTCGACGACGCCTGTCGTCCCAGGCACCCCCGAATAGCCATCGAGCATGCCGGCGTCCAGCGCCGGCCCACGATCCAGGACGATGGGGCGCACGTCGTTGAGTGCGTTGTACACGCGCACCAGGTGGGCGCGAGCTGGTGCGGCAAATTGCGCCAGGGCCACGATGGCAGGCACCTGGCCAGGCGCTGGCGGGTGTTGCAGCACCAGCTCGTAAGCGGCCCATTGCGAAGGCATGCTGCGCAGATCGTCTGGCACGGCAGGCACGCCGATCCAGCGAAGCGCCTCAGTGATTGACCACGGCGTACCCTTGGCCTTGTGCCAAGCGATAGCGCCCAGGATGGCGGCACGCCTAGCGTCGTCATCCTGCAGGTACTGCCACACCGGCCCGACGATGTTGAACTGTTCGGCGAGGTAAGGCAGAGCGGACGCAGCCACGTTGGCAACGTCATAGACCAGCAGCGGCCGCATGTCCAAATGGGTGATGCGCTCGGGCAGACGGGCCAGCGCGACTAGGTTGGCGTCCTGGCCCAGCGACGGCTGGATCAGTAGGTCAGCCATCGATCAACTGCCGGCCAAGGGATACGGTCAAAGCGGTGAGGCGCGGCCATTCGTGGGCCTGCAGCACCCGTTGGGCGGGTGCCAGCACCTGCATGTCGTACACCCCAGCCACGCCGGCACCGGCTGCAATGACCTGCGCGGGCACCAGGTCGCCGCCCAGGCGGTTGGCCTGCTGCGCAGCCCAGGTGCGCAGACGCTGCTCGACGGTGGCCAGCACCAGGTCTGCGACGTAGCCGGGTGCCACGTCAAGGCGCACGGAAATGGCGTAGTCCACCGGGCTGGCGGCATAGACCGTGATGCGGTCGCCCAGCATGCGCGCCTTCGGGTCGTCGAGTGCGACCTGCACCTGCGCGACGACTTCCGGGCCCGGCACGCCGTCCGCCCCCAGTAGGACCACGCTGACGGAGCCGTCCGGCCGCGGGCTCCACACCCGCACATCCAGCAGCGAAGGCGCCGCGGCCATGGCGGTCAAGCGGTAGCGGTTTTCCGATCCGTAGCTGAATGCCTCGGGCGCCAGTTTGATGCGCAGACGGTAGCGTTCATCCGTCTCTGCTGCAACGCCGCCCCGAGTGACCGACACCGTGCGCAGCGACTCCAACGGCGCGGGCGGCTCGTCCAGCGCGCGCAGTATCGACGGAGGCCAGCCATTGGTGTCTGCGCCAGCCTCCTGGGCGCGTGCCACGAACTCGTACACGGTGGTGCCTTGAGCAATATCGCCGCTCACGTCCGTCACGAACACCTGTCCCGAGGGCAGTTCGACGCGCCAGCCCGCGGGCAGTGTGGCGGCCTGGGTCAGTGCCGCCTGAAACTCCAAACGGACCGTGACATAGGCACTGGACGCTGGGAGGCGAGTAACGCCCAGCAGCGCGCCGAGGTGATCCAGGAACGGCGCCCGTGCGAAGGCGACGAGGTTCTGTGCCGCCGTGTCCTGGATCAGCTCGCGCGTGAGGCTCTCCCGGTATGCCACCAAGTCGATGATGAGGCGCTCGATCTGCGCGGGATACAGCGTGCGCCCCGTCATGGCCTCGTACTGGGCGACCAGGTCCTGCACGACCTGTTGCGGGTCGCGCTCGATGAAGCTGGGGGCGGTCACAGCGCCACCTCGGTGCTTTGCAAGTCGGCCGCGCCCGCAAGCCGCCACACGATGGCGACGACCACCTGATGCGGCGCATCGCCCATTCTCGGCTTCACGGCATCCAACTCTACGCGGGGCTCCCAGAGTGTGATCGCCTCCCAGCACGCACGCACCAGGTGCGGCAGTGCCTGATCCCTGGGCCAGTCCACGTACTGGGCAATGTCCGAGCCGAATTCAGGCCGCAGCGGATCGCTGCCCTTGGGGGTGGTCAGGATGACGCGGATGCACTGGGCAATGTCGGCCAGGCCGGTGACGGCCTTGCCTGGCAGGCCGATGGCAAGTTGCCAGTCGCTGGCGGTGATGGTGTCGATGGCGTCCATGGGAACCCCGATGGTTCCCGTGGACGGCCGCCGCGTATATTGAACGAGGGCAAAAACTGCCCCGCCGCTGCGGGGTCAGCGGCCCCTAATGGGTGTGGTGGTTCGAGTTGCCGCCGTCATCCATCAACTGGCCCGCCACATGCACGTCGCCCGTGAATTGCACCGCCTGCGCATCGATCTGCAGGCGCGGCGCGCGCAACACGATTTCATCGGACGCCTCCACCACCACACGCGCGACGCCCCGCACCGTGAGCGTGTGCGCAGCGCGGTCGTAGGCCACCTCTGCTCCGTCCTTGAAGCGCACCATGCGTACATTCGGGTCGGTGGTGGGCGGGGTGTCCTGGTCGGAGTAGATGGCGCACACCACCACGCCATCTTCCAGATTCGCATCCATGAGGCAAGCCACATGTTCGCCCAGGTCGGGCATCCAGTAGTCCTTGTCCTCGCGGGTCTTGCGCTGGCCCACCGGGATCATGGCCGTCTCCAGGCCGTCCAGGTCGTCGAAGCGCACGCGCACCCTGGCCGTCTTGGGGTCGATGGCCGAGACGACGCCGGTCTTGTAGGTGGCCTGCTGTTCCTGCCGTTCGTTCATTGCAGCACCACCTTCCCATCCTTGATCGTGGCCGTTTTCAGCTTCTTGCCCTTGCCGCTGTTGGCGGCTGCGGCGCCGGCCTTCACACGCCGCATCTCCAGCTCGGTGGTGTAGCCGCCCTGGCGCTCGATGCGGTGGGTGGATCGGGCGACCTGGTAGCGCCCCGAGAGCTGCCCGAAGTCCTCCAGATCCGCATTCACCCCGGCCACCAGGCGAGGCGATCCCCACATCGTGCAATTGCACACCGTGGCCTGATCCTGCGCATGCTTCAAGGCGGCGCGTGACTTGGCCTTGGCCTGGGCATTGGACTCCGAACGCGACGTGATCTTCAGCGAGTCGGCCGACGCGCGCGGCACCACAGCGCCTTCCGCATCCAGTTCGTAGGAGACCAGCGCCTTTGTCTTGGAGTCGTGGTGCTTCACGGAGGCGCTGGCCGGCACGTCCTTGATCTTGTCGCGGAAGCTGTAGCGGCCGATATCGCCCGGCCGCAACACCACCACCGCGCCACCACTGCGCAGCCCCTCCAGCGGAACGAATGTCAGCACACTGCCGCGCACATTGAAGGCATAGCCGTATTCCTGCGCGAGGCGCTTGAGGAACTTCAGATCCTGCTCATGCGCCTGCGTGATTCGGCGCACCGGGATTTCCTCGATCTCGCCCACCACCCTCAACTGGTGGCGCATGGCCACCGCATGCACCACCCCCGACAAGGTGGTGTCTTCGTAGGCATGGCCCTTGTGGGTGCGCAGTGTCTTCGTCACCCCAGCGGCCAACGCCTTGATCTGCACCTGCGAAGGGGGGCCATTGAGTTCGATCTCGTCGATCTCGAAGGCACCGCAGGGCACTAGCGCGCCGCGATAGCCCAACTGCAGCGTCAGCTCATCCCCCTTGGCGGGGTACCAGCCATTGAGCCAACGCCCATCGCTGTCTTCCAAGGCCAGCTCCATGCTGTCGGCTTCGTCCCCATCGAGGTCGGCCGTCCAGGTCAACGACAGCAGGAACGGGGTGAGGTCGGCCGTGATGTCCTGGTGGTTGTAGGCCACGGTGAACAGCGGCTCGGGGACGGTTAGCGCATCCATGGGGGCAAGTCCTGCGCGTCGATGGCTTCGGGGTCTTCGATCAGGGGAACGCGCACTGGCAACCCCGCGGGCAGCACCGGCAGCAACTGCAGGTGCTCGTTGGCTTCGGCCAGCGGGCTGATCATGGCGGCGTCACCGTAGTAGAGGTGCGCGATGTTGTCCCAGCGGTCGCCCTCGCGCGTGATGTGTTCGATGTATTCCATGCTCAGCCTGGTTTGCGCGTACCGTCGTCATTCACCCAGCCTCGCCCCGCACCGGCAGGCTTGGGCGGAGTGTTGTTCGCCGACCGCTTCGGCGCTGCCGCGCGCCGGGCTCTGGCTGCGCCCTTGGTCCGCGCACGGCGCGTCTCCTGTGTTACCGGCTCCACGTACTCGCGCAGCCACAGCGAGGCTTCCAGCGTCAGCAGGTTTCCCAGTCCATCGGTCTGGCGGCTCATGGCCTGGGCCTCGACGGCTACGAACCAGCCCTTGTTGGCACCGTTGCCGAGAACGAACTGCCGGGCTTCGCGCGAGCGCACCAGGCCCAGCAGCTTCTGCAGCTCGGCCTCGGGGTTGCAGTAGGCGGCGTGGAAGTACATCTGCAGCCGGTACTCGTCGAGCCGGTCGCCCGTCCATTGCAGCCGAGGCTTTCGGCCGATCAGCGGATGCTCCGCGTAGTCGGCCGCTGCCTGAAGCTCCATGCCCTCCACGTAAGTGATCAGCTCAAACTGCACCTCTCCCAATACGGCGAACATCAATTGCTCCTGCGTTGTTGCTGCGCCTGAACGCGCGCGATGAGCCGTTCCAACTCGGGCAGCGAAAGCTGCAGTGCCTCGGTCACCGCAGCCTTTGCCCCCGGCCCACCTGGCACCTGGATGGTCGGGCTGAAGTGAATCACCACGCCGCTGCCGGGTGCGTTGGCGCGGCCGGTCGTTGGCTGGCTGCCGCCTGCCGCCGCTGACCGTGCAGCCAGCACCTGCTGCGCCATCGCTTGGGCAGGACCTGCTGGCTGCGCCCGCAATGGGTCATCTGCCGGCTCACGCCCTGCGAAAGGTTGCGCCAAGGGCCTTGCCGCAGCCTGCACGGCCCCGAAGGCGGGCGATGGCTGGGCGATTCCCGAAGTGTTAGGCCAGGGCAACGCCACTGGCTCTGCATGCGCCCCCGCCGCCACGGCGGCCATGGCCATGCCGGTCACCGCCTTGGCCGCCATGGGCGAAGTGCGCTGGATGCCGATGGCGGCGCCCTGCACGATGTTGTCGCCATAGTCCATGAACACGCGGCTGGGCGAATTGATGCCGAGAGCCGACTTGAACCAGCCCTTGATATCGCCGCCCAGCGCCACGATGGTTTCCCGCGCGGCACTGAGTTTGGAGCCGACGCCCGCGACCAGCCCATTGATCAATTCGCCCCCAGCAGCAAAGAACTGGTCCTTCACGCCCCGCAACCACCCCCAGGCGGCGATGAATGCCCCCTTGATGGTGTCCCAATGCTTCCACACCAAGTAGGCCGCCACGCCCACCGCCGTGATCGCCAGGCCGATGGGGTTCATCAGCATGGCGCGGCCCAGCCAAAGCAAGGCTTGCCCAGCGAGCTTGAGCGGCCCGATGAACGTCATGACCAGGCCTCTGCCAAACATGGCCGCAAAGCGCGCCACAGTGGCAATGCCGCCACCCACGGCCTTCAGGCCGGCAACGACAGGGGCGAAGCGCCCGGCCTGCCACAGCGCCTGCAGCATGGTCCAGCGCGCCCCGATGGCCAGCATTCCGCTGCGTATCCAGGCGAACGGCGAGAGCAGCAGGTTGAAACCGTAGGCAAGCCCCAGCAGGGCCATCTTGCCGACCAGCAGCCCGCCCGTCAGGCCGATCAAGCCCTTGACCAGGCCAGGATGGGCCTTGGCCCAGTCCGCGAAAGCGCTGATGACCGGCTTGGTCGCCTGTAGCACCTCCACCAATGGCGGCAGCAATGCATCGCCGATGGTCATCCCCAGGTCCATCATGCCGATCTTGAATTTGTCGAGCTGCGCACTGGCGGTATCCATGCGTTTCTTGAAATCGTCGTCAATGACGCCTTTGTCGGCCGCGCCCACGGCGCCCTGCTTGATGGAGCGCATCTCGTCCATGTTCGCCAGCGCGGGGCGGATGAAGGCCATCGCCTGCATGTCCTGGAACAGGTCGCCCAGCTTGTAGGCTTCGGCCAGGCGCTGCAGCGCGGCCTCGCGCTCCTTGTCGTCTTTCAGGGCCAGGGCCTTTTGCAGCTCGCCAGCCGCTGCCGGCCCCTTGGCCTGCATGTAGGCCGTGATGGTGCCCAGCATGGCCTGCACAGGCGTGAGGCCCTGCGCGCGCAGGTTCATCATCGACGCCTTCAAGTCGATTCCGGCCTTGGCGAAATCCTTGATGGTGTCGGGTGCTGTGATCTTCTGCAGGAAGTTGCGGAAGTTGTTGGCCGCCTCGTCGTTGGAGCCCGCGCCCTTGCGAGCGATCTGCAGGGCCGCGCCGATCTCGGCCACTGCCTCCTTGCCCGTCACGCCAAGCGCCTGAAACGCGGGCGCGATCGAGGGCACCCATTTCGCCATGTCGCGAATCTCGAACTGCCCGCGCTTGCCCGCATAGGCCAGCATGTTCATCGCGCCATCGAACCCCGCAGCCGTGATGCCCAGGTTGTCTTTGAGCGCGATGGCCACGCTGCCCAGGTTGTCCATGCTAGAGCGCGTGGCCGTGGCCATCTTCGCCATCAGCGGCGCATAGTTGGCGAGTTCCTTGGCCGACTGGATGCCCCCCGCCACCAGCACGCTCACGCCCTGAGCCACCTCGGCCTGGGTCTGGTTCCACTTCAAGGCCGATTCGCGCACGGCGGCGCCGACCTGGGCCTCTTCCTTGGCGCTGAAATCCCCGGTGATCGCGATGTCGCGCATGCGATCCTCGTGGCCGATTGCCAGCCGCATGGACTGCACCACAGGCGCACCCATCGCAACAGCGGTGCCCGCCGTCTCCATGACGGAGCCACGCAGATCGGCCCGCTGCTGCCTGAGCGCTTCGCCGCGCGCCAAGCTGGCGGCCAGAGCGGCATGCCTGGCCGTCACACGCTCGATGGTGGCACCCAGGCGCTCGTATTGGGTGCGCAGCGCTCCCACGTTGCGCATGGGGTGGGCCAGTGCCAGCGCCATGGCATTGCCCATGCGGTCATGGCGGGTCTTGAGCAAGTCCGCCGCCTGTCCGAGCTGGCCCAGCGTCCCCTTGGCGGTGGCGAACGCGGCCTGGAACGACCCGGCCAGCGCCGCGCCGATCTTGACGCCAACAATCAGCTCATTCGCCATGTGTGCACCTGGTTGTTTTTTGCCCTATGCTTCGCGCCATGTTCGACCGCACCTTCACCGCCGTGTACTGGATTGCCGCCGCTGTGGCCAGCGGCTGGCTTGCATGGGTGTGCTTCGCCCACATGCCCTGGCCGATGGCTGCGCTGGTGTTTCCGTTGGCATTGGTGACCGCTGCCGCAGCGCTGGCACCGGCGCTGGCCGCAGTGGCAGGCATCGTGGCCGCAGTCGCAATGGCTGCAACGGCCCTCATCCGCGCTGTGCGGCGTCAGCGCGCCGCTTGAGTTCGCGCTCGGCCACGCCTGCCCACCACCAGTAGTCTTCCATTTCCAGCGCGTCGATTTCGGACGGCTGGATGCGCAGCACCAGCAGCAGCACTTCGTCGATCTCGCGCAGCGCGGCGTCAGTCGCCCACCATCCGCCGAAAGGAGTCTTGCAGCGCCTTCGAGTCCGCAAGATCAAGCGCATCGATGTCCTCCAGCGTCAGACCCGTGAGGCGGGCAAAAAGAAAGTCTTCCTGATCGGCGTCATCCTTGCTGTGCTTGGCCGCCGCCTTCATGTCGGCACGCTTTCCGCGCCGCAGGGTTAGCTTTTCAATGCGCTGGCCACCCGACTGGATGGGGTACTTGAGGGGAATCTCGACGGCAGTGGAATCGTCGGTTTGTGCCTGGGACATGGCGGCTCCGTAAGGGGTGAATGAGCCCCGATGATTCCGCCCACCGCCCGCGCCGTCTTCTGAACGCGGGCACAAAAAAGCCCGCGTGATGCGGGCTTCGTACAACTAGCCATCCAGTTTCATGGGGCACTTGCGGCACTTGCTGCGGAGGCAGCCTCCTTCGCCTCTCGCGCTTTTCGGTACCGGGCAATGAGGTCTTTGCTCGACTCCATGCCCATATCCGCACGGTACTCGATGTCATCCTTCTCTCGATTTGCAGCCCATCGCAGCATGCAATTGTGCCGAAACCGGTCTGTGTCACTTATCAAACTTTGCTTTGCTGCATAGCTGGAGAACTCGATCAATACTTGAATTGCTCCTTCAGCCGTTCCCGCCTTTTCAATTCGCTTCTGAAGCTGCTCAAATTCTTTCAACACAGGTTTTGCTTCGGGAGGGCGAAGACAAACTTCCGGCGGGGGAAAGAACGGAAGTCCTCCTAGAACAACTGGGCCTTGATACAGAGACTTTTGAGCGGCACTGGGAAGGGGCACGGGTGAGTGTTCAGAAAACACCTTGAGTGCCCATGTTCGCAGCTCGGCATCTTGCTCGCTGGGTTTCTCCTTCAGGATGGAGAGCGCCGCGGCCACATAGTCCTTCTTAAGTGCGGCATCAGAAGCGCGATATTGAATAACCAGACCGGAAAGGCCCAGCATCAAAGAGGCAACGATAGGAGCCCACAGCTTTGCCGATTCGAACCGCAAGACACCACTGTGCTTAATCTGCGGCCGGCGCCACGGTTTGATGCTAGGGGTCGGACTCTTCATTTTTGGGCTCCTCTTCAAGTTTTAGATAGCGTCAAATCTATCAAACGCGACCTGCCCAAAGGGAGTTCACCCGCCGATATTGGCCCGGTAGTCCGCCAGTAGATCCTCTCCTGCCACCTTGAAGATGTTGGCCATGTAATCCAACTCCAGCACGTCTTCGCCATCGATCACCTGCTTGACGTAGGTGGCGCCAAAGGCGGCCGGGATTTCCACGTTGTCATGTTGCTTGAAGGTGCCCATGGGGTTCTTCTTGAAGGTGACGGTCAGATGCGTGACCAGGGGCAGTTGTGCGACGCGCCCGCCCGAGCCGTAAACCTCGATGCTGGAGCGGCATTGCAGTTGCACCGCGCGGAAGGGGTTGGCCATCATGCGGGCCACGTCGCGGTAAACCGAGTTCCACTTGATTTCGCCTTCGAGCTTGTCGAAGCCGCTGGGCAATTCGATCTTGCCCATCATCCCGAGCGCCTTGTGCTCCGACAGCATGGCGCCGATGTCGGGCAGCTTGATTTCCTCGGCGCGGCCCAGCAGGTTGTTGCCTTCGATGTAGATATTCGCGTTGGTGACGCGGTTGATTTGGATTTTCGACATGGATAACTCCGTTGCAACCCGTGAAAGGGCTTAGGTGCCCAGTTGCTTGAGCAGCTCGATGTTGAGGAACGACTCGAACGTGATGCGCTCGGCCGGGGTGGGCGGCATGAAGTCGATGTCGAAGGTCAGGTGCCCCAGCGCCACTTCCGTGGTCGGGTTCTTGGTGGGGTCGTACAGGCACTGCCCATCGATCAGCGCGCCGCGGGCAATCAGCGTGCGGATGAACGCATTCACACTTTCCTTGATGGCGTCGATCAGCGCGTTGTTGATCGGCATGTCGATGAACTGGAGCATCGAATATTCCAGCGACTCGTGCAGCATGTCTGCCGTGCGGCGCACGCTGATGAAGTTGCGCGGGTGCGTCACGCTGGGCCAGGCGGCCGAACGGTTGCCCCAGGTGCGCAGGCCCGTGCCGTAGCTGCTGAACACCGTCACGATGCCCGCTTCGTTGAGCTGGTTCACTTCGCTCTGCGGATCGTTGATCATGGCCGTGAGCTGGGTTTCCACGCCCACCACGCCCTTGATCTCGGTGTTCGACGGGCTCCACCAGTAGCCGCGCTCGTTGTCCTTGGCGGCGATGGCGCCCGCCAGGCGCGGCGACAGGGGTTCCAGGCGGTTGGTGCCCGTGGCTGCGTCGTAAACCTGCAGGTGCGGGTAGCACAGCACGGCGCGGTCGCTACTGGTGGCGAAGTTGATGGTGCCCGTTGGCCCGCGCCCGGCCAGGGCCTGGGCGAAGGTGGTGCCCACGGGCGCATCGATCAGCGGCACCGCCCGCAGTTTGTGCGCCATGGCGATCAGCTCCGCCGACACCGCGTTCAGCGTGCAGTAGCCTGGAGCAATCAGCACCTTGGCGAAGAAACCCAACAGGTTGTAGGTGTCCAGCAGCGCCTGCATGCCCGTGCGATGGCCTGCGGCATTGACGGCGCCAATCACGTCGGCCGGCGTTACCTTCGTCGGGTCCGCATGGGTGTAGCCGACGGTGAGTGTTGCGCCGGCCGGGATCGCGCCGCCCAGCGTGCGGGTGATCTGGCCGGTCAACGGGTCGGTGGTGTAGTCGGTGCCAACCAAGTGCGTGACATCGCCCGCCTGGTTCTTGACCGTGGCGGCGCCGGTCCAGGCGGGCTTGGCGGTCTTGCCGGTGTCGCCTTGCAGCACCACGGCTTCGCCGGCCACAGCCGTCTTGTGCACGGCCGGATCAAGCACGTTGATCACGATCACCGTGCCAGCGCCCTGGTCGAAGATGGCGTCCAGGGCCTGGGGAATGGTGAAGCCCGGCAGTTGTTGCCCACCGAACTGGGCCGCCTGTTTGTCCGAAAGCACCAGCATCGGCGTGTTGGCACCGCCTGCAGGCGCCGTGCCAATGAGGCCGATGACCGCCGTCTTAACGACGCGGATCGGGCGCGGGCCTTTTTCGATTTCGATGGTCTCCACGCCGTGGAGGAAGTTTGCAGCCATGGTTTCAGCTTCCGGTTGGGGTTGAGGAGGTGGGTTTGGGCCGAGTCGGCTTCGGGGCAGCTGGGGCCGAGGGCACAGGCGTAGCGGGTGGCTGCAAAGCAAGGTGCTTGCGAGCGACCAGCGTGCGTGTGTATTCGTGATCTGCAGGCAGGTTCACGGTCGCGCCGGGCAGCAGCACGACTTCGTGCCCGCCCGCCAGCGTTACGCCCGAAATCGGCCCGCTGTAGGTGTATGAGGACAGAGGGCTCATAGGGGGTGGTCTTCCTCGGTGATGGCCCCGGAGGGCTGTTTCACGGTTTCGGTGCGCTCCAGCGGTCCGAGCCGGGTGACATGGCGCAGCAGGGGGGCGCTCGGGTCTTCGGCATCCACATCCTCGACGGCCAGGGCCGGCGCCTCGAAGTCGATGTCGTACTGCCAGAGTCCAGCGATCTGGCCCAGGAAGCGGCTGCGCTTGGCCTGCAGGCCGCCCGTGGTGTGGGGCAGACGAAAACCCAGCAGCGCGCCGATCACGTCATCGAGCGCCAGCACGGCACCATCGCGTCCATGGAGCTGGCGAAACACCAGCGTGACGGTCACCACCGCCAGACGTTCCTGCGCTTGCATGTCGCCCAGATTTCCGGCAGCGCCATACCGGCTGCCGCCGTAGCCCACCAGCAGCGCGCCGCGTGGATGGTTGAGCCGGTAGTCGCCTGGCGCCTCGGGGAAATACTCCACCGCGAAGCCGGGCAGGCGGACGCTCAACCGCTGCACGGTGGCCTGCAGCAACTCCCACGTGATGCTCATATCGAGCCCCAGGTGGAGGAATCGGGCAGACTGCCACGACGCCGAGGGGCGCGCACCTTGTAGGCCCCGGGCTCTGGCTGCGGCGTGCTGGTGGCAGGATTGCCAATGGTCAGCTTGCCATCGCGGATCGACTCCAGCAGCCGCAGGCTGGCCTTGTAGGTTTGCACCACGGCCTCGGGCAGTCCGCTGCCTTCGGGGCGGCGTGCATACAGGGCATGGCGCGCGAGCTGCACCACCAGGTCCTTGATCACGGTCGGCACGGGATCGAGCGGCAACGTGTAGCGCCCCCTCAGGTGCGCGTCCGCCAGTTCCTCGGCCTGGCGCACTGTGTCCTCGACCACCGCCTCGTTGATGTCCACGGCTTGGCCATCCTCGTTGGACAGCCACACCAGGGTCTGGCGAGGGATGGCGAGCAGCAGATCGGCCAGCGTGCAATAGCGCATGACAGCGTCAGGCTTCTAGTTCGACCAGTGCGCCTGGCGCCAGGCAGATCGCCAGCGGGTTGGCCTGGGCTTCCAGGTCCCACCCCTTACCCATCTTGCGCGGCTCGGACTTGGCATAGAACGGCTTGCCCAGGGTATTGACCGTCTCGTTGTAGTTTCCCGGGGCGTTGTACAGTTTGAACAGACCGCGCACCACGGGCACCAGGCGGGCCTTGCCCAGCGGGATGAAGCGCTTGTCGCCCACAGCCGCGTTGCACTCGATGTGCTCGACGCCGCCGTAGACAAAGCCTTTGCGTACATCGCCGCCCAGGCGGTCGGAGGCTTCCTGGTAGTTCGCGTAAGCCTTCTCGACGTTCTTGTGCTTGACCAGCGCATCCAGGTAGTCCTCGGCACAGTAGGCACGCCAGCCCGTGATCACCATGCCGGGCAGTTGCTTCTCGGCATGGCGCTTGGCTTCCATCAGCTTACCGCGCACGTCCGTGGCTTCCGTGGCCAGCGCCGTGGTCACCTTCTTGGAAGCCACGCCGAATTCGTCGTAGAGGTCGAACAACACCGAACCATCGGAGTCCAGAATCTTGCCGCTGATGGCGCCCACGCGGTGGTACTCGCGCGTTGTCTCCAGGCGGTCGCGCATCTCCTGCAGGCGGTCGTTGATGACGGCGGCTTGGCTTTCCACCGAGGTTTCCTCGCCGAAGCCCGCCAGGCCCTGCAGCTCAGTGGGCAGCACCTGGCCCGAGGTGGGCAGGTGAGGAATCTCGAAGGACCGGCGGGCTCGCTTGGAGCTTTTGGTGGGGGTGGGGTCGTCATTGCGGCTGACGGCAGGCACCAGCGAAAGCTGGCCGTTCTTCGACTCGACGATGACGGAGGTGGTGCTGACGCCCGATTCAACGAACAGGCCCGACGAGCCGATCAGGCTGGGCGCGCGGGGCAGCAGGTTGATGGCGTCAGTCAGGCTGGCAAGCGTGAACAGGTCTTCCAAGGTCATGGAAATCTCCGGGAGTTGATGGGGTCAGATGCGGCGGATGGCGACGATGCCGCGCGAGTCCAGGTCGGACAGTGCGGTGGCTTTCTGCGCGTCGGTGATACCTGCGGGCCATACCAGCTCGTCCAGGTCGAGCGTCGCGCCCCGCGGGATGGCGAGGCCCACGGTGTCGGCAGAGGTGGCGTCCACCTTCTCCGCAGCGACCGCATAGGCCACCTTGGCAGCGCCAGCGCCCGCAGGATCGAGCGCCTGCAGCTTGCCGCTGACCTTGGCGAGCACGGTGCCCATGGAGGACACGGCTCCTGCAGCAAAGGTGAGGCGCTGCTTCGTCCAGTTGGGGGCCACCTCCACGATGAGCAGATCGGCGAGCGTCTTGGGTTGGTTGAAAGTCGGCATGGATACCTCGGCGGCGGTGGGTTTACTTGGCTGCGGCGCGGCGCTCAGCGTCCGCCTTGAGAGGGTTGGTGCCGGCGCTTGAAGCCGCGCGGCCCTTGCTGGCCTGTTCGCTGAAGTTCACGACGGGCGCGCAGTCGGCCAGGAACGCGCGGAAGGCATCGCCCAGCGGCTTGCGGCCGTCGCCCTCCCCGAAGGAAACGGTCTGACCGTCCGCACCGGGCGATTCAGCGAAGTCGAGGAACGCCACCACGGCATCCTTGTGCAGCGGCTTGAACTTGCCGGTGTGCTGCTCGGCGAACGCCACGTGGGTGGCATGGCGCTCGGCAGTTTGCCGGGCAGTGGCTTCGCGCTGCAGGCGCAGGTTTTCCGCGCGCAGGCGGTCGGCTTCTTCTTTGGTCACGGTGGACTCCTGGAGTGGTTCGGCGAACGCCGGGGATGGGGCGCTCTCGGCCTGCTGGGCCTGGTCGCGCAGGAAGTCGATTTCGTAGGCGGGCAGCACCTGGTCGGCCACTTCCACGCCTTTCTCGCCAATGAGCCAGTCGCGCAGCCGGCGCCAAAGGCCCGAGTTGCTGGTGGCCGCCCAGTCAGCGAACTCGACCACGCCGTCATTGCCCTCGGCGAAGGCAACCGAGCGCAGGCCCTTGACGGCGGGCGGCTGGGCGCCGAGAAAGCCTACGTGCTTGAGGTACCAGACGCCAGGCACGGGGTTAGCCGGGGCGTCGGGGGCATAGAAGCTGGAGCTGATCTTCTTGAAGCGACCTTGCTGCACCATCTCCGCGAAGGCAGGATCGACCTGGGCGGGGTCGGCGTGCAAGTCCTTGCCCTCGGCGAACGCCGACGACACCCAGCCGTAGGCGGGATCATCGGTGCGCGGGTGACCCACGACCAGAGGCGCCTCGTGCTTGGCGGGGTCGTATGCCGCGGCGCTGGCGGCGACGTCGGCCGCGGTGAGGGTGACTTTGTTGCCCGCCTGGTCGGAATGCGTACCAGCGGCGAAGATGTGCAGACGCTTCATGCCGCCGATGATCGGCAGCGCATGCAGTGGCGTCTTTTGAACCGGGGCAGAAACTCGCCCGGCAATCGGGCGGTGCCGGGGCAGGCGGCGCAGGCTATCGGAAGGCTGAACCGCAAAGCGCCGACAAGGCGTTTATAAACGCCGACAGCCCACCCATGGATCGCAGCCCGGCCGATGGGGGCGGCGCAGCACTGGAGCGCCTTGTGCGGGCCGTGGGCGCATGGCCCGCATTATCGGCGTGCGGCGCGCTGCAGATGGTCGAGCATGAGGGCTCGTATCTCGCGTTCGTCGGCGCCGCTCAAGCCCACGAACGGGCGTGCAGGAATGTCGCCCCAGAGGTGCGGAAAATCCTCCTTCGTGCCGCCGAACTGCATCATGGCTGCCTGCACCTTGTTGCTGCCCACCGTGACGCCCGTGGGGCCGACCACGGAATGGATTTCCGTGGAGAGCAACCGCGTTTCACCAATCAGCGGCTTCTTGCTGGCCATGCGCTGCTCGCCCCGTTTGTTCAGGGTGCCGTCCTTCTTGCGCATATTGGCACCGATCATCCGGCCCATGGTGACCGGGCTGTTGGGCTCCCACGGCGTGCCGTCGGGTGCGGTGCTGGTCTCGAAACGCCGCCGCGTGGTGTTCACCAGCTCCTGACCAATGTCTTCGTACACCGGCAACAAATTGACTGCGGCGCTTTGCAGCTGGCGCAGCCCTTGCTGGAAGCCCGCAGCATCGAGGCCGACAACGATCATGGCTTGCCCCCTTGATCCAAATGCGTGCGCAACGCTTGCGCCAGGCGTGCGGGGTAGCGCACCAGCCGGGCCTCCACCATGGACTGCAGGCTGACCCCGGACGCGGCAGCGGCGCCGGGCGCGTAGTCCCATCCGTACTGCACGCCCTTGGGCAAGGTGACGATCTCGCCCGTGCCAGGCACGGTGTAGTCGTAGGTACCATCGTCTGGCGCCTGGTCGGGGCCATTCTTGCCCAGGCGCTGCAGCTCGCGCTCGCCAATGGCTTCCACGATGCACTGGCAACCCCAGCCGTTGGGGCCGTAGTGCGTACGCCACCACGGGTGGTCGGCTGGCAGCACGGTGCCGTTCCATGCCTTGTGTTCCAGGCGCGGGTTTTCGATAGAGCGGTGCACGTAGCGCCAATAGGGGCGTGATTGCAGCACATCGGGCTGGGTCATCTGCGCCCAGCGCCCGGCCGCGTGGCTCACGCGCAGGTTGGTGGTGTAGATGGTGCGCGTGCGCCAGGCAACGCCTGCAGCACTGCCTTCGCCCGTCCACCCCGTCCAGCCGTGGCGCGCCACGATGCCGTCGAACTGCTCGCGGAACCAGCCGATGGTTTTGCCATCGTCGATGGCCTGCTTCACCGCGGCGTGCAGATCGGCCAGCAGGTCCGCGCGCATGACGCCTGCGACCACGAAGGCGCGATCATGGGCCGCGCCCACGATGTCGTCATAGTCCTCAGTCGGCAGCGCGAGCTTGGCGCGCATGAAGCTGGCCTGCTGCGCGAACGGCAGGCGGAACGCCGCCTGCAGCAACTCACTCGCCATCGGCCACCTCGGCGCGCCCGGCGAGCTGGGCGCAGGACAGGGCCAATGTCATGGCCTGCACCAGGCGGTCGTCGTCCAGCTCCGCGAACTCGGCCACCAGTGCATTGGGCAGTTCGGCCAGGCTGGCCGTGCGATGAACCACGCTGCGGATGCGGGTCACCCATGCGTCCACGATGGGCTGGCCCACGGTGGCAAGCATGGGTGCCACCGTGGCGGCATAGTCGGGCGCGTCCTGTGGCTCCGAGAATGCGACCGCAGCCGGGGGCTGGCCCAGCGGAGCGATGGGCACTGCGGCCGAGGGCAGTAGATCCCCATCCTGCAGTTTGTAGGCGCGGGTGAAGTACTGCGGCGTGAAGCGGGCGCCGGCCTTGGCCAGGTTCTCGTCCCGCTCGGCCATGACCTGGTTGACTTCATCCTCTGCCCACATGCTGTAGAGCGGAGGCTCGCCGCCCCAGTTCAGGTCTACCGTCCAGGCGATCAGTTGGTTGATGGCGGCGCACGCGATGCCGGCATCGGCGTCTCGGATGTCGTCCGTCACGTCCTGGCCCGCCGTGGCGCTGGCATGGTTGGTCTCGGCCTCGGTGGTCTGGTTCTGGCCCAGCAGCGCGATGGACACTTCGCTGCGCATGTGGGTCAGGAACTCGCGGTACACCTCGGCCGATCCCGCCTTGCCCGCCGCCTCCACGATGGAGATGGACGAGTCGTCCGGGATCACGGCCACCGCGTCCTGGATCATGGCCTCCAGCATGTCCAGAAGCCGCTCGGTGGCCTGGTCGTCGCTGCTGCGTGGCTGCTTGCCTACCAGCCAAGGCGTGCCGTACTTTTCAAGGAAGCGGAACCAGAAGTCCATGCCGCCTTGCTTGAACTTGGTGGCCCAGAAGGTGCGTGCCAGGTCGGCCTGGCCGTAGGGGTTCTCGTAGCTCGGGTCTTGGCAAGGCAGCAGGAATTTGCGGTCTTCGACCAGCTCGCCCAGGCGCCCGGCCTCGCGCGACATGAAGCGCAGACGGTTCTCTGCATCGAAGGCGAACCACTCGGGCGGTTTGCCCACGACGTCCACCGGCACGATCAAGCCGCCCACGCGACCCCACATCACCTCCAGCGGTTGGTAGCCGTAGAGTGGCGCGTCGAGCGCTTCGCCCAGCAGCCCCCCCATGTCCAGGTCTGCCAACAGCGATTGCACGGACTTGGCCACGCGCGATTTGGCCTGGCCCCGGTTCAGGTCGGACTTCATGGCGCGCACTGCGGCTTTGCGGCGCCGCACGCAGCCGCCCACATGGGGGTCGGTGCGCAAGTCGCGGTACACCTGCATGCTCTTGCCGAGCTTGCGCAGCACGGGGTCGGGGTTGGGCAGCACGCTCAGGTCGAACCCGAAGCCCGAGCCGGCGCCTGCCGCAGTGCGCCGCGTGGCAACGGCCGGGCCGGTCAGGGCCTTGCTGGCGGATTCGCTGAATGCGTGAAATCCGCCATTGGGCATATATAGCCCTGTGGCGGGAGAGCGTTGGAGAGTCATAGCCAGCGGCTTCCTTGCGTTTTGTTGCCGCGTCGGCGGCGGGATTTGGCGGTGACCGGCCCCTTGTTCAGCTCACGGCTGGCGTAATGCGCAAGGGCCAAGGCCACCGCCATGTCGCCGTGGCGCTTGCCCTTGTCGGCGCCGGTGGTGCGGCTCTCGGGGATGCGCGGCACGCCCTTGATGATCTCGACCAGGCGAAGGTCGCCCAGCACGTCGGCATGCTTGGGCAGCTCGTCCAGCGTGCCGTCTTCCAGCGCTGCCTTGACCGGGGGCATGTTCTCCCGGTACCAGGCCTCGGTCAGCATGACTTGCTGGATGCGGCTGGGGCCAAACTTCTGCATGGCCCGCTCGGCCAGATACTGGCCATTGCCACGGGCGTCAAAGGCCCCCCCGCGAAAATTCGGCAGGCCCTCGAGCAGGTAGTTGCAGATTTGCTCCTGCTGCTGGAACGGTACGTTGCGCAGCTCCAGGATGAATGGCGGTGTCAGGCGCAGGTTCTCGCGCTGCAGCAACGGCACATGCACAGACAGGTCGCCCGTGCGGCCGAAGTCCTCGCCGTTGTAGCTGATAGCGTCTTGGGGCAGCTTGTCCAGCAAGGGCTTGAGCTGCTCCTCCATCCAGGTCTGGCACTCGGCTTGGCGCACATGGTCGGGCAATACCTCGAAGCCCGGCTGGCATTCCCAGCGAACGATGGGCGTAAAGGGTGACATGCGCGACTCAATCAGCGCGCGGCTGAGCCATGCGCCGCCACTGTTCTTGGGCACGCAGCCGTACTCTTCCTCGGCGCTTTCGATATTGGGCGCGTTCTTGTACAGGTCATCGCGCCACTTCTTTTGCGCCTCTGGGCTCCAGGTCTGGCCGGTCACGTAGCAAATGCGTTGGTACAGGCCGTCTGCAATGGCATCGTCCAGGGTGATGCGGTGGATGCTGTAGTCCTTCTTGCCTTCGCGGGCGTCCTTGATGTAGTCGTTGAACGGGCTGTCCACCCCGTTGTGAGTGCTGATCAAGCGCACCTTGTTGCCCCACATGGTCAGGGCCAGCGCGGCTTTGAGCAGCTCCTCCAGCGCCTCATGGAAAGCCGCTTCGTCGATCACCACATCGCCCTGAAGGCCGCGCAGATTGGAAGGCCGGCTGGACAGGGCCTGGATCTTGAACCCCGACTTGGGGAAGCGGATCATGTAGGTGAGGATTTCTTCCTTCTTGCCCTCATCCCAGAACGTTTGTTCGTACACATCGGCCTGGGCCAGTTCATTGAATGCCTTGGCAAACAGCGCGCAGGCGGCGATGTACTCCAGCGCCATCTCTTTCTTGCTGCCCACATAGAAAGTGTTGCAGCCCTGGCGGCGGCGTGGGCGCGCTGCCCTGACAACGTTGCGGCCAGCCTCTGCCCAGGTCAGCCCGGTGCGGCGACTTTTCTCGGCGATCATGATCTGCGATTCGTCCGCAAACCAGCGCTGCTGGTAAGGCAGGAAAACCGGCTCGTCGGCAGGAATGGCGTCAGCCACGTCCTGGGGCACCACCACCCCGGCCAGCTCCAGCTCGTGGGCCAGGTCGATCTTGCGGGGCTGCCCAAGGGGCTCCAGCGGCCGTCCGTTGTTGGCCACGGTCATTCCTTGCCCAGCAGGATGCGGCGAATGCGCACCTCCATCTGCTCGCTCAGGCCATCGGCGCCGCGTAGTTCTTGAAGGCGGTCTTGCTGCTCGACGAGTTGCTGCTCGCGGGCGGCCTTGGCAATGCGAGCCTCCTCGTCGGCCTGGAACTTCTTCAGATTCACCGAGCTGCGTGTGAGCGTGGCGATGTTCTTGGCAGCGGCCGACAGCATGCTCACGCGCTCGGCGGGATCCATCGGATTTTCAGGGTCGCCACCGGCCTCCTGAATGTCCAGGATGGCTTCAAAAAGTTCGGTTTGAATCAGCGCGGTGAGGGCCTCGCTGCGGGCGTCTTTATCGTCCCCGGCCTGCGCCTGGATGATCTTGGCGGCTTCGGTGCTGGCGCGGATGGCCGCAAGCCGGCGATCCAGCTTGGAGCCGTAGCGGTGCAGCGCCGTGCGGCTGGGCAGTTGGCCCGCCTGTGCCTCGGCCGGAAAGCGTGCCTGCAGGTCGCGGATCATCTCGTCGAGGGTCTGCGCGCCGGTGGCGATCATGGCCTCGATGTACGTTTTGATGTCGGCCGGCAGGCGGCTCACGGTGCTCTTTCGTCCCATGCTCCGGTCACCAGTATTTGGCCGGGCGCGAGATGCCGGGCTCGCAGTCGATGGTGTACTCCGCCACGTCAGTGCCGAAGCGCGTCAGGTCTGCAAACCAGCGGCCGCTGGGCTGCTTGTCGAGCCTGACCAGGTGGCGGCCTCCCAGGTAGTCCAGCTCGCGGCGCAACTCCAACGGCGTGGCATCGGGGTACTCGCTTTGCGCGACAGACAGGATCGGGCCTTCAAACGCGCCGACGGGCCGTGCGTTGTTGAGCGTTAGCAAAATGAGCCAGCGCAGCGCTTCGCGCCGGATGCGTGCTTGGTCGATAACGGGGTTCATGGTCGGAGGCTTCCCTGGTTGATGATTCCGCGCAGTTGGGCGTTTTCGAGCTTGCCGGCCAGGCCATCGAGCTTGGCTTCGATGATCGACTGGCCGCGGATGTAGTCGTCGCGCATGACGTACTTCATGGGAAGCTCCGCAAACTGCTTGAGCATTTCGCGTTCGACGCGCTGCCACTGCAGCGTTTCTTCGCGGTTGACCTGTTCGATGCCGTCCAGGCGGTCGGTGAGTTGCTTGTGTTGGGCAGTACGAGCGCCCTCTTGCGTGGCAAAGCGCTCGTCCAGGTTCTTCTGCACCAAGTTCAGGAACATGTACGCCGCTGCGCTGCAAAAGCTCAGGAACCCGATCAGCAAGCCCACCAAGTGCCAAAAATCCACTGAGATGGTCATTGCCGTGTCTTTCGTTCCTGACGCGTTTGGCACGCCACACAGAATCTGCAGCCCGGCGCCGCCTGGCGCCGGGTCTCGGGAATGGTTTCGCCGCAGCCGCTCGCCTGGCAGACGGCGGCCGAGTCGGCAGCAGTCTTGCCGGCCAGGCCGGCCCTGCGGTGGTGGTCGCGCAGCGCATCGGCGAGCAATTCAGTCTCGTGCGCTTGTGCACGGTCAACGTCGTCAGTCAATGCAAACCCTCCCGTTCATCCCAGCGGATGCGATCAACAGTGCGACCTGCACAGATCGCGTAAAGGTCGTACATGCCCTTGAGGGCTGCTGCGACGGGGTCCACATCACCGGACTCCGGTGGCGCTGGTGGGGGCGTCGGGCACCGCACTCCCAATTCCGTCGGCAGCGGCTTGGGCAGCGCGGTCTCGGGCGGCCGAGAGGCCGCGCATGACGCCAGTAGGAAACACGCAGCCAGTCCGGCTGTCAGCCGTAGCGTTGAGTTCATGGGAAAGCTCCTGGGATGATTTCTGATCGGCTTGCTCGCGCAAGCTGACAGCGCGGCGCAGATCGCGGCTGACGGCCTTGGACTGCTTGATCAGGTCGGCATGGGCGCCGATCTGCTGAGTGAGCGACTGGACGGTCTCGGAGTCTTGGCGCCCCTTCTCGGCGGCCTTGCCCTGGCCGAACCCGTAGACATAGCCGCCGATGCCAACGGCCACCGAGAGCAACAGGCCGCCGATGGCCACTTCGGCGGCGCTCATAGGCCCAGCCCCCACTGCAGGTAGCGCGGCTGGATCACCACCAGGATGCGGTGGGGGTAGCCCAGGTTCTCCTTGCAGTGCAACGGGGCGCGGCGGGCCTTGCCGCAGGCCGCATCGACCTGCTCGCGTGTGGGGCGCTCAAGGCCCGTGGTGGCGGCCTCTTTCTGCCAGTGACCCAGGCCGCCGTTGTAGGAGCGCAAAGCCACCCACATCCGATCGCGCGGCGTGTAACGCGCCGGCGCGCGCTCGTACAGCCACTGGTCGTAGGTCACCAGAGCGCGCAGCGACCAGGCGGGGCTGAATGGCTCACGGCTGGAAAGCTCGGGATCGAGCGTGGCGATCCAGGTGACCGTGGCAGGCATGAACTGCGCCATGCCCTGCGCACCCACACGCGACACGGCATCGGCTTTCCAACCGCTTTCCTGGTGGACTTGCGCTGCGAATGCCGCGATGGGTGCATCCATGCCCCACACGGCCCGCGCCGTGCGGATCAGCATTGCGCGATAGGGCAGCGCCGCACGCGGCACATCGGAGGCGGATGCAACCTTTGGAACTGGCTGCGGCAGGGGCGTCTCCACCGTGGCGGCTGGCGTTGGTACTGCAGCCGCGGTCGGTACAGCGACAGGCTGCTCGCGCTGGCATGCCGCCAATGCCGCGGCCAGGGCCAAGCAACTGGCCATGCGGGACCAGCGCATCACAGCCCCGAAGCGATGCCGAGGACGACAGCGGCGACAACGACCGCACGCCGCATCATCGTGGCGGCATAGATGCGCGCGTAGGCCGGCACCACTGGGTAGTCCACATCGCCCTCGGGCTCGTCCGTACCGTAGCGCCAATCACGCACCAGATACCCATCGGGCCGTGCGTAGGGAAACAGCACGCGGTCGAGCCAATAGCCCAGCACCGAAGCCAACGCAATGAGCGAGGCTTTGTAGAGCGCCACGGGCAACTGGGCCGGAGACACCAAGGCGATCAGCACCAGCAGCACGACGGCCAGCAGCAGGAACAGGCTATTGCGCGGCGCGCGCAGCCCCAAAGGGATGAAGTCTTTCACGGGCAATCCTTGCAGGAACACGATGGTGGAAAGCCATCAGTTTTCCTGCGAAGGACTGCTAAGTCTTTGGAACTAGGACACTATTTGCGGCAGTTACAGCCGGGTGTTGAAGTCTGACCGGCTCAAGGCTTCGTCGGCCGCAATGCTGCGATCAAGACACAAAGCCTTGCAGCCTTCTTTCGCCACGGTCAGCGATCTGCCGTCGCGAGCAATGCTGAGATAGCAGGTCTGGCCGCTGGACATGTACCTGTCAGGAACACCCGAGCCCGAGTCGGGCACGGATACCAACACGTCGATGGTGTTGTTGTTTTGGACGCCTACAACTTTCAGCCCTTTGGCGTAACGATCCAGGCCCACGCACGCCTTCTTCACCTTGGGCCATGCTTCGGACACCACAGCATTGAGCGCAGGATCTAGTTTTTCCGGCATCTGCAGTTGCCCCTTGCTTGCGTCGCCGCATGCGGAGAATAGACAGAAGGCCGCCATCAATGCTCCCGCACGGATTATTTTCATCATTAGTCCTCCCTGTTTTTGGCTCATTTCTCCAGGGCCTCCAGCCTGTTCTTCAACGCCTGACAACTTGCGCAGTTCATGGTCACATGCGGCGGGAAGTGGATCACGTTGACCACGGTGACATTGCCTTGCACCACGCCCATCTGAACCGCCTTCTCCGCATTGTTGGTCAACCTAACGGGCCTCAATCTAACGGCGACCCACTCCATCCAATTCGGCATTCACACTCCCTCTTTCCCGTCATTGTGAATGCTTGTAACAAAACTATTGCGGGGAAATGTGCGGTAGGTGCCGGCTATTTTTCCTTCGACACCGCAGGCTCATGACCTCTTCGGCACTTTCACTTTGGCGCCCGCTGAGAAACCGATCTGCACGCCGCCCACTGCATTGTTGTTCATCGTGACATCGCGCATCTGCGTACCACTCACGGCGTCAGCCGCAGATGCACTTATCAAAGCACTTAAGGCCGCGCGCTTCACTTCCCGCGGTGCTTCACGGTAGTACGCAACCAGCGTTTCTTCCTCAGAACTCAGGCCGGTCGCTGTCACACGCCCTGACGCAATGAAGCCCACATCAGCGCCAGCGCGCGCCCAAGCGGCCAGCACTTTCAAGTTGGGATAGGCGGTTTCCCGCTCCCACGCCAACTGCGAACTTTTGGAGGCATCGCCCAGTGCCGCAAAAGCGGGCTGAGTCAGGCCGAGTCGCTCACGCTCCAGGCGGATGCGATCTCCAATATCAGTTTTCTGATCCATTTTTTCAAAAAAGCTCAGATTTCTGAGCCATAATCCATCCCAACACGTTTTCACACCACATCACCAGCGCCAACTGGTGACAACAAAACAGGACGCACCACCATGCCCCTAAAAACCCGTCAACAGGTCCGCAACGAGTTCGCCAGCCGTGGCTGGTCTTACTCGGACTGGGCCAAGCAGCGCGGCTATTCGGCCGCGCTGGTTTGCATGATCGTCAACGACGACGACCGGGCTCCCCAGCGCAAGTGCCTGCGGGGCGAAAGCCACAACATCGCCGTGGAACTGGGTCTCAAGCAGGGCCAGGTTTCGCGGCAGCAGGCCAAGCCCCGCATGCAGCTGGCGGCGGCATGAGCGGTATGTCCAGCAAGCATCTTACTGGCGCTCGTGCTCTGCGCCGCGCCCCTTTCACGGGCTCCCTGAGCCTGGAAGACCTGGGCGATACAGGTCTTGCACAGCGCGCAGTTCATCCCAACCCGGAATCGCGCCATCAATCGACGCTGCAATCTGGCGTAAGCCCTGCGCACTCATTGGACGATCAGGCTCCTCCCGCTCCATCTTGCCAGCCAACTGCCGCATCTCCGATGTCAGCGCGGAGGCCTCAATGATTCGCGCTCGGTGCAACTGTGCGACTAGTACGCCCAAGGCGCGGTATAGCGCGTCATCGCTGTCGCTGAGTCGGATGAAGTCTTCGTCGTTGTCCATTGCTAGCCCCTTGGCTTGTGGTGTTGGTGCCGGACTGTACGGCTCGCCAACCGCAGCGACGCGTGGCACAGCCGGCATTTGTTTGGACGCCGCTTCGCGGAGGTTCTTCCAATGAGCCGCCGCAACTGGAAACACCTGCGCGCCAACAGCTTGGTGCATGCGATGCGCCTGTGCAAAGAGTTCGCTCAGGAGCGCTGGAACCTTTCGGTGGAGCGCATCGCCGACCGCATGGGCGTGACCCACGACAGCCTCTACAAGTGGCTTGGAACCGGCCGCATGCCGGCCATCCTGGTGCCGGCCTACGAGCTGGCCTGCGGCTGCCACTACGTGACCGACTGGTATGCCGCCGCAGCCGGGCGCCTGGTGGTGCCCATGCCCACGGGCCGCGCGGTGGGCGAGGCCGAGTTGCTGGCGGTCAACAGCGGCTGCGCCGCGGCCCTGGCCCTGTTGACCACCTTCTACGCCGACCCGGCCCAGGCCGACACCGCCGCCACCTTGGAGGCGCTGCGCGCGCATCTGGAGCAGGTGGCCTTCCATCACCACAACGTGGCGCGCTGTGTCGCGCCGGATCTGGAGTTTTGACCATGCCCCTCGATTCCAACTGGGCCAGCGTGATGACGCCCGACTACGTGTATGTCGGCATCGTCAAGCGCGAAGAGTTCGACCGCATTGCCCTGCCGGAGACGGATCACGGCGCGGCCAACCCCGACCGCCCGCTGCTGACGAAGACGGCGCGCGACCCGAGCGGCTGCACCGTGGTGTTCCAGCACTGGTATGGCCCCACGCTCGCCGAGCGAGCGGCACAGGCCGCAGCCGCCGAAGCCTTGACCCGACTCGCCGCCGAACGGGTGCCTGCATGAGCGCCGACTACACCAACGCCGGCCAGCAGCGCCTGCTGCAGCTCATCGACCTGCTGGCCGGGCACGAGCTGCAGGGCCTGGCGAACGTGGAGGTGGCCAGCGCCCTGCGCTGCACCGCGCCTACCGCGCTGCGCGACCTTAACAACCTGCGCACGGCCGGCTGGGCCGAGCAGACGCCCCAGGGCCGCTGGCGCCTGGCGCCCCACGTGATCGAGATCAGCGAGCGCTATGCCGCCGGTGTGCGCGCCAACGTGCAGGGCCTGCTCGACACCACCCAGCGCTACGGCCAGGCCGCGGGCATCCGGGGCATGTTCGCCCCCCATTGAATCGCAGCCCAGAACCCTCGCAAACATTGAAAGCACGCCGTGAAAGACAGTACAGACCTCGTGACGAAAGACCTTTTAAGCGCGCCCGCAAAGCGCGGGCGCAAGGCTGCGCCCGTCGCCGTTCCGGTGGTGGTGGAGACGGACCTGGCGCCCGTGGCGCAGGCGGTGGCTGCGGCCGACCAGGCGTCGGCCATGCAGGCGGCCTATGGGCAGGAGCGCGACCTGCTGAACCAACTGCTGGGGCAGGCGCAGATGGCGGATGCGTTCAGCAAATTTTCCCTGACGGTCAGGACTTCCAAGTTGGCCTTCGTGAAGGAAAACAAGCTGTATCGTTCCCTCAAAGGTCAAAAAAGTCCTGACGGTCAGGAATTTTCAAAAGGCACATGGGAAGACTTCTGCCGCCTGCTCGGTCGTTCCGTTGCGCAAGTCGATGAAGACATCACGAACCTCAACACGCTTGGCGAAGAAGCCCTCGACTCCATGTCCCGCATGGGCATCGGCTACCGCGAGCTGCGCCAGTACCGCCGCCTGCCCGAAGACCAGAAACAAGCCCTGATCGAAGTCGCCAAGGCGGGCGACAAAGAGGGCTTCGTGGAACTGGCCGAAGAGATCATCGCCAGGCACGCCAAGGAGAAGGAAGCCCTGGAGGCCAAGGTGGGCGAAGCCGGCACTCAGCTCGCCGCCAAGGACCGCGTGCTGGCCGACAACGCCGCCAAGATGACCGAGCAGGCCCAGGCGCTGGAGCTGGCGCGCGGCGAGAAGTTCACCCCTCCGCCCGGCAGCGTGGCACGCACGAAGGCCGAGCAGACGCTGCTGTCATCCATCACCCTATCGACCAGCCGGGCCTACCTGCGCATGCATGCCGTGTTCACCGCCGCCGACGCGGCGCTGTCGGACAGCGGCGGCAATGCGCCCGAGGCGATCCAGCAGGTGGCGCGCCAGTCCATCGAGTTCCTGGCGCAGCAGCTGGCCGACATGGCGCAGGAGTTCGGCATCAGCGTGGACCTGGAAGCGCGCATTCGCCCGGACTGGCTGGACGAAGCAGCGCTGGCGGTCCTGGAAGCGCGCAACAGCACGGCGCAGTGACGCGCACTTCAACGCCCCTTTGAACCATGGATGCCATTCGTATGGAAGTCATCACCAACGCCGCCCACGAGGCCGCCGCTGCGGCGCATGGCGCGCGCGGCGCCATCGTGCAGCGCGCCGCCGCCCTGCTGGGCCTGTCCGCCCAGCGCACGCACACGCTGGTGGCGCAGGCTTCGCACCAACTGGGCCTGACCAAGCCGCGCAAGCGGCGGGTGGATGCGGGCGCATCGGCTATCACCAACGACGAGCTGGAGACCATCGCGGGCACCATCTTGCTCGACCGGCGCGCGGGCAAGTGGATGATTTCGCTGCAAGAGACCATCGACATGCTGCACGCGGCGGGCAAGGTGGCCACGCGCCTGTCGGCCAACCATGTCGCCCGGCTGCTGCGCCAGCGCGGCCTGGACGGGCGCAGCCTGGCACAGCCCACGCCGCACGTGCGCATGCGCACCGAACACATCAATGCGGTGTGGCAGGTGGATGCCTCGGTGTGCGTGCTGTACCGCGCGCCCAGCGGCGAGTTGCAGTTGCTGGACGTGGACGGCGTGCACTACAAGAACAAGCCGGCCAACCTGGTGCAGGTGATCGACAAGCTGTTGGTGCGGTTCGTTGCGGCCGAGCATGCCAGCGGCGCCAAGGCGGTGCGCTTTTACGTGGGCGGCGAGACGACCGGGAACGCGCTGGATTTCCTGATGTGGGCGATGACGCAGCGCCAGGACGCCAAGGGCACTGCGATGCCGCTGCACGGCGTGCCCACGATGCTCTACACCGACCAGGGCGGGTGCTTCAAGAGTGCGCCGTTTCGCAACTTCTGCAGTGCGATGAACATCCGCCAGCAGTGGCACAAGCCGCGCAACAGCCGGGCGACCGGGTCCGCCGAGAACACGCAGAACGTGTTCGAGCGGGGGTTCGAGTCGCGCCTGCGATTCATGGACCGGGCGCAGATCACGGTGCCGATGCTCAATGCCTTGGCCGAGCTGTGGATGCATGCCTACAACGGCACGCACGTGCACAGCCGCCACAACATGGCCCCCTATGCGGCCTGGAGCACGATCGGCCCGGAACACCTGCGCGTGGCCCCCGCGATGGAGATCATGCGCGAGCTGCCCGTGAGCCTGGCCGAGACGCGCACGGTGACGGGCAACCTGCGCGTGAGCTTTGCCACCCGGGGCCTGCGCAGCCGCGAATACGACGTGCGCTACGTGCCTGGCGTGTCGGTGGGAGACAAGGTGCTGGTGTGCATCAACCCGCTGGCGGCACCCGCTGTGCGCGTGGGCGTCACCAACCGCGAGACGGGCGAGATCGCGTGGCATGAGGTGCAGCCTGCGGCCAAGGGCTGGATGGGCTACGACGCTGACGCCCCGGTGCTGGAAAAGGGTGAGTTCAAGGCCATGCCTGCCACGCCGGCCGATGACCGCCGTGCACGCATCGCGGCCCAGGCATTCGCCCGCGATGGCTTGCCTGCCACGCCCACGCAGGTGCAGGCGGCTGTCAGGTCGGGTGCGGCGCCCTATCTGGGTCAGTTCGACCCGTTCGCGGACATCAAGGCCAAGGCGGACAGTCTGCCGCACTTTCTGCAGCAGCGCGGCACGCCCCATGAAGCAATGGCACCCCGCGTGGAGCCCGAGCGCATGTCGGTGGCCGCGGCCTGCCAGTACATGCGGCAGGCGCTGGGCGACCTGTACGACCCTGGCACTTACGCTTGGCTGGCGCAAAAGCATGGCGATGCCGGTGTGTCGCGCGACGTGGCCGATGGCCTGGTGGCCGCGCGTCGCCAAGCCATGGAGCCAGTCGATGTGCCGGCCATGCCGGTGCCAACCGGCCTGCGCGCCGTGGGGGGCGGCCGATGAAGCGCGCCGTGCCCTCTGTGGCAACCGCTACCACCACGCTGTCGCTGGCCTCGGTCCTGGCCGCGCATGCGATCAGCCAGGCGGACCTGGCCCGAGCCATCGGGCTGTCGAGCGCCTCGGTGTGCCTGATCGTCAAGTACGGCCGGTTGCCGGTGCGCAACCCCGCTGATGTATGGCGCCGCGTACTCGACTGCCTGGCCGCACGCGGTGTGCCATCCCAAGTTTTGCAGGCATTGCAAGCCCGCAATGAAGTTGACCCCGCCAGGTTACAGCCTGGCGAGGTCGCCCCCGAAGCCCAGAAACCAACCGAAACCCCAGAGGAGGAATCTATGTTAATCCCTAAACCGGCCCTGACCCTGCAGGCCGTGGAGCAGTTCAGGCTGCACCTGCGCAACCCCTTTGAGGGGGAGGTGCAGACGGATGCCGACATGTTCACCAGCGGCGAGATCGCCTACATCCACCAGGCGGCCTGGCAGGCCGCCATCGGCGGCAACATGGTGGCGGTGGTCGGCGAGAGCGGCGCGGGCAAGACGACCATGCTGGACGCAATGCGCGACAAGATCGTGCGCGAGCGCCTGCCTGTGGTGTGCATCCGGCCCAGCGTGGCGGCCATGGATGACAGTGAGGGCAAGGGCACCCCCTTGCGCACCGCCGACCTGTATACGGCCATTGCCTACGCGTTGGACAAGAAGGCCCGTGTGCCGCAAGGCGCCCAGCAGCGCAGCCAGTTCGTGCGCGAGTTGCTGGAAAAAAGCACCCTGCAGGAGCATCGGCACCTGCTGATCATCGAAGAGGCGCACGCCACGCCCACTGTGACGCTGAACCAGCTCAAGCGCCTGAACGAGGAAATGCGCCTGGGGCGCCAGCCCATGCTGGGCGTGCTGCTGATGGGCCACCCCGAGTTGGAGAAGAAGCTAACGCGCCACGACGTGCGCGAGAGCATGCAGCGCGCCAGCATCGTGCGCCTGGGCCCGTTGGAGTCGCATCTGAGCGCTTACCTGCAGCACCGCGTCAAGGCGGCAGGGCGCGCCCTGGACGAGTTCCTGACGCCTGAGGGCGTCGATGAATTGCGTACGCGCCTGACGGTGCAGCGCGGCGGGCGCAGCGCCCCTTTGTCGATGCTGTACCCGCTGAACGTGAACAACTGGGTGACGCTGTGCCTGAACACCGCCGCGGCCCTGGGTGCGCCGCGTGTGGACCGCGACGTGGTGCGTGTGGCGCAGCCCGATGTGCTGCAGGCGGAAGGCTGACCATGACCACCCCATTGCACGACGAAATCGCCGCGCTGCGAGCCATCCGCGCGAATGACCATGGATTGACGCTGTTTGGCTGCGCCTTCGGCAGCGCCCCGGATGAGCTTTCTCCCGTTGGTGGTGCTCAGTACCCGTTCTACATTGAACTCGCCGATCAGGCGCAGCTGCGCCTGATCCTGGATGGCTACAGCGCGCTGGGCCTGCCTTCGGGCAGCGATGCTTTCGACGATGAGCGCTGGCATGCCATGACGATGACGTTCGCCGCGCCAGCCACGCGCCGTGGCTACAGGTATCTCGCCCAGGTAGCGCGCATCCTGGTGAGTGGTAACGCAGTCCATATGGGGGACGGCTACCGGGTGAAGCTGGCATGGCTGCTTGCGAACCCGAAGCAGGCCGAGCCCTGGTATCTGGAGGAGGCATGAGCATGCGCAGCTACCTCATTCTCATCAGCATGGACGATGGCAGCCGCGGCCACATGCGGGGGCAGTTCCGCTCCGACTGCGAAGCCATCATCAGCGCGCTGTACCTTGAAGGTGTGGTGTCTGTCGTACCCCGCCGGGAGGTCCCATGAAGGTGCGCCGCTATCCCCGAATCCCCCTCGTCGTCGTGCTGAGCGCGTTGGTCCTGGTGCTGACGACGGCGCTGGTGATCGCTGCGGCGGAAATCTACAAGCTGGACACCCGCATGGATCGCATTCACCTGCAGGGCATGGCCGTGGGCCAGCAGATGTGCCTTGGCATCCGCCCCGAGCTGGACCGGCTCCCGGCCCGCCGCATCGGTGGAGGGCTGCTCTGATGACCGAAAGCACGACCATCGATATCGACCGCGCCGAAGCGCATGAGCGCGTGATGGTGCTCTCCCTGTCCATCCAGCAATGCCTCGCGGAAAAGGCGGAACTGGTGGATATCACGCTGGATGCGCTGCTCGCCACCTACCTCACGGTTGCCCAGCAAACGGGGCGGCTGCACGAAACCCCCGAGGTGCTGCTGCGCACGGTGGAGTCGATAGCCAAGGCCCTGGGCGCTGGCATCGACATTCCCCCCCGGCACTGAGTCTCTGAAAGGAAAAACCATGTCCAACGACTTCACAACGGCCGACCTGCAGAACGAAGCAGGCGCCCTCGCTGCCGAAATCATCGACCGGGTGCTGCGGCAGGCAGAGCCGCGACGCACCGTGGTGGTACTGGAGGCCCTGGTGATGCTCTATCGCATCCACGTGCAATCCCTGTCGCCCCACGGCATCGGCGTGTGCGCCATGACCCTGGGCCAACTGGCAGGCGAGATGCTCCAAGCCTCCACCGCCACCCCAACCGGCTCCACCGCTGTCCATTGAAAGGAACCCATCGTGGCAGACCATATCCCCGACGGCTATCTGCGCAACGCGCAGGGCCACCTCGTACCCATCGAAATGGTGAAACCCGTGGACCAGGAGCGCGACCGGCTGGTGCGTGAACTGGTCGCCATCGCCAAGCGCCTCAACGCCCTGCTGGTCGAAAACAAGGCCAAGATTTTCGGCGACGTGGCCGCATTCGCGGAACTGAGCGCCGAGCAGTACGGCGTCAAGCGCGGCGGCTCGAAAGGCAACATCACCTTGCACACGTTCGACGGCGCCTACAAGCTCCAGGTCGCCACGGCCGAGGCCATCACGTTCGACGAGCGCCTGCAGGCGGCCAAAGCGTTGATCGACGAATGCATCAACGAGTGGGCGCAGGGGAGCCGCCCCGAGATCATGGTGCTGGTGCAGCAGGCGTTCCAGACCGACAAGGAAGGCAACCTCAACGTGGGCCGCATCCTGGCGTTGCGCCGGCTGGAGATCAAGGACGACCGCTGGAAGGAAGCGATGACGGCCATCGGCGAGTCCGTTCAGGTGATCGGCACCAAGCAATACATCCGGTTCTACGAGCGCATCGGCACGACCGACCGCTATGCACCGATTCCCCTGGACATGGTGGCCGTATGAACGCTACCTACACCCCACGCGAGAATTCCGTCGCCTGGAAGGTGGCCCAGTTCCTGCAGGCGCACTCCGAAGAGAAACTGGACGCCGATCTGATCGCCGCCAAATGCGACTGTGATCGCCGCAACATTCACACGCTGCTCGGCCCCGCCGTCCAGGCCGGCCTGTTGACGCGCGCCGAGGACCTCGAGAGCGGCGAGCTGGTCTACCGCGCCGGCAAGGTCGCCCTGAATGTGCCGGAGCAGCCTGGCAGCGGCGGTTTTCACGGATGGCTGGAGCGCAAGGGCATCGCGTCGGCCGAAGGGCGCGCCGTGCCCCGCAGTGAGTCATCCGCCCCGCCGCCTACGGCTCCGGCTCCGCAGGCCAGAAAGCAATCTCCGCGCTTCACCATGGATGCGCGCGCAGTGCCCATCGAAAAGGGCGTACCCCTTCCATCAGGGGTCAAGGTGATGGATTGGTCGCCCCTGCTGGACAAGCTGGAGCCGGGCGATTCGTTCCTCGTTCCTTATGCCGCCCGGTCTTCAATCAGCACCGCCGTGAAGGCCTACAAAGACGCGACGGGCAAGACCCTTGCGACCCGCACGCTCGAAGCCGGTATCCGGGTTTGGAGGACCAAATGACCAACAACCCTTTCAAGGCCGGCGTGTATGACGGCGTGCCGACCTATCACGTCACGGCGGACGACCGCCTTCGCGTTGTGGGCTCTTTTGAACGGGCTTATTGCGCTGCGGCGCTGCTAGTGCCTGGCCTGCAGAAGACCGTGGCGAGCGCTGTGCATCGCCGCATCCGCCATCTGGACAGGGTGGCTACGGTGGTGACCTTTGAGGACCACGGCCAGGATTTCCTGCGCTGGGAACTGGATGCAAAGGGCACGGTGATTGGGTGCGAGCCCTTCCAGGCGTCGATATGGTGCGGCAACGTGGTCATCGATCACGAGAAGCTGGTGGTGGGCGACACGCTGCGCTACAAGACCCCTGGTGACGCGAGCTCGACCGACAGCATTCGCTACCCCTTGGTACGCATCGAGCGCAAGGAAGGCGGCGCCGCATGACCCTCTGACGGATGACACGTGGCAAGCGGTGGGTGCCACGGCCTTTCCAGGGCCGCAACTGCCGCAGGTCGGGGCGTTTCCAGTTCGCTGACCGATCCGGTTCCAGGTGCCGTTCACCGGGATTTCTCCAACTCTTGAAAGTAGCGAATGAACAAGACCGAATTGATCGAAAACGTGGCTGACCAGGCCGGCATTACCAAAGTGGCTGCGGGCGCTGCCCTGGAGGCTGCTTTGGCGTCCATCCGGGACACATTGAAACGAGGCGACAGCGTGACCCTGGTGGGCTTCGGCTCCTTCTCGGTGACCAAGCGGGCGGCCCGCATGGGCCGCAATCCGAAGACGGGCGAGGCCCTCAAGATCAAGGCCAGCATGGCACCGAAGTTCACCGCGGGCAAGCCGCTGAAGGATGCGCTGAACTGAGCCAGCCGGCTTTCTGCTGCCCCTGTTGGGGGCAGTGGTGAGCCACCTGGAGCACCGTCAATGATCCCCGCCAAAACCGCTTCCAATGCCCGCCGCACCACATTGATCAAGTTGATCCAGGTGGCGCGGCGCGATCTCGGCCGTCTGTCCGGTCTCGACGATCTTGCCTACCGCGACATCCTGCGCATGATCGGAGGGTCTGAATCGCTCGCCGCGATGGATGTGCCTAGCATGGAGCGGGTGCTGGCGCACATGAAAAGCAAGGGCTTCGTGGTTCGTCCGAAGGCCGGGGACCGGCCGCAGACCATCAACCGGGACGCCAGTAAAGTGCGCGCGCTGTGGCTCTTCCTGCATGCGTTGGGCGAGGTGAGCGATCCATCGGAGAAGGCGCTGGCCGCTTACGTCAAGCGCATCGCCTATGTGGACGATCTGCGCTGGGCGCGTGACGACAAGATCGAGAAGCTCATCGAGACCCTGAAGAAATGGACCATGCGCCGCCTACCTGCCGCCGTGGCCGCTCTGCGCCAGGAAGTCATCGCGGCACATCGCGCTTCACCTTTGTCGCCAGCGCGGGCGGAACTGGCATTGCAAGCGCAGCGCTATTTGATCCGGGGCCAGGGCTTCGATATGCACTGGTGGGCCTGGGAATGCCTCATGGGGGCGCTGGAGCGGCCCATTGCGGCTGATCTGACTGCTCTCAAGCCACAGGAGGCGGTATGAGCCAAGAATCCCGCATGTCAGAGCGGCGCAACGAATTGCTGGAAGACTTGGTTCGCTTGGTCAGCCACTTGTTGCTTGAATACGGCCTGCCAGAAGTCGCTGCAAGCCTGGTGGCCCACGCGCTTGCGGATCATGTCGCAGACCATTGGGGCGGCCAACTGATCTCGTTCCCGAAGGATCAGCGGCGGAAGCTGTGTTTGTTGGAGATCGAGATCTACCGCCAATTCACTGGCGGAAATTATGGAGAGTTGGCTTTGAAGTACGGCATGGGCGAGCGTGGCATGCGTAAACTCCTCAGCCGGGTGAAGGCGCGTCTCGCCAAACAATCGAACGACGATCAGATGCAGTTGCCGGTCTGATGCCCAGGATGGTTTGCAATTACATCCACTGCAAGCCGATTACATTGCTCCGTTCCAGCCGATTCCCCAACGTTCCCCAAAATCCCATTTTTCGCAGCGTTGTTGTTGGGTTTATCTCAACTCCCTTCATGCTTGAGATGCCATGGCCCGGCGACCGAGGCCAGATGACACATTGAGCACCTTGCGCGGCACCGGCCAGTTCTCGGTGGCACCCAGGAAGGCACCGCTCAGCTGCATCGGCGCTTCCAGCCCCACGCGCAGCGCATGGGCCAGATCGGCCGGATCGCTGCCGGAGAGCGGGGCGATGCGTGGGACCACGCCGGCGTTGTTGATGAGGGTGGCACTCGCATACTGCCCGGCCGGGGCGTTGGCCAGCCAGGCGCGCAGCCGGGCGGCGGCGTGCAGACCTTGCGACAGGTCCTGCTCCCACTGCTCCAGCGTGGCGCCGGCTTGCGCGGCTTCGGCGGCCAGTTCGGCATTGGTGGTGCGAGAAAGGGTGAGCAGCGCATGGCCGGGCTTGAGCAGCAGGCGGGCCATGGCCCGCCCCATGCCGCGCGAGGCGCCCGTCAGGATCGTGAGGTGTTGAGGCATCCGGCGATGGTACTGCGCGGCCCGCGCGCACGGCACAGGGGGCGGCCAAGGCGCTCCCAGTTTCCGCAGTTCAGCATGCTATGAAAATAATAGCTATACCCCCTAGTGTTGATTGTGCTGGAAGCCTGAAACACTAAAAGGGTGCAGGCCGTGAAAACGCCATCGGTTGCCCGGTGCGCGGGTGCGTGAACGCGATCTGGCGCGCATGCAGCAAAAGGCGCGGGGCGCGGGCCTGGACCGCTGGGTCGGCATACAGCGCATCCCCCAGGATCGGGTGGCCGATGGCGGCCAAGTGCACGCGCAACTGGTGCGTGCGGCCGGTGACGGGCTGCAGTTCCACGCGGGTGGTCTGCGCAGTGCAGTCATGGGCCAGCGCGCGCCACCGCGTGAGGCTCGGCTTGCCGGCGGCGGCATCGATCACGCGCAGCGGCCGGCGGTCCCAGTCGGCCGCGATCGGCAGGTCGATGGTGTTCCAGACCTCAGAGGCTGTATCGGCGTTGTCGGGCAACTGCCTGTCGGGTGTTTGCGTGTCGGGTGGTTGGGTGTCTGATGGGTGCGTGTCGGGCCGCTGCGCGAGGGGCAGGCCCTGCACGACCGCTTCGTAGCGCTTGTCCACCCGCCGCTCGGCGAACGCATCGCCCAGCGCGCGCTGCGCCTGGGCATGGCGGGCCATGAGCACGATGCCCGAGGTGGCCTGGTCCAGCCGGTGCACCACCAGCGCTTCGGGCCACCGGGCCAGGGCGCGGGCGCTCAGGCAGTCCTGCTTGTCGGGGCCGCGCCCGGGAACGCACAGCAGGCCGCAGGGCTTGTGCAGCACGAGCAGGTCATCGTCGGCAAACAGGCATTCGCATTCGGAAGCGCTTTGGGAGTTGTCAAGCGATGCGTCGGCGAAGACGTGGCCGGCCGCAGGGGCCTCAGCTGCCATTGCCCAGGCCGCTGGGCGTGCCTTGCGCAGGCATCTCTGCGCTGCCATGCACCAGTTGGTGCACGGTGGCGCAAAGCTCTTCCACGTCGTTGGGCTTGTGGATGAGGGCGTTGGCGCCTTCCGCCAGGGCCGATTGCTCGATTTCCGCCGTCACGTGGCCCGAGGCCAGAGCGACGGGCAGGTCGGGGCGGATGCGCTTGGCCTCGCGCACCAGATCGACGCCGCAGTAGCCGGGCATGTTGTAGTCGGTCACCAGCAGGTCGTAGGCGGCGGGGTCGGCGCGCAGGGCCTCGGTGGCCTCGTGCGGGTCGGTGAAGCCGGTCACCTGGTAGCCGCGCCGGCGCAGCAGGCGGCGCACCAAAAACACCAGCGCCTCGTCGTCGTCCACGTACATGACGTGGCGCAGGCGCGCATCGGCCGGCTGGGCCGGCTGGGCCTGCACAGGCGCGGCAGTGGCGGGCAACTGGGGCGCGGCGCTGGGCACGGAGTCGGGCGCGATGGGAAAGTACAGCGTGAAGCGGCTGCCTTCGCCCGGGACGCTGTGTACGTCGACCGCGCCGCTGTGCGTGCGCATCACGCCGTGTACCACGGCAAGGCCCAGGCCCGTGCCCTGGCCTACCGGCTTGGTGGTGAAGAAGGGCTCGAAGATGCGCTGCTGCGTGGCCGCGTCGATGCCAGGGCCGTTGTCCACCACGGTCAGGGCCACGTATTCGCCCAGGGGCAGGCCCAGCCGTTCGCACAGGCGCAGGTCGGGTTCGAGGGCGGAGGCTTCCACGCACACGGTGCCGCGGGACTCGCCGATCGCGTGGATGGCGTTGGTGCACAGGTTGAGCAGTGCCTGCTCCACCTGCGTGGCGTCGGCCAGCACGGGCGGCAGCTCGCCGTCCAGCCGCACGCGCAGTTCGATGGCGGGCGGCAAGGTCACGCGCAGCAGGCGCTCGGTGTCGTGCACGGCGTCGTGCACGCTCACGGCGGTGCGCTGCGGGGGCTCGTTGCGGCTGAAGGTGAGGATCTGGCGCACCAGGTCGCGCGCGCGGCGCCCGGCCTTGTCGATCTCGTGCAGGCTCTCCAGCACGGGCGAGCCGGCGCCGCAATCGGCCTTGGCCAGTTCGACGTTGCCCAGGATGGCGCTCAGGATGTTGTTGAAGTCGTGCGCGATGCCGCCGGCCATGGTGCCCACGGCCTGCATCTTGTGCGATTCGCGCAGTTGGGCTTCCAGTCCGCTGCGGTGGGCTTCGGCTTTCTTGCGCCCCGTGAGGTCGCGCGCGAAGACCGTGGTGGTCTCGCCCTCGGCATGGCGTTCGAACGACATGCTCACTTCCACGGCCAGTTCCTTGCCGCTGGCGGTGTGCGCCACCATCTCGCCCAGCACGGCCTGCGTGGTGAGCTGCGCGAACGCCAGCGCCTGGGCCGCGTCGGGCAGAAAACGCTCCAGCGGGCTGCCCATGGCGTCGGCGGTGGCGCACTGGAACAGCGCCGCGGCGGTGGGGTTGAAGACGGTGATGCGCTGGTAGCGGTCCACGCAGAGGATGGCGTCCAGCGCGGAGTTGATGACGGCCTCCAGCCGGCGCTCGCTGGCGTGCAGCTGGGCGTTGCGCTCCTGCAGGGCCTGCGCGCTTTGCTGCAGCGCCTGGCGCTCGGTCAGCAGCGGGCCCTGGTCGATCACCGCGCACAGGAACTGCAGCAGCGGCGGGCCGCTTTCCTGCGGGGCCTCGATGCGGGCGATGTGCAGATCGCCCGTGATGTTGCTGTTGCCGTCCGCAGCGCCGACCTGAAAGACCACTTCGGTGGCCTCGCTGTGGCCGTGCTCGCGCGCCTGGGCGAAGGCCTCGCGCACCCGGTCGGCATCGGCCGCGCTCACGAAGGGCATCAGCGAGGTGACGGGGCGGTCGGCTTCGGTGGGTTGAAACGACCGGTGCGCCATCGAATTGGCCTGCACCACGATGTCGTGCTCGTCCAGGACCATGAGCGAAAGGGGCACGCTGGCGAACAGCGTTTCGAAACGCTCCGAGGCGCTCTCGGCCGCGGTCTGGCTGTAGCGCAGCACCTTGTTCTGCACCTCCAGCTCGGCCTGGTAGGCGCGCAGTTCGCCGATGAGGGCGGCCACGGGGCCTTCGGCCCGGTGCGCGGGCGGGGGCACGGGGTGTTCGGGCGGCGACGGCTCGGGGGGGGGCTCCGAACCGGGGGGCAGGAGAAGCGAAAGATCAGGACGGCTCATGGGCGAGGCAGCGACGGCAGGCAGCGGCAGCGGCGCCAGCGCCGCACGGAAGGGGACCAGTGTACGCCCGCCCTCCGGTACCGGCCAGCCAGAAGCCTGCGGCGAATACGTGGCTTGCGCCCGGTGCCTCGGCGCAGCGCTTGTCCGCCATCCGCGAGCGTTCGCTGCGCCACGCCGCGCCAAGTCATACCACGCCGCTGCGTGCGTGCGAGCAAGCGGTGCGGTTCAGCGGGCCGCCGGGCCGGGTGCGTCGTTCACTTGGCGCAGCGGCGTGAGCAGGAAGGCCAGCGCCGCCACGACGACCAGCGCGCCGCCGCAGCCCGCGAACAACTGGGCCAGCGTGATGCCCCTCATCACCCATCCCGTGACGGCGGCGGAAATCGGCGCCAGGCCCATGAAAATGAACATGAACAGCGCCATCGCCCGGCCGATCAGCGCCGGTGGCACCCGCTGCTGGATCCACGTGAAGATGCGCACCTGCATGAAGCCGCCCAGCAGGCCGATGGCCAGCATGAGCGCAATGCCTTGCCAGAGCGCGCCGATCACGCCCATGGGGATGAACAGCAGGCCGATGGTGGCGTCGAACGCCAGCAGTGTCATTCCCAGGCTGCCCCAGCGCAGGCGCGGCAGCATGCCCGAGGCCACCATGCCTGCCAGCGTGCCCGCACCGTGCGCCCCGACCAGCGTGCCGAACGCGGCGGCGCCCAGGTGGGGCAGGCTGCTGGCCAGCACCGGCATGGCGATGTGCAGCGGGCCCATGATGAGCACCGCCACCGCGCTCCAGTAGAGAAAGCAGGTGCGCAGTTCGCGGTCGCGCCAGAAGTGCGCCAGACCCTGTGCCACCGAGGCCAGCACCGCAGGCGCGGCGGTGCCGTCGGGGCGGGCGGGGCGGGCGGACGGGGCCGGCACCGCTGGCAGCAGGCGCACCTTGGACAGCGTCCAGGCCGAAAGGCCGAAGCTGAGCGCATCGAGCCCGAAGGCGACGCCGATGCCGGTCGCGTTGGCCATGGCGTTGCCCACCGCGCCGGCGCTGGTGCCGCCCGCGCCCCCGCCCCCGTTGGTGCCGTCGCCGAACAGGGCGATCAGCAACCCGGCCAGTAGCGGGCCGAGGAACATCGTGAACTGGCGGATGCCCATGCTGATGCCGTTGGCGGCCTGCAGCTGCGTGCGTGGCACCACGTGGGGCAGCATGGCCGTGCCGGCCGGAATGCTGAAGGCGGTGGCCAGGCCGATGGCCAGCGACAGCGCATAGACCATCCACAGCGTGAGCGCGCCGGTCAGCACCAGCGCGCTGAGCACGCCCAGCAAGGCCAGGTTGGCGTATTTGGTGAGCATCAGCACCTGCTTGGGCGAGTGGCGGTCCACCAGCGCGCCGCCGACCAGGATGAACAGCGCGCGCGGCACGCTCATGAGGGCCAGCACCGTTCCGAGCACCAGCGTGTCGCCGGTCATCTGCAGCACGAGCCAGGGCAGGGCGATGAGCGTGAACTGGTCGCCCAGCATGGTGAGGGCCGTGCCGCTGAGCATCCAGCGGAAGTCGGGGTTCCGGAACAGCGCGGCGCGCGGGTCGTTGGGCGGTGAAGGTGGCATGGGGTCGGTCCGTGGGCTGCACGAGGGGCAGCGATAGGGGCCGACTGTGAAGCCTCACGCAACGTGAGGGTCAAGCGGTTTTTTCAGGCCGACGGCGCCATCGCCGGCTGGCGCGGCACGGCCTGCAGGTAGTTGCGAACGGGCTCGCTCAGCGGGGAGCCGGCGCGCAGCAATGGCTCGCTGGCCGATGCGCGCATCAGCTTGGCGCGCAGCGCGGCGTCGTTGCGGCACAGGGTGCCGAACAGCGTGTCCCACTGTCCGGCGGCATCCCGCGCGCGGGGATGGCCCGGGGGAATGCCTTCGGCCAGCAGAAGCTGTACCTGCTGCTCCAGCGCCTGCCATTGCGTGTGGTGCACGTGGCCCAGCTGGCGCAGGTCGTCGCGGTCCAGGTAGCGCAGCAGCAGGTCCATGCGCAGCTCTATGGCGGATTCGATGTAGCGGATCATGTCGCCGGGCGGCGCATGGTTGCGGCCCTGGGTGCTGGGCTCGGTGCGGAACATGTGGCCCCAGCGTTCGAGCAGGTCCACGTCGCCGCCCATCCAGTGCAGCATGAGCGCCATCCAGCGGTAGGCCAGTGCCTGTACCGCGGGCGTGTCGAACGGCAGGCCCTCGTCCATGGCCTGGCGCACCTGGTCCTTGACGATCAGCCAGTCGGCTTCGATCCGGTTCCAGCTGGAGAAGATGTGCTTGAGTTCGGCCGCGCTGAAGTGCTTGCCGTAGGTGGCCATGAGCGCCAGCGCCTGCAGCCAGTTGCCCATGTCGGGTTCGGCGCCGGCCACCAGCCCATCGCGCAGCAGGGCTAGGTGTGATGTCTCAATAGGTTGTTCACCCGAATGGGTCTGGGAAACTGGAGTTAACACGCTTCAGAGTCACAGAGGGATCCCACCGGATGAACAGCCATAAGAATGCCAGATTGACATTGGAAGGTCGC